>NZ_JAUJRI010000007.1:0-351557 GCF_030504405.1 Burkholderia sp. AU44665 | reverse complement strand
GAACAAGATGGTCGTCGCGCTGCGCAGCTACAAGGCGCAGGACGTGAAGGGCGGGCTGGGCCGCGGTGGCCAGCTTCAGGTCAACTGACGCCGACGGGGCCGGCGGGATGCCGCCGGCCGCTTGTCGAGCCCCGATTCCTGATTCCTGATTCCTGATTCCTGATTCGTGATGGTCGGTGCGTGCGGTGTGAGCCGCGCGTACGGGCGTCGTTCGTCCTGCTCGTTGGAAAGGTGATTCCGATGAAAGCCGTTGCACTGATCGCATTGACTTGCCTCGCGCTGACCGCTTGCGGCGGCGACGACAATTCATCTCCCGCGTCGTCCGGCGGTTCGGGGACGACCAACAACGGCGGCAGCGGCGGCAGCGGCGGGACGGGCGGCGCGGGTTCCGGCGGCAACGGCGGCTCGGGCGGCTCGGGCGGCTCGGGCGGCGGCACGCTGACCTGGCGCTACGAGGCGCAGCCTGTCGCGGCCGATCGGGCCAGTTTCCTGACGCTGGTCAACAACGAAGGCGCGAAGGGCTATCGTTATCTGGGCGACTACTTCTACGCTGCGGGCAATGGCGGCACGCAGTCGATCTTCGTGAATGACGGCACCGCGCAGACCTACACGTATCAGTTGCAGACGGCGCCGGCCGACATGACGTCCTTCGTCAATACGGCCAACGCGCAAGGGGCGAGCGGCTACCGCTACGAAGGGCCGCTCACGTACGGCGATCTCTATCGCAAGGACGGTGGCTCGTCGGCCACCTACACGTACACGACGACCGGGCTGCCGGCCGATGCGAACGCGTTCCTCACACAGGCGAACGGCCAGGGCCAGTCGGGGTACTGGTTCGTCGGCCCGCTGATGGTCGGGGCCGTGCAGGCGAACGTCTACATGAAGAACAACGCGTCGAACGCAACCTATACGTACGACGCGCTGGCGCCGACGTCGACGGTCGGCGACTTCATCGCGCAGGCCAACAGCGAAGGCGCGAAAGGCTACCGCGCGAAGGGCGCGATGGCGTTCGGCACGGCGATCTCGTGGGTCTACGTGAAGGACCAGACGCAGTCGCCGACCTTCACGTACCAGTCGGCCGCGATCCAGTCGACCGGCGCGAACTTCGTGCAGCAGGCGAACACGTTCGGCGCGCAGGGCTCGGCGTATCTGAGCGACATCGCGCTCGGCACCACCGTGCCGCCCGTGATGGCGTCGTTCTATTTCGCGCCGAAGAACTGCACGGGCTTCCTGTGCACGACGCTGAATCCGCTCACGCAGAACTGAGCGGGCGCGCCGCGCGGGGCGTTCATTCGAGAATGATCCGCGCGCGCCTCATCGAGTGCCTCAGGTGCGACACGCGATGCGTGGGCGCATCTTTTGCCGCCGGCTTGCCGGCGGTATTTCGTTTCTGCATACGCCGCGCTTTGCCGTTCTCCGCGTGACGCCGCGGCCCGGATCGGTCGAAATGTCGCGCCAAAGACTCGGTCAAGTCCAAAACAATTATTCAAATTATTCAGACGAGTACTAAATCGGCCTGACTCGACTGATTTCCCCCGAGTCGTTTGGCATGATCGGGACAACTCCATCCCTTTCATTCCATCGTGACGTCCGTCCGGGCCGAGCATCCGCTCACCGCCGAACCCGACGTGCCGTCGCGCCAGGCCATGCCGTACAGCACGCTTCAGTCCATTCGCCGCTATCAGAGCATTTCGATGTTCGGCGGCGCCATTGTCGTGACGATCCTGATTCTCGTCGCCTGCGGGCTCGGGATCGTGTCGATCGTATACGGCTATCTGGACGGCGAGCGGCGCAATTTCCTGAACGGCGTCGAGGAAACCGGTGACGAGATCCAGGTGAGCGAGACGTCGTTCCGCAACGGCGTCGCGAATACGCAGCTGATCTGGCAAGAGCTCGATGCGGCGCCGGCGTCCGTCGTCGACGCATTCTTCGCCGACGGCCAGAAACTCGCGATCAAGCCGTATCCGTCGCTGGTGGTCGGCGTGCCGGGCCAGACGACGCGGCGCGACGAGGTGGCGCGCTACCTCGCGCTGTCGTTCATGCTGTCGCGTATCTGCGCGGCGAGTTCGCTCAATCGCGGACGCACCTTGGAGGGTTACCACTACAGCACGCGCACGGGGCTGTTCGGTCTGGTGCCGCACCTGTCGGGCGACAACCCGGCGCTGGCCACGGCCGAGGCGCGCGCGCATGTGCTCGACGCGTTGCGCATCGATTTCACACCCACGCCCGAAGTCGGCGCGGACGGGCGGCCGCGCGTGCATTGGTTGCCGCCCTACGTCAACCCGGTGACGGGGCAGGCCCGCATCCGGATCGCCGCGCAGGCGCGCGCCGACGGCCAGCCGTTCGCGGTGCTCGTGACGGAGTACGCGCCTGAATATCTGCTGTCGTGGCTGCAGGATCGCCACGCGGCGGGCGTGTTCTTCATCACGACCGCGGACAACCGGCTCATCACGATCGATCCCGGGGTCGAGCGCACGCAGGCGCTCGACGCGCGCCTGCTCGCGCTGGACGTCGCGCACGAGTACGCGGCGCCGGCCGAGGCGATGTTCCGCGACGGCACGATCGTCTTCCGCGGCCCGCTCGCCGCAACCGGCTGGACGATCGCCTATGCGCTGTCGCTGGCCGATGTCGCGGCCGCGATCGGCGTGCAGGCCGGGGCGCTCGTCGCGACGTCGCTGCTGGCGATCGCGGTGATGTGGCTGCTGCTGGTGCGCTTCTACCGGCGCGTGCTCGTGCCCGTCTACGCGCGTTCGGCACGCGTGTTCGACAGCGAGGATCTGTGCCGCAGCGTGATCGGAATGGCGCCCGTCGGCATCGGGCTCGTGTCACGATCCGATCGCCGCGTGATACTGGCGAGCGACGTGCTGGCGCAGATGCTCGTGCCGTACGGCGGCGATGCACAGGCGCTGGCGGCGCAGGTCCTCGCGCAATACGAGGGGTTCGTCGCGGACGAAGGCGCCGGCCGAACGATGACGACCGAGCTCGTGCTCGACGCATCCGGCGCCGCGCCGCTGCATCTGGAGGTCATCGCGCACGGCGCGCGCTATCAGGGCGAGGACGTGATGATCGCGTCCTTCGCCGACACGAGTGCCCAGCGCCGGCTCGTGCATCAGCTCGAGGAAGCCGTGCGCGCGGCCGATTCGGCGAATGCCGCCAAGTCGTCGTTTCTCGCCGCGACGAGCCACGAGATCCGGACCCCGCTCAACGTGATCCTCGGCAACCTCGAATTGCTCGAGCGCACGGCGCTCGATGCATCGCAGCAGAGCCGCGTGCAGACGTTGCGCGCATCGGCGGAGGGCCTCCTCGCGATCGTCAGCGATATCCTCGATTTCTCGAAGATCGAGGCCGGCGCGATGTCGGTCGAGTCGATCGAGTTCGACGTGATCGCGGTGATCGAGCGCGAACTGGCGGCATTTTCCTCCGTCGCGAAGGCGAAGGGATTGCCGCTGTTCGCCGACATCGACGCGAGCGGCGCGCAGCGCATGCGCGGCGATCCGACGCGGCTCGCGCAGGTGGTCGGCAACCTGTTGGGCAACGCGATCAAGTTCACCCGCGAAGGCCGCGTCGTCGCCCGTGTGGTGGCGGGGCGAGGCACGGGCGGCGTACCGGAACTCGCGATCGGCATCGAGGACACGGGCATCGGCATCGATCCCGCGCAGCGGGCCAGACTTTTCAAGCCGTTTTCCCAGGTCGACGCGTCGATCACCCGGCGCTATGGCGGCACGGGGCTCGGCCTCGCGCTGTGCGATCGGCTCGTCGCGGCGATGGGCGGGACGATTTCGGTCGACAGCGCGCCGGGCGTCGGCAGCCTGTTTACCGTTCGATTGCCGTTGCGCATGGAGATTGCGCCGAAATCCCGGGCGGTGACAGGCGAGCGCCGGACACTGATCGTCGTGTCGCCCGACGACGCGTGGCGCGCGTTCGCCTTTCCGCATCTGCGTGCATGGGGTTTCGATGTCGCGATGCATCCGAGTCCGATCGGGATTGCCGCCGGGTGCCTCGAGCGTGCTCACGCGATCGTACTCTTCGGCGATTCGGAGCAGTGGCGGCGCGACGAGCTCGACAGTCTCGGCGGCGGTACGCCGGTCGTACTCGCGACACCGGACGGCCCGCTGCAGCCGAACGTCGCGGGCCGCACGATCCGCGTGTCGAGCTATTCGTTGAACGGGTTGTACACGGCGATCGAGCAGGCGCGCGTCGCGACGGCCGAGCAGCGGCGGCCGCCGGCGCGGGAGGGGAGTGACGATCGGCCAGCGGGAACTTCCGGCGCGCGTGTGCCTCGCGTGCTGGTTGCCGACGACGCGTCGGTCAACGGGTCGATTTTCCGCGAGCAGCTCGAGGTGCTCGGTTGCGCGGTCCGGTGCGTGTCGTCCGGCGGCGCCGCGCTCGACACGCTCGCGAGCGGTGCGTGGGACGTGTTGCTGCTCGGCGCCGACCTGCCCGACATGTCGGCATGCGAACTCGCGGAAGCCGTCCATGCGCGCGCGTTGCCTTGCGACATGGTCGCGGTCGCATCGCATTTGACGCCCGAGGACGCGCGTCGTTACGCGGCGTCGAACATCGACAGCGTATTGACCAAGCCGGTGACGCTGGCCGACCTGCGTCGCAGCCTGGCCCGTATCGCACGACAGCGCGGAATACGGTTTCCCGCCGCCGCCGCGGACGAACGGCCGGCGTCGAGCGCAGTCGTGACTGCGGTGGCGCACTGGCCGGGACGATAAAAATGAACGATACGACTGCGGCGTAGAACGCCCGTGTCCAAACTGGCAAGGCAGACACGCGGCATCGCCCGGATGCCGCGTGATTTCGATTGAACAAGGAGGGCGAAGGCCGTGCGCTATATGGGGAAGGTGTTCGGGCTGTTGCTTGGATTCGCGACGCTACCGGAGAAATCCAGACGGGATTTCCTCACGAGGCTGAACGAGTTCATGATGATGTCGCCGTCGCAGAAGCGGCGGGCGATCACTGAGTGGCAGCATGCTGCGGACGACAGGATGGATGAACCGGACAAGACCGTGGCCAGGCGTTAGGCAACGGCCCAAGGCGCTTTGCGGGACGGGATGGATCGACGGTGTGGGGGCCGTCGATCGGGTGTGCGTGGGCGTCCGATTGTCGAACGTGCGTGCCGTCGCGGCGCCGTGTTCCAGCCGGCGGCCGGCGCGTCGGCGGTGGCGTCGAAGCTCGACGGGGCGCGGACCAGCGGAAGCGCCGCGCGTCCCGATTCTCGGCGGCGACGCCGAACCCGTCTATTATCTTAAAATTACGCTGCGCACCGCCCGGTTCGCTGAACGTCGCAATCCAACCGTTGCGAGATCGATTCGAATCCCGGCGCGTCGCGCAACATGGCACGTCGGGCCGCGTGTATCGGGAGAAGAATAAAGATGGATGAATTTTTTGTGCGAGTGATGGTGGCGGACGATCATCCGTCGTCCGCACTCGGGATGTCGCAGGCACTCGCGGGCAGCAGCACGATCAAGCTGCTCGGCACTGTCTCGAATTCGACCGATCTGGTGGCGATGCTCGACGAGCAGCAGAGCGACGTGCTCGTCGTCGATTACGTGATGCCGGGCGGCAAGTATGGCGACGGCCTCACGTTGTTGTCGTTTCTGCAGCGCCGCTATCCCGCGCTTCATCTCGTGACGATCACGATGATCGACAATCCCAGTGTGCTGCATGCGATCCAGCGGCAGGGCGTGGGGTGCATCCTCAGCAAGTCCGATGCGATTTCGCATCTGGTCGGCGCGGTTCACGCGGCCTATGTCGGCGCGAACTATCTGTCGCCATTCGTCAAGCAGTTGCTCGAGGGCACCGAGAAATCGACGGGCACGCGTGCGCTGACGGCCCGCGAAATCGAGGTCGTGCGGCTTTACGGGGCCGGCATGACGGTCGGCGAGATCGCCATTCAGCTTCACCGGAGCAAGCAGACGATCAGCTCGCAAAAGTCGAGCGCGATGAAGAAGCTCGGCATCGTCCGCGACGCGGATCTGATCCGCTATGCAAGCGAGGGCCATCTGCCCGACATGCCTGCGACCGATGCGTAGACTAGCAACCGGCGGGCGGTAACCGTGACCCGGGCGGCGCGGGCGGCTGCACCGGCGCCGACGCGACTTCCACGACACCTGGAAAATCCAACAAAAGTATCGCTGCGCAGATCGCCCGTCGACGTGAGCCGCACGGCAGTGGCCTCGGACAAACCCGCTGGGGCGTCGAGCGCCCCTTCGCATGGCTGCGCAACTCCAGGCGCTTGCGTATCCGGTTCGAACGCCTCGCTGCCATACGCGAGGCGTTCATGAAAATCGCCGCTTGCATCCTCTGCTGGCGGCAACTTCAAAAATCATTCTGCCAGCGTCTCTTATGCCCACCAAACTGAAAGCGCTGATTGCGCACGCTACCGCGCCAGGCCGCAAGCCGTTCGAGCCCGGGCGCGTGCGACGCCAGCAGCAATGGCTGCTGTACGGAAGCGGTGTGGCGATCACGGTGTTCGTGCTGGTTTGCGCGGCACTTGTCGTGCGACTCGACCTGCAGGAATCGCTTACGCAGTACCGTTCGGAGTTTCTGGTGCGCAAGGCCGACCTGCTCACGGAGATGGAGGTGGTCAGGGCGCTGCAGAACCGCTATGTCGAGAACATCGAGTTGATCGCCAGGAACCGCACGGCCGTGGCGCCCGATACGCTCGGGCGCTTCGCCGACGATCGCGGCAGGCTGGTCGTCGTTGGCGAGGCGGGGCGGGTGGCCTTTGCCGCGTTCGCGGTCGCTTCGTCATCGCAGTCGGCAAAGGCCTATGCTCCGTGGCTGGGCAGGCTGCTCGCGCAGAGCGAGGTCACGGGCACCATGCCGGCACAACAGCCCGGCGATCCGGGCATGGGCGGATATCTGATCGATCCGGAAGGCAATTTCGTCATTGTCGCCGGGTATCCGTTGGTCAAGCAGGTGCTGGCGCTGCCCGCGGGCTTCGACATCAAGGCATTGATCCGGCAGTTGCAGCCGCCGCCCGAGTTCATATCGGCGGCGGCCGAATCGGATTACCGGAAGATCCTGCTGGACCGGCGACAAGACCCGCTCGTCGGGCGTTCGGTGCTGCGGTTCGTGCAGGCAGTACGCGACGCGCAGGGCAAGCCGATCGCCTGGTTTGCCCTTGTCACGCGACCTGCGATCGACGATTTTCTGCGTTCGTCGTCCGTCGGCAAGGATTACGCGCTGGTCGCCCCGGGCGCGCATGTCCTGACGGGGCGCGAAGCGGATCCGGCGCTGACTGCCCGCGCACTCGACTTTGCGCAAGGGGCGCGCGATGAAAGGGCGGCGCTCCATCGCGTCGGCATGAATATCGTCATCGGCGACCAGATGGCGGGGTTCCGCGCGGCGTTGATCGCGACCATCTCGTGGCGCAGCCTGTTCGACGACGTGGCTGCCCGCCTCGGAATCGCGATCGGTCTCGCGGTGCTGGCGATCGGCATGGTGTGGTTCGCGATCGTGATGTTCGACCGACGCGCGCTGCGCCCGATGAACCGTCGTGCAATCCGGCTGATCGAAAGCGAGGCGCTGAACCGCACGCTGATTCGCACGGCGCCGGCCGGGCTCATGCTGCTGTCGCTCGCCAACGGCGACACCATGGTGCGCAACGAGGCCGCGCAGGCATTTGACGACACCCGAACCGAGCCGCCGCTCGGCAAGCGCATCTGGCAGGCCTATCACGACAGTATGGCGGGTGGGCGGACGCCACGTGTCGTCACGCACGAATTGCCGGTCGGTCTCGCCGGCGACGGGACGGCCTTTCTCGCCGCGCACATCGTCCGTACGCGCTATCGCGGCGTCGATGTGTTGCTCTGTACGCTGACCGACATCACCGCGCACAAGCAGATGGAGGGCATGCTGCGCGAGGCCCGGCAGGCGGCGGACGATGCGAACAAGGCGAAGTCGACGTTCCTCGCGACGATGAGCCACGAGATCCGCACGCCGCTGAACGCGATCGTCGGCAATCTGGAGTTGATGGAGCGCGCGCCGTTGCCGGCCGACGAGCGGCGACGCCTGCAGACGGTGATGTCGTCGTCGGATGCGTTGCTGCGCGTGATCAACGACGTGCTCGATCTGTCGAAGGTCGAATCGAACCAGATGGTGCTGGAGGCCGTGCCGTTCGATTTGCGTGCGGTTGTGCGCGACGTCGCGGCGATTTTCCGTCCGCTCGCCGCCGCCCGGCACCTCGCGCTCGAATGCAGGATCGATCCGCGACTGGCCGACGGTTATGTCGGCGACCCCACTCGCCTGCGTCAGATCGTGTCGAATCTCGTCAGCAACGCAATCAAGTTCACCGAGCGCGGCAGCGTGACGATCGAGGCGCGCCCGACGGGCGCCGACGGTCGAGCGCATGGCGTCGAGGTGGTGGTACGCGACACCGGTATCGGTATCGCGCCAGAGAGTCTGCCGACGTTGTTCGACGTGTATGTCCAGACCGATGCGTCGATCTACCGGCGCTTCGGCGGCACGGGGCTCGGCCTGCCGTTGTGCCGGCGCCTGGCGCGGCTGATGCATGGCGACCTGGCGGTCGAGACCCGGCCGGGCCAGGGCGCGACGTTCATCGTGTCGCTGCCGTTGCGCGACGCCCCGTCCGGATGGCGCGCCGAGTTCGACGAGACGGATTCCGCCGCATCGTCGTTGCCGGCATACGCGGCGGGCGAGACTCCGCTGCGCGTGCTCGTTGCGGAGGATCATCCGGCGAGCCGCGCGCTGCTGCGCGATCAGCTCGATGTGCTGCATTGCGACGCCATGCTCGTCGCGAACGGTGTCGAGGCGATGCGCGCGTTCTTCGCGCATCCGTTCGACGTGGTGCTGACCGATCTCGGCATGCCGGAACTCGATGGCTTCGCGCTCGCGAACTTCCTGCGCGAGCAGGGGGCGAAGGTGCCGGTGATCGCGATGACCGCGCATGCGACCGAGGAGGATCGGCGGCGCTGCGCGCAGACCGGCGTCGCGGAGGTCGTGCTCAAGCCGCTGTCGATCGATGCGCTCGGCGCGGTGTTGCGGCGCCACGGAGGACGCGGCGCGGCGGCGTCGCATCAGGCCGATCGTGCCGCCCGGCCGGTGCCGCCCATGACGGACGAGATACGCGAAAAATTGCGTGCCTCGACGCTGCACTCGCTGGCGACGATCGATGCCGCGTTGCTGCACGGGGACGTCGCATGCCTTCGCGGCGAACTGCATTCGATGCGAGGCGGTTTCGCACTGGCCGGCGATGCGGAGTCGAGCGAAGCATGCGCGAAAGGCGAGCGCATGCTGGCTGCGGGCGGTCTCGACGCGCTCAAGCGGGAATGGCCGGAGATACGCGCGGCGATGGAGGCCGCGCTGGCGAGATTGGCCGGCATCTGAACCGCATGGCGCCGCGCCGGGCTGCAGCCTCCTGCGCCCGCATTTTTTCCGCGAAACCGATGAAGCCGAGCCCGCCGAGCGGATGCGCGTTCATGGTGCTCGCGGAGATCCTGTCCACGCACGCGTTGCCGCTGTCGCGCGGCGTGACGGCCGGTTTCGCGCGGGTGTTCCGCGCGCAACGGGCCGCGATTGCACCGATCAGACGTCAGTTTGCGTCCTTGACTATCATGCGCCCATGCGGGGCAGATGCCGCATATCGCGATAACCTAACTGTGAGGGCATCATGGCAAGACAGACGATGGCGGAATACCTGGCGAAGACGCTGGCGGCAGCGGGCGTCGAGCGCATCTGGGGCGTGACGGGCGACAGCCTGAACGGCCTGTCGTTCAGCCTGAGCCAGATCGGCTCGATTCGCTGGATGCATACGCGGCACGAGGAAAGCGCGGCGTTCGCGGCCGGCGCGGATGCCGCGTCGACCGGGCGGCTCGCCGTTTGCGCGGGCAGCTGCGGCCCCGGCAACCTGCACCTGATCAACGGCCTGTACGACTGCCACCGCAATCACCAGCCGGTGCTCGCGATCGCCGCGCACATCCCGTCGACCGAGATCGGCCTCGGCTATTTCCAGGAAACCCATCCGCAGGATCTGTTTCGCGAGTGCAGCCACTTCGCCGAACTCGTGACGAACGCGTCGCAGTTTCCGCGCGTGCTGGCGCGGGCGATGCGCACCGCGATCGAGGAACGCGGCGTCGCGGTGATCGTGCTGCCGGGCGACATCGCGCTCGGCGACGGCCCCGACGAGGCGCCTGTCTGGAGCGAGTCGGCGCCGCCGTCCATCGTGCCGGCCGATGCCGATCTCGACCGGCTCGCGGCGCTGCTCAACGGGTCCGACGCCGTCACGCTGCTGTGCGGCAGCGGCACGCAGGGCGCGCACGACGAAGTGGTCGCGCTGGCCGACACGCTCGGCGCGCCGGTCGTGCATGCGCTGCGCGGCAAGCAATTCGTCGAATGGGACAACCCGTTCGACGTCGGGATGACGGGGCTGATCGGTTTCAGCTCCGGGTATCACGCGATGGAATCGTGCGACACGCTGCTGATGCTCGGCACGGATTTCCCGTACCGGCCGTTCTATCCGGCGAACGCGAAGGTCGTGCAGATCGACTGGAAAGGCTCGCAGCTCGGCCACCGCGCGCCGCTCGCGCTGGGGCTCGTCGGCACGGTGAAGGAGACGATCGCGGCGTTGCTGCCGCGCTTGACGCGCAAGACGCAGCGGCACTTCCTCGAGAATGCGCTGAAGCACTATGCGGCCGCGCGCAAGGGGCTCGACGATCTCGCGGTGGCCGAGCCGCCGGGCCGCGCGATTCATCCGCAGTACCTGACGAAGATCATCGACGAAGTCGCGGCCGACGATGCGATCTTCACGGCCGACGTCGGCACGCCGACGCTGTGGGCGGCGCGCTACCTGACGATGAACGGCAAGCGGCAACTGCACGGCTCGTTCAACCACGGGTCGATGGCGAATGCGATGCCGCAGGCGCTCGGCGCGCAGGGCGCGCATCCGGGGCGGCAGGTCGTGTCGCTGTCGGGCGACGGCGGGCTGTCGATGCTGCTCGGCGATCTGCTGAGCGCCCGCCAGCTCAAGCTGCCGATCAAGATCGTCGTGTACAACAACAGCCTGCTCGGCTTCGTGTCGATGGAGTTGAAGGCGGCCGGCTATCTCGACACGAACGTCGACCTGAGCCCGACCGACTTCGCGGCGATCGCGAAAGGCGCCGGCATTTTCAGCGTGCGCGTCGAGCATTCGGAGAACGTCGAGCACGCGTTGCGTACGGCATTCGCGCATGACGGGCCGGCGGTGGTCGACGTCGTCACGTCGAAGTACGAGCTCGCGATGCCGCCGAAGATCGAGCTCGCGCATGCGAAGGGCTTCAGCCTGTTCATGCTGCGCGCGATCCTCAGCGGGCGCGGCGACGAGATCGTCGAACTCGCGAGAACCAACTTGCGGTGACGGTGTGCTGCGCGTCGTGCAATCAGCATGGCGCGCGGTGCACAGCGCCGGCAGTGCCGCCTGCTCGCACATGGCATCGAAGACCACCGTCGACGCCATCGGCGGGTGGGGCGCGGGCGAATGGCACTCCGCATCATTGTCCAGACCCCATTTCGGCCGTCACCACGAGGTCGCGGGCCGACGATCTCGCCGCGATCGAGAGACGACGCGGCATCAGGTATGGATCGTCGGCGAGCGTTGCGCCGCGCGCTTGCCGCGGCGCGTCGATCGCCGCGCGTGGAACGGGCGGGTGGTCGGGCACGAATGGGTCACGCGAATCAGGGTCAATCTTCACGTCGCCTTAAGTTTGCGTTTCCTAGAATCGATTGACCGTCGCGCGTCCTGCGGCGGACCGATTCGCCAGGAGGATGCACATGAACCTTGCCCGTGTCGCCGTAACCCTGTTCCGCGCAGTCGTCGGCACGCCGCCGCTGACCGCACAAGCGCTGGAGGCGCGCCTATGACGTGGCCGAACGCGTGGCGTGTCTCGGCACTGTTCGTGCGCGAGTGGGCTGGCCGGCCGGCCTCGGTGGGCGCGTTGTGCCCGAGTTCGCGGCATCTGGCGCGCGAGATGGCCGACGCGGTGCCGGGCGGCGACGGGCTGGTCGTCGAGCTCGGCGGCGGCACTGGCGCAGTCACCGCGGCGCTGCTCGAACGCGGCGTCGCGCCACGGCGCCTCATCGTGGTCGAACGCTCGCCGGCGTTCGTGCAGCATCTGCGGCGCCGCTTTCCCGGCATCTCGATCGTGTCGGGCGACGCGCGGCAGCTCGAGCGGCTGCTGCCGCCGGGCGCCACGGTCGACGCGATCGTATCGTGCCTGCCGCTGCGCACGCTGCCGCGTGAGGACGTGGCGGCGATCCTCGGTCAATGTCAACGCGCGCTGTCGGCCGACGGCGTGATGATTCAGTTCACATACGATCTGCGCCCGCCCGGCCGTCATCCGCTCGGCGATCCGGGATTCGTCGCGTGCGACAGCCGGATCGTCTGGGCCAATCTTCCGCCGGCACGCATCGTCACCGTGCGCTGCGCCGCCGCCGAATACGCCGGCTGAGCTGGCCGCGGCGTGGCGCCGCATCCTTGCAGCGGCCATACCGATTCTTCCAGTTTTCATTCATCGTGCCGTCATATCCGGTTCTTGCTTCTGGATGGGTCGACGCGTCGTGAGCAATGCTTGCGATCAGGTCGCCGGTGTCGTGTCGGCGATACCGGCGATACGGTCACGCGCTAGACACGCGCGCTGTCCGTCACCTGGACCCCGGGCCGCGACGCGACCCGCTTGATGAAGCGATCGAGCGGCGTCGCGTAGCCGTGTGCGATGACCGCGCTCACGCCGGCCGACAGCGCCAGATAGGCGACGAGCAGCGCCAGCTTGCCGTCGCCATGCGTGGCAGACGGCGGCCAGAACGTGCGCAGCGCGCCGAGCACGATCAGGTGGAACAGATACAGCTCATAGCTGAGCCGGCCGCTCCAGCGCAGCGGCGCGAGCGTGCGGCCGTGAGCCGATGTAGGTTCCGCATGCGCGCCGATCAGCAGTATGGCCGTGCCGAGCGCCATGGCGGACACGCCGAACACATGGCTTTCGGCGATCGGCCACGCGAGATAGAGCGCGGTCATCAGTGCGGCGGCGAGCCATTGCACGGGCGCGGCCGCAAGCTTCTGCCATCGCGCGCGTGCGGCCAGCAGCGCGGTGCAGCAGCCGATCGCGATGCCGTCGAAGCATGCGAAGTACGCGTACAGGAAGCCGCCTTCGTCACCCTGGTGCGTGTAGCGGTACACGGGACCGATCGCGGCAATCAGCAGCCAGAACGCGAACAACCGCGTGTCGCGGCGCAGCGCGATGCACAGCAGCGGGAACGACAGATAGAACACCTCTTCGACCGACAGCGACCACAGCACGCCGAGCGCGTAATTGACCCATCCGTACGCGCCGATCAGCACGTTCATCCAGAACGTGAGCGACGCCAGATTCACGAGCCAGTACGACACGGCGATGCCCTGCGGCGCATGGTTCGTGAAGATCGGCACGCCGGCCGCCGCGAGACCGTTGACGAGCGCGAGCAGCAGAAGCAGGCATGGGACGATCCGGGCGACCCGTGACACGTAGAACGCGCGCACGTCGAGCGCGCCGAGGCCGCCCCAGCGGCGGCGCGCGTTCGACGTGATCAGGTAGCCCGAGATCGTGAAGAACATCGTCACGCCGTAGTTGCCGTTGCGCGCGATCGCATGGATCGTGTCCCAGCCGAGCACGCGCGCGAGCGCGGTGTCGCGCAGCGGATACGCGATGTTGAAGTGATGCAGCAGGACGAGCAGGATCGAGACGCCGCGCAGCAGGTCGATGCGGGCGTTGCGGGGGGCGGTGCTCATTGCGGCCGGGCCGGTTCGGCCAGCGTCGGCAGCGCCGCGAGGAACGTGTCGCGCGAGCGCAGGCCGGCGTTCGGCGTCTGCCGCTCGTCGTCCTGGATCAGGTTCGCGAACACCAGCGTGCGCGCACCCTTCGTCGCCCAGCCGACAAACCAGCCGTATGCGTGCGCGGCGTCGTACTTGATACCCGGCGAGCCGGTGCCGGTCTTGCCGTGCACCGTCCAGCCGCCCGGCTGCGTGTCGATCAGCGTGATGCGTGCGGTCATGTCGTACGCGTGCGCGCTGACGGGCAGCGTCCGTCGCGCGATCCCGCGCATGAACGCGACTTGTTCGAGCGGCGAGATGCGTAGCGACGAATTGACCCACGCGCCCATCACGCCGGGGCGTTCGCCGTCGTTGCTGGTGACGTCGGCGTTGCCATAGCCGAACTCGCTCGTGTACTGCTGGAAGCGTGCCTGCCCGAGCGCCTGCGCGACCTGCTGCGAATACCAGAAGATCGACAGTTTCATCCAGCGTGCCGGGTCGGTTGGCTCGCGCCACGGCGCACCGCCCCAGTCGGGGTAGCCGGTGTGGAAGTGGAGCGTGGGCGTGTGCTCGTCCTTCAGCACGCCGGCGTCGAAGCCCATCAGGCCGATTGCGACCTTGAACGTCGATGCCGGCGTCACGCGGGTCGTGCAGTCGCCCTGCTGCACGAGCACCGTGCCGGTGTCGGCGTCGGCGACGACGGTGCAAACGGGATGGGCGTGAGACGGCGCGGCGGCCGCGAGGCCGGCGAAGGCGAACAGCGCATGGCGCCAGGGCTTCAAGTGCAACTCCTTGGAAAGCGTGCGGAAGGTGCGCGGGCGGGAAGCGGGAGGGCCGTGCGCAATCGAAGCCGACGGCCGGCATGGGTGAGCGCGATCGAGGCCGTCGGGGTGGGTCACAGTGTATCGGCGGATCGCCGGCTGTCGACCTGTCATGGTTGACGGGGCGCGCATGGCGACGCTCGCCGGGTCCAGCGGCTCGTGTCGATCACACGCATTGTCACGCCGATGAAAGGCTCGCGGCCGTCCTGTGCCTGCGGGCGGACAAAGCCACCTCGCGCGGACCGGCGCGGTTGTCGCGTGGTGGCAGGGGGAGGCGGCTGCCCGGGGCTTGCGACGCGTTACAGGTCCGGATCCAACCCGAAGTGCAGGAGCGTTTCGCGGCGGCAACGCGCTTCGGCGTCGGCTATCGAGATGACGCTCAGCGTGCTCTTCGATCGGTCGATCGGCCCCACGTCGAAGACTTTTCGTTGCGGTGGCGCGGGCGAGTGGAGGGCCGGCAGTGTATCGGGCGCGACGGTAGCCGTATTTGACGCCTGCGAGTGTCCGTCATGACGTTCGTGCGTGATGAGCGCGTCGATGAACTGCTTGAACTGCGAGAAGCGAATGGGAAGATGGGTGTTCGGCGCGCGACCGCGTCCGGCCGTGGGCTTCACGATCCGAAAGCCGGCAATTGGACGGTGTTTCCGAGTCATCCGTATATCCCTTTTTCGATCAGGTATCGTTGCAGTGCCAGTACTGACGCGCCATGAGGCGCAACGTTGAATGTCATCACGCGATGCGATCCGGCCGCCCGCCAGAAGTCTCGTCCGGATCGCGTCGCGTAAAGCGCATGCAGAGACCGAAGCGATCCGTCGGCCAAGCCGACCGGATATCCCTGGAAGTACTGGAACAGTGCAGCCTCGTCGCCATGCGTGCCGGGAATGGGCGCATCGAAACCAAACCGCGGCCACGCGTAATATCCGCAGAGCCGAGGCCCGCCGGGTTCGGGTGGTGCTTTGCGGCCGCCTATTGCGAATGCGCTGATCCGCGCGATCTTCAACCTATCACATGCCCTGACGATTCGCCACAGCATCGCCGCGCCGAGCCCGACGACAGCGTTATCGACGAGATCGATGATCCCAAGTTCCAGTATGGACGCTTCGTGGGTTTGAAGCACGGATACGCGGTTCTCGGATCGGATGAGTCCTGGATGCGTCACGGAGAACGTCAGTCGATTCGTGCTATCGAGATACACCTGAACGTCCGACCCGGCAGGCGCACCACACAGCGAAACCAGCAGTTCGTCCGGCACGTCGCCGTCCACGCCGAGGCACGCGGCGATATCCAGATCGTTTCGATCGACCGTGAGCCGATCGTCGAAGTACATCGTCTCGTATGGCAGGACGTGACTGAGATCGACACGCTGAACGGTCATGGCTGCGGGCGACGAGTGGAAAGCGCCCAGCATATCGCCGCGCCCCCGGCGGGCCGAGTCCGCCAAACGGCCGATCGGATGTCGACTCGATTGCCCGTCGTATCCGCCTTGCCCCTGTCGAACGTCGGCAGCGCCACGCGGCAGCTCGGCTCGTAAAACAGCAGGATCCGTCCGTCGCGCGGCATGCCGTTTTTTGCACGACCGCCCCGTTTTTTTGCACGGCTTTTATACGGTCGCTTCTAAGCTGGGGACGTGTCGAACAGCCGGGACGGCTTCCGTCCGCGCCATGACCTTCATTCATCCCTTTCCCGCGCTCGATGTCGCCAGCCGACGGTTACGCGCCGGCGCACCCGACGACGTCGCACCGTTTCCGCCGCCGCGCCCGCGCCTGCAACTGCCCGTCACGCTGACGGCCGACTCCGCCGAGGCCGCGCACGCCCGGCTCGCCGGGTTGCTGCACTCCCCGCTCGGTGTGTATGTCGTCAGCGCGCGCGCCGTGCGCAACGTGATCCACGTGCACGTCGACATCGCACCGGAAGACCTGGATTTCACGCTGCACACGCTGATCGCGCAGCAAGTCGACGCGGTGATCGGGCCGGTCGCGCGCCGCTTGCGCGTTCCGCCCGCCGCCCGCTGAGCCGGGAACGCCGATTGCTCGGTTAATCCGCCGCCGATTCGCCGGCCGGCGTGCTGTCCGCCGGCCGGCCACGGCGGCCGTTTGTGCGCTGCGTCGAACGCGGCGCTACCCCTGAACAGGGAGGGCCCATGTACCTTACGGAAGAAGTGCGTATCGCGCGCCCGGCCGCCCGCCGCGCGCACGCCGCGGCGTTGCCGTCGGGCAGGCAGCTTGCCCGGCAATTGATGGTGACGGTTCGCGCGGCGGACGTGCTGCTGCGCCAGGCGATTCGCGTGCCCGATCGCCATCAGTGGTCGGTCGACGCCGAACGCGTCGATGCGGCCGGCGGGCCGCTCGCCGCGTGGGATTCCCACGTGACGTTCCGCATCGTCAAGTCACTCGCACCGGCGTTCGATGCGGACGGGGATGCGAATGCGGCCGACCCCGATCAAGTCGCGGTCGAGATCCGGTTGTTTCTTCCCGAACAGGCTTATGTAGCCGAGCGGCGCATCGGCATCTTCGGCCGGCGACACGGCCAGCGGTTCAGCGCGACGCTGTCGGTCACGGCCGGCTCGCAGTGGGGCGGCCGGCGCGGCGAGCATGTTCCGCCGGCAGGGCGGCACGTGCACGGCGACACGCTCGAAGCGCTAGTGGACACGGTGGCCGGCATCGTCAACGCGGCGTTGCGCGCGGCCGGACATGGCGCGACGGGCCACGGGTGAGCCCGCGGCGAGCGAGCGCCGGCGGGCTCAGGCGTCGCTGGTCTGCCCGGTCTGCCGTTGCAGGTCTTCCATCAACTGTTCCGCGAGGAAGTCGCACGGCGGCCGTTTCGACTTGGTGCTGCGCGCGAGGATCAGCTCGAGCGGCGGCAGATCGGGCAGCCCGTGCGAGCGGCCGAGCATCGACAGTTGCGCGGGAATCGCGCAGCGCGCGAGCGGTGCGACCGCGAGGCCGGCTTCGACCATGCTGAGCAGCCCGAGCAGGCTCGGGCTTTCATACGACGTGCGGTACGGCACTTTCGCGCGTTCGAGGCTGCGGATGGCGTTCTCGCGCGCGACGCTGCCCGGCATGAACACCGCGATCGGCAGCGGCCGCTCCTCCCACACGCGCGGCCCGTTCGTCATCGCGGCCCACGCCATCGGCTCGTGGCGGATGAAATCGCCCGACAGCCCCTTGATGCGCGTCCCGCACACGAGATCGACGGTGCCCTCCTTGATCAGCGGCGCGAGGGCGCTGCTCGGCAGCCCCATCACCTGAATCTCGACCTTCGGGTAGGTCGCGGAGAATTTCTTCAGCACCGATGGCAGCAGCGACGACGCATAGTCGTCCGGCACGCCGATCACGACCTTGCCGGTCACTTCCGGCCGCACCACGGCCGCCCATGCCTCGTCACGCAGCGCCAGCATTCGTCTGGCGAATCCCAGCAGCACCTCGCCTTCGCGCGTCAGCACGATGCTGCGCGGCTTGCGCACGAACAGCGGCCGGCCGATCGCGTCCTCCAGGCTCTTGATCTGCATGCTCACGGCCGACTGCGAGCGGTTCACGGCCTCGGCCGCGCGGGTCATGTTGCCGGTTTCCGCGACGGCGACGACGGTGGCCAGCACGTCGTGATCGAGCATCTTCATGGGGTATCAGGAAAACTGAACGTAACGATCAGCATTATGCGTTTTTATTGTTGCTGTGTGTCTGCCATAGTGCGATCACGCTGGCGCTTCGCCCGACGAGGCGCGGCGCTCGGGCCGGACGATCCGGCGTGCGGGACCGAACAGGGAAGCGTGGTGAATCGATGATGGACCATCCGTTGCGCGCCGCACTGGCCGCGGAATTGCATGCGCGGCCGTTCCTGCGGCTCGCCGAAGCCGTATCGCTCACGCATTACGCGATCTATGCGGACGGCCAGGCCGACATCCACGAAACGCTGCTGCACGCGCTGTGCCGCGACACGGGCATCGACGCGCCGCACGAAGGCGCGACGCACCACGCGGTGCAGTCGCCGTGCGGCTGGCACCTGAAGTGGGAGCGCCACACCGAATTCTCGACCTTCACGTTCGTCGCGCCGCGTCGCGACGCCGGCTATTTCGACGATCTCGCGATCACCGGCATTCCGGCTGCGTGGTTCGCGCGGCTGGCGGGCATCCGCTTCGTCGCGGTGCGGATGGAACTGCTGTCGGGCGATGCCGCGCAGCGTGTGTGCGGCGACCTGCGGCGCTGGATCGACGGGCCCGCGCTCGTCGGCAGCCACGTGCTCGGCGGCGGCAAGGTGTTCTGCGACTGGCACGTACGCGACGACGGCTTCATGCGCTTTCTCGTCGTCGACGAGGATTTCCGCGAGGAGCAGGGCGGCCGCCTGCTGCAGCGCCTGTACGAAATCGAAACCTACCGGATGATGGCGCTGCTCGCGTTGCCCGTCGCGCGCCGGATGAGCCGCGAGCTCGACGAGATCCATGCGGCGCTGCATGCGTTGATGCAGCGGATGGACGCGAGCGGCGCCGACGGCGACGACGCGGCGCTGCTCGTCAGGCTCACGCATCTCGCGGTGCGGGTCGAATCGTTATCGGGATCGGGGGCGCGCTTCAGCGCGTCGCGCGCATACGAAAAGCTCGTGCTGGCGCGCATCCAGGAGTTGCGCGAGGAGCGTATCGAAGGGATGCCGACGATCGCCGAATTCATGGAGCGGCGCTTTGCGCCGGCGATGGAAACGTGCCGCAGCGTGTGGGCGCGCCACGAGCAGATCGCCGCGCGAATCGCGCGTGCGGTCGACCTGCTGCGCACACGCGTGAATCTCGCTCAGGAAAAGGACGTCACGCGCCTGCTGGCCGGCATGGAGCGCACCGCGCGCAACCAGCTTCATTTGCAGCACGCGGTCGAAGGGCTGTCGGTGGCCGCCATTTCGTACTACGTGTTGTCGCTCGCGACGGCGGCGTTCAAGGCGCTGCATGTGATGAACCTGCCGGTCGATCCCGAACTGGCGGAAGGGCTGCTGATCGCGCCGGTCGTGTTCGCGGTGATCCACATCACGCGACGCACGCGGGCACAGCTTGCGCGGTCCGAGGCGGCGCATGACGGGGAATCCGTGCGCGCGGCGGCGTCGAAGCGGGCCAGCTAAAACATCAACGACCTATCAAGGCAAAGGAGTGGAGATGACTTTTTCGCAGAAGCAAGCGGCGTTCTATAGCGGTTTCGATGCCGCGTTCGACGAGCCGGCCGCGGATGACGCGGGTATGCCGGAAGAAATGCGCGTGACGTCGTATCAGGCCGTGCTGCAGGAACCGATGACGTCGCTCGTCGGGAATACGCTCGACCGGCCGGAGGTCGCGGCGGTGGCGATTCTCGGGTACAACTGACGCGCGTTTCGTTCGCCGCGATCGTTGTGACCTGACGCGCTATAGTCGTGCGATATCCGCCGCGTGTGCTGCGCAGCCGGCGGCCTATTCACGTACGCGTTCGCTTCCATGACAGCCCATCCCGACGTCACCCTTCAACTGACCGACACCGAGCAGCCGGCCGCCCGGGACTTCATCAGCCGCAAGCTCGGCGAATTCAACCACGCGATGACGGGGCGCACCGATACGGCCGCGCTCGACGTCTACGTGACCGATCCCGCGACCGGCGACGTATTGGGCGGCCTCACCGGCCGGACGTCGCTGGGCCTGTTCTTCATCGATTTGTTCTATTTACCCGAATCGCTGCGCGGCGGTGGCTTCGGCAGCCGGCTGCTGCGCGAGGCGGAAGCGGAGGC
This sequence comes from Burkholderia sp. AU44665, assembly GCF_030504405.1. Lineage (NCBI taxonomy): Bacteria > Pseudomonadati > Pseudomonadota > Betaproteobacteria > Burkholderiales > Burkholderiaceae > Burkholderia > Burkholderia sp. AU44665. Next base: position 331,217 of record NZ_JAUJRI010000007.1, on the reverse strand, counting down.
GAAGCGGCGCGGTTGCGCGCGTGCGGTGCTGTACACGATCTCGTTCCAGGCGCCGGACTTCTACCGGAAGCACGGTTACGAGACGTTCGGCGAAGTGCCGTGCGAGCCGGAAGGCGCGGCGCGGGTGTTCATGGTCAAGGTGCTGTGAGCGGCAACGGGCCGCTTCCTGACATCTCGCGACGCGCCGGTCGCCCCGCACGGCTCGCGAATCACCGCCCGGGCGTCGCACGCTCGACGATCATGTCGTACAGCGCCCGCGCCGCGGGCGACAGTTGCGCGCTTCGCCGCGTGACGAGCACGAGCGTGCGCGACACCGACGGCTCGATGAGCTCGATCGTGCGGACCATCGGATACGCATTCTTCTGGATCGCGAGCTTCGGTACGACGGCCGCGCCGAGCCCTTCCGCGACGAGCCCGAGCGCCGTCGAACTACGCTGCACCTCGTAGAACGAATGCAGCGACACGCCGCTCGTTTTCAGCGCGCCTTCGAGCAGCCCGCGATTGCCGCTCACTTCGCCGGCGAAGATCAGCGGATGCGGCTGCAGCGCCGCCCAGCGGATGCGCCGCCGCTTCGCGAGCGGATGATCGTCGCGGCACACGAGTACGTAAGGGTCATGCGTGAGCGGCACGCTGACGAGTTCCGGGTGCTGGTCGCCGGCGATGCTGATGCCGAATTCCGCCTCGCGCCGCAGCACGGCCTGCAGCACCGACGCCGATGCGTGATCGAGAATCTTCACGCGATCGTGCGGCCGGTGCCCGGAGAACGCGCGCAGGATGCGCGGCAGGTACTGAACGCCGACCGTCGGCACGCACGCGATCGTGACGTCGCCGCGCTGGCTCAGGCCCGTCTCGCGGATTTCGGTCAGCGCATCGGAGAGCTCGTTCAGCAGCCGGCGCGCCTGCGGCAGGAAACGCCGGCCGATTTCGGTCAGCGTGGTGCGGCGCGTCGTGCGTTCGACCAGCGCGACGCCGAGATACGCCTCGAGCTTGCGCAGCCGCTGCGTGATCGCCGTTTGCGTGACATGGAGCGTATCGGCAGCCTGCCTGAAGCTGCCGCCGTCGGCGATCGCGACGAAAGCCTGGACACCGAGCGTATCGATTTTCATCAGAATTTTGAATCAATCACGATATTAAATTCATTTTACTGAAGGCCGGCGGCAGTCGCAGAATGCGCTGGACCGATGGCCAGCCGCTTCCCCCGCGCGGATGCGCGGCGGCCGCTCATGCCGACAAGGAGATCTATCGTGACGACCCCGCTCGATCAATACGCGAATCAGTACGTGCAGTTCGAGGACGAACGGACACGGCCGGTGCGCGACCTGCTGGCCGCCGTGCCGAACACACCGATCCATACGGCGATCGATATCGGCTGTGGGCCCGGCAATTCGACGGAAGCGCTGATCGCGCGCGCGCCGGACGCGACGATCCACGGGATCGATGCGTCGGCGGACATGATCGCGGCCGCGCGCAAGCGCCTGCCGGCGCTGCGTTTCGACGTGGCCGATGTTTCCACCTGGGACGATCCGGGCGGCTATGACCTGATCCTGTCGAACGCGGTGCTGCAATGGGTGCCCGCGCACGACGCGCTGTTCCCGATGCTCGTCGGCCGGCTCGCGCGAGGCGGCCACCTCGCGGTGCAGATGCCCGACAATCTCGACGAACCCGCGCACCGGCTGATGCGCGAAGTCGCGGCGGCCGGGCCGTGGGCCGACAAGCTGAAAGGCGCGGCGCGCACCGAGCGGTTCGATGCGCGTTATTACCATGCGCTGCTCGCGCCGCTGTGCTCGCGCGTGGACGTGTGGCGTACGACCTATTACCACCCGCTGCGCGGCGGCGCGGATGCGGTCGTCGAATGGTTCAAGGGCAGTGCGCTGCGGCCGTTCCTCGCGGCGCTCGACGCGTCCGAACAGCGCGCGTTCGTCGCGCGCTATCGCGACGCGCTGGCCGGACCGGACGGTTATCCGGCGCAAGGCGACGGCACGGTGCTGCTGCCGTTTCCGCGCCTGTTCATCGTGGCGACGCGCAAGTAACGTGGCAACGACGCGGCATCGATTAGACCGATGGCCGTGCGTCAGCGCACCGCCTGCAGCGATGCCGGGACGCCGACGCGGTGGCGCAGGTCAGCGCAAGATGGCCGGCGGCGCGCCGCCGTCGCGCGCTTCGGCGGCGGGGCGCGCGGCGGTGGCCGAACCCCACGCGGCGAGTTCGCGCTTCGTGCGTACGCCGAGCTTCGCGAAAGCACGCTTCACGTAAGACTCGGCCGACGCGACCCGCACGCCGAGAATCCCGGCGGTTTCCGGCACGGTCTTGCCGGAGAGCAGGTGCTTGCAGGTTTCGTATTCGCGCTTCGACAGCTTCACGCCGTCGGCCGCGAGCCGCGCATCGAATTGCGCGAGCGGATGGACGTCGGGCGTCGCGTGCGCGATGCGCCGCGCGGCGGTGGTCGACGCATGCAGTTCGAGCAGCGGGAACAGCATGTCGCTGATGCTGCGGAAGCGGTTCATCTCGGCGAGCGTGAACGGCGGGCGGTCGCGGCCGCGCTCCAGCGCGATCGAATGCTGCGAATAGCGCGTGCCGCGTGCGAGCACGCATTCGTGCCCGATATGCACGTCGTCGAACAGCCGCTGGCGGAATTCGCCGGGCGGGATCGCCGCGACGTCGCGCACGACGAGCATCGTGCCCGTCTTGCCGCGCAGCCCCGCGAACAGCGGGTCGGCGTCGAGAAAGCGCTCGTAGTAGAGCGTCATCACGTCGGAGACGCCGGTGGACGCGGCGCCGATGCCGCTGCTGCCGATCCATTCGCAACGGTAGCCGGTGGGCATCGCGCCGTCGACGCGCGAGCGTTCGACGTGTGCGACGTCGAGCGGCACGATATCGTTCAGCAGTTGCGTGAGGCGCGGCACGAAGTGCGGCGTGCCGACCGTCTCGATCAGCTCGCCCAATGCCTTGAACGACACGTTGAAGCGGTCGTTGTCGCGGTGGAAGGAATTCACGTTGAGCAGCATGCGGTTCCGAAGGGCCTGTTCCGCCCATGACCCGCGTTCCCCTGATACGAAAAAAACAGGTGTCGGGCCGGCCCTCGGCGGGGCCGACCGCCCGCCCGTCATCCGCGGGAGCACGCCCTTGACGCGGCTGGATTCTAGCGCTTGCCGTTCGTCCCGTAAAACGTCGCGCGTCACCCCGAAGAGGGCATACCGGGGCAGTGTAAACGAGTCACTGCATCTCCACCTTTTTTCTTGCGCGGCTACGCGTCGATGCGTGCCACCTCGCCGACGAGCAGCCCGTACGATGGCTGCCCGCGAGCGCCATCGCGGCGATGCAGGTGGGCCACGGTCGTCTCCTGTGTTCTATGCGCCGGCCGGCGCGCGCGAACGAGGCGGCCGGATCGAATGGCGTTGGAGCGAACGTTGGAGCCGTGGCGCGGCGTGCGTGACATTTGGGCAGGCATCCCGTTAATGGGATGTTCAGCGCTCGATATGTGGCGGCGGGGGAGCACCGCATCGTGCCTCAGTTTCCCATCGCCTCCTTCGCACTGACCCAGCCCTGCACGGCGCCGGCTTGCGGATTGCGATACCGCACCTTCAACCACCGGAAATCGTCGCTCGCGTCGATCACCTCCACCGTGTCGCCCGCGACGACATAGCGGCGCGTGGGTGCGTCGGCCATCGCGACGTGCAGCGGCAGGCGCGCCGGCCGCACCTTGAACGTGACCGTGCCGCCATCATGATCCTGCGGGCGGCGCGACACGCGCCTGCCGTGCTCGTCGTAGGTGAGCAGCATCGACGACGGGCCCGAGTCGCCGTCGAGCAGATCGCGCAGATCGTCGGGGATCGCTTCGCTGGTTTGATACAGATACATCTTGCCGTTGCCGTCGAAGCGGTACGCATCGGTGTACCAGATCGGGCCGCCGCGGCACGAGCTGTACAGCGTGCGCGTTTTCGGCTTCGCTTGGACGTTGATCAGGTCGTCGCAATTGCCGTGCGGCCCGTTGCCCGCCGGCATCTTCAGCGGTTCGAACCGCTGGCGCGCGGGGGCGTACAGGTAGATGCCGTAGTTCTCGTTGACCATGCCGAGCAGCGCGCGCATAGCGAGATCGCGATGGCCGTCGAAGTTGTAGTCGTCGGTCGCGAGGTGGTAGCGGCCTTCCTCGTCGGCGGCGGTGACGGCCAGCGTCTGGGTCGTTCCGCTTGGCAGGAAGCGGACCGTGACGTGCGCGCCGTCGGTGCGCTCGACGCGTGCCGTGACGGCATCGTCGATCTTGAACTCGAGCAGCGGTCGGGCGGCGTGCGCGGCGGGTGCGATCGACGCACACGTGGCGAACAGCAGCGCGGCGACACGGGCAAGCGGGTGGAATCGCGGAAATCGTGTCATGGGCGGTTGTCGTGGCGAGGAAGAGCGTGCAGGCGACCGATCAACCACGCGTGCTGTCGTCGCGATAGCCGTCCTTGCCGACGAAGATTTCATTCAACGCGGCGCGCAGCGTGACCGGATCGTACTGACCGGGCGCGAGATGGATCACGTAGCGCGTGTGGCCGTCGAGACGCGCGGCGACGCCCGGTTCGATCTCGACGTCGATCGTGTCGTCGGTCAGCCGCACCGACAGATCCTTGACGCGCAGGTTGAGCTGGTCGCGCACCATCACTTCGATCAGCGTGTCGTCCGGAAAGCGCGACAGCGCGAAGCAATAGTCCTGATCCGCGTCGTGACAGTAGATGTTGGCGAAGCTTTCGTCGTCGTCGAGGTCGGACGTGGCCGCGCCGACGGTAGCGTGAAGTTCCATGAGCGTGGTTCCTGCGTGGGGTTAGCGGGGGGCATGCGCCTTCGGCTCGATTGCGGCCGGGGCGTCGGCGTGCGCGTCGCGCGCCTTCAGCCACAGCCCGAGTTCGCGCATCACGTCGACCACCGGCCGCAGCCGGTCGCCGTCCGCGGTGAGATCGTACTCGACGCGCACCGGCACTTCCGGATAGACGGTGCGCCGCACGAGGCTCGCGTCTTCCCGGTGCCGTGCCGATGCGAGATATTAGCGCCCGCGTCGCGGCGAATCGATACATGGACAACCCACGAAGGAAACGCACGAAGCTCTATCACGCTCCCGGCAGCTGTTCGCAGGCGATTTGCATCGTGCTGCGCGAAGGCGGATTCGACGCCGAGATCGTCAAGGTCGACGCGCGCAAGCATGTCGTCGAGGACGGCCGCGATTACTACGACGTGACCGAACTCGGCTACGTGCCGCTGCTCGAACTCGACGACGGCACGATGCTGCGCGAAGGGCCGGTGATCGCCCAGTACCTCGCGGACCAGCGCCCGGAAGCCGCGCTCGCGCCCGCTTACGGCACGCTCGCGCGCTACCGGCTGATGGAATGGCTCAACTTTCTCGGCACCGAGATCCACAAGGGTTTCATCCCGCTGCTGTATGCGGTGCAGGCGGGGAAGTACGTCGAGCCCGTACGGCAGAAGCTCGACGGCCGCTTCGCGTGGATCGACCGCCAGCTCGACGGCAGGACGTTCGTCACCGGCGACACGTTCACGGTCGCGGATGCGTACCTGTTCGCGCTGACGGGCTGGGGCAAGGCCGGCTGGATGCGTTCGGTGTACAACGCGGATATCGACCTGAGCCGGCATGCGCATCTGCGGGCGTGGTACGAGCGGGTGCGCGAGCGGCCGGCCGTGCAGGCCGTGCTGGCGGCGGACGACCTGCCGCGATGACGCGCGGCGGCCGCCGCGGGAAACGCGTCGTTTCTTCGTCGCGACGCCGCGCCATGCCGCGACGGGCCGCGCTATAATCGCCGCCATGAAACTGTTTCGGACTTTCATCCTGCTGCTGCTGTGCGCGGTGCTGCCCATCACTGGGCTGGCAGCCAGCGGCCTGACCGGTGAATGTCCGATGCAGCACACGATGTCGATGGACGCGGATACGGGCATGAACATGGCCATGTCCGCCGACATGAGCAACTGCGATTCGATGCAGCCGCCCTCCGCCGATCACGCGAAGGCCAAAGCCAAGGGCATGGCCTGCAAGGTGACGGCCCAATGCCAGTTCGGCAGTCTCTACCACCCGGCCGCCCGCGTCGACGTCAGCCGTCCCGCTGCCTTCGCCAGCACGATCGTCTTCCACTACACGCAGTCCGTCCCGGCTCGCGACCCGAACGGGTTGTGGCGCCCGCCACGCATCAGCTGATCCCGATTTGACCGGTTCACCGCGCACGCGGTGAGGTTTCGTCCTGTGCGCAGGACGTGGAATCCCTTTGGGTTCCGATTTGGGGTTACACCATGTCATTCGCTTTCCGCACGCCGCGCATGCCGCGTGCATGCCGGCGCGCGCCCGTATCGTGGGCCGCGCTGCTGATGGCGGGCGCGGTTCACGCGCAGCAGTCGCCGCTCACGCTGGACGCCGCGCTGCAGTCCGCCACGGATCATTCCGCGTCGATGCAGGCCGCGCAGGCTGCCGTGCTCGCGCGTGCCGAAGCGGCCGTCAGGGCCGGCCAGTTGCCGGACCCGATGCTCAAGGCCGGCATCGACAACCTGCCGATCAACGGCGGGCAGCGCTTCACCGTCGGCCAGGACTTCATGACGATGCGCCGCATCGGCATCGAGCAGGAGTGGGTGTCCGGCGACAAGCGGCGGCTGCGTACCGCGCTGGCCGACCAACAGGTCGGCCGCGAGCGCGCGGGCTATCTCGTGGAGCTGGCGGCCGTGCGCCGGCAGACCGCGGCCGCGTGGCTCGATGCCGTCTACGCGAAGCAGGCGCTCGCGCTTCAGCAGGCGCTGCTCGGTCACATGAACCATGAACTCGACGCGACGCAAGCGTCGTATCGCGGCGCGAAGGCGAGCGCGGGCGACGTCGTGCAGGCCCGCGCGATGCTCGCGCAGACGCAGGACCAGGTGCTCAAGGCGCAGCAGGCGTATCGCACCGCGCTCGTCGCGCTGGCCCGCTGGACGGCGGCGCCCGTGACGGACGTGACGGGTACACCGCCCGCGCCCGAATCCGTCGTATCGGCATTGCCGCCGGACGAGCTGCGCGTGTCGCAGCCGGCGCTCGTCGCCGCCGCGGACGATATCGCGGTGGCCGAAGCCGACGCCGCGGTCGCGAACAGCGAGCGCAGCCCCAACTGGACGTGGGAAATCGCGTACCAGCAGCGCGGCGGCGCGTATTCGAACATGGTGTCGGTGGGCGTCTCGATCCCGCTGCCGCTCAATCGCAAGAATCGCCAGAACCGCGACGTGGCCGAAAAGGCGGCGCTCGCGACGAAGGCGCGCCTGATGTACGAGGACACGCTGCGTCAGGTACAGGCCGACATCCGTACGCAATCCGACACGCTGGCGAGCGGCCGCGAACGTATCGCGAACCTGAGCGCCGCGCTGTTGCCCGCCGCCGATCAGCGCGTGCAGCTCGCGACGGCCGCGTACCGGGCCGGCACGGGGTCGCTCGCCGACACGTTCGCCGCGCGGCGTGCGCAACTCGAAGCGCAGTTGCAGGTGCTCGACCTCAGGCGCGACGTGTCGCAGACCTGGGCGCAGCTCGAATATCAGGTCGTGCCGTCGGCGATGGCCGCCGCTCAGTGAAGGAGACGCTCATGACAAGGCAATCACTGATGCGTGCGGCGCTGATCGCATCCGCCGGCGCGATACTCGTCGGCGCCGGCTATGTCGTCGGCGTCCGCCATGCGATGAACGGCGCGGCGGCGTCCGCCGAGCCCGCTGCCGCGCCGTCGGGCGCGCCGGCGCCGCAGGCCGCGCGCAAGGTCCTGTACTGGCACGACCCGATGGTGCCGAACCAGCACTTCGACAAACCGGGCAAATCGCCGTTCATGGACATGCAGTTGCAGCCCGTCTATGCGGACGAAGGCGGCGACGCACCGGGCGTCCGGATCGATCCGGGCCTGCAGCAGAACCTGGGCATTCGCTATGCGACCGTGCGCCGGCAGCAGACGGCGGCCGGCTTCGACGCGGTGGGCGCCACGCAGTTCGACGAAGCGCGCGCGGCGGTCGTGCAGTCGCGCGTGACCGGCTACATCGACCATCTGTATGCACGCGCGCCGATGCAGCGCATCGCGAAGGGCGCGCCGGTCGCATCGCTGTTCGTGCCCGACTGGCTCGCGCCGCAGGAGGAATATCTCGCGCTGAAGCGCGGCGGGATGGACGGCAGCCTGCTCGACGCGGCGCGCGCGCGGATGCGGGCGCTGTCGATTCCGGACGGCATGATCGCGGCCCTCGACCGCACCGGCCGCGCGCAGACGCACGTCGTGCTGAGTGCGCCGGAGGCCGGCGTCGTCAGCGAGCTGAACGTGCGCGACGGCGCGATGGTCGCGCCCGGCCAGACGCTTGCGAAGATCGCCGGCTTGTCGACGCTGTGGCTGATCGTCGAGGTGCCGGAAGCGCTGGCCCTGAACGTGCGCCCGGGCATGTCGGTCGATGCGACGTTCGCCGGCGATCCGGCGCGGCATTTCAGCGGACGCATCCGCGAAGTGCTGCCGGGCATCAGCACGGGCAGCCGCACGCTGCAGGCGCGCGTGGAGATCGACAACGCATCGCTGACGCTCACGCCCGGCATGCTGATGCGCGTGCGGGTCGCGGAGAAGGAGACGGTGTCGCGCCTGCTCGTGCCCTCCGAGGCCGTGATCGCGACCGGCCGGCGCACGATCGTCATCGTGAAGCACGGCGACGGCCGGCTTCAGCCGGCGTCGGTGACGGTCGGCAACGACGTCGGCGGCGAAACGGAAGTGCTCGACGGGCTGAACGAGGGCGACACGGTCGTCGCGTCGGGGCAATTCCTGATCGATTCGGAAGCCAGCCTGAAAAGCGTGTTGCCGCGGCTGGAGCGGGCGGCCGGGGCAAGCGCGGCCGCATCGTCCGTGCCGGCAACCGCGCCGGTCTACGAAACCACCGGCAAGGTGGAGAAAGTCACGGCCGACGACATCACGTTCTCGCATCAGCCCGTGCCGGCGCTTGGCTGGGGCGCGATGACGATGGCGTTCGGCAAGCCGTCGGCGCACGCGTTTTCCGACGTGAAGCCGGGCCAGACCGTGCGTTTCGCGTTCACGCAGACCGACGACGGCTACCGGCTGACGAAGGTCGAGCCGCAGCGAGGTGAGCGATGATCGCGCGCATCATTCACTGGTCCGTCCACCACCGGTTTCTGGTGCTGCTGGCCACCGTGCTGCTCGCGGCATGGGGCGTGCATTCGCTGCGACAGACGCCGCTCGACGCATTGCCCGACCTGTCGGATACCCAGGTGATCGTGAAGGCGTCGTATCCGGGCAAGGCGCCGCAGATCGTCGAGGATCAGGTGACCTATCCGCTGACGACGACGCTGCTCGGCGTGCCGGGCGCGAAAACCGTGCGCGCGTATTCGTCGTTCGGCGACGCGTTCGTCTACGTGCTGTTCGACGACCGCACCGATCCGTACTGGGCGCGCTCGCGCGTGCTCGAATACCTGAGCCAGGTGCAGAGCCGCCTGCCGGCGGGCGCGACCGTGTCGCTCGGCCCGGATGCGACCGGTGTCGGCTGGGTCTACGAGTACGCGCTCGTCGATCGCACCGGCCATCACGATCCCGGCCAACTGCGCGCGCTCAACGACTGGTTCCTGAAGTTCGAGCTGAAGGCCGTGCCGGACGTATCGGAAGTCGCGAGCATCGGCGGCATGGTGCGCCAGTACCAGGTCGTGCTCGATCCCGACAGGCTGCGCGCGTACGGCATCACGCAGGCGGCGGTCGCGGAGGCGCTCGGCAAGGCCAACCAGGCATCCGGCGGCTCGGTCGTCGAGCTGGCCGAGTCGGAGTACATGGTGCGGTCGTCCGGCTACCTGCGCACGCTCGACGATTTCCGTCGCGTCGTGCTGCGCACCGACGACGCCGGCACGCCGGTCCTGCTCGGCGACGTCGCGCGCATCCAGGTCGGCCCGGCGATGCGGCGCGGCATCGCGGAGCTGAACGGGCAGGGCGAGGTGACGGGCGGCGTCGTCGTGATGCGCTCGGGCAAGAACGCGCTGACGACGATCGACGCGGTGAAGGCGAAGCTCGCCGAGCTCAAGCGTTCGCTGCCGGCCGGCGTCGAGATCGTCACGACCTACGATCGTTCGCAACTGATCGCGCGCGCGGTCGACAACCTGACGGACAAGCTGGTCGAGGAATTCGTCATCGTCGGCGTCGTCTGCGTGGTGTTCCTGTTCCATCTGCGCAGCGCGCTGGTCGCGATCCTGTCGCTGCCGCTCGGCGTATTGGCCGCGTTCATCGTGATGCGCTATCAGGGCGTGAACGCGAACCTGATGTCGCTCGGCGGGATCGCGATCGCGATCGGCGCGATGATCGACGCGGCGATCGTGATGATCGAGAACGCGCACAAGCATCTGGAAGCGTACGACCGCGCGCATCCCGGCGAGCCGATCACGGCCGCGCGCCGCTGGGAACTCGTCGCGGCCTCGGCCGCGGAGGTGGGGCCCGCGCTGTTCTTCTCGCTGCTGATCATCACGCTGTCGTTCGTTCCAGTGTTTTCGCTGGAAGGGCAGGAGGGCAAACTGTTCGCGCCGCTGGCGTTCACGAAGACCTATACGATCGCGGCCGCCGCGGGGCTGTCGGTGACGCTGGTGCCGGTGCTGATGGGCTATCTGGTGCGCGGCCGCATTCCGCCCGAGCACGCGAACCCGATCAACCGCGTGCTGATCCGCCTGTACCGGCCGCTGCTCGACGCGACGCTGCGGCGCCCGTGGGCCGCGATCGGCGTCGCGGTCGTCGCGCTCGTGGTGACGGCCGTGCCGTTGTCGCGGCTCGGCGGCGAATTCATGCCGCCGCTCGACGAAGGCGATCTGCTGTACATGCCGACCGCGCTGCCGGGCATCTCGGCCGACAAGGCGAGCGAGCTGCTGCAGCAGACCGACCGGCTGATCAAGACCGTGCCCGAGGTCGACACGGTGTTCGGCAAGTCGGGCCGCGCCGATACGGCGACCGACCCGGCGCCGCTCGAGATGTTCGAGACGACGATCCGCTTCAAGCCGCGCAGCGCGTGGCGGCCGGGCATGACGCCGGAGAAGCTGATCGACGAACTCGACCGGACGGTGAAGGTGCCGGGCCTGTCGAACGTGTGGGTGCCGCCGATCCGCAACCGGCTCGACATGCTGTCCACCGGGATCAAGACGCCGGTCGGCGTGAAGATTTCCGGGCCGGACCTCGCGGGGATCGACGCGATCGCGACGCAGGTCGAGGCCGCCGTGAAGCGCGTGCCGGGCGTGACGTCCGCGCTCGCGGAGCGGCTGAACGGCGGCCGCTACATCGACGTCGACATCGACCGGCTCGCCGCCGCGCGTTACGGGCTGTCGGTGGCCGATATCCAGTCGGTCGTGTCGTCGGCGATCGGCGGCGAGGACGTCGGCGAAGTGATCGCGGGACGCGAGCGCTTCCCGATCAACATCCGCTATCCGCGCGAGATCCGCGATTCGCTCGAGAACCTGCGGCAGTTGCCGATCGTCACCGCGCGCGGCGCGCAGATCCGCCTCGGCGACGTCGCGCGTATCGCGATCGCCGACGGGCCGCCGATGATCCGCAGCGAGAACGCGCGGCTGTCCGGCTACGTGTACGTCGATCTCCGCGGTACCGCCCTCAGCACGGCCGTGCGCGCGATGCAGCAGACCGTCGCGCGGCAGGTTGCGTTGCCGCCCGGCTATTCGATCGCATGGTCGGGGCAGTTCGAGTATCTCGAACGCGCGGCGGCGACGCTGCGCACCGTCGTGCCCGTCACGCTCGTCGTAATCTTCGTGCTGCTGTTCGTCACGTTCGAGTCGGCGGCCGACGCGCTGCTGCTGATGTCGACGGTGCCGTTCGCGCTGGTCGGCGGGTTCTGGCTCGTGTGGGCGCTCGGCCATGCGGTGTCCGTCGCGACGTCGGTGGGTTTCATCGCGCTGGCGGGCGTGGCCGCGGAATTCGGCGTCGTGATGCTGTTGTACCTGAAGGGTGCGCTGCAGCGCCGGCTCGACGCAGGCGAACCGCCGACCGATGCGTTGCTGCTCGATGCGATCCGCGAAGGCGCGGTGCTGCGCGTGCGGCCGAAGGCGATGACGGTCGCCGTCGTGCTCGCCGGGCTCGTGCCGATCATGATCGGCCACGGCGCCGGTTCCGAAGTCATGCAGCGGATCGCCGCGCCGATGGTCGGCGGCATGGTCACGGCGCCGCTGCTGTCGATGTTCGTCATTCCCGCCGCGTGGCTTCTGCTTCAGCGCCGTCGTGCGCGAAGCGCGGGCCGCGCGCGGCATTCCGATGCAGTTCCTTCCGGCACGAACGTGCCATCCCTTCCCACCGGAGAATCACGATGAAGATGAATCAACTGATCGCCACTGCAACCGCTGTCGTCGCGCTGAGTGCTTTCGCGGTACCGGCGTCCGCCGCCGGCGACATGTCGGGCATGGACATGTCCGGCATGAAGATGTCGTCGGGCGGCGCGGCGGATTCGAACGGCGCGCTGACCGACGCCGAAGTGAAGAAGGTCGATGCCGCGAGCGGCAAGATCACGCTGAAGCACGGCGCGCTGGAGAATGTCGGGATGCCGCCGATGACGATGGCGTTCAAGGCGAAGGACGCGGCGATGCTCGCGCACGCGCATGCGGGCGACAAGGTCAAGGTGCGGATCGAGAAGGTCGACGGCACGTTGACGATCGTCAAGCTCGTCAAGGCTTCCTGAGCGTCCGGATGCGGGCGTTGCCGTCGCCCGCATCGCATGCAGCGACGCGCACCGAGCCGACGTGTCGGTCGGCCGGTGCGCCCCACCGGCGCATTCAGCGCGTGAGCGTCAGCACCAGATATCCCGCATAACCGGCGCCGTTCGCGAGCAACGCCCAGATCGCGAGCCCGCGCGTGCGCGCATTGACGCGCAGCCAGGCGGCCGCCGCAAGCGTGATGATCACACCGGTCAGCACTTCGGGGCGCGGCTCCCACGGCGTCAGCATGATGCCGATCGCGGGCAGCAGCGTGCCCTGGAACACCATCGCGCCGGTGATGTTGCCGAACGCGAGCGTGTCCTTCCCGCGGCGGATCCACAGCACGCTGTTGACCTTCTCCGGCAGTTCCGTCGCGATGGGCACGATGATCAGCGACAGCAGCAGCGCCGACACGCCGAGCACGTGCGACACGCCTTCCACGCCGTGAATGAAGCCCTTTGCACCGCCGACCAGCAGCGCGACGCCGATCAGCAGTTGCAGCACGATCGTCGCCAGGTTGGTCGGCAGGCCGACGCGCGACAGGAACATCGCGTGCGGCGCCTCGGTGCCGTGCCCGGCGTCGACGAGCCCGGTCGACGCGCGGAACGTCAGCACGACGTACATCACGTAGAGGCCGACCAGCATCGCGGCGAGCAGCGCGCGCATGGCCCAGTTGTGATGCGGGACGAACATCGCGACGGTCGCCAGCGAGAATGCGGCGAGGAAGGTGTTCATGTCGCGCACGAAGCCCGTGCGTTCTGGCGCGATCGTGCCGCGCAGCCCGCGCGAGCGGATCACGGCGAGCGTCATCAGGAACGTGGTGAGCGTCGTGAGCATCAGCGGCGCGCCCAGAATCGCGCCGACGCCGATTTCCTCGTTCACGGCCTGGTTCGACGTGCCGCCGGCCAGCGCGAGCAGCGGCACCATCGTTTCGGGCAGCGCGGTGCCGACGGCCGCGAACAGCGAGCCGGTCACGCCTTCGGAAATCTTCAGGCGTTCGCCGAGATGTTCGAGCGCATTGGTGAAGAGTTCGGCCGCGACGAGGATGACGATCAGCATGAACGCCAGTTCGACGAACATGAACGTCATGCGGCACCTCCGCAGGCAGCGGTGGCGCGGGGGAGGTGAGCAGGGAGGGACATGGGGACTCCGTGGTCGGACGCTGACGAACCATGACACATCCGCCGCCGTCCGACCAGGAACGACGCGACGTGCCGATGGTCTCGCCAGGCCGATCAGGCTGAACGCGCCACGGCCGCAGGCCGAGTGTGTTGACGCGTTCGCTTTCCGGCGGACGGAAAGCAGGCTACTCCCCAAAGACGGAAATCAGTCTAGCCGAGCGGTTTTCCTTCGACAAGCCTTCGTCTCGAAAAATATACCCCTCCACCCTATAGGGTCAGCCTTCCGGATATATACTCCCCTACCCTATACCGGAGCCGCCGATGAGTCATACCGTTCGCGAAAAACAGAAGCTGCTGAACCGCGTGCGCCGTATCAAGGGGCAGGTCGAGGCGATCGAGCGGGCGCTGGAAGAAGAGCGCGGCTGCAACGACGTGCTGCAATTGATCACGAGTTGCCGCGGCGCAATGAACGGCTTGCTGGCCGTCGTGCTGGAAGACCACATCCGGTCGCATCTCGTCGATGCGGACACGGCCGACGCGCACGAGGGCAGCGCGACCGAGCAACTGATCGACGTCGTGCACAGCTATTTCAAGTAACCGGGCCGGAACATGAACGAATTCAATGGCTCGCCGGCCGGCGGTGCGCACAGCCACGCGTTTCTGGGCGCCGCGCACACGCGCAATGAGCGAAAGACGTGGATGGTCATCGGCCTGTGCACGGCGATGATGATCGCCGAGATCGTCAGCGGCACGTTGTTCGGCTCGCTCGCGCTGGTCGCCGACGGGCTGCACATGTCGACGCACGTGGGCGCGATGCTGATCGCCGCGCTGGCCTACACCTATGCGCGCCGGTACGCCGACGATCCGCGCTTCGTGTTCGGCACCGGCAAGCTCGGCGACCTGGCCGGCTTCACGAGCGCGATCGTGCTGGCGATGATTGCGTTGCTGATCGGCTACGAGGCGATCGCGCGCCTGCTGGCGCCGGTGCCGATCCATTTCGACGAAGCGATTCCGATCGCCGTGCTGGGGCTCGCCGTGAACCTCGCCAGCGTGTGGCTGCTGAGCGGCGACCACCATCACGGGCATGGTCACGGCCATCACCACGCGCACGGGCACGACCACCACGATGACCATGACCACGACGACCACGCGCACCATGATCGCGGTTCGCACTCGGCCGCGCATCGCGACCACAACATCCGGTCGGCCTACGTTCACGTGATCGCCGACGCGGCCGTGTCGGTGCTGGCGATCGTCGGCCTGCTGCTTGCGCGTGCGTTCGGATGGGGCTGGATGGACCCGCTCGCGGGCATCGTCGGCGCGCTGGTGATCGCCAACTGGTCGTACGGGCTGATGCGCGATACGGGCGAGATCCTGCTCGACGTCAACGTCGATCGCCCGCTGACGGACAACGTGCGTCGCGCGATCGAGGCGCTCGGCGACACGGTCAACGATCTCCATGTGTGGCGCGTGGGCCCCGGGCACATGAGTGCGATCGTGTCGGTCCAATCGGGCGACGCCGCGCGCGATGCGCGTTTCTACCATGCGCTGCTCGCGGGCTTCGACGGCATGTCGCACGTGACGGTCGAAGTGATGACACCTGCGAAGGCGGCCTGATCGTGGCCGTGAAATCGCCGTGTATCGACCTGTGCGCGTTCGACGGCCGCACGGGTTTTTGTGTCGGCTGCCTGCGCACGCGCGACGAGGCGCGCGACTGGAAGAAGCTGACCGATCATCGTCGGCATCAGATACTGAACGATCGTAAGCGCCGGCAGGCGAAGCTCCAGCGCGATACGGCGGAATAGCAAGGGCACGCGTTCCCCGGCTCGGCATCGCGGGCGTGCGGTAGCATCACGGGCATTCAGCTTCAGGATTCCTGAACCGGGGAGCGACCCATGCAGACCGACGCATCGACCGGCATTCTTCGGCAGATTCCCCGCAGCGTGTGGGTGCTCGGCTGTGTCAGCCTGCTGATGGACGTGTCGTCCGAAATCATCCACAGCCTGTTGCCGATGTTCCTGATGGCGGGCCTTGGCGCGAGCGCGACGACGATCGGCCTGATCGAAGGGATCGCCGAGGCGACGTCGCCGGTCGTCAAGGTGTTCTCCGGCACGCTGAGCGACTACCTGCGCAATCGCAAATGGCTCGCGGTGGCCGGCTATGCGCTCGGCGCGCTCAGCAAGCCGCTGTTCGCGATCGCGCCGACGATCGGCGTCGTGGTGACCGCGCGGATCGTCGACCGCGTCGGCAAGGGGATTCGCGGCGCGCCGCGCGATGCGCTCGTCGCCGACGTCACGCCCGTTCACCTGCGCGGCGCCGCGTACGGACTGCGCCAGGCGCTCGACACGGTGGGCGCGTTCCTCGGGCCGCTGCTGGCCGTCGTCATCATGCTGGCGTGGCGCGACGATTTCCGCCTCGCGTTCTGGCTCGCCGTGATCCCCGGCGTGCTGGCCGTGGCGCTGCTCGCGTTCGGCATCGACGAACCGGCGCGTGTATCCGGCGAGAAGCGCGTGAACCCGATCCGCCGTGCGGTCGTCGCGCAACTCGGCACCCGCTACTGGTGGGTCGTGGCCGTGGGCGGCGTGTTCGCGCTCGCGCGTTTCAGCGAGGCGTTCCTGGTGCTGCGCGCGATGGGCAGCGGCGTGCCCGTCGCACTTGTGCCGCTCGTGATGGTCGCGATGAACGTCGTGTATGCGTTGTCCGCTTACCCGTTCGGCAAGCTCGCCGATACGACGAGCCACACGAAACTGATGGTGATCGGGCTGGTGCTGCTGATCGCCGCCGATGTCGTGCTGGCGCACGGCGCGCACTGGCCGACCGTGCTCGTCGGCGTCGCGCTGTGGGGGCTTCATATGGGGATGACGCAAGGGCTGCTCGCGACGATGGTCGCGCAGGCCGCGCCGGCCGAACTGAGAGGGACCGCGTTCGGCGTGTTCAACCTGATCAGCGGGGTCGTGACGCTCGTATCGAGCGTCGTCGCGGGCGCGCTGTGGGACCGGGCAGGCGCCGCCGCCACGTTCTACGCGGGAGCCGTATTCAGCGCGGCGACCATCGTGCTGCTCGTGTGCGTTCGCACGTCGTTCGGCGCCGTGCGGGATCGCTAGCGCCGAACGCGGTGGCGAGAAGCGGTGTGAACCGGGAGCAAATGCGGGGCGCATCGTCATTCCGCGGTCCTCGCGCTCCGTGTCGTTGCGAGGTGCGCCTTGCAAGCATGTGGCCATGCGAAACAGACGAAACAGGCGAGCAAGGCGATGCTGCAGCTGTCGCGGGACTCGATGAAGGATCGAAGCCGAGCCCGAGTAACGGTCGTCGTCCGACGGTTGCCGTAAATTACATACGCCTGTCTCGCGATTACCAAAAACTGTCATTGAGCGCCGCTAAGCTTTCGCCACCCTCACAACCGGGATTCCCGCCATGCGCTCGACAATCCGCCTGTTTGCCCCGCTATTGCTGCTCCCGACGCTCGCCGCGCCGGTATTCGGCGCCACCGCCGCGCCCGTCAGCCCGAACTGCGGCGGCAGCACGACGCCGATCGCCGATATCCAGGGACCGGGCGCGCCGTCGCCGCTCGCCGGTCAGAACGCGTCGATCGAGGCCGTCGTCACCGCCGATTTCGGCGGCACGGACGGCTTTGGCGGCTTCTTCGTCCAGCAGGCCGACGCGCAGCGCCGCAACCAGCCGGGCGTGTCCGAAGGCCTGTTCGTCTATGCGCCGAAGGTGCGTGCGAAGGCCGGCGATCTCGTGCACGTGACGGGCAAGGTCGAGGAGAAATACGGGCAGACGCAGCTCACGCTGTCGGGCGCGATCGCGGTGTGCGCGAACGGCCAGACCGTAACGCCCGCGACGCTCACGCTGCCGGTCGACGGCCCGAACGCGTTCGCCGCATACGAAGGGATGCGCGTGCGCCTGCCGCAGACGCTGAGCGTCACCGACAACTACGAGCTTGGCCGCTACGGCAGCGTGATGCTCAGCAACGGCCGCCTGCGTACGCCGACGAGCGTCGTGCCGCCCGCGCAGGCGCAGACGCAGATCGACGCGAACGCGCGCAACCGCCTGATCCTCGACGACGGCTCGAACAAGCAGAACCCCGCGACCGTGCCATATCCGGCGCCGGGCCTGTCGGCCGCGAACACGCTGCGCGCGGGCTACACCGTGCGCGACGTCGAGGGCGTGCTCGAAGTGCGTTACGGCGCATGGCGCGTGCAGCCGCTGCCGGGCGCGGCCGTGCCGGCGTTCGACAAGCGCGAGAACCCGCGCACCAACGCACCCGCGCGCGACCCGAAATCGAACCTGCGCGTCGCGTCGTTCAACGTGCTCAACTACTTCAACGGCAACGGTCTCGGCGGCGGCTTCGACGATCCGGACAACCGCGGCGCGAAGACGTTCCAGGAATTCCAGCGCCAGGAAGCGAAGATCGTCAGCGCGCTGAAGGCCATCGACGCCGACGTGATCGGCCTGATGGAAATCCAGAACAACGGCTACGGCGAATTGAGCGCGGTGCGCCAGCTCGCGGCGAAGCTCGGCAATCAGTGGCGCGTGGTCGATCCGGGCACGTCGCGGCTCGGCGGCGATGCGATCGCGGTCGCGATGATCTACGACAGCCGCAAGGTCGAACCGGTCGGCCGCGCGGCGACGCTCGCGATCGACGACAAGAACCGCCAACCGCTCGCGCAGTCGTTCCGGCTGGTCGGCGGCAACAAGCAGGCGCTGACGGTGGCCGTGAACCACCTGAAGTCGAAGAACTGCCCGGACGCCGCGAACGACGATCTCGACCAGGGCGATGGCCAGGGCTGCTGGAACCCGACGCGCACGCGCGCGGCGGCGAAGGTGGCCGACTGGTTGGCCGGCAACCCGACGGGCGTCAAGAGTCAGGGCGTGCTGCTGATCGGCGACTTCAACAGCTACACGTACGAAGACCCGATCCGCACGCTCGAATCGCGCGGCTATCGCAACCTCGTCGCGCGCTGGATCGGCGCGAACGCGTACAGCTACGTGTACAACGGCGAAGCCGGCTATCTCGACCACGCGCTCGCGACGCTGCCGCTCGCGTCGCACGTGAAGGCCGTGCACGAATGGCACATCAACGCGGACGAGCCGCTCGCGCTGCAATACACGCTCGCGTACAAGTCGGCCGAGCAGCAGAAGACGTTCTACGCGGCCGATGCGTATCGTTCGTCGGATCACGATCCGGTGCTGATCGATATCGCGCTGCCGGGCGGCGGGAAGTAATCGTGGGTTGAGTCTTTGCGACGACGGGCGCGATGTGCGGCAATGCCGCGCGTCGCGCCCGTCCCGGAAAGCCGTTCGAATACCGGGTAAATAATGCCGCGAATAATTCGTCGAACCGGTATTTTATGGATGACGCAGTGCACATCGGCACTTCGATTGAAACGCGATTGAAGTGGAAAGAATCATCGAATGGCGTGTGCATGATGCCGCATCGTCTTAATCGATTGGCGATAATAAAATTGAAAGAATGATCCTGTCGATATGAAGGCTTTCGATGCGTTGCGCCAATACGGGAAGCGGCTTCCGCGCCGTGCTGAAAAAGTAAAATAGTCGGCGCGACATAGCTGATAAAGCGCACCTTGCACGAATAATTCCGTTTTCTTTCAAATCCCAGACACTATCTGCCCTTCGCATCATCGCGGGATTTTTAATATCCGAATGATCTTTGACAACGCGGCGCAGCACCGCCTATTTTTGTCATGTCGTAAATTTCGGTAATACAAAAGTTGGCCAAACTGCAGGGGGCGCGTCCGGGCATCATTCTCGCCAGCAGTTTGCTGTGTCTGTATCAAGTTCAGTCTCTGAGAAGTCCCATTCCCAACCGCCGACTGCCGACCTTGCAACGCGAGTCGCGGGGTAGGCCTGCGCGTGTCGCGGGCGTTGGCGGCCTTTGTGATGCGGTATCCGAAGCCAAAGGAAAGAGATGAAACCAGACAGGAGCAGTACCGGCAGCCGCCGTGTTCGTCGCGGCCGGCTGGCCGGGCTAGGCGCAATGACCGCCATGACGCTGGCGCTCGCGGCATGCGGCGGCGACGATTCGTCGTCCGTCGGCGCGTCGAGTCTCGCGCAGGCCACCGCGAGCCAGCAGGCCAGCGCGCAGGCGGCCGGCACCCAGGCGTCGGCGGCCAACCAGCCGTACGTCGACCCGGTCGCGTACTCGATGAACGCGACCGACGGCCTCGCGCCGTCGCAGGTGTCCGAGAAAGCGGCCGTCATGCATTACCAGTGGAAAGGCGGCGGCAAGACGATCGACTACACGACGACCACCGGCCACCTGACCGCGCAGGATGCGAACGGCAATCCGGAAGCGTCGATGTCGTATGTCGCGTACACGGCGCCCAGCACCAACGGCAAGCCGCGCCCGGTCACGTTCATCTACAACGGCGGGCCCGGCTCGTCGTCGATCTGGCTGCGGCTCGGCTCGTTCGCGCCGACCCGCGTGGCCACGCCCGATCCGCTGTTCGGCACCAACTGGCCGAACTATCCGCTCGTCGACAATGCGGACAGCCTGATCGACACCACCGACCTCGTGTTCATCGACCCGCCCGGCACCGGGCTGTCGGAAGCCGTGTTGCCGAACACCAACCAGAAGTACTGGGGCTCCGACGTGGACGTGAACATCATGCGCGACTTCATCCAGCGCTACCTGAACGTCAACGGCCGCGGCACGTCGCCGATCTACCTGTACGGCGAATCGTACGGCACGCCGCGTACCGACATGCTCGCGCTCGCGCTCGAATCGGCCGGCGTGCACTTGACGGGCATCGTGCTGCAGTCGTCGATCCTCAACTACTTCGCGGACGCGGTGGAAGCGGTGGCGATCACGCAGTCGACCGAAGGGCTGCTGCTCGATACCGATACGGTGGCCGGCTACCTGCCCGGCTACGCGGCGGTCGCGGCGTACTTCAACCAGGTGTCGCCGGCGCCGGTGAACCAGGATCTGTACGCACTGCAGACGGAACTGTTCACGACGCTGATCTACAGCCAGTTGCAGAAGTATTCGCAGTCGTGGGTGTTGAGCCAGCTCGGCATTCCGGATGCGCTCGGCACGCCGGTGTTCCCGAGCGATGCGACGCTCAGGCTGTGGTCGATTCCGTCGAGCCTCACGCAGCGGGCGCTGCGCGACTACTTCAACGCGAATCCGTTCGGCACGAGCCTGGTGCCCGGCGCGACGATCGGCCGCTACGACGGGCGCGTGTCGCTGCCGAATTCGGACCCGCGGCTGCAGACCGACGGCGATCCGTCCGACATCCTGATCTCGCAGCCGTTCACGAACGCGCTCGCGACGCAGATGCCGGACTATCTCGGCTATACGGCCCCGAACGCGACGTACCTGCCGCTGAACGACGACATCATCGGCGTCTGGGATTTCTCGCACGACGGCCAGCCGATGCCCGACACGATCCCCGATCTGCTCGGTGCGCTGCAGCTCAACCCGAAGCTGCGCGTGCTCGCGGAGAACGGCTACCACGATCTCGCGACGCCGTTCTTCAACACCGAGAAGCAACTCGCGCGGCTGCAGACGGTGAAGGGCCTGAATCCGAAGCTGCAGGTGAACTTCTTCCAGGGCGGCCACATGATCTATCTGGACGACGTTGCCCGTCCGCAGATGAAGCGGGACTTGCAGACGTTCTACAAGGGCGCGCGGATTCCGACGGCGCTGACGCTGCATACGCTGCCGCCGCCGTGGCCGGACGAAAACCCGCCGGGCGTACCGACCGGCAGCGCGCCGGGCGCGACAGCGGCGACGACGCTGGCGGCCGCCCCCTGAGCGACGGACTCCTTGTCAGAGGAACCCTCTATTCATCCATTGAATGCGAGCGATCATGTCCCTAATCCAATTGATGCGGCGTATGTCCCCGTTGATCGTGCTCGGTGCCGTGATGAGCAGTGCCTACGCGTTGCCGCCGCAGGCGGTGGCGCCGGTGAAGCTGCCGCACGGCGGGCGCGGCGTCGACGGCCCGTTCTTCCCGGCCACGCGGGCGGCGCCGGTGTTGCCGTCGACCGGTGCGGCCCTGCAGCAGCAGGCGCAGCAGCGCGTCGACGCGCGGCTCGGCGGCAATACCGTGCTGAGCAACGGCGCGGCCGTGACGAAGGCGCAGGCGCAGAGCAGCGGGCTCGGCTTCGTGTCGCAGCACTTCGACGAGATCGATGCGAAGCACACCGGCCGCGTGACGATGAGCGATGTACGGCAGTTCATCCGGCAGCGACAGGTGCAGGCGCAGCAGGAACAGCAAGACGAGTGACGTAGCAACGCAGGGCGGCGGCCGGCGCGGCTTTCCCTCGCGCGGGCCGCCGATCATCGCGCAGCTCGTCGCGCATTTTCGGCGGCGTGCCTACGTGACCGGCCGGCGCCAGCCGATCGCAACATCCTTGTCTACATGTTCGAGGCGCCGCACGCGCGTGCGCTGTTCGCCGCGAGCCGGGCCGACGAGGCGCCGCGGATGATCGCGCTGTTTCACACGAGCCACGATCTCTATGCGAAGAATGACGATCCCGCGCTGAAGCTGGCGATCCATACGCCGGTAAACGGCGATGACGAGGCGTGATGCGGATGTGAAGGGCGCCCGCCGACGGCCACGCAGCGAAGCATCGGCTTCGTGCGTGAACGCGGGTCGTCACGCGTCATGGCGGGACAGCGGCGACTCAGGCCGTGCGCCGAGCGGACAGCCGATTCCACAGCAGGCCGGAGCGGCTGCCGCTGCGGCAATACGCGAGCACGGGCTTCGGCAGCGTGTCGACCAGTGCGCCGAACGCGTCGACTTCCGCTTCGCCGATGCGGTCGCGCTCGACCGGCAGGTAACGCGCATCCATGCCCAGTTCGCGCGCGGCGGCGGCGATCTCCTCGAACGCCGGTTGATCCGCGCCTTCGCCGTCGGGCCGGTTGCAGATCACCGCGCGAAAGCCGGCATTGCGGATCGCCTTCAGGTCGGCCGGCGTGATCTGCCGCGACGCGGTGAAGCCGGTCGCCGCCGCCGCCCGGCATTGCTCGATCGCCCGCGTGAAACAGGCGATCGCGAAGTCGACGTCCTCTTCCGTCGTGAAACGGCCGAAACTGATGCGTACGGTACGCCCGGCCGTTTCGGCATCGAGGCCGATCGCGGTCAGCACGTGCGACGGTGCGCCGCTGGTCGAATTGCATGCGGAGGTGGACGACACGGCAAGCGCTTCACCGAGCATGAACGGGAAGAAGCCCGGCGCATGCACCGTCAGGCTCAGCGTGTGCGGGATACGGCGGGCGGCGGCCGCGTTCTGCGTGACGTCGCCGAGCGCGAACAGCGCGCCGGTGAGCCGCGCGCCGAGCGCCGCGATCCGCGCGGCCTCGCCGTCGAGCTTTTCAGCGGCGAGTTCGCAGGCTACACCCATGCCGACGATCTGATGCGTGGCGAGCGTGCCCGAGCGCAGCCCGCGCTCGTGGCCGCCGCCATGAATCTGCGGCGCGATCCGGCTCGCGATCTCGCGGCGGACGAACAGCGCGCCGATGCCCTTGGGGCCATACACCTTGTGGGCGGACATCGACATCATGTCGATGCCGAGCGCGTGCACGTCGATCGGCGTCTTGCCGAGCGCCTGCGCGGCGTCCACATGAAGCAGCGCGCCGGCGGCGTGGACGACGCGGGCGATCGCGCCGATGTCGGTCAGCGTGCCGATCTCGTTGTTCACGAGCATCAGCGACACGAGGCCCGTGTCGGGGCCGATCGCGGCCGCCACTGCGTCGGCGGTGATTTCGCCGTTGGCGTCGGGCGCCAGGAAGGTGACCTGCGCGCCGTGCTTCGACAGGTTCGCCATCGTGTCGAGAATGGCCTTGTGCTCGAGGCGGCTCGTGATCAGGTGGCGCTTGCCGGTCGCGTTTTCCGCATAGCCCTTCAGCGCGAGGTTGTTCGATTCGGTGGCGCCCGAGGTCCAGACGATCTCGTCGGCATCCGCGCCGATCAGCGCGGCGACCTGCGCACGGGCATGCTCGACCTTGTCTTTCGCCCGTCGGCCGGCCGCGTGCGAGCTGGACGCGGGGTTGCCGAAGATGCCGTCGAAGCCGAGGCAGGCCGTCATCGCTTCGATCACACGGGGGTCGGCAGGGGTCGTGGCTGCGTAGTCGAGGTAGTGCAGCGGGGGGATGTCGCTCATGTCCGTCTCTTGCTCATTGCGTGGTGACGGAATGATACGGGGGACAGAAGGGAAAAAGGATCCAAAGTTGGCTGACGATTCGATCTAACGTGGAATAACGTTTTGTTTTTTTGCGAAATTGGGGAATTTGTTTTTATATGGGCACGCCGGCCCGATCACGTCGCCGTATCGGGGCCGGATTGGGTCGACAACCGGTGTGCATCCCGCACCCACGCCAGCAGCGCGTGCTCGTACTTCGACGGGATCGTGACCGTGAGCGTCGTGAGGCGGGTGGCGCTGCTGGGCAATTCCAGATAGCGCCGCCAGGTTTTTCGCACCAGTTGCGACATCGCGGAGTCCGTCATGCCGAGTTCGGCGGCCAGCGCCCGTTGGGATCTGCCTTTCACGAAAATCTCGTGCAAGGCCCACTGGTTCAGCGGCTTGGTCCGCGTATCCTGAAGCCGCAACAGCCGGAACTGTTCGGCAGTCATGCGTCGGGTCGTTTGCATTCAGATCCGCCCCGAATGTTGAAGTGACGAGATCAATTCCGCGCCGCACGAAGTCTTGTGGCCGTCGAACGCGGCGGCCCGGCCTTCGATGTCGAAGCTCGGGTCGCCTTCGGCGATCTCGCAGGCGCCATGAATCGGACACGAGCACGCGTCGCCGATACGCGCGACCGCGCGCCCCATCACCGTGCTTGTTCGGGCGCCGGATTCGACCCGGCCGCCGTGGGTGTGCGTATCTTCTACCCGGATAATTCCCCGCATGGGATTTCCTCCTCCAAATGGTTTGAGGTCTGACGCGGCGATCACGTTCGGACGAAGCGATTTGCCGTGCCGGTGTGCATCACCATGAATAGCCTTGCATGCCGTAATTCGTATCGTGTCGGCGTCCCCACCACGGCAGGTAGGCGTTGTTGCCGCCGCGTGCGCGGAACCAGTCCTTGTCGGGATCGATCGGCGTGAGCTTCGACGGTGGCCGGACAACGACCGCGACTGGGTGCTCGGGGTCGGTCGTGCCGGCGACGAGTGCGTTGCCGCCGAAGTGATTGATTCGGCCGATGGCGAGCGCGACGTCGGTCAATGCGCTGCCGGTTCCCATGTCGCCGAGCAGGGCGGCCGTGTTGAAGGTCTGCTTGCGGTGGTCGTATTCGGGAAGGGTTTCGGTCAACGTCTGCGCGAGCGCAGCAAGGCGTGCCGACGATGCGTCGCTGCCTTTACCTGCGTCGTGGACGATGTAGTTGAGGTCGGGGGCCGCGATGCCGGCGTTGCGTGCGGCTTGGTCGATGGTTGCCTTCCAGGCCTGCACGATTCGCGTCGTACCGGTCTTCTTCGGAAAATCATGCGTGTTGCCGGTCGCGGCCTTGCCGATCCAGGCGAGCGGTTCACGCTCGGTGTTGAAGGTCGGGCCGGCGAGGAACAGCACGACAAGGTTCTCGTTGATCTGTGCGTCCGTGGGGGGGAAGTTGGGGGCGTCCCAGTTCACTACCCAGACGCTCTTGTCAGGGTTCGCCTGCAAGTAGTCCAGGGCTTTGTTCAGCGATGTGAATCCGGTGTTTGGGCCGCCTTGTGTGACTTGTACGTCAGGGAGTTCGTTGCGGCTCCACATCGTCGGGAAATGTGGGTTGCCGATCGAGAACGTCTTTCGAATCGAGTCCTGCAAGTAGCTTTGCGATTCGGCTGCGTCAAGCCGTTCCGGAATTGCAAGTTCGACGCGGATTCCAGCCAACTCGCGCCAGTTGTTTTTATTATCTGGATTAACAGTATAGAAATACCTAGGATTGGATGCATAGCGCGATCGAAGCAGTAGAGGGAACTCAAACATGTACTTGCGATAGAACCCTCTAAACGTTTCTGCGCCTTCGTTGCCGTATGCGATACCCGCCACCGACTGGAGCGTCGTAAAGGAATTCGGATCGGTTCGCACCATGTCGTCGTTCTTGTTCGGGGATGCGAGTCCTTGCGTCCACAACAATTGCCATTCGGTCGGATAGTCCATCCGTTGCAACGGATTCAACCAAATCAAGCCAACAACCTGAGCAATAAATGGCTTCACCGGCTCTTCTGCGGTTAGAGTTGCACTTGCTACTGGCTCAGGGATTGGTGAGGAATGTGCCGAGCGCATCATGGCTGTGGTGAACACAAACACCGCGAGCGCCACGAGGCTGGGTACAACGACAAATCGTTTCATCCAATCTCCTATTTCCAATTGTGTCGGGTCCGGCTGTTCTACGTGCGCCATCAGCGAGGCCATGAGTGCGGCCGCGATCATCCAAGAGGCCACTGAAACGGCGACACGCCGCGGCCATTTAGCGATAAGCACTTTCATATCGCTCCACCGATCTTCAAATAGAGCTGATCTTCACGCTCATCTACGATCAAGGCCGGCATCCTACCTTC
This sequence comes from Burkholderia sp. AU44665, assembly GCF_030504405.1. Lineage (NCBI taxonomy): Bacteria > Pseudomonadati > Pseudomonadota > Betaproteobacteria > Burkholderiales > Burkholderiaceae > Burkholderia > Burkholderia sp. AU44665. The sequence continues at coordinate 304,902 of NZ_JAUJRI010000007.1, read as the reverse complement.
GCTTTTCTCGTCATGTACCCACTCATCCATAGGAAGATCGTCAAGTTCACCGCGTGCGAAATAGTCGTAGTACTTCCTATTTGGATGATGTTCAGGGATGCCTTTTCCCATTCGCCAATCGGCCTCAATCCGCAACGCATTCATTTGCTCAGGCGTCAGATAGCAAACCCCGATCGCCACGTCGTACGCAAGCGCCTTTTCGGCATGCTTCGGATTCGTCATCGTCGTGGAGTGATTCGTCGGGCTGTTGGTCGCGCCACGATCGAGCCAATCGACAATCTGCTGATCGCGCCATTCCTTGTAGCCCTCCGGCATTTCGCTCTTGCCGTCCTCGCCGATCACGTGGCCATCACCATCGAGCCATTCCGTATTCAGCGTGCGCCGCGCCTCCATCCGCATCAACGCGCGATCCTCATAACGCTGTCCGGCTTCGCTCTCTGCCGTCCCTTGCGCGACACTGTCCGCGTTCTTCGCCTCGTACTGATCGTAGGGATCGTCCGCGCGCTTGTCTGCCTCGCTTTTGCCTGCGTCGCGCCATGCGGCCGGCGGATCGTTGCCTTCGTTGAAGTCGCTTGTCGCATTGCCGTCCTTCGTTTCGATGGGCTTGCCGAACCGAAACGCCTTCGGCGCGAACGGTTCGTCGAGTGCCGGCGCGTCCGCCACCACGGTCCAGCCCTGCGGCGGAACGGCGTTCACGCGGAACATGTTCAATGCCGAGCTGATCTGGGTGACGAAAAACATGATCGGCGCGGATGCAAGCGTGGCCGCCACCCCGAACACGGACTCGTTTCCCTTGAGTGCACCGATTAGATTGAACTTGGCGGGTGGCGAAGGCGGATACCAGAAGCCCGAAGTCGTTCCCTTTTTGCCATGCCGCCAGTCGTCTTCCCAATACCGATAGTGTTTCTGCACGCCAACCCGGAAGCCGGACGCAAAGACGCGCTGCGTCAGCACGCCAGGGACACCGATATCGTTCAGCTCGTTCTTGTCGATGCCGCGCCAGCCGATGCCTTGAACCGTGACCGCCGAAATCACCTGATCATGCGGACAGCAATACGCGGTGACCCGACCATACGTCGATCCGTTCAGGCCGTGGCGTATCCGATCCTCTTGTGCTGCATAAGATTTCTTGCTGGTCGGCGATACCCGTTCGTTCGCCATGTCTTCATCGATCTTGTCGGCGGGCAGTTCGTAGGCCTTCCGCGTGCCGATGATCGACAGAAACTTGCCGAACGTTTTCGTGCGGGCGGTGTAGGTCTGCCGTCCGCGACGGCCGCCACCGTCCCGGGTCGCGCGTTGCGACCAGGTATCCATGAACGTATCGGATGGATTTGGGCCGTCCGCGCGCGCAAGACTGTACGGCGCATTCGCCAGTACGTAGGCGTCGGCCACGCAATGCCCGCTACGTCCCCACGGATCTTCGACATCGGGCAGTGCATCGCCGAAGAAGGCCGCGGTAAGGCCCACGATGTTGCCCTGGCTATGGCACACGACGGTGATCGGCACGTCGGCCTGCATGCGGCGAATCGACTCGATCAGCTTCGCAAGGCGCAACGCCGCGAGCACGCCATATGCGCGAGGTGGCGCGCGATACAGCGGTCGATTGGTCGGGTTGATCCCCTGGACGGTCAACCACCCGGCCGCGCGGTCGTCGAGGCCGCCGTGCCAGAGATCGGGCAGGCTCGCGCAACCGTTCGTGAACGGGCCGCCGCCCCAGTAGTCCTTCTCGTTCAGGAAGATCTTGTCGCCGTACTCTTTCAGCTCAGCGGCGGTCGCCCGATAGCCCCATCGGAAATGAATGACGGGAGAGAAGGACGGGTCGGATTTGATGTAGTTGCCGGACCAAAGCTTCGGATTCAAAAACCCGTCCGGCGTCACGCTTTCCGTGTACTTCGCCGGCACCAGTTGCCCGGCATCGATGCCGTGATACTTCAACTGATCGTCCAGCCGCCCGAGCCGGCGATTCAGGCCATCGCACAGCCCCTGCTCGGCGGCCTCGAACCATTCGCCTTCGGAGTTCACGCCATGCACGAAGATGACGACACCGGGCAACGGCATTTGCTTGACGCAGATCAGGCGGGTGTCTTTCGTCCACATCGCAACCCCGTCGGTCCGGCCGACGACGATCTGCGGCGCCTCCGGGCGCGACGCGGCCGCGTCGGGCACGTCGGCCTTCGCGGCGTGCTCGTTGGTGCGGATGTCCTCTTCCGGTCGAGGATCGAGAGATGACTGATTCATCCGGAATCCTGCGCTTTCGTTAAACATTCTTCTTGGTGAACTGCACCGCCAGCCTCTCGAACCGGTCGGTGTCGACCGCCGGCAGTTCCCCGGCCGTGTCGGTCGTCAAATTCGACAGCGTTCCCGAAGCCTTTCGAACTTGCCCTTCGAACCCCGGCGCCGCGTTGCCGTCCGTGGGGCGGATCAGCTTCGGGACACGGCCGAGCGTATGTCGATCGAAGGCCGGCAGATCGGCGCTCATGCTGGCGGGGCCGTCCCATGCGTGACCATCGGATTTCACGGTGAACTTGCCGGGGCATCCGAGTTCGATATCGCTCCCACGCAGCTTCAGATACGCGCCGCCCGCCGTGACGAATACGACTTCGTCGCTCGCCGTGCCGGCAAGCTTGCCACCGGCCGCGGTCAACTGAATGCTTTTGCCGGACTCGATTTGCGTGTCGTCGTGCTGCGATTGAATGGCCACTTTCCCCTGATGCGCGATCGCCGATACGCCATTACCGTGCGCGAACATCGCGACGCCATGCCCGGCATGCAGATTGATTCGCTCGCCGCTCGCGATTTGCACGTGTTGCTGCGCGATCTGATCGATGTTCTCGCCCGCATACGTGACGTGCGTTTTCGGCGTGACGTTCAGCGAACCCGCTTGCGCGCCGAACGCCATGAATGCGCGGGCGTCGCCGGTAGCGCCGGATTCGGAACCGCCGGGTTTCCAGTGACGGAATGCATCGGCGAGGGTGTCCTGGCCGGCCGTGTCGGGGGAATGCCCGCCATGCTGGCCGGCATGATCGCCGAGCGACTTGAACAGCGTCGTGCATTGATCGAGCAAGTGGATCAGCTCGTCGCGATCGAGCTGACCGCCGGTTGCGTGCGAACGCGCATAGGTCGTCAACAGCATGCCTTGGGCGGCGCGCAACGCCGCGGCGGCGTCGGTGCGCAGCTCCGCGCCTTCGCCCCGATCGTCTCCGTGGCCGTCGATGCGCGGCTGCGTCAGGTAGCCGAGATTCAACTGCGTGTGCGCATGTTCGCTTGCCAACTGCGCGGAGATCTGCGACGGCGTATCGTCGAGGCGAAGCTGGTTGTGCCGGCGACCCCTGATTTCCCGCGTCTTGATGCCGGACACGTAGCGATTGCCTGGAAGCGCGCCGGTATCGCTGAAGGTCGCCGGCGGGTTCGCACCGTTGCTCAACACGCCGATGATCACCAGACGGTCCGGATCGCCCGACAGGCTCCCCAGCAGGACCTCCATGCCGACGCGCGGCAGGAACAGCGCGCCGAAGCATTCGCCCGCGAGACTCGCCGCGACGCGAATCGGCGCGCTGTCGCCGGCCAGGCCGTTCGTACCGGCGCCTTGCGCATGAGCGTGGTCCGCCGGATCGAGACCGTGAAGCTGCACACGCACGCGGCCGGCCTTGTCGCAAAACACCTGCTCGCCCTGCGTGCCGACGATCGTGCCGGTCAGCAGGTGAACCGGCGGCACGTCGATCGTCGGATCGTAGGCCGGCTTGAGCGGTACACCGCGTTGCACGCACGTGAAGCTGTTTTCGTAGCGCGTGTCCGTTTGTCCCGATGCATCGGGCGGCGGAACGGTTGGCGTCAGGTTGCGGCTTGCCGCGAACAGCCCGCTTGCGCGGCCCGACAGGTCTTTCGGCAGGTTGTTCCAGATGACGTGTCGAATCGACGTGACGACGAACCGACGGCGATCGATCGACTTCATATCCAGCTCGGGGTCGCCCGCGAGCGTGAATCCGTATCCGACCAGCATGTCGCGCACGGTGCCGATGCCTTCGAAGCGCGCGGCTTCGAACTGATGGGCCAGCATCCGGTCGTGCGCGATGCGTGCGTGATCGTTCCACGAGTCGCCGACGTGCGGGATGTCGATCGCGACGTCGGTCAGCAAACGCGCGAGATCGTTCCCCGACTCGCCCTGGTCGATGCCGGTGAAGGCCTCGAAATCGTCCACGCGCGCGGTCTTGTAATCCCACGACGGGCGGCGGACCTTGCCCGCGGACAGACGCTGGTCGTACGCGAAGAGCGTCACGGTGTCGCGTTGCTCGACGCCGGCGTCGCGCGGGTGAAGGCGTACGGTGCCCGCCGGTGCGTCCGGAAGACGATGCGGATCGTCGCAGAACACGAGCGTGTGAATCGGCCGCTCGTCGGTCACGCCGCGTCTGCCGCCGGCCGGGGCGGCCTTCGCAAAGACCGTGATGCCTTCCCGGCGCAGCAGGCGCCGGATGAAGCGTGCGTCGGATTCGTTGACCTGCCGCGTCAGCTCGCGTGCCGGATAGCGATCGGCCCGCAAGGTCGACAGGTCGAAATCGAACGCTCGCGCGAGCGCGGGGCTGCGCTGTTTCCACTCGTTCATCAGCGTCGCCAGAATGTCCGGCACGCTGCGCGAGCGGAACAGGCGGGCGTTCGTGCGACGGTCCATCAGCGACAGGGCGTCGCACACATGCAACTGATAGACGGTCAGTTCGCCGTCGGATTGACCGGCCCGCACTTCGTGCACGATTGCGTTGATGGCCCGGATGTCGCCTCGATCGGTCGTCAGCCGGACCGATACGGGCAAACCGAGAAACAGCGCAGGCGGCAGATGATCGTAGGTGGACACGCAGGTCAATTGCCCTTCGATGCCCGACATGAGCCCCTCGCGGATATCGGCATGATGGAGCGCCAGCAGATGACCGACTGCGCGTTGCGCCTGACCGAAATGAAGGGCGACCGGTCGCTTGTTCCGGTCGACCAGACCCGACGCAAAGTTTCGCAAAGTTGCTGCTATCGACATAACGACAATCTCGTTATTTTTTGTTCCGGATTCGGATGGGTTCGAATCCGCCTCTCAGAGTGATAAGGCGATGGTCTTTGGGATTTCGGTGCGAAGAATAGCAAGCTATTTCTATCTTTAACTGATATTTTTATTTTGAGATGGAAGATAAGTTCTTTTGAAACAATGGTTAATGTTTGTTTGGTTTAGGCGGGGATTTTGTTTGAATGAGAATATGTCGATTCGACTATTCGGGATTGGTATTTGTCTCGACTCGTTTTCCAATATCGCTGAAGTAAGGATTTTTTTGCCCGGACATGATTGAGTGGGAGGTTGAAAAATCGGAATTGTCCCGACTCAATGCGGGCAGCGATATGTCATGCCATTGAAATCGATGCGGGCGGGCTTGCGCACTGGCGCGCGATATGCCCACCCGCCGATCGAATGTCGAAAATGCACGCTGATTTGATCAGCGCCGCGCTTCACTACCGGTTGTCGAAGCGGGCGATGCGGGTATGCGTCGCCGGACTATCGGCGGGCGAGTCGCGGCGCGAATGCGCGCGTGAATGGCGAGCCGGCTCCGAACGTGTTTCGCGAGTCAGGCGATGGCGCGGGATGCGTTTGCGGATGCGCGACGGGCGCCGCCGCGCGCTTTGCGTCGGTTGTTGTCGCCAAGGCAACACGGTAGTGTTGCCCATTGACGTGCCGCCGGGCCGACAATGAATCTGTGGCGACGCGTGCCGGCATCGGCCAATTTCAAATGGCTGGTGCGTGGCCGATCATTCCACCCTATAGTGCTCGTCGTTGATCGATCTGGACGCGTTTGGGAGTTCGTCGTGTTTCACCGGAGATTCAAATTGGGTTGTTCACGCTTCGCGTGCATCGTCGCCGTGGCGATGCTGGCGCCAGTCGCGGCGCATGCACAAGTGGAGGCTGGCGACGGCGCGACGCACGTCGCGGCGGCTGTCGATCACGGCACGTCCGCGGCACGACCGATCGTCGGCGACGATCCGGTTGCCATCCGCGATGCGTTGCAGAAGCTGCACGTCAATACGCTCCCGCCTTCGTTGCGTGATCGGATTCGCGGCGCGGTCTCCGGCGCCGCCGGCCGGCACGGCCCGGATCCCGACCTGGCGGCCGTCGGTCTGGATCGTGACGTGACGTTCGTGGTGCCGGTGCGGTACGGGCTGAGATACCGGTCACGGCAGCACCTGCTGACGCTGGATGTCGACCTGTTCGATGCGGAGCGCGACGGCCGGGCAGGCATCCTGCTCAGAAGGGTGACGACGGGGCCGCGAGGGCGCGGGCTCGTGATTGCGCCGGAAGCGAAGGCAAAAGGGTACATCCAGCACGTCGACATCATCGAACTCGACGCCGGACAAGGCAAAAAGACCACGGTCAGGAGCCGCATGCGGCTCTCGGCCGCCGAGTACGCGCGGACGCAAGGCGACTTCGCACTCGTTTTTTCCGGGCGCCTGGTTCGGCCTTACCTGACCGAACAAACCGAACACGCCGATCCGAGTATCGAGGAGCCGACGGACATTTCGACGAGAATCTCCACGTTGCACATGGATCTCCGCGATATCTGGCTGGTGAGTCCGTCGAGCGGCGTCGTGGTGTCGAAGAAGCTGCGGTTGTCGAAGTAGCGGTTTCCGGCGGGCCGGTCATGCAGGCGCCCGGATAGGGAAGGGCCGGATCAGCGGAGCCATCCGGCCGAAGTGGCGCGTTCGGGGGCCGCTTGTTCAACGCCGGGTTTTCGGTATAATGGACCCACGTTCGGAATGTCGAACGTGAGAATTCAAGCATCCAGAGTCGGGTTTTCCGACGCCAACCTGCCCTCCCGGGCAAGGTGGACGCCCTCGAGGCGATGCGGCCGATTGACGGCAACGAAACGGGAACAGCATGGCTGGCACCGGTTCGATAACCATTCATCCGGAGCAACCATGAGCCAAGTTTCCTCCGCTTCCCATCCGACGGTCTGCGAAGACTGGTCGTGTTTTCTTCCCGGTTTCACGTTGACGCATACGGTTCATCTCGTTTCGAGACGGAATCCGGGCATTGTTTCGACCGCGGCTGCCGTACTCGAAGGCGAAACGGCGACGGTCGACCGGTGGGCCATCACCCGCTGTGGCGACGTGCTCGAACAAAAGATCGTGCTCGGCGAGATGACGGAAGGGCAAGCGGTTCGGCTGCGTGAACGGCTTGCGGCGCTCGATGGCGTGCTCCGGACGAGGGTCGAGCATCATTTCGTTCGGGTAGGGGCGCCACGGGCCGGACATGTGTCGGAGGATGGTCGTTAGTCTGGCTGCAAGTCGTTGTCTGGGCAACGCAGTTCCTTGGGAGGTCACCGTGGTACAGCGATAGGTACATGGCGCTACCTATTACCCGTTGTAGCGGACGCAGTCATCCACGCAACCAGCAGTCACATACCAGGGAAAGACTGCTGATGCGATGCCGGCAACGCAGCGTCATTCCAAAGCTTTGTAGCGAGCGGATGACGGGCAAGATGGATGAGGCGATATAGCGGTCCCTTGTTCGAATTGACGAATAGTGGCTTGGACTGGGCAACCTGCATCTTAGTGAGGTCGGTGACCAGCGATTCCCAATACTCAAGATACGCGCTGACTTGTGCGTGCTTGGGAATCTCTTTCAACCGCAAATTGTTGCGCCACCCCGGCGCGGCCGCATCCAACCGAGAACAGGCTAGATTGAAGTCGGTACCGATGTTTCGCTGAACGTCCATTACGCTGAAGTGAATCAAGAGATCTATGTTCGGCCGAGCGGCAAGCTTGCGGATAATCTCGAAGTCCAAGTGCTCGATGTTGAACGGATCGAGGAAGGCGAAGTGTAAGCCCCTCGGAAGCGTCCCAAGCACCCAGTCAACGGTCTTGGATGCGTTGCCTACACGTGCCTGTACTTTCGCGCCTGCTGCGCGAAGTCGCGAGCTACAAGCTTCCACGCTTCCGGGATCGGCATCGGCGATGTATATCTCGTCGAATGGCGCTCCGCCGCGTTCCGACATGCGCCACGCTGATAACACACCGCCATCGGAGATAACTCCCGATTCACGGTTCATGACTCGTCCGGGACCCGAAAAAAGGTCGATAAACGAAGCATATGGCCATTTGGCGCGAGCTTTGCGGGCTGCGTCGACATAACGAGACAGCGCTACATGCTTGTCTTCCGACCAAGGACCAACCTTCATGACCGGCAGACCATCCGCCGGATCGATGACAAACTTGTCGTCATTTTTTGGGGCCACGCTTTGTCTCGTATTTTGGGGAGGCATGGTGATGTCAAATAGTATGCCGCTATTTCGAAATATTTACTAAAACCTGATAATCTTTCGGTAGACCAAGAGCCCGCATTACACCAAGCATGGCAAAAACAGAAGACAAGTATTTCTGGCAGGTTGGACATCCCCCGCCGCTTCTTGACCAGCACAGCGCCGTTAAGCACGCGATTGTCGAGGAGTATGTTCAGCAATACATCGAGACCCTGATGAGTTTGCCGACCATGCCCAAACTAACTTTGACATTGGTCGATGGGTTTGCCGGCGGCGGCGAGTACCTCAACGAACAGGCAAAATCAGTTGATGGCACGCCTCTGCTTATGATGCGGGGGACGCATCTGGCGCGAGCCGCTCTCAATGTTGGTCGGCGCACGCTGCGTGAAGTGGACACTGAATTTTTCTTCGTGGAGAAGAAGCGGGAATCTGCGGAGTATCTTTGTCAGCACTTGGAAAGGCGGCGAGCGGAAGGCGCCATCGCGCAGCAGGACTTCGAGCGGTCCAGAGTACTGAATAGTGGATTTCTCGATGAGCTACCGAGAATTGTGGAGCGTATCAAGGCACGCCGAGGCGGCGGCCGGGCGATTTTTCTGCTTGACCAGTACAGCTACAACGCCGTTCCGATGGACAAGCTTCGATGGCTGATGACCGAACTGCCGAACGCAGAAGTCATCATGACCTTCAATGTCGACTCGCTTCTTACCTATATCAGTGACAGAGAGGCAAATCGGAAGGCAGTGCGCAGTATCGGCATTGAGCAGTACATCCCATGGAAACAACTGGGGCAAATTAAGGCGGAGTCTGGACGGGTGGCGCTCCAACGTTACGTCGCGCATGGGATCAAAACCGAAACAGGCGCGCCGTACATGACACTGTTCTTTGTTCGGCCAGACTCGGCCAATCCGTGGAGCTACTGGCTTGTGCACTTGTCGCAGCAATACAAGGCCCACGACGTGATGAAGTCGCTGCACTGGGCGCACTCAAGCGAGTTCGGACACGAGCTTGAACCGGGACTCTTCATACTGGGCTACGATCCGAAGCGGGATGAGCAATATACTGGTCAGTCCATCCTCTTCGATGCTGGTGGGGCAGAACTCTGCATCGAGACATTGAAGGAAGACCTCGGCCGCATCTTGTCAGACCGCCAGCAGCCGCTCACCGTCCGGCAACTGCTCACTGACCACATTTCCAACACTATCGCAGACGAAACTCGGCTGCAAATGGTTATCCGGGGCTTGCATACATCAGGGAGTATTGTGGTGTCGAATAAAGACGACAGAGTGCGGCGGCCGTCAAAGCACTACAAGCCCTCCGATATCATCGAATACTCGCCGCAGCGAAAGTTCTTTACGTAAGCTGCACGCGGTCGGGCATATCGTCCCAGGTACGTCCTTCGAGGAGCCGCCCGTTCGCGCCCTTGGAGCGACGTACGCCGTCGCTGCCCCATGTACCCCACTGCTTGAAGAAGAATTTCACGCCTTGCTCCTCGCACTGGAGCTTGACGCCCTGCACCCACTCTTCGAGCATTGGGCGTGCCTTCGCGCCTGATTCGCCACCCACGATGACCCAGTCAATGTTCTCGAGATTCAGTGTTCCGAGGTCTTCGAGTAGCGGTTCGACGGACAGGAAGCGCACACCGCCTTGCACCGCCCGCAGCTCATCGATGCGAGGTACCCCATACCGACGGTCCTCTACAGTCACACCGAGCCAGGCGTTTCCCGGAATATCGCGACGGCTGCAGTAGTTCGCGAGCCGCTCAGCGCGCTTCGTGAGAATCTGGAACGTGTGCTGAGGGCATGCGCGAATCGCGTCGAATACCTGGGTGATGTAGGCGTCAGGGACTGAGCGGTGGAACAGGTCGGACATCGAATTGACGAAATACACCGTTGGAATCTTGCGCTTCAATGGTTCGTCCAGGCGATTCGGTAGAATCGTCAGTTTGAAGCCATTCTCATAGCCAGGAGTGCCCATAGCGTGCAATCGCTTCGCCATGCCTTCGGCGTAGCAGTTCTTGCAGCCCTTGGAAACTTTCGTGCATCCAACCGTTGGGTTCCAGGTGCGTTCCGTCCACTCAATCTTGCTTTGCCCGCCGCTCATTATTCGACCTCTCAATTTGGTTGCGATTTTATCGGGCTTCCGGCGGCTGTTGCGAAATAGCCATGCTTCTGTCATGTGCTCACGTTTTCTCGGTGCTCGAAAGCGCAGACACATAATCTCCCGCACTTCAACCCTCGAAGTATATAGAGAAGAACCGATCCTGTATATTTATACAGTGAATTGAGGAATGTGATTGTCTATTTCCGGCGTGGGGTGGTGCGCCGTGACGCATGGTCCACAATCACTGAGAACCAGGAAGCGAGTACGCCTGACCTTTTCACGACGTTTGGGCGAGCGGGCAGCGGCGGCGCGCGGCAATTCGCACCCGCCATGTTTGGTTCACAAGAGCTGATGACGCATGTTCAATAGGACGCGGCCCCGCCCTCACTCCACCGTCACCGACTTAGCCAGATTCCTGGGCTTATCGATATCCGTCCCCCGCGCGAGCGCCGCGTGATACGCGAGCAATTGCATCGGCACCGTATGCAGGATCGGCGACAACGGCCCGTAGTACTCGTTCAGCCGAATCACCTCGATCCCCTCGCTCGGCACCAACCCGCAGTCCACATCCGCGAACACGAACAGCCGCCCATTGCGCGCACTGACCTCATGCATGTTCGACCTGAGCTTCTCGAGCAGCATGTCGTTCGGCGCGACCGCGATCACCGGCATTTCGTTGCTGACGAGCGCCAGCGGCCCATGCTTCAGCTCGCCGGCCGGATAAGCCTCCGCATGAATATAGGAAATCTCCTTCATCTTCAGCGCGCCTTCGAGCGCGATCGGATAATGCATCCCGCGCCCGAGAAACAGCATGTTGTCGCGTCGCGCGAGCAATTCCGACCACGCCATGATCTGCGGTTCCAGCGCGAGCACCTTCGACATCGCGTCGGGCAGGTGCCGCAGCGCACGCAGATGTTCCTTTTCTTCGTCGTCGCTCAACCGCCCGCGCACCTGCGCCAGTGACAGCGTCAGCAGGAACAGCGCGACGAGCTGCGTTGTAAATGCCTTCGTCGAAGCCACCCCGATCTCGATTCCCGCACGCGTCACGAACTGCAACGCACATTCGCGCATCAACGCACTCGTCGCGACGTTGCAGATCGCGAGCGTGTGCATCATCCCGCTGCGTTTCGCGACATGCACGGCCCCGAGCACATCGGCCGTCTCGCCGCTCTGCGACACCGCAACCACCAGCGTGCGCGAATTCGGCACGCTGTCGCGATAGCGGAACTCGCTGGCAATCTCGACGCTGGCCGGCAGCTTCGCAATGCTCTCGATCCAGTACTTCGCGGTCAGCGCCGCGTGATAGCTGCCGCCGCACGCGAGCAGCAGCACCGAATCGACGTCGTTGAACGCCCTCCACGCGCCGTCGCCGAACAGCTCGGGCATGATCGACGAAACGTCGAGCAGCGTATCGGCCACGGCCTGCGGCTGTTCGAAGATCTCCTTCTGCATGTAGTAGCGGTACGACCCGAGATCGGCCGCGCCGCTATGCGCGGCGACGCGTTGCACCGCGCGCTCGACGCGCTGGCCGGCCGCATCGACGATCCAGTAGCGATGCAGTTGGATATCGGCGACGTCGCCGTTCTCCAGGTACGCAATGCGATCGGTGATGCCCGACAGCGCCATCGCATCGGACGCCAGAAAATTCTCGCCTTCGCCGGCCCCGACGACGAGCGGCATCCCGTCGCGCGCGCCGACGATCCGGTGCGGCTCGTCGCGGCACATCACCGCGATCGCATAGCTGCCGCGCAGTCGCGCGACCGCAAGCCGCACGGCCTCGAACAGATCGCCGTCGTACAGATGATCGATCAGGTGCGCGATCGCCTCGCTGTCGGTCTGGCTGGCAAACACATAGCCGTGCGCCTGCAGCTCCGCGCGCAGTTGATCGCAGTTCTCGATGATCCCGTTGTGCGACAGCGCGATGCGCGCGTTCGCGTCGCTCGGAGAGAAGTGCGGATGCGCGTTGAGCGTGACGGGCGCGCCATGCGTGGCCCAGCGCGTATGCGCGATGCCGGTGTAACCGGACAACGCCTGCGCGGCGATCTCGCGCTGCAGATTCGCGACACGATCGACGCTGCGGGCGCGCGCCAGCGCGCGGTCGCGGTAGACCACGACGCCGCACGAATCGTAGCCGCGGTATTCGAGCCGCTTCAGGCCGTCGACGAGGTTCGGCAGGATGTCCCGCTGGGCTACCGCCCCGACAATTCCACACATATCGCGCTCCGTAAATGTCCTGTCTGGATCAGTGAGAGCGATGGTAGAGCCAGCGAAATGGAATTAAATTTCAAAAAATAGTGATAGGTGAAATTAACCGTGGATAGACTATCATGTTGAAATTAAATTTCACCATCCAGGTGAAAGGAGCAGCCGATGCCCGGCATCACCCTCGACGATCTCGACCTGCGCATCCTCGCGATCCTGCAGGAGGATGCGTCGGTGTCGAACCTGCAACTGGCCGAGCGCGCGCTGTCGTCGCCACCTACCTGCATGCGCCGCGTGCGGCGGCTGACGGAGGCCGGCGTGATCCGCCGGCAGGTTGCGGTGCTCGACCCGGTCGCGATCGGCACGGCCGTCACCGCGCTGATCGAGATCAGCCTCGACCGGCAGACGGCCGAGGACTACGACACGTTCGAAGCGTACGTGTGCGCGGAGCCGGCCGTCACGCAGTGCTACCGCGTGTCGCCGGGGCCGGATTTCGTCGTGATCGCCGATCTGGCGGACGTGGCCGAATACGACGAATTCGCGCGGCGGCTGTTCACCGGCGCGTCGAACGTCCGCAACGTGCGGACGTTTTTCTCGACGCATCGCGCGAAATTCGAGGCGAACGCGCGGGTCGCGCATGCGATGCGCAAGCGCACATAGCGTGGGTGACCGGCAGCGCTGTCGCGGCTGTTCCGGCAGGACGCGGGGCTGTCGTTCACCGAATGGCGTCAGAACGCGAGCGCCTGCTGCATCGGTTGATGCATGCCGCGCGAAAACCCGGCGCCTTCGAGCGACAGCAGCGCACGTTTGCGCTCGATGCCGCCCGCATAGCCGGTCAGGCTGCCCGATGCGCCGACCACGCGGTGGCACGGCACGATGATCGATATCGGATTGCGGCCGACCGCGCCGCCCACGGCGCGCGCGCCGCTCATCGGCAGCCCGACGCGCTCGGTGATGTCGCCGTACGACACGAGTTCGCCGAACGGAATCGCGAGCAGTTCCTTCCATACGCGTTGCTGAAACGCGGTGCCGCGCAGGTGGATCGGCACCGAGAACGTGTCGCGCGCGCCGGTGAAGTACTCGGCGATTTCTTCCGCGACCTGGCGCGCGAGGGGCGACATCGCGTGCGCGTCCGCTTCGGTCGTGATCGCGAGCGACGGAAAGTATTTCTGGCCGACGAAGTACAGGCCGGTCAGCGCATCGTCCTCGATGCGTACGGCGATGTCGCCCAGCGGGCTCGGAATCAGGTGAGCGGGAGTCATCGCGACACATCTCCATGAAGGCGCCACACATGCAGTGCGGCATACGCGCGTCACGGCGCCCGGCGCGCCGCATGTGACGACTGTAAACCATCCTCGACGTCGATTCCGGCCGGAATCGGTCGTGCGTTTCGGCGGCCGCGGGGCCGCCACGCCACGGCGGGAAAATCAGCGGAAAAACGGTTAATACCACTCTGCGAAACAGTCGTCTCTTTTCTCGCGACCAATTTGAGATGACTCATCGAAATCCCCGACTGACACGGTGCCGGTAGGCGGCCTATCCTTTGAAAAACGTTTTCCAGATTGGTTGGTGAAAGGGCCTGTGCGCGAGCGCGCGGGCCGTTCGCCCCGGCGCCGGTCGCCGGTCAACGAACTTGGTGCGGCGCGACGGGCGCGACCGCGCATCGGAGACATTCATGCCCTCTGCCGTCGTCGGCGCCGTGCGCGCGGCCGCGAGCCGCTACCGCTGGACCGTCTGTGCGCTGCTGTTTTTCGCGACCGTGATCAACTACATGGATCGGCAGATCCTCGGCCTGCTCGCGCCGATGCTCCAGCACGACATCGGCTGGAGCCAGGTGCAGTACGGCCGCATCGTGATGGCGTTTTCCGCGTTCTATGCGCTGGGCCTGCTCGGCTTCGGGCGCATCGTCGACTGGCTCGGCACGCGCGTGTCGTACGCGGTCGCGATGCTGGTGTGGAGCATCGCCGCGATGCTGCACGCGGCCGTCGGCTCGGTGGCGGGCTTCGCGTTCGTGCGCGCGCTGCTCGGGATCGGCGAGGGCGGCAACTTCCCGGCCGCGATCAAGACGACGGCCGAATGGTTCCCGCGCCGCGAACGCGCGCTCGCGACCGGCATCTTCAACTCGGGCGCGAACATCGGCGCGGTGTTCGCGCCGGCGATCATCCCGGCGATCGCGGTGGCCTACGGCTGGCGCGCGGCGTTCGTGATCATCGGCGCGATCGGTATCGTGTGGCTCGCGGTGTGGCTGGTGATGTATCGCACGGCCGATACGCGCGCGCTCGCCGCGGAATACGACGAGCCGCGCGACGAAGCCGAAGCGCTCGACGCGGCGAACGCGAACGCCGGCGCGCCGCGCTGGGGCGAACTGATCCGCAAGCGCGAGACGTGGGCCTTTCTGGTCGGCAAGTTCCTGACCGATCCGGTGTGGTGGTTCTACCTGTTCTGGCTGCCGAAGTGGCTCAACGAGTCGCGCGGGATGGACATGCAGCACATCGGCTTGCCGCTCGTCTGCATCTATGCGCTGACGACGGTCGGCAGCATCGGCGGCGGCTGGCTGTCGTCGATGCTGCTGCGTGCGGGCTGGAGCGTGAACCGTGCGCGCAAGACGGCGATGCTGATCTGCGCATGCTGCGTGCTGCCGATCGCGTTCGTGTCGCAGGTGCAGAGCCTGTGGATCGCGGTGCTGATCGTCGGCCTCGCCGCCGCCGCGCACCAGGGCTGGTCGGCGAACCTGTTCACGACGGCCTCCGACCTGTTCCCGCGCCGCGCGGTCGCGTCGGTGGTTGGTATCGGCGGGATGGCCGGCTCGATCGGCGGCGTGCTGTTCTCGGAAGTGATCGGCCAGGTGCTGCAGCGCACCGGCCACTACTGGGTGCTGTTCGCGATCGGCGCATCGGCCTATCTGATCGCGCTGGCCGTGATGCATGCGCTCACGCCGAAGATGAAGCCCGCGAAACTCGACGCGTAAGCGCATTCCGGCAAACGAATGCGCCGCCCTTGGGCGGCGCTTCCTTTTTGCGTTGGGGGAAAGGGCGCGTCGCGACCGCGTCAGCTCGCCGAGGCCGTCGACGCGCGCATGATCAGCCGCGGCTCGAACGTCGAATAGCTCGCGTCGGTGCGCCCGGCGAGCGCGTCGATCAGCTTCTGCATCGCGAGCTCGCCCATGTTCTCGCTCTGGATGTCGACGGTCGTCAGCGCGGGCGCCGCGTATGCGCCATACGGCACGTTGTCGATGCCGGCGACGGACACGTCCTGCGGCAGCCGGAAGCCGAGCGACGCGGCCTCCTTCATGAAGCCGAGCGCGATCAGGTCGTTGTAGCAGATCACGGCCTGCGGGCGCTGCGGCCCGAGCATCACGCGCGAGCACGCGCGCTCGCCGGCCTCGGCGGTCGGTGCGTGCGCGTCGTGCACGTCGAGCGTGAGCCCCGCTTCGGCGAGGCAGTCGCGCGCGCCCTGGATCCGTTCGTCGTTCACGCGCGCGGTGCCGAAGCCGAGATATGCGATGCGCGTGTGGCCGAGGTTGAGCAGGTGACGCGCGAGCATGTAGGTCGACAGCCGGTTGTCGATGCCGACGCTCGGAATCGGCAGCCCGGGGCTGCGACGCAGCAGCACGAGCGGCTTGTTGAGGTCGAGCATCCAGCCGGCTTCCTCGTCGGGCATCCGCGTGCTGACGATCAGCCCGTCGACGCGCTGCGCGAGCGCCTCGATCAGCGAGCGTTCGCGCGTCTGGTTCTCCTCGGTGTCGACGAGCAGCAGCGTGTAGTCGTGTTGCAGCGCGACGCGGTTCGCGCCTTTCACGACGTTCGTGAAGTGCGGGTTGCTGATGTCGAGGATCACGAGGCCGATGGTGCGCGTGCGGCCGGTGATCATCGAACGCGCGAGCGGGTTCGATCGGTAGCCGAGCCGCTCGATGGCTTCCTTCAGCCGTGCCTCGACGGTCGGCGAGAAGCGCTGCGTGCCGTTCACGTACTTCGATACCGTCGCGACCGACACGCCGGCTTCCGCGGCCACGTCGCGGATCGTCGGGGAAACTTTTTTCATCCGAAGGGTAACGTTTTCGTTCGATAACGCCGGATTGTGGCAGAAAAAGCCCGCCCGCGGCCGTACGGCGATATCGGGAAAATGCGGATGGCCGCGAGCAGGCCCGACCATTGACGTTCGGCGGGGCGTCCGCGTATAGTTGGAAAACGTTTTCCGATTTAGATCAGATCCAAGGAGATTCGATGAACGCCTCATCCACCGCCGCGCGCAAACCGTTCGGCCGCCTGCTGCTGACGGGCGCGGCCGGCAACCTCGGCCGCCAGTTGCGCGGCGCGCTCGCCGACTGGGCCGACGTCGTGCGCGTCAGCGACATCGCGGCGCTCGGCGACGCGGCCGCCCATGAAGAGCTCCGGGTCGTCGATCTGGCCGATCGGCCGGCCGTGATGCAGCTCGTCGAAGGCGTCGACGCGATCGTCCATCTCGGCGGCATTTCCGTCGATGCGCCGTTCGACGATCTGGTCGGCGCGAACATCACCGGCACGTACAACCTGTACGAAGCCGCGCGCAAGCATGGCGTGAAGCGCGTCGTGTTCGCGAGCTCGAACCATGCGATCGGTTTCCATCCGGTCACCGAAGTGCTCGATGCCGATGCGCCGCTGCGCCCGGACAGCCTGTACGGCGTGACGAAATGCTTCGGCGAATCGCTGTCGCGCTACTACTTCGACCGCTTCGGGATCGAAACCGTATGCCTGCGGATCGGTTCGTCGTTCGAGGTGCCGAAGAATCCGCGCATGCTCGTCACGTTCCTCAGCTATCGCGATTTCATCGAGCTCGTGCGCTGCTCGCTGCTGACGAACCGCGTCGGGCACGCGATCGTCTACGGTGCGTCGGACAACCCGGTGAAGTGGTGGGACAACACGAAGGTCGGCTTCCTCGGCTTCCGCCCGCGCGACAGCTCCGAGCAGTTCGCCGGGCTGTTCCCGGTGACGGCGCCGACCGCCGAGTACGACGATCCCGCGCAGCGGTTCCAGGGCGGCGGGTTCGTCGTCGGGGAGCCGATGGAGCGGAAGGTGTCGTAAGCGCTGCCGGCGTCGCCGGCGTCAATCGTCAACGCAGGATATCGGTTGCCTTGTGCCGTTCGTCGACACCGTCGATCAGGATCAACGGGCCGCTCGCGTGGCGTGCGCGCAGCGGCTGGATTTGCCGGTACGCATCCGAGTCGTACCACGCGCGCGCCGCGTCGAGATCGGGAAACGCGATCGCGATCAGGTCGCCGCGCCACACGCCTTCGCGCACTTCGGGCCGTGCGCCGTGAATCACGAAATGGCCGTCGTACGGCGCGAGCGTGCCGTCGATCCGTTCGAGGTATTCGACGATGTCGTCGCACATCTCGACGTCGTGCAGGTGGGCGATGGCGTAGGCGGTCATGGCGGGCTCCTTGGCGGGATGCGGTGCGTGAGTCGATGGGGCCATGATCGCGGCGCGGGTAGCGCGCGTCGATTACCTGCGACGTAAGCAAATCGCGACAACCGCGCCGTGTCGCGCTTCCGGCCGCGAGCGCATCGATCGATGGACGACAGACGCAATCCCGCGACGCAATCCCGCAGCACACTCCATCACGCCCGCTTGCGCGCAGGCCGCACGACGGGCGCCGGTTCCAGCGGCTCGCTGGCCTGCTCGCACAGCCGGTCGAGCATCCGCTGTACGGCGCCCGTGCAATCCTCGCCGGCCGGCTTGTTTTCGATCGCGTCGATCAGCGTTTCCAGATGCTGCCGGTTCTGCGCGAGACGCCGTTCGAGCAGCGCGATTTCATCGACCTTGTGCCGCAGCGCGACCAGTAGTTCGTCGTGCGGCCATGCGCCGAGATCCGGCGGCAGCACCGCGCGGATTTCGTCGAGCGAGAAGCCCGCGCACTGCGCGCGATCGATGATCGCGAGCCGCGTCAACGCTTCCGGCCCGTATTCCCGATAACCGTTCGCCTGCCGGCGGGCCGGTTCGAGCAGGCCGCTCGCCTCGTAGAAGCGGATGCGCGACGCCGCGAGGCCGCTCGCCTTCGCCAGTTCGCCGATTTTCATGGTGGGCTCCAAAAGGGCTTGACCTTAAAGTTGACTTTAAAGTTATCGTTGGGCATCGTCAATCGAGGATGCTCACCATGAATCTGTTTGCGCCCCTGACACTGCCCAACGGGGCGGTGGTTCCGAACCGTCTGGCCAAGGCCGCGATGGAAGAAAACATGGCCGACGCGGACCACGCGCCGTCCGACGCGTTGCTGCGCCTGTACCAGGCGTGGGCCGACGGTCAGGTCGGCCTGATCCTGACCGGCAACGTGATGGTGGACGGCCGCGCGATGACGGGGCCGAACGGCGTCGTGCTCGAAAGCGACGCGCATCTCGATCGCTTCCGCCGCTGGGCGCAGATCGCGCGCTCGGGCGGTGGACACGTGTGGATGCAGATCAATCACCCTGGGCGCCAGATGCAGGCGGCGCTCGGCCAGACGACGCTCGCGCCGTCGGCCGTGCCGCTCGCGCTCGGCGCGCTGTCGAAGCAGTTTCCGGTGCCGAAGGAAATGACCGCAGCCGATATCGCCGACGTGCGGCAGCGCTTCGTGCGCGCCGCGCAGCTCGCCGAGCAAAGCGGCTTCACCGGCGTGCAGGTGCACGCGGCGCACGGCTATCTGCTGAGCCAGTTCCTGTCGCCGCTGACGAACCGCCGGCAGGACCAATGGGGCGGCAGCATCGAGAATCGCGCGCGTCTGCTGCTCGACATCGTGAAGGCGGTGCGCGCGGCGGTGTCGCCGGCCTTCGTCGTCGCGGTGAAGCTGAACTCGGCGGATTTCCAGCGCGGCGGCTTCAGCGCGGACGACGCGAAGCGCGTGGTCGAGCTGCTGAATCCGCTCGGCGTCGATCTCGTCGAACTGTCGGGCGGCAGCTATGAAGTGCCGGCGATGCAAGGCGAGGCACGCGATGGGCGCACGCTCGCGCGCGAAGCGTATTTCCTCGAATTCGCGCGCGACATCACCGCCGTCGCGCGGATGCCGCTGATGGTCACGGGCGGGATCCGCCGCCGTGCGGTGGCCGAGCAGGTGGTGGACAGCGGGGTGGCGATGGTCGGCATCGCGACCGCGCTGTCGATCGACCCGAACCTGCCGCGCGACTGGCGCGCCGGCAAGGACAGCGCGCCGGTGCTGCGGCCGATCCGCTGGAAAAACAAGGCGCTGGGCGCGCTGGCGAACATGGCCGTCGTCAAGTTCCAGCTCGCGCGGCTCAGCGAAGGGCGCCGCCCGCACCCGCGGGTGTCGCCGTTGCGCGCGCTGGTGCGGGAGCAACTGGCCGCGCAGTGCCAGACGCGGCGCTACCGGAAATGGATGGCCGGCCCGCGTGCGTGACGGCGCCTCCGGATCGGCGGCGGCGATGCCGAAGGCTGACCGGCGCGCCACCGCGCCCGTGCCCGTGCCGCTTTGCACGTTGCGCGGCGGCGTGCGCGCTCAGAAGCGGTAGTTCGCCAGCACCTCGAACCGCCGGTCGTTGCCGAGCAGATACTGCGTCTCGTTGTAGTACGCGGATTGCACGTAGCGGCGATTGAACACGTTGTACGCGCGTGCGGTGATCGTCGTGTCCTTGCGCGGCTTCCATGCGAGGCCGAGGTCGACGGTCGTGTACGACGGCATCACGAGCTGGTTCGCGGTATCGGCGAACCGCTTGCCCACGTACTTGACGCCCGCGATGCCCGTCCAGTCCGGTGCGAAGCGCCAGCTCACCCACAGGTTCGCGAGCCGCTGCGGCACCGACACCGGCACGTTGCCCGCGCGCGACACGGTCGCGCCGCCTGACGACTGCTGGAAATCGTCGTATTTCGCGCGCAGGATCGACACGTTCGCATCGACGCGCCAGTCCTTCGCGATCTCCGCGCCGACCGTCGCTTCCAGCCCGCGCGACGACTGCTGGCCGACCTGGATCGACTGGTTCGGGTTCACCGGGTCGGCCGTCAGCAGGTTGCTCTTGACGATCCGGTATGCGGCAAGCGTCCATTCGGCCTTGCCGTCGAGAAACGATTGCTTCACGCCGATCTCGATCTGCCGGCCGGTCGCGAGCGTGAAATTCGCCTTCGACGCATTGAGCGACAGCAGCGAGCTGACCGGATCGGCCGCGACCGAATACTGGCCGTACACGGCGAGGCCGGGCCGCACGTCGTACACGGTGCCGATGCGCCAGCCGGTATTCGCGAACACCTTCGTGAATGCGCCGCCGTTCACGAGATCGTCGCGGTTCACGCTCGCATGGTCGTAGCGCAGCCCGCCGATCACCGACCAGCGCGGCGTGATCTCGAGCCGGTTCTCCGCGAACAGCGCGTACTGGTTCGACTGGCTGCGGTACTTCGGAAACGTGCCAGCCGTATTGATGAAACGGCCCGGATCGAAGTCGAACGGGTCAACCGTCGACGTGCCCGCATACGGCGAGTTGTTGTCGTGCTGGAACGTCGTGTGGTTGAACTCGACGCCCGCCGAAAACGTGTTGCGCATCCCGAGCAGCACACTGCCGACGGTGGCCGTCGTCACGTTGCCGTACTGCTCCTGGTCGTGAAAGATCTCGGTGTAGCTGCTGCGCCGGACTTGCGCGCTCGACGGCAGATACGTGTAGTACTCCGCATCCTTCCAGTGACGGTTGCTCTTCATCCGGTACAGCGTGCTCGTCACGTTCAGGCCGTCGCTCGGCTGCCAGTTCGCCGATACGGTGGCCCAGCTGTCGCGGAACGCGATGTCGGCGTCGCCGACGTTGTAGTTCTTCTTGTCGAGCGCACGATCGCGCGCGCCGTTGACGAGCGGCACGCCGAAATACTGCATCGGATGCATGAAGCCCTGCGCGTACGACGCCGTCACGTACAGATCGGACGTCACGTCGTAGCGCAGCGCGCCGGAGACCGACAGGTTGCGCGAATTGCCGCGATCGACCCAGTTGGACGATCGATTGCCGCTGATGTCGAAGCGGTACGACAGCTTGTCGTTGATCGCGCCGCCGCTGCCGAATGCGGCGCGCGCCGTACCCTCGGTGCCGCCGCCGATCTGTAGTTCGTTGCGGATCGGCGTGCGCGTCGGCTTCTTCGGGACGATGTTGACCACGCCGCCGATCGCGCCTTCGCCGTAGATCACCGAGGCGGGGCCGCGCAGCACGTCGATATGGTCGACCGACCACGTGTCGAACGGGAACGTGACGCCGATCGCGCCGTACGGGCGCACGCCGTCGTACAGCTGCGTGACCGACGACGCGCCGACGAAGCCGCGCGCGGCGAGCTCCGAGTTGCCGTTGCCCGGATGCGGCGACGCGCTGATGCCGGCGGCGCGGCTCACGGCGTCGATGATCGAGCTGTCGCCGCGCGTGTCGAGCGTCGCGCGGCTGATCTGTTCGACGCTCGCGGGCGTTTCGAGGGGCGACAGCCCGAGATGGCTGCCCGTGTCGAGCGGTTGCGTCAGGGCGGGCGCCTTCTGCGCGTCGACGCGAATCGGTGCGAGCGTGGCGCCGGTGCTGTCAACGCCACTTTCCTGTGCCTGCCCGGCCGGCGACAGCGCCGCGAGCACGGCAGCAGGCAGCATCAATCTGAACTTCATTGTTTCGGGTTCCTTCGAATGGGGGAAGCGCTTGCATCGATCACGCCGCGGCGGCAGCCGCGCGGCCGAACAGCAGCCGATCGATCAACCAGACCGCGACGATCGTCAGCCCCATCAACGGGAAGACGATGCCGAGCAGCACGAGCCCGGCGATCCAGCCGCGCATCGGCGGCGTGCCGCGTTCGCGCGACGGTGCGCCCAGCGTCCCGGCCGGGCGGCGCTTCCACCACATCACGGTACCCGTGACGGCCATCGCGGCCAGCCCGAGCGACAGCACCGCGCAGATGATCTGGTTCGCGAGCCCGAAATATCGGCCCATGTGCAGCGACGTGCCGTACGACACGGCTCGCGATACCGCGCCGTAGTCGTCATAGCGGATGTCCTTCAAGACGGCGCCGCTGTACTGGTCGACGTAGATCGTGCGTTCGGCCTTCGGGTCGGCCGGAAAGTACGACGCGGTGAACACGCCGTCCGCGCCGGACGGCAGCGCGAGCGTGTAGCCGCTCGTCACGCCGAGCCCGGCGACGATCGCGATCGCGCGGGCCAGCGGCAGCGGCGCGGGCGTCGGCGCGGACGGCGAATGCGGCACGGGCACGTTGCCGACGGCCCACGGCGTCTGCGGCAACGGCAGGTCGTCCATCACCATTCCCGGCATCGCTTCGCCGGAATCGTGGTGATGGCCGGACGGCGCGGCCGCCTGCGCACGCGCAGTCTCGGGCGTCGCTGCGGCGCCGGGGCGCGTCGAGCGTACCGACGCACCGCCCCACGCGCCTTCCGGCGCGCCGAGGTTCACGGTCGCGGCGAGCGCCTTGAAGTTCTTGCCCCACGAGCCCGACCACGGCAGCCCGGACAGGATGAACGCGATCGTGCCGGCCGCGAGCCAGATACCGGCCGTCGCGTGAAGGTTCTTCCACAGCGGCCGGCCGCGCAGCGACAGGTCGGGCCGCAGCGCGCGCCCGACGCGTGCCGCGCCGCGCGGCCACCACAGCGCGATGCCGGTGCCGATCATCACGAAGGTCCAGCAGGCGGCGAGTTCCAGCAGCAACTCGCCGGTCTTGCCGAGCAGCAGCTTGCGATGCAGCATCCGGTCGACCTGCATGAAGCGGTTCTCGACGCTGAGCGTGCCGAGCACGCTGCCGTCGTACGGGTTCACGTACACGCTCTCGCGGCTGCCGTCGCGCAGCCGGAAAACGTACTCGGCGCTGCGATCCGGCGCGGTGGCGACCTGCACGGAAATCGGCGTCGCGCCGGCCGGCATCGCGGTGCGGGCGCGGGCGAGCAGCGTGTCGGCATCGAGTCGCGGCGTCGCGCGCGGCTCGACGATCAGCCGGTGCGGATACAGCAGCGGCTCGATCTGCGGCTGGAAGCAATAGAGCGTGCCCGTGATCGCGAGGATCACGAGAAACGGCATCACGAACAGGCCGGCATAGAAATGCCAGCGCCAGAGCGTCCGGTAACCGGCGCTGGCGGAACGGGCGGGCGAGATGGCCCGATCGACGGTGGTCGACATGGTGTGAACTCCTCGGGTTCGTCGAGCGGCGGGAGCGGCGTGGGCCGGCTGCCGTCGACGTGCGTCACACCCGCGTGCGTGCATCGCCGCAGGCAGGCGGCGCGGCCCGCCGCGCAAACGGTGCGCGGGGCGGCGCCGCCCGCGCGAGGCGGGCATGCGAGTGAACGCGTGAATCAGGTCGGGTGAAACGAACGGCGTGAACGCGCATGCACGTCGACGTGCACGCGCCACGGGGCGGAACGTTCAGCAGAACAGAGGAGGCGCGCGGGAGGGCGGGCGATCGTCGAATATCGATCGCACGAAAGGAAGGCTGTCGAATTGAACGCGGAAGCGCCGCGGCGGCGCCGCGGGGAACAGCAGCACCAGCAGCGCGAACGATGCGAGCGCGGTGAACAGCGCGGCGCCGAATGCGCACAGGCCGTCGCCGTGGCCGGAGGGCGCGGCCTTGTCGGCGTGCGCGTCATGCTCGAGCGCGTCGACGAGCGCGCGCGCATCGTTGGCCGGCGTGATCGGCGCGCTCGCGTCGAAGCGGGCGGCCAGCGCGGCGCTCGTGACGATCAGCGGGCCTTGGCCGGAACACAGCACCACCGAGCCCGCATCCGGACCGTCCGGATCGAGCATCACGGCGCCCGACATCAGCGCGCGGGACAGCAGCGTCACGAGGAGGAACCCCCACAGCAACTGTCGCGCGACGCCTGGCCGGAGCAGGAAGCGGCGAAGTGCGTTCATGGCGCGCGATTGTACCTCCGTTTGCGCGGAGGGGCAGGCGGGCCGTGCGTGTGCCGTGGGGCGAATCACGCATGGCCGGCGTGGCCGCGCCGGTCCTGCGCGACCTCCGGTCGGTTGCGCCCGCTCACACCGGATACGCGTCGTCGACCTTCAGGTTCGCGAGCCGGAACAGCGTGCGCAGCGTCTGCGGATGGATGTCGCGGTGCGCGGCGAGCGACGTCAGCATGAAGTCGAGCACCTTCGCGTAGCGGAGCAGCACGAGGCAGCGTGCGAGATCGGGCGCGCGGCCGCGCATGTCTTCGGCGAGCGTGACCATTTGCGTCGACAGCGTGCGCGCCATCTCGAGTTCCATCTGCTGTTTTTCGGTCCAGTCGGGCAGCGGCTGTTCGAGCACCTTCGCGAGGAAGAGCTGGAACGACGAATCGGACGAGTTGGGCTGCGCATCCATGAAGAGCCTCGTTGCGTGTGCATATCGTACGGGCGGATCCGTGGAGCGCCCGAGGGTGAATCATGTCCGCGCGGTATGGGGCGCGGCTTCTGCCCGAACGGAATGCAGATTCCGTACCAGCCCCGTCGGACGATTGTTGAGCAATGTTGAGCCGTGATACGGCATCGGTCGGCGAGTCCCGCCGGGACTGGATCGCGCAGGCGATCGAGGAGGGTGTCTACGGGCGGGAGGTGGGCAGCGTCGGGCGCCCGAAGCGACTCGACGACGCGAAATGCTTCACGGATGTAACGTAACGCGGGCGTCCGGCATGTCGCGCATTCGCGCCGGCGAACGGCCGACCCGGCGCGTGCCGGGCGGTTCGCCATGCCCGCCGTGCGTTCGCCGACGGGAAACGGCTGCATGGAGCGCGCGCCGCCGCATCGCGCGAACCGGCGGCGAATGCGCCGGTTGTTTCAAAACAGAGACGGTCCGGCGCGCGGCGATCGGTTGCATGGTCACGCAACTGGCCCAGCGAATCGCCGCGCAATTGTCCATGGGCACACGGTGCGGGTTTGCCGACAATCTCCCGATCATCTCCCGAGGTGCGACATGAACGCCCACGCCTTCTTCTCCGCCAACCTGCTGCTTGCCTACACCGCCTATTTCATCGGCACGGCCAGCCCCGGCCCCAGCAATCTCGCGATCATGTCGGTCGCCGCGAACCAGGGCCGCAAGGCGGCGCTCGCGTTCGCGCTCGGCGTGATTTCGGGGTCGATGTTCTGGGCAACGGTGGCGGCGCTCGGCGTCTCGGCCGCGCTGCTCGCGTGGTCGAAGCTGCTGGTCGCGATCAAGGTGTTCGGCGGGCTGTACCTGCTGTGGCTCGCGTTCAAGTCGGGGCGCATGGCGCTGTCGGGCCCGCCGGCTGCAACCGCGAACGCGGCGCGCGAGCAGCGGCTGTCGCGTTTCTACGTGCGCGGCGCGATGCTGCACCTGACCAATCCGAAGGCGATCCTCGTGTGGGTGTCGATCGTCGCGCTGTCGTCGAACGGCGCGGGCGGCGCGCACGGCGCCGTCGTGCCGGGCTGCCTCGCGATCGGTTGCGTGGTGTTCGGCGGCTACGCGCTGGTGTTCTCGATGGACGGTGCGCGCCGGCTGTACGTGCGCGGGCGGCGTGCGATGGAAGCGTGTCTGGCCGTCGTGTTCGGCGTGGCGGGCGTTCGGCTGCTGGCGACGAACGTTTAGCCGTGCAGCGTGTACCGGAGCCTGCGCCGCACCGGCGTGCGACGGAGGTTCCGGCATCGATCAAGCCGGCTTCAGAAAATGAAGCCCGTATTGATGAACTTCGAGTGGTGATCCGACACGATCGAGTCGAGCAACTGCTTGCTGCTGTCGGTCTGCTTCGCCGCGACCATCGAGCGAATCGAGAACGCGCGCAGCGCGTCGCTCACCGACAGCGTGCCTTCCGCCGAATCCTTGCGCCCCGCGAACGGGAACACGTCGGGCCCGCGCTGGCACTGACAGTTGATGTTCACGCGGCACACCTGGTTCACGAGCGGATCGACGAGCGCGCCGATCTGCGCCGGATCGGAACCGAAGATGCTGACCTGCTGGCCGTGCTCCGACGTCGTCACGTAGTCGAGCGCGGTATCGACGTCGTCGAACGGCGCGACCGGAATGATCGGCCCGAATTGCTCCTCGCGGTACAGCTTCATTCCTTCGGACACCGGATACACGACGGCCGGGTAGAACAGCGTCTTGCTGAACTCGCCGCCCTGGTGGTTGACGACCTGCGCGCCTTTCGCCTTCGCGTCGTCGATCGCGTCGGTCATGTACGCGGTGCGATGCATGCCCGGCAGCGGCGTGATGCTGACGCCCTTTTCCCACGGCATGCCGATCTTCAGCTGTTCGAGCGCGGCGGTGAAGCGCTTCAGGAATTCGTCGACGATCGAGCGATGCACGAGCAGCATCTTCAGCGCGGTGCAGCGCTGGCCGTTGAACGACAGCGCGCCGAGCAGGCACTCCTTCACGGTGAGGTCGAGATCGGCGTCGGGCAGCACGATCGCCGCGTTCTTCGCGTCGAGGCCGAGGATCGCGCGCAGCCGGTGCGACTTCGGGTGCTGCTTCTTCAGGTGATCGGCGACCTTGCTCGAGCCGATCAGCGCGAGCACGTTGATCTTGCCCGACGCGAGCATGTGCGGCACGACCACCGCGCCCGGTGCGTAGATCGTGTTGATCACGCCCTTCGGGAACGCGTCGCGGAACGCCTCGAGCAGCGGTTCGAACAGCAGCGTGCCGTACTGCGGCGGCTTGAACACCACGGTGTTGCCCATCAGCAGCGCGGGGATCAGCGTCGCGAAGGTTTCGTTCAGCGGATAGTTGTACGGGCCCATGCACAGCACGACGCCGAGCGGCGTGCGGCGGATCTGGCCGATCGTGCCTTCCGCGATCACGAAGCGCGAGTTCGCGTTGTCGAGCTCCTTCAGCGCGTCGATCGTCTGCGTCATGTAGGTGACGGTGCGGTCGAACTCCTTCTGCGAATCGGCGAGGCTCTTGCCGATCTCCCACATGATCAGGTTCACGACGAGTTCGCGCTGCGCGACCATCCGTTTGATGAAGTCCTGCATGCACGCGATGCGCTGCTCGACCTTCATCGTCGGCCACTCGCCGCGGCCGGCGTCGTACGCGCGCACCGCGGCGTCGAGCGCCGCGTCGCTTTCCGTTTCGCCCATCACCGGGTAGCTGCCGATCTCGACCTGCTCGACGCTGCCGTCCGCCTGCCGCACGCATACCGGCGACAGCACGGTCTTGGTGGCGCCGTCCCACGGTCGCAATTCGCCGTCGACGAGCGACACGCGCTGGTGGATCGGCGAAGCCAGCCGGAATTCGGCGGGAATCTCTTGTAACGCGGGAAACAGGTGCTGCAGGGAGGCGGAATCGGGCATGACGGTCTCGTTTGACGGGGTGTCCGGGAAGGACGGGCGATGCGAATCCTGAGCGGAATGATCCTCGATCCTGAATCGGCATCATGACGCGCACGCGGCTGCACGTCACGCGCGAATGTGGCCGATCCGGCGAATGGAACCAGTTCCATTTAAAAGGAACGCCGCAGCGAATGCAACAACGCGGAATCACGTCGCAATTACCGTAAGTATTTAGAAAGACTGTTTCCGAATCGCCGGCATAGCCGTGCGGGTGCAATCGCAAACGTTTTACTTCGGCCGAATTGAGCGGATAATGGCGCGACGCGGTGAGGAAAAAAATGCAGTGAACCTGAGAGCAGACGCAGTGAAGAACAGAAGAAGATCCGCCGCGCCGCCGATACGAGGTCGGCTGCCCGGAGCGCCGGGTCGGGGTTGCCCGGTCCGGCGCGCACCGGACGATTGAATCGGTCGCGCCTGCTTGTCTCGATCCTTCGTGATCCTCTCCAGCTTCTCCATCGCCGTATCCCGAATCCCGCCTTTTACCGATCGTCGCCACACGAGACGATCGATTCAATTCTTTCGTTTACGTTACGAATCAAGCCGCTCGACGGCCTGAAACGGAAAGGTATTCGTCAGGAATACAGAGCGCGCTCCACGTCCGCGTTGCGGGCAGGCGACATGCCGCAAATTAATTAAAAACACGAATCATTCTCGTTTATTATTTCGCCGCATTACGAGCCGTGACCGGACGTCACGGCTTTTTTCGTGCCGGGTGCGCGGCCGGCGTGCCCCGTTCGTCGCTTTCTTCACTACCTCTACGTTCACGATGAAACTCAACAAGAGCGCGTGCCATGCGCTTCTGATCGCCACGTCGCTGGCCGGCGCCCGCACTTCGTTTGCGCAGGCGAGCGACGCCGCGGCGACACTGCCCGCGATTTCCGTCAACGCGGCCGCCGAGCACGCGTCGTACGACGGCGGCCATTCGCGCGCGGCGACCAAGACCGACATGTCGCTGATGGACGTGCCGCAGACCGTGAACGTCGTGCCGCACGCGGTGATCGAGGATCAGAACGCGACGTCGCTGCAGGACGCGTTGCGCAACGTGCCGGGCGTCGGCTTCTCGGTCGGCGACGGCCAGCGCGACCAGATCACGATCCGCGGCTTCAACAGCATCACGGACCAGTACGTCGACGGCATTCGCGACGACGCGCTCTACTACCGCGACCTGTCGAACGTCGACCGCGTGGAGGTGCTGAAGGGGCCGGCGGCCGTGCTGTACGGGCGCGGCTCGGCGGGCGGCATCGTGAACCGCGTGCTGAAGCGGCCGCAGGCGAACCCGGTGAACGACGTGGGCGTGACGCTCGGCACGCGCGGCGAGCGGCGCGGCGAGTTCGACCTCGGCTGGAACGCGAACGACGCGGCGCGCTTTCGCATGACCGGCGCGGCCGAGAATTCGAACAGCTTCCGCGACAAATTCCAGCTCAACCGGCAGGCGATCGCGCCGTCCGCGCAGTTCAAGCTCGACAGCGACACGGTGCTGAACGTCGAATTCGACTACCTGCACGACCGCCGCACGTCCGACCAGGGGATTCCCGCGTATCGCGGCCGGCCGGTCGACGTGCCGATCAACACGTACTACGGGTCGGCCGACGGCGGGAACAGTTCGTACAACGACGTCTCCGCGAAAAGCGCGACGGTGTCGCTCGATCACCGCTTCAACGATTCGCTGTCGTTTCACGGCGCGATCCGCGCGTACGACTTCTCGCTCGAGCGGAAGAACTACGTGACGTACGAGCCGATCAAGACCGCCGCGCACCCGGTCGTCACGCTCGACCAGTCGACGCGCCAGCGCACCGACCACGGCATCGACGGGCTGTTCGAGCTCACGCAGAAGACGTCGCTGTTCGGCATGCGCCACGAGCTGCTGTACGGGCTGGAGCTGTCGCAGCAGCAGAAGTTCGACACGATCTACAGCGTGACGAAGGTCGCGAACTACGATCTCTTCAATCCGCAGCCGGTCGTCCTGCCCGGCGTGCCGATCGGCGCGCGTGCGAAGACGAACGCGTCGACCGTCGTCGGGCTCGCGGGCGTGTACGCGCAGGACCTGATCTCGCTGACCGAACACTGGAAGGTGCTCGCCGGCCTGCGCTTCGACTACCTGAACCAGATCCGCCACGACTACACGTCGTCGAACGTCAATCTCGACCGCACCGATCACGCGTGGAGCCCGCGTGTCGGCCTGATCTACGAACCGCTCGACTGGCTCACGCTGTACGGGTCGTTCAGCCAGTCGTTCTCGCCGCTGGCCGACACGCTGATCAGTTCCGGCGCGTTCTCGAACGGCGCCGCGCTCGCACCGCAGAAGACCACCGCGTATGAAGTCGGCTCGCGCTTCGACCTTGGCGGCAAGGCGACGGCCAGCGTCGCGCTGTTCGACATGCGCCAGACCAACCAGCAGATCGGCGACCCGGCGAATCCCGGCTATGCGCTGCCGATCGGCACGCAGCACGTGCGCGGGATGGAGCTCGGCTTCACCGGCGAGATCGCGCCGAAGTGGTCGGTGTATGCGGGTTACGCGTACCTGAACGGCACTGTGGACGGTTCCGCGCAATCGACGGCGGCCGGCCTCTCGCTGTCGAGCAACACGCCGGGGCTGATGCCGCGCCACAGCGCGAGCCTGTGGCTCAAGCGCGAGCTGCCGTACGGCTTCTATGCGGCGGCCGGCATGCAGTTCCAGTCGGCGCGCTATACGTCGGCGAGCGATCTCGTCACGCTGCCGTCGTTCACGGTGTTCAACCTGGGCGCCGGCTATCGCAGCAAGAAGGTCGACGTGACGCTCACGCTCGACAACCTGTTCAATCGCCGCTACTTCATCGCCGCGCACGGCAACGCGGACCTGTACAACATGCCGGGCGATCCGCGCACGCTGACCGCCACGGTGAAGTGGCACATGTAACGCACGCGGTGCGCGACAATGCGGGTCTTCGTCACGACGACCCGCGCCCCTGACTGCCCATGATCCGCCACACGATCGATGTATCGAGCCTGACCGGCTGCGCCCGCGCGCTGTTTCTATCGTTGCTGGTATGCGGCCCGGTCGCGGCCGGTGCGCAGACGATCGCGGCGGATGCCGAGCCGGGGTGCCACGCGATGCATGTCGACCGGACGATCACGCTGTCGGGGCGCTACGCGCTCGACTACGGCGACGAATCGCTCGGGTCGGACGTGTGGTTCGAAGAGGACGATGCGTCCGCCCGGCGCTTGCCTGATCGCTCGCAACGCGCGGGCGTGATCGTTTTCACGAACCAGCGCGAGGCGGCCCGCGGGCTGCGGCTACCCGCGGCGCAGCCGCGCGGCGTATGCCGGTTCGACGGGCGCGCAACGCTCGTGATTCGCGATCTGGAGACCGCGTGCCCGGGGCTGGAAACGCCCGATCGCGCGCGGCTGCTGAGGGTCGTGGCAGCCGACGTGCCGGCGCGGCACGCCTGCGGCGCCACCGCGCCATGACGCCGGCGCGGCGGCGCCCTTACTCGACGTCCTCGTCGTCCGCCTCGTCGGCGTCGTGCGCGTCGCGCTCGGGCGCCGCATACGCGCTTGCCTGTTCGAGCAGCCACCCGCGAAACGATTCCAGCGGCTTGCTGTGGCTGAACTCCGTCGGATATACGAGGTAGTACGCCGAATCGCCGACGGTGGCCGCATCGCACGGTACGACGAGGCCGAGCTGCTGCAACTGTTCCTCGACGAAGAACTTCGGCACGAGCGCGACGCCGAGCCCGGCCGCCGCCGCGCTGATCAGCATCGTATGCAATTCGTAGCGCACGCCCTGCATCGTGCGGATGTCCTCGACGCCGTGCGTCTCGAACCACTGCGCCCACGCGCCGGGGCGCGTGGTCGAGTGCAGCAGCGGATACGCGAGCAGATCCTCGACGCGCTCGACGGGCCCCTTCAGCAGCGCGGGGGAGCAGATCGGCACGACTTCCTCGCCGAACAGGTAGTCGGACGACGTGCCGGGCCAGGTCGGCTTGCCGTAGTGGATCGCGGCTTCGAAGTGCGTGTCCTCGAACGAGAACAGGTCGGTGCGGCTGCCCATGTTCACGCGCACGTCGGGCGTGCGGTCGTAGAAGCTCTTGATGCGCGGGATCAGCCAGTGCGACGCGAAGGTCGGCAGCACCGCGAGTTCCAGGTAGCCGCCGCCGCTGCCGTGCGCGATGATCGACAGCGTGTCGCGGTCGAGCGCCTCCAGCGCGCGCCGCACCTGCGTGCCGTACAGCTTGCCGGCGCGCGTCAGCACGACGCGCTGCTTCACGCGCGCGAACAGCCGCACGCCGAGGCTCGCTTCGAGCGTCGCGATCTGCCGCGACACGGCGCTTTCGGTCAGGAACAGCTCCTTGGCCGCGTGCGTGAAGCTCTCATGGCGGGCAGCGGCTTCGAAGGCCACGAGCGCACCCATGTTGGGGATCTTGAATTTGCGCATGATGCTCGTTTTGTCTGATGGACGGAGCCGCCCGGCACCGGGGCGATGCCGGCGAAGAACGATCGATAATTCCAAAAACTCATCACATATCAATTTAATCTCGCTTTACGCGCCGCTGCAACCCTTTGAATAATGCTTGCCATGCAAGGTCAGGCGCCCGTGGGCGGCCGGCCGACGAGTGGCCGGCGCGCTTGCCGGCGGGTCCCCCGAGACGAGAATCCCGATGCGCAATCCGAATATCGACAGCTTGCTGACGAAGCTGCTGGGACAGGCGAAGACCGACGCCCTGTTCTCGACCCTGAACATGCCGGCCATCCTCGAGGAGTGGGAGGACGGCGTCGTGACGCGCGCGGAAATCGCGCAGGCGATGAACATGGCGCTGTTCGAAGGGCTGCTCGAGCGTTCGGCGAACGGCCGCGCGTACACGGCCGACGCGATCGAAAGCGGCGGCTCGGTCTATTTCGACCACGGCGCGCTACGCACGGTGCGCTGGCCGCATACGGGCGCGCTGCCGCCGGGCGAAGCCGCATTCACGCGTATCCTGCGTCCGCTCGGCTTCCGGCTGAACGGCCGTTATCCGCTCGACAAGCTCGGCATGACGGGCCGCGCGTACGCGCATGAAGACGCGCCGGACGAAATCGCGCAGTTCTTCGTCAGCGAACTGCATCCGGAGCGCTTTTCGAAGGAATTCCAGCAGGCCGTGACGAACGTGGTCAGCTCGTCGCGCGACCCGCTGTCGCCGGCGGCCGTCGCGCTGCTGTGGGAGGTCGAGCGCGAAGGCTGGCTGCCGCTGGAAGCCGCGCACGCGCTGCTGCCGGAGATCGTCGGCGCGTTCGCGCGCCAGCACGACGTGCCGAACGAACTCGACTACGAGACGCTGCTGATGGAATCGGCGGAAATGGCGTGGATCGCGACCGAGGGCAATGCGTTCAATCACGCGACCGATCGCGTCCCGGACGTGTTCAAGCTGTCCGACGACGAGAAGGCGAAGGGCCGGCCGATGAAGCCGGAAGTCGAGCGCTCGCGCTCGGGCCGCGTGTTCCAGACGGCCTATCGCGCGGATACCGTCGAGCGCGAGTTCCGCACGCGCGACGGCGGCACCGTGAAGCGCAACGTGCCCGGTTCGTTCTACGAGTTCATCACGCGCAAGCGCACGTTCGACCAGACGTCGCGTCGCTGGGTGACCGACCTGCGCTTCGATGCGGGCAACGCGCAGGGCATCTTCAAGATGACGGCGAACGCGGCGAAGTAAGCGCTTCGCGTCGCGCGGCAGGGAGGAAAGCAGAAGGGCCGGCGGCTGGTTTCAGCCGCCGGCCCGTTTGCGTCGACGGGGCGTCGCGTGCGTCAGAACAGGTGCGTGACCAGATAAAACAGCACCAGCAGCCCGATCGGTACGCCGAGCAGCCATGCGATCAGATATTTGCCCATGTCGTTGTCCTCCTCGTGGCCGCGACGCGGCGTGCGTCGCGGCAGGGTGAGACGACTGGCGCGTTACAGCTCGCGGTCGAATTCCTTCAATTGCTTCTCGGCTTCGTCGCGGGCGATCCCGTAACGCTCCTGGATCTTGCCGGCCAGATAGTCGCGGTTGCCTTCCGCGACCGCGAGATCGTCGTCGGTCAGCTTGCCCCACTTGGCCTTCAGCTTGCCGGTGAGCTGCTTCCACTGGCCCTGGATCTTGTCCTCGTTCATCGTGTACTCCTTTCGTAAGGGGAGAAAAGTGCGGCGCTCGGCCGCGGGGTAGCTCAGGCCTTGGCCTTCAGGCCGGACGCGTCGACGTGCTTCACGCCCTTGATCGCGCGGGTGACGGCGATGGCCTTCTTCACGGCGGTCTTCGTCTGCAGCACACCCGTCAGCGTGACGACGCCGTCCACCGTCTTCACGCTGATGTCAGTGCTTTCCACGCCCTTGGTGGTCGCGAGTTCACTCTTTACCTTGGTCGTGATCCACGTGTCGGTGACAGGCTGGTTCGATTCGGTCGCCATGCCGCTGTCGGTCGACGATGCCTGGGCATGCGCGTTCGTGAGCGGGGCCGCGGAAAGCAGGAACGCCGCGCTGACGGCGAGCAGGGTCGAAAGGTGCGAGGTCTTGTTCATTGATGTCCTCCTTCGATTGGCGGGTTGAATCAATCGGTGGGCGAGCACGGATCGTTCCCGTGCATTCCGGCGCATCGCGCGGCTTATCGCGCGATCGGCGTGTCGTAACCGGGCTCGCGCGGCGGCATGTCCGGGCGCGGCACGTCGGGCGGCAGCGGCACCGGCGGATCGGTGCCCGGCGCCGGTTCGGGCGGGTTGTCCGGGGCCGGCTCGGGCCGCGTCGGATCGGGTGTCTGATGCAATTCCATCCTGGTGTCCTCCCTCTGCGGTATGAAAGGGCAGCGCATGAGCGCCGATGCAGTACCAGCGTACCGACGCGAACGCGAGCGGACATCGCGCAAATTCACCGGGTTGGCTAGTGCGTTTGCACCGGGGGACGGAGCACACGGGCGGGAACGGCACATGCACCACGACCCGGGCAACCCGCCGTGGCGGGCGCGCAGGCCGCGCCGCCTCGTTCGGCGGGGCACCGCACGATCGGCGGTGGCGTGCGAATGTACTATTCGGGGTAGTGCGTCCGCGCCTGTCGCGCCGTTGCCCGGCACACGATCATCGCCGCACGCGGCGGCTGGCAGGTGCCGCCGCCACGGCCGCGCGGCCGGCGCGCATGTTGACCGCTCATGTTGACGACAGGGACGACGATTCGATGAACGAACCAGTAGACGAACAGGTGCTCAAGTCGCATACCGACCGGCGCCAGCTGCACCAGATCATCGCGGGGCTCACCGAGGGCGTGATCCTGATCGAGCCGGACCAGCGGATCGTCTGGGCGAACGAGGCCGCGCTCGCGATGCACGGCGTGACCGAGCTTAAGGCGCTCGGCGCGGACGTCACCGAATACCGCGAGCGATTCCGGCTGCGCTACCGGAACAACCATCCGGTGCGCGACGGCCACTATCCGATGGATCGCGTGATCGCCGGCGAGGAGTTCAGCGACGTGACGGTCGAGGTCGAATCGGCCGCCGACGAGTCGGTGAGCTGGGTGCACCGCATCCGCAGCCTCGTGCTGACGAACGCGGCCGGCGAACCCGATTGCCTCGCGCTGGTGCTGCACGACGCGACCGAATGGGCGAGCGCCGAAGAGCGCTTCGAGCGCACCTTCAACGCGAATCCGGCGCCGGCCGTGATCTGCCGGCTCGACGACTTGCGTTACGTGAAGGTCAACCAGGGCTTTCTCGACATGACGGGCCACGCGCGCGACGACGTGCTCGGCCGCTCGGTGTACGAGGTCGACGTGCTGGATCAGGCCGAGCGGCGCGAGCTGGCGATCGAGCGGCTCGGCGAAGGCGCGACCATCCCGCAGATGGAAGCCGTGCTCAAACTTGCCGACGGCAGCACCAAGGCGGTGGTCGTCGCCGGGCAGCCGATCGACATGAACGGCGAGGCGTGCATGCTGTTCACGTTCATGGATCTCGAGCCGCGCAAGCAGGCCGAGCGCGCGCTGATGCAAAGCGAGGAACGCTTCGCGACGGCCTTCCGGATGGCGCCGGTCGCGACCGCGATCGTCACGGCCGACCGTTTCGAGCTGCTCGACGTGAACGATGCGTTTGCCGCGATGACGGGCCACGCGCAGGCCGACCTGCTCGGCAAATCCGCGGACGAGATCGGGCTGTGGGCCGAACGCGGCGCGTGGTCGCGGATCGAAGGCCGGCTCGCGCGCGACGGCCACGTGCGCAACGTGGACGTGCAGATCCGCACGCGCGACGGCGACGTGCGCGATTGCGTCGTGTCGGCCGACCCCGTCGCGATTCACGGGCGCGACTGCCTGCTCGTCGCGCTGCTGGACATCAGCGACCGCAAGCGCACGGAGATGGAGCTCGTCTATGCGATCGAGACCGCGATGCAGGACGCGTCGTGGTTCAGCCGCACGCTGATCGAGAAGCTCGCGAACGTGCGGCGCGCGAACGCGCCCGATGCGGGCGCCCAACTGTCCGACCTGACCGCGCGCGAGCGCGACGTGTTCGACCTGCTGTGCCACGGCCTCGCCGACAAGGAGATCGCCGGCCGCCTCGGGCTGGCGCCGAACACCGTGCGCAATCACGTCGCGACGATCTACGCGAAGCTCGACGTGCACAGCCGCGCCGAGGCGATCGTCTGGGCGCGCGAGCGGGGGATCGTCGGCGCGGCCGAAACGAACGGCGCGCGCGCCGACAAGGGCGGCGCGAAAGGCACGGACTGACGGGATCGGTGCGAATGCACCATGCGCACTGGTGCATCCGCATCTGCCGCCCGCGGCCGCCGCTTGCGATCCTGTCCGCTCGGCGGTGCCGCGCAGGCCGCTGCATTGCCGGCTTTCCTCAACCATCGCAGGAGACGACCATGGACAGGAATCGCATCGAAGGCAAGCTCAAGCAGGTCAAGGGTTCGGTCAAGGAAGCACTCGGCAAGGTGACGGGCGACCGCGAGACCGAAGCGCAAGGCGTGGCCGAGCAGCAGGCCGGCAAGCTCCAGGAGAAGGCGGGCGAGGCCGCCGATGCGGTGCGCAAGCATACGGGCACCGATCGGCACTGACCGATGACGCGGCGCCGGCCGTGGGCGTCGCGAAGGCCGGCCGGGCCGGCGCCGCGACGATGATGCGCGGCCGGCATGACGACGACCGGCCTTTACCCTGCGGCGCGGCCGCCATTCCCCACGGAATACCGCCATCCACGGCCGCCGCCGGACGGCCGTCGATCGGCCATCAGCACGGAACTTGATGACAAATCCTCACGACATAGTTCCGATATTTCGTTTGCTGGACGGGTATTGGCTACCCACAATCCCTTCACCTCTTTCGCGATGAAAGGTTCTTCGGAGACGGAGCCGCGGTGATCGTCCGGCCGGATCGGCGTGTCGCACGCGCTCCGGCACGGAAAGGCATCACCGGCGCGCAGGAGGTTGCCGACGCGTGCCAGTCTCGCGTTGCATCCCGACCCATAGAAGAAGGATTGCCATGACGTTCCGCATTCGTTCGCTTTCCGGCGTCGCGCTGACCGCCGCGCTTTTCGCATTCCAGACGGGCGCGGCCCATGCGCAGGAGACGATCGTCAAGGTCGGCGTGGCCGGCCCGCTGACGGGCGGCGGCGCGGCATACGGCAAGGACATCGAGAACGGCGTGCGCATGGCCGTCGACGAAGCGAATGCGGCGCGGACGACCGTCGGCGGCAAGCCGGTGAAGTTCGTCGTCGCGTCGCAGGACGACCAGAGCGATCCGCGCACCGGCGTGCAGGCCGCGCAGCAGCTCGCCGACGCGCAGGTGGCCGTCGTGATCGGCCACTTCAATTCCGGCACGACGCTGCCGGCGTCGAAGATCTATGCGAAGGCCGGCATTCCGATGATCACGCCGTCGGCGACCAATCCCGACATCACGCGCGCGGGGCTCGACACCGTGTACCGCGTGATCGCGACCGACACGCAGAACGCCGGCAACGCCGGTGCGTACGCCGCGAGCGTGACGAAGGCGAAGCGCATCGCGATCATCGACGATCGCACCGCGTTCGGCCAGGGCGAAGCCGACGAATTCGAGAAGGCCGTGAAGGCGAACGGCGGCACGATCGTCGCGCGCGAATTCACGAACGACAAGGCCGTCGACTTCAGCGCGCAGCTCACGAAGATCAAGAGCGCCAATGCCGATCTCGTGTTCTTCGGCGGCCTCGACGCGCAGGCCGCGATGCTCGTGAAGCGCATGCGCCAGCTCGGCATCCGCGCGCAGTTCCTCGCGGGCGGCGGCGTGATGAACGCGAACTTCATCAAGCTCGCCGGCAATGCGGCGGAAGGCGCATCGGTATGGGAGTACGGGCAGCCGCTGTCGCGTCTCGCGAAGGGCAAGCTGTTCGAAACGAAATTCAGGCAGAAGTACGGCGTCGACATGCTCGCGTATGCGCCGTTCGCGTACGACGCGACGTGGATCGCGATCAACGCGATGCAGAAGGCGAACTCGACGAAGCCGGGCGATTTCAACGGCGCGCTGAAGGGCACGCGCTACGACGGCATCACGGGCACGATCGCGTTCACGAACACGGGTGACCTGAAGAACCCGAGCTCGACGCTGTACGAAGTGAAGAACGCCGCGTGGCAGCCCGTCACGACGAAATCGGCGGACTGAACGCAGCGCGCGAGCAGGCTTTCGCGGCGATGCCGGACGTGCTGAAATAGCCGGGGCGATCGCCCGCGAAGTTTGCTCGCGGGATGCCCGCGAGTCGCGGCACGCATCATTTTCAGGCCCTGAGCCTTTTACGTGCAACCGGAGTCAGTCGTGAGTTCTCAAGTCGTCATCGTCGGCGGTGGTGTGATCGGCAGCTCGATCGCTTATTTCCTGCGCGCCACCGATCCCACGGTCGCCGTGACCGTGATCGAACGCGACCCCACCTATGCCAAATCGTCGTCGGCGCTGTCGGCCGCGTCGATTCGCCAGCAGTTTTCCACGCCGTTGTCGATCGAGATGTCGCTGTTCGGCATCGACTTCCTGCGCACGATCGGCGAGCGGCTCGAAGTGGACGGCCACCGCCCGTCGATCGACCTGCACGAGGGCGGCTACCTGTTCCTCGCGACGCCGGCTGGCGACGCGACGCTGCGCGAGAACCATGCGCTGCAGACGCGCCTCGGCGCCGATATCCGGCTGATGGACGGCGACGCGCTGCGCGCGAAGTTCCCGTGGCTGAACGTCGACGATCTCGCGTCGGGCGCGTACGGCGTGAGCGGCGAAGGCTGGTTCGACGGCTACGGGCTCGTGCAGGCGCTGCGCAAGAAGGCGCAGGCGCTCGGCGCGCGCTACGTGCCGGCCGACGTGAAGGACGTGGTGCGCGACGGCCGCAGGATCACGCATGTCGTGACGGGCGACGGCGAGCGCTACGCGTGCGACACGCTCGTCAACGCGGCCGGTGCGTGGACGCGCACGCTGTCGTCGATGATGGGCATCGACATCCCCGTGTATGCGCGGCGGCGCAGCATCTTCAACGTATCGTCGCCGGCGAAGCTCGCCGATTGCCCGCTGCTGATCGATCCGACCGGCGTGTATTTCCGGCCGGAAGGGCGCACGTATATCTGCGGCACGTCGCCGAGCCCGGATCGCGACCCGGACGACCTGCCGCTCGACGAAGTCGACCACGACCTGTTCGACGACGTGATCTGGCCGACGCTCGCGCACCGCGTGCCGGAATTCGAGGCGCTGCGCGTCGAGCATTGCTGGTCCGGGTACTACGAGTACAACGTGTTCGATCACAACGCGATCATCGGCTACCACCCCGAACTCGACAACGTCGTGTTCGCGAACGGCTACAGCGGCCACGGGCTGCAGCAAGGGCCGGCGACGGGGCGGGGCGTCAGCGAACTCATTCTGGGCGGGCGTTACGACACGCTCGACCTGTCGTCGCTCGGCTGGGCGCGCGTGCTCGAAAACCGGCCGATCGTCGAGAAGAACGTCGTGTAGTGTAGTGCGGCGTAACCGCCCGGTATGGGGTGGGCGGGATTCTCCTTGTGTCTCAAACCCGTTGGCCCGACTTTGTCGGGCCTTTTTTCGCCGCGTGCGTCAGCCAACGCCGTAGACGGCGTCGCGCAGATCGAGCGTGTACTGCCCGTTCATCCCTTCGTAGAGCGTGTTCGACAGCGACACGACGGTGAGCCCGCGTGCGCGATCGACGAACCACGAATGACCGTAGACGCCGCCCCAGCGCCACGTGCCGACGGATTCCGGCGACGCGGCCGCCCGCGGGTCGCGCAGCACCGAGAAGCCGATCCCGAACCCCGCGCCCGGCAGATCCGGCAATTCGAGATCGCCGGTTTGCACGCGGCCCATCTCGTCGACCAACTCGGCCGGCAGGATCGCGCCGCCGCCCGCGCGCAGCGTGTCGAGCACCGTCAGCACGTCGCCCGCGGTGCCGACCATTCCGGCGCCGCCCGACGGGAACGCATGCGCATCGAGCGCGCGCGACGGCGAGTACGTGACGCCGACGAACCCTTCGTCGATGGGCACGGTTTCGTTCTCGGCGAGCCGGTGCGGCCGCGGCGTGTCGTTGACGTACGGCGTGGCGAGCCGCGCCGGATCGCGCGCGACGAAGCCCGTATCGTGCGCCCCGAGCGGGCGCAGCACGAGCGCATCGATCGCATCGGCGAGCGGCATGTCGCAGACGACCTCGATCAGCGCGCCGACGACGTCGATCGACAGCGAGTAGTTCCAGTTGGTGCCGGGCGCGAACAGCAGCGGCACGCTCGCGATCCGGCGCAGGTTTTCGGCGAGCGTGATCGATGCGCCATCGAGCCCGTCGGAGACGCCCGCACGCGCATAGGGGCCGTTCGCGTCGGTTTCGTTGAAGCGATAGTCGAGGCCGGCGGTATGCACGAGCAACTGGCGCACCGTGATCGTCGGCACGCGGCCGTCGGGCAGCGCCGGACGGAACTCGGGCAGCCAGCGCGTGATGTCTTCGTCGAGCGACAGCTTGCGTTGCGCGACGAGCGCCATCGCCGCTGCCGAGACGATCGGCTTGGTGACCGACGCGAGCCGGAACAGCGTGTCCTCGCGCATCGGCGTGCGCGATTCGCGATCCGCGAATCCGGCCGCGCGGCGATAGACGAGTTCGCCGTCGCGGGCGACGAGCACCACCGCGCCGACGAGGCGCTGCGTGTCGAGCTGGCGGGACAGGACCGCGTCGATGCGCTCGGCGAGCGCGGGATCGGTTGACGACTGCAGTGACGATGCGGGAGAAGAGGTCATCGAAAGTTCCGTCGTGAAGGGGGCCGATCGACATGTTAGGCGGCTGCGGCCGCACGCGTCGTTAACCCTTACACGGAACAGGGCGATGTGCGCGGTACCGGGCGCGGCGGCAGGCAAAATAGGCGCCAAGCGGCCGGCGGCGTTCGTTAGAATCTGCTTTCGTCGAGGAAATGACGCAGTTGCATGGTGCAGAGCAGTATCGAATCGAAGACGCTGCTTGTCCTGATTCCATCGTTCATCTTTCGCCGGAGGCGAGCATGCCAGGTTTACTTCCCGATGTTGACCGCGAGGGGCTCCTCGAATATTCGGTGGTGTACACCGATCGCTCGGTCAACCATATGTCGCAGCGCTTCCAGGGTGTCATGCGCGACATCTCCGCCACGCTGAAAAAAGTCTACAACGCGAAGTCGGTCGCGATCGTGCCGGGCAGCGGGACGTTCGGCATGGAAGCCGTGGCGCGGCAGTTCGCGACGAACAGGAAGTGCCTCGTGATCCGCAACGGCTGGTTCAGCTTCCGCTGGTCGCAGATATTCGACATGGGCAGCATTCCGTCGGAGACGACGGTGCTGAAGGCGCGCCCCGTCGAAGCGGGCAGGCAGGCCGCCTACGCACCGGCGCCGATCGACGAAGTGGTCGCCGCCATCAAGGAAAACAAGCCCGATCTCGTGTTCGCGCCGCACGTCGAAACCGCGTCCGGGATCATGCTGCCCGATGCGTACCTGCGCGCGGTGGCCGATGCCGTGCATGCGGTCGGCGGCATGTTCGTGCTCGATTGCATCGCGTCGGGCACCGTGTGGGTCGACATGCAGGCGAGCGGTGTCGATATCCTGATCAGCGCGCCGCAAAAGGGCTGGAGTGCGTCGCCGTGTTGCGCGATGGTGATGTTCAGCCCGCTTGCGCGCGAGCGCATCGATTCGACCACCAGCACCAGCTTCGCGTGCGATCTGCGCAAGTGGCTGCAGATCATGGAAGCGTACGAGGGCGGCGGGTTCGCGTATCACGCGACGATGCCCACGGACAGCCTCACGACCCTGCGCGACGTGATGAAGGAAACCGACGCATACGGCTTCGACAAGGTGAAGGCGGAACAGCTCGAACTCGGCGAGCGCATTCGCGCGCTGCTGACGGAGAAGGGGATCAGGAGCGTGGCCGCGAAGGGGTTCGAGGCGCCGGGTGTCGTGGTCGGTTACACCGACGATGACGGGATTCGCACCGGGAAGAAGTTTGCCGATGTCGGTTTGCAGATCGCGGCGGGCGTGCCGTTGCAATGCGACGAACCGGAGGACTTCAAGACTTTCCGGCTCGGGTTGTTCGGTCTCGACAAGCTGCATGATGTCGATGGTGCGGTGAAGCGGTTTGCCGATGCGTTGAACCGGATTGTTTGAGGCGGTTGTGCGGGATGGAGTGCTTCGGTGGCCGCCGCTCATTCATTGAGCGGCGGCTCTGAGTCGTTGAAAACGCAACTATTCAGGATCATGACATGGCCGAAAGCGCTCTCACCTTTACCAGTCAAGCCGAATGGGAAAGCTGGTTGGGGCAGAACGGCAGCACGTCGACCGGAGTATGGCTGCGTCTCGCGAAAAAAGGTACTGGGCAGCAAACCGTCACCTACCAAGAGGCGTTGGAGAGTGCCCTTTGTCATGGCTGGATCGATGGTCAAAAGAAGGCCGAGAGCGAGCAATACTGGTTACAACGCTTCACCCCGCGCACCGCGAAAAGCATCTGGTCCAAACTCAACAAGGACAAGGCCGAAGCGCTGATCGCCGCAGGCAGGATGCGCGCGGCCGGCATGGGCGAAATCGAGAAGGCGAGGAAGGACGGCCGTTGGGAGGCGGCTTATACGTCGGCCAGCAACTCGATCGTGCCGGACGACTTGCAGGCGGCGTTGGACGCCGATCCGAAAGCCGGGAAGTTTTTTGCGACACTGAACAGCCGTAATCGCTATGCGATCCTGTTTCGGATACAGAACGCCAGGAAGCCGGAATCACGGGCGCGCAAAATCGCGGAATTCATCGACATGCTGAAGCGGGGCGAGACTTTTCATCCGTAGAGGGTGGGTTTCCGACGGAGATTTCGTCGAACGCGATCGGCGCGTGAATTGTTCCGATCGCCATATGAATGGGAAAACGGGAATGGGAGCAAGAATGCATATCCGTGCATCGGCGTTCAGCTTTCGTCGCGCGGCGCTGGGCGCCGCCATGGCGCTGACATTGTCGTGGTTCACCGCTGCGCAAGCGCAGGGCTGCGCACCGGATAGCGTAGCTCCCGAGTGCTTGCTGCAACGTAGTCAAGATGAATTTCTGCAAGCAGACGACGAATTGAACCGCACTTACCAAAAGGTATTGAAGTCGCTGTCTCGTCCACGTGACGAGTACGTCGACTATCCAGCACTCAAGGTGAAATTTGTCGCGGCTCAGCGGCAATGGATCCGTTTTCTCGGCGACGAGTGTTCCGCTTGGTATCTGATAAACGAGGCAGGCGCGGATCGTAATCTTGATCTACTGACTTGCGAAATCGACAGAACACGTGATCGTACGCGTCAATTGAACGCGTGGCTCAAACAAGTGAGCCATGGTTAGTGCGGCGCTAGATAAAGACAGAATGAGTGCCGGGAGCGCGGCTAGCGTCAGGCTTGTTACGTGGTGCGCCGGGATGGTAGCTCGGATATAACGGGGGAAACGAGCGATGGTGTCGAAAAGCGTCCGCAGAGCGACGGCAGACGATGTCCCGGTACTGACACAGATCCGGAACGATGCACATGCAAAGAAGGTCGCGCATGGCGACCACGTATGGGGCAAGGAACGCGACGGCTTCTCTGAACGGTGGGTACGAAACCACGTCGCAGAGAAAGCCGTGTACGTCGTCGAACAGGATGGCACGCTGGTCGGAACGTTCTCGCCCGACTTCGACGATGACAGGCACTGGGGGCCCAAGCGCCGATTGCGGGCTACGTGCACGGCCCTGCGTGCGGAAAGGTTTCAACGGGCTCGGCAGCTTCATGCTCGACGGGTGCGCTCATGAGGTGAGCCGCTTGAACCGGCGTTTGCTTCGACTCGACTGCGGCGCTGAAAACATGACGCTCTGCGCTTACTACGAGTCGCTGGGCTTTGTCCGCGTCGGATTGCAAACGGACGGTATTGCCTGGTCCCTGTACGAAAAACCCGTCAGTTCGGTCCGCCGGTGATCGCGGGGGTCCAGCAGCAAACATCGGCGACGGATTCCACGTCAGCCGGGGTCACACGATCGAACATCATGCGTTCACGAACGATCGACGTCGTCCGAAGCCGCGTCACCGTTACCCTGCTACGCCGGCAAAAGGCCCGCTTTACGATAATTGTCGATCAGCGCGTCGTAGAGGGAGAGATCGGCGCGACTCCGCGCGATGAGCTGAGCGCCGGCGATGGCGGCGAAGATTGCCCGCGCCCGCTGTTTGCTCTCCCGGGCGCTGACCACCGCCGCTGCGGATAGAACCTTGCTCAACCACGCCACGTTCACGTCTGCGAAGGCCAGGACTTCTTTCATCACGACTTCCGGCAGATCGTCGGTTTCGGCGGCCATGAAGCTGCAAAGACAC
Source organism: Burkholderia sp. AU44665 (assembly GCF_030504405.1). Classification (NCBI taxonomy): domain Bacteria; kingdom Pseudomonadati; phylum Pseudomonadota; class Betaproteobacteria; order Burkholderiales; family Burkholderiaceae; genus Burkholderia; species Burkholderia sp. AU44665. The sequence goes on along the minus strand of NZ_JAUJRI010000007.1, from coordinate 260,316 downwards.
AGGCGGTTGCCGGTCTCGAGCGCCTTGCGGAAGGTATCCGGATAGCGGCGCAGGCAGTCCAGCGGATCGCGCGATCGGGCCAGCATGTCGTCCAGCGCCGCCGCGGAATCCTCCCAGTAACGCCTCGCCACCGCGGCGCCGAGATCGGCCTTGCTTTCGAAGTGGTGGTAGATGCTCGCGGCCTTGATCCCCACCTCGCTGGCGAGATCCCGATAGTTCAACCCGCCGTAGCCGTGCGTCTGCGCGAGCCTCGTGGCGGCTGCCAGAATTCTTTCTCTCGAGTTCGAGCTCGCGTCGTTCGTCACTGCTTCAGTCTCCGCGCACGGGAAATGGGTGTTGACACTCCGGATTCTACCTTATATGGTTAACCTAACAAACGTTAGGTAGTTTCGCCGGAGACGTGTTTCCGCGTCGTCCGATCCAGTGCAACCGACTACGGAGCGCCCCTGCAATGACTTCCAGTAACGTCGACTTCGACACAGCCCAACTGCCCATGATGAAGATCCACGATTTCCCGACAGGGCCCTATCCGACACGTGTGCGCATTGCACTGGCCGAAAAGGGGCTGCAATCGCGCGTCCAGTTCGTGATGGTCGATCTTTACAAGGGCGAGCATAAAAAGCCCGAGTTCATCGCCAGCAAGAATTATTCGGGTACGTTGCCGGTTCTGGAACTCGATGATGGAACGTGCATTGCCGAGTGCACGGCCATTACCGAATACCTCGACGCGCTCGACGGCGTACCCACGCTCACCGGCACCACGCCACGCGAAAAAGGGGTCATCCACATGATGAGCAAGCGCGCCGAGTTGGAATTGCTCGACGCGATCAGCGTCTATTTCCATCACGGCACGCCGGGGCTGGGGCCCGACGTGGAGACGTATCAAAATCCGGAGTGGGGATTCCGTCAACGCGACAAGGCGTTGAGGGGCATGCGCTATTTCGATGCCGTTCTGCAACGGCAACCGTATGTCGCGGGCGAGACGTTCTCGATGGCCGACATCACCGTCATCGGTGGTTTGATCTTTGCGATGCTCGTGAAGCTGCCAGTGCATGAGGAATGCGAAGCACTTCGAGCCTGGTACGCGAGAATGCTGGAGCGCGAGAGCGTCAGGAACCAGCCGGTGTTTGCGATGCTGGCCTGAGCTGCCCCTGCGTCGGTCGATAACGGGCGGATGAGGCGAGCGAACGGACGAGCGCGCTACCGCGTCAAGCGATACAAAACATCGGGACAACGCTCCTCGTTTCTGCTTCCGTCGCTGTACGCAATGGCAACGAACCCGTGCTGCTCGTAAAACGCAGCAGCATCGTGGTTCATTTGAAACGTATGGAGCTGGAGCGAGCCGTCCGTTTGCGACTTCACCGATTCCAGCAGGGCAGTGCCCATCCCTTGCCGTTTGAATTCGGGGCACACGTACAATTGCTCGAGCCATGTCACGCCGTCGGTGGCAGCGTGTGCGGCCATGCCGATGATGTGGCCATCGTTCACGGCAACGGTAACATTGCCCGACGGAACAAGCATGTTGGCAACCCAATCGCGGACGGCCGCTTCGGCGTGCGCGAGTGGCGCGTAGGATGCCAGCGTGTCGCGCGACCGAAGATAGACGTCGGCCACCGCCGCGGCATCGGCCATCGTCGCGCGACGCAAGATCAGGGGCATGGTTCGGCCACTCCGAAGTCGTCAAGGAATGCTCGACGATAGCAGCATGGCATCGAACTTCCAAGGTCGTGTGGAATGCTGCTGAAGGGGGCGGCTGAAATCGGCAAGTCCGCGTAATATATCGAGTTTGCAGCACGGACGATTGACGCAGCGTCCGGCCAGAAGTGGCGGGTGGGTGTCTTTCCGTGGACGACCGCTTCAGGCTGGTTGCAATCGGTCGAGCTGGTACGCCCATTACGCCCATTCGGCCGCTAGAGGGGCGAACAGACGTTGACCGACCGGCCAACGGGGCATTGCATTGCTCAGCGCGTTCTTGGCGGTCACACCCAAAATCACGGTGACGTCACGACACTGAACCATGCAGATGAAGCCCGCGATGCCCCATCGGTAGTGCACCGAAGCGTGCATAACATGTGCGCCTTGACGTCGACCGGCGTGCTGTTCATGGCCACGCGGAAGGCTGCACCACAACACCATGCACATGATGCCGTTGGCCATCGACCATGATGGACAATTGTTCACCGGTGCCCGTCACTGTCGTGCAGTCGCGCGCAAGATGCGGGCAACCCATCGCCCGGCGTTTCGCCGCCGAGCGAAGGAACGGTCGAAGGCGCGCGCGCGAGCCCGATAGAGAGCGGGAGGTCGATGGCAGGCAGAATAAACAGACACGATCAGCGCTCGAACATCATTGGGAAGATCTACGAACCACGACAATTTCACTCAGCGCGAGCGTGCTCACGGGCCGGTTCAGCGAAACCGCAGGAGGAGCGACGAAAGGCACGAACAATTCAACGACGTTCAAGTTGCCACATCCTGACGGCGCCGCCGGCGCACGCCCAACAATCCGTCGTTCTTCGCTACCGAATTGTCGGGCGCTGATCGCTCATCGCGGCTGTAACGCCCCGGGCTTCAAAGCTCCAATTCGCTCAGTCCCGGATGATCGTCCGGCCGACGGCCCAAGGGCCAGTGATACTTGCGCTCGGATTCCTTGATCGGCATATCGTTGATGCACGCATAGCGGCGTTGCATGAGGCCATCCTCGCCGAACTCCCAGTTTTCGTTGCCATAGGAGCGGAACCAGTTGCCCGAGTCGTCGTGCCATTCATAGGCGTAGCGCACGGCAATGCGATTGCCGCCGAACGCCCACAGTTCCTTGATCAGACGATACTCGTGCTCCTTCTTCCACTTGCGCTCGAGGAACGCCTGCGCTTCCGCTCGATTGTTCGCGAACTCTGCGCGATTGCGCCATTTCGTGTCGAGCGAATAGGCGAGCGCGACCTTGGCGGCGTCACGCGAATTCCAGCCGTCTTCCGCGAGACGGACTTTCTCGATGGCTGTCTCCAGCGTGAACGGCGGAAGCGGCGGACGAATTCCCTGCTGTTGAGTCGACATGACGGCTCTCCTTTTCAGATTAGCGATTGCACTGCGTGCGTCGCGGATCGCCCGACCCGCGATGCGATGAACTCAGACCGGCTTGGCCGGCAGATATCTCGTTGAAACCTGAGAACCCTTTGACGATCTCCTTCAGAATCGGCCTCGTCGTGTGCGCTGATTTCATGCATCAAGAATGGACGCGAATTTCGATAGTGTCCAAGACCGGATTGCGATAGAGTCGATAGGAAGATCCAATAGTTAGGTGGAGTCCCGTGCTACTACGTCATATCCGTTACTTCCTTGCAGTGGCAGAACAGCGGAATTTCACGCGCGCTGCCGAGGCGCTTCATGTGTCGCAGCCGACCCTATCGCAGCAGATTCGGCAGCTCGAGGACACCTTGGGAACACAGCTGTTCGATCGTTCAGGCAGAACCGTTCAACTGACCGACGCGGGAGAAGCGTGGATGCGTTACGCCAAGCTCGCGCTACAGGACCTTGACGCAGGGGTGAGGGCGATACACGACGTGGCGGAACTGAGCCGGGGCAGCCTGCGTTTCGCAGTAACGCCGACCTATACGGCATCCTTGGTCGGGCCGATCGTCGATGGCTTCCACCAACTGCATCCTGGCATCAGGATCGATATTCGCGAACTCACACAGGATCAGATGGAGGCGCAGCTTGCAGACGACAAACTTGATATCGGTGTCGCATTCCATCCGGCCTTGTCGGTCGACATCGAAAGCCAACCCCTCTTCGCGGAGACGCTGAGCTTGGTGGTAGGCCGCAGCCACCCGCATGCCACACGCCGCAAAGCACTCGCGGGGCATGACTTTGGCAAGGAGCCGTTGGTCTTGCTGAACGACACATTCGCGACACGTCGGTTCATCGACGAGCATTTTGCGCGTCACTCCATTCGACCGCTTGTCGTAATCGAAGTGGATACGATCGGTGCAATCGTTGAAATCGTGCGTCGCGGGCAGCTTGCGACGGTTCTCCCTGATCACATCGCACACGTACAAGAGGGCCTACATCGCGTGCCGCTTGATCCCCCTCTGCCAACGCGCACGGCCGCCGTTTTAGAGCGCAAGGGTGCGTATCGCACTGCGGCAAGCAGGGCGTTCTTACAACTGCTGACTGAGCGGTTCGGAAAGCCGACGTGACCTTCATCGACGCTGACAAAGACATCGACGGCGTCACGAGCCGTGGAAAACCGTATCGTTCAGGCGTTGCAGCGTACCGTCCTGGTCGGCCTGGATCAGCTCGTTGATCACGTCGCGGCGGGTCAGTGCGCGCGGGGCCTGCGGCGTCGCATTCCGCTGAATCAACGGCGCAGAGGAGTGGTAAGCCGGTGAAGCCGCTTCTGCGGCAGAGGCAGCAAACGCGGTCATGGTGGAAGCAGCCAGCGCGAGCGCCGACAGGGCGTGGGAAATATGACGGATGCTCTTGTTCATGATGTTTTCCTTGTTTCTATATAAATAATAAGTATCGCTAATAGTAGTGTTGTTGCGGTTCGACGTTTCTGCTAACAGCGACCAGATACTGCTAACGGGCAAACCGGCGGCAACGCCGTAGGTAAACCCTGATAGCGACGTTCTCCTCGTTTCCGTACGCGATGCGTTCGCGTAACAGAAGACGGATGTCCGCGCGAAGGTTCTGCGATTGCGCCTTCAAAAGCTTGCAATGTCAGAAGTGGTTCACGAGGCTGCGGCTCACTTCCTCCGCTTGGCCTTCGCCGGACTGCATTAGTGGAACCACCGGACGAGATTCGTGCACCATCCGACCAAACCAGCAGTACCAGTGAACTTCGACGCACGCCCAACAATCCGTCGTTCTTCGCTACCGAATCGTCGGGCGCTGATCGCTCACCGTGGCTGTGACGATCCGGGCTTCAAAGCCCCAATTCGCTCAGTCCCGGATGATCGTCCGGCCGACGGCCCAAGGGCCAGTGATACTTGCGCTCGGATTCCTTGATCGGCATATCGTTGATGCACGCATAGCGGCGTTGCATCAGGCCATCCTCGCCGAACTCCCAGTTCTCGTTGCCATAGGAGCGGAACCAGTTGCCCGAGTCGTCGTGCCATTCATAGGCGTAGCGCACGGCAATGCGATTGCCGCCGAATGCCCACAGTTCCTTGATCAGACGATACTCGTGCTCCTTCTTCCACTTGCGCTCGAGGAACGCCTGCGCTTCCGCTCGGTTGTTCGCGAACTCTGCGCGATTGCGCCATTTCGTGTCGAGCGAATAGGCGAGCGCGACCTTGGCGGCATCGCGCGAATTCCAGCCGTCTTCCGCGAGACGGACTTTCCGATGGCCGTCTCCAGCGTGAACGGCGGAAGCGGCGGGCGAATAGCGGCGGGTGAAGTCATTTCGGATCTCCTTGTGGGGGACAGCGCGTTGTTGGTGCTCGACGTGGAACGGGGCCCCGTCATCGTGCAGCCCGAGAGGGCTAGGCCGCCCGAAGCGAGCGCGGCACCGGTGCTCAGCAAGAATTTTCGTCTTTGCATCATCGGTTCAGAACGGCTTGGTCGGCAGATACTTGCCGTTGAGCGTGATGACGGCACGCTCGCCACCTTCCGGGTCCGGAACCTTCTGGATATCGAGTTTGAAGTTGATCGCGCTGATGATGCCGTCGCCGAATTTCTCGTGAACCAGCGCCTTCAACGTCGAGCCGTACACCTGCACCATTTCATAGAAGCGGTAGACGGTCGGATCGGTCGGCACGCCACCCGGAATGCTGCCGCGCACGGGAATGGTTTGCAGCAGGCGAACAGCGTCGTCGTCGAGCCCGAGGCGTTCGGCGACGAGCTTCGCCGCATTCTCCGGCAGCGCATGCTGACCGAGCAGCGCGGCTGTCGTGTATGCGAGGCTCAGGCCCGTGCCTTCGTTGATGGCTTCGAACGTGAGGTTCTTGCGCACCTTCGCGTCGACGATCGTTTCCGTCAAAGCTTCGCGTGCGTTCGGTGTGACTTGCGATTGGGTCATGATGTTGCTCCTTGAGTAAATCAACCTGGTGAGATCGGCAGTCGGTGTGACGAGCCGGGAATCAGAGCGCAGCCGCACACTCGGCGGGCGTCGCGGTGACATCGGGATGCGCGGCGAGCGGCACGAACTGGCGAGTCGCGGCGTCGAGCGCGTCGATCGAGCCGGATTCGATGTCGTAGACCCATCCGTGCAAATTGAGGCGGCCTTGCGCGAGTCCCAGTGCAACGGAGGGATGGGTCTTGAGGTTGTCGAGCTGTGCGATGACGTTCTCGCGCACCATCGAATCGACGCGCTCGCGCTCGCTCGCATGTTCACGCGCCTCGTTGACGAGCTTCGCCGAGTCGGCGTAGCGCAGCCAGTTCGCGACGGCGGGCATATGGTCGAGGCACTTGCACGTCGCGACGGCCGTCATCGCGCCGCAGTCCGAGTGGCCGCATATCACCACATCCGTCACGCCGAGCGCGGCCACTGCATATTCGACGGTCGCCGAAACGCCGCCCGGCTCGGGACCGAACGAAGGCACGATGTTGCCGGCATTGCGGATCACGAACAGATCGCCCGGTTCGCGCTGAGTAACCAGTTCGGGAACCATGCGGCTATCGGAACAGGAAATGAATAGGGTGCGCGGCGTCTGGCTGGTGGCCAGCTTGCGGAACAACTCCCTGCGCGCGGGCATGATGTCCCGTTGAAACTTCAGAAAACCGTCGATGATCTCTTGCATGGTCAGCTCCATTCAGTCTGGCGTTCGCCGCCGCGTCGGTCAGTGCGATGCGTTGAACAGAGAATGGGCCCGTTCCGTCATAGTGTCCAAGACGGGTTTATGATGCTAACCATAGGAAAGACCAATTGTTGTCGGGCACGAAGAAATTCGCCGTGCTGCTGCGTGGTATCCGTTACTTCCCGGCCGTCCCGGAACACGGCAAATTCACGTGCGCCGCCGAGGCACTGCACGTTTCGCAGTCCACGCTGTCGCAGCAGATACGTGGACTGGAAGACACGCTGCGCACTCAGCGGGCTAGACCGTTCGGGGCGGAACGTGCAACGCATGGATGCCGGCGCGGCGGGGATGCGCCATGCGAAATCCGTGCTATGGGATCTGGATGCGGGCGGGCGATACATGACGTCGGCGAACTGAAGGCTCGGCAGACGAGTGATGACGAATCGATGATTTTTCCTGCCGACACCGCGAGTCACTGTCCGGCCGGGCAATGGGTGCCCGCGATGCTGGAAGGCGTATGGAGGCAAGCCACAAGCGCTCACGAACAGTAAGATCCGCTTCGTTTGCGCCGTAGCCGGGGTGTACACGTTGAGCAAGCATATCGGCAGTCGAGATCTCCTCCTGGTCATTCGGCTGTTGGTCTTCGTGAAGAGCAAGCGCTGCCCCAATACCAACGGGAGACTGCGGCGGCTCAACATCGGAGGACCGGTTCATGGTGAACAAGGGCCATTGGCGCGAACGATGCGAAGCGCCGCTCAGGGTCCTTTGGAGCCGGCACCGGACCACCGCCGCATGTGGCAACATTGCGGCCATCGCTACATCACACCACCGTGATGACTGATCGATCCATCGGAGGGAACTCATGTTCGACCACGTCAAGTTCGGCGTCAGCGACTACGCCGCCAGCAAGGCGTTTTTCCTGAAGGCACTTGAACCGCTGGGCGCCGAAATTGTCGGGGAAGGTGAGCCGTCGTACGGGATCGAGATCGGACTGCCCAGCAAGTCTTCACTGTGTTTGTTCCCGACCGACGAGAAGCCGGCGCCTCTTCACATCGCGTTCGCGGCCGACACGCGGCAGCAAGTCGATGCGTTCCATCGCGCGGCGCTGGAGGCGGGCGGCAAAGACAATGGCGCGCCGGGGCTGCGGCCGCGTTATCACGCGAACTACTACGCCGCATTCGTCATCGGTCCGGATGGACACAATATCGAGGTGGTGTGTCATCGGGCGGAGGGGTGATGCGCTGGATCGGTAAAACGCTCGCGGCGATCGCGAGCATGGCGCTCGTCGGCATCGCCTGCGTTCAAGCAGCGCCCCGCGAAACGGCATTCCCGCGCTTCACACAGACGGAAGGCAAGCTCGACGGCGACGGGCTTCCGCTTTCCGGCGTGAAGCTCTGCGTGCTGCCCGACCGTGCGCCGTGCTTCGAGATGCCGCCGGCGCCGCTTCCCCATTCTTCGAAGGAGTGGTACCAGTTCGGCCTGAATCCACGGTCCGAGCGGCTGCCGATTGCGTCGGGCGGCTCGTGGGTATTCTTCTCGGGGATGTTCTCGGGCGGCGGCAGCGGGATGCTGGAACGCGTGGCCGTGCTGCGTGTCGGCGCGAACGGCAAGATCGAGAACCTGATGCCGATCGTCACCGAAACGGAAATGGCCGACCGCGCGATGTGGAGCTTGCCGGAGGTGTCGCCGTATCCGCTGTTCGTCCGAGCCGATTACGTGTGGGGCAAGGACGAGGACCATTTCGGTCAGCACTTCTTCGACGTCGACGCGTGGATGTTCGATCCCGCCGCCAATCAATACGTGAAGCGCTTTTCCTACCGCACGAGCAAACGCTACGACAGGGGCGAGGGCGCGGACCACGTGTTGACCGCCGAGCGTCCGGAGATCCTGCGGCGCCTTGCCGCCGGCAAGTAACGCCGCTATCGACGCATTTCTCCGTACGTTTCCTTGCACACCTCGCGTAGCGCGTCGACGAGCAGATCGCGCGGGGGCGACTGCGAATCGGCGGAGCGCGTGAACAGCGCAATCGGCGGCAGCGTCCACACCAGCGAATAAGGCACGATCGCCACGCCGGCGATCCTCACCAGTTCCTCCGCGATATCGGCCGGCACGATCGACACGGCCTCGTCGCTCGACGCGATCATTTCGCCGATCAGCTTCGACGAGTAACTTTCGACGATCGGCACGGGCGGCGCGATGCCGGCCGACAGGAACAGGTCGGTCACCTGTTCGCGCATCGGCGTATGCGGCGCGCCGAGAATCCAGTCGAGCGCGTGCAGCTTGTGCCAGTCCAGCGGCGTACGGGCGAGCTTGGCGGCCAGCCGCCGGCTCGCGATCATGCGCGGCTGCTGCTGGTACAGCACTTCGAACGAGACCTGCCCGAGATCGATCGCCGACGACGCGCGCCCGATCACGATGTCGACACTGTGATCCCGGAGTTGCAGCAGCAGCTGATCGCTGGTGCCTTCGTGAATCGTCACGGTCAGCCGCCGCTCCATGCGCGCTTGCAGCCGCTTCAGCGCGGCCGACAGCATCTGGCCGGAGATGAACGGAATCACGCCGATGTGCAGATGAGCCGCATGCCCGGCGGCGACGGCCTCCATCTCGCGAGCGAGGTGGTCGAGATCCTTGATCATCGCCTTCGCCCGCTCGAGCACGACCGCGCCGAGCGCGGTGGGCCGCATGCCGCGCGACGAGCGCTCGAACAGCGGCGTGCCGAACATGCTTTCCAGCTCGGACAGCGCGTTCGTCACGGCCGGCTGGCTGCTCGCCATGTGCTCGGCGACGCGCGTCAGCGATCCGTGCTGCTGGATCTGCAGCAACAGCACCAGATGCCGAATCTTCAGACGCGCGCCGAGCCGCCTGACCACGTCGTTTGCGTCAAAATTCATTGACTGGTCATGTATTCATCAGAAAAAAGTGATGGGCCGATATTAAAACAGAATCATCGCGTTATGGCGGATCCCTAGAATCACCCTCATGGATCGCGCCGGGACTGGCCTGGCGCCCACGCCGGGACCAAAACATGAAACAGACAGAGACACAGCAGCAGGCCGCCTTCGACTATCACGAATTTCCGACCCCCGGGAAAATCTCGGTCGTCGCGAGCAAGCCGCTGGTGACCCAGCGCGATCTGGCGCTGGCCTATACGCCCGGCGTGGCGAGCGTGTGCGAGTCGATCGCCGCCGATCCGCTGAAGGCGCACCGCTTCACGAGCCGCGGCAACCTGGTGGGCGTGATCACGAACGGCACCGCCGTGCTGGGCCTCGGCAACATCGGCCCGCTCGCGTCGAAGCCGGTGATGGAGGGCAAGGCCGTGCTGTTCAAGAAGTTCGCCGGGATCGACGTGTTCGACATCGAGATCAACGAGACCGACCCGGACAAGCTGGTCGACATCATCGCCGGCCTCGAACCGACGTTCGGCGGCATCAACCTCGAAGACATCAAGGCGCCGGAATGCTTCACCGTCGAGCAGAAGCTGCGCGAGCGCATGAAGATTCCCGTCTTCCACGACGATCAGCACGGCACGGCCATTACCGTGTCCGCCGCGTTCATCAACGGGCTGAAGGTCGTCGGGAAATCCATCAAGGAAGTGAAGGTCGTGACGTCGGGCGCCGGTGCTGCCGCGCTGGCGTGCCTGGACCTGCTGGTCGACCTCGGGCTGCCGGTGGAAAACGTGTGGGTGACCGACATCGAAGGCGTCGTCTATCGCGGCCGCACCACGCTGATGGACCCGGCCAAGTCGCGCTTCGCGCAGGAAACCGACGCGCGCAAGCTCGCCGACGTGATCGACGGCGCGGATGTGTTCCTGGGGCTGTCGGTCGGCGGCATTCTCACCGCGGAGATGCTCAAGCAGATGGCGGCGCGTCCGCTGATTCTGGCGCTGGCCAACCCGACGCCGGAAATCTTCCCGGAACTGGCGCACGAGACGCGCGACGACGTCGTGATCGCGACGGGCCGCTCGGACTACCCGAACCAGGTCAACAACGTGCTGTGCTTCCCGTACATTTTCCGGGGCGCGCTGGACGTGGGTGCGACGACGATCACGCGCGAGATGGAAATCGCCGCGGTGCACGCGATCGCGGGGCTGGCCGAGGAAGAGCAGAACGAAGTCGTCGCGGCGGCCTACGGTGCATACGACGTGTCGTTCGGCGCGCAATACCTGATTCCGAAGCCGTTCGACCCGCGCCTGATCGTGCGGATCGCGCCGGCCGTGGCGAAGGCGGCGATGGAAGGCGGCGTGGCGACCCGTCCGCTCGCGAATCTCGATGCGTACGTCGAGCAGTTGCAGCAATTCGTCTATCACTCGGGCGCATTCATGAAGCCGCTGTTCGCGACCGCGCGCCAGCTCGTGCGCGACGGCGGCAAGGCGCGGATCGTGTTCACCGAAGGCGAGGACGAGCGTGTGCTGCGTGCGGTGCAGGTGATCGTCGACGAGAAGCTGGCGCGGCCGATTCTGGTCGGGCGTCCGGAGGTGCTGCTCGCGCGCATCGAGCGGTTCGGGCTGCGTTTGCGGCTCGGTCAGGACGTCGAAGTGACCAATCCGGAATACGACGAACGTTTCCCGCAGTACTGGACGAAGTATTGGGAAATGCGCTGCCGCGACGGTATCTCGAAGGAAATGGCGCGCGTGGAAATGCGCCGCCGCCTGACGCTCATCGGCGCGATGATGGTGCAACTCGGCGACGCGGACGGGATGATCTGCGGGACGGTGGGCGAGTATCACAATCACCTGCGGTTCGTGGACGAAGTGATCGGCAAGAAGCCGGGTGCGTCGACCTACGCGGCGATGAACATCCTGTTGCTCGATCAGCGGACGGTGGCGCTGGTGGATACGCACGTGAACGACAACCCGGATGCGGAGCAGATCGCCGAATTCACGATCGCGGCGGCGCGGCAGATGGAATGGTTGAACCTGACGCCGAAGGTCGCGCTGCTGTCGCGGTCGAATTTCGGGTCGGGGAGTGCGGCTTCGGGCGTGAAGATGCGCCGGGCGCTGGAGATCATGCGGGAGCAGGCGCCGGATATCGAGGCCGATGGCGAGATGCATGGCGACTGCGCACTCGATGAAGGGCTGCGGGCGAAGCTGCTGCCGATGTCGCCGTTGAAGGGGGCGGCGAATTTGCTGGTCTGTCCGAATGTGGATGCCGGCAACATCGCGTACAACCTCCTCAAGACCGAGGCGGGGAGCAATGTGGCGGTGGGGCCGTTCCTGTTGGGCGTCAATGCTCCTGTGAACATCCTTACGTCCAGCGCCACCGTGCGGCGGATCGTGAATATGGCTGCGTTGACCGTGATCGAGGCGAATCGGGGTGTGGGTGGGTGATTGAATGGCTTCGTGGGGCGGCTGAGGCCGCCCTTTGTTTGTCAGATTCGGCCATGAGCGGCCGTCGTGACGGTGCCAAGCAATGTCTGCCCTAAGCTGGCACCCAAGCCAAGAATCTTGGAGCAACTCGTGACAAGTCCTCCTATTCAATCACCCCATTGAGAATTGTCCCAATCTTCGCGATTTTCTCGTAATCGAATTGATTTAACAGTTGTTTTCATTGCTATTGCGGAATTGCTTGGGTATCGATTATTTTGGCGCCGATTCGTTCAGAGGTGCTATCTACCCATGTCAGTTGTCAAAAAAGTTCCGTACTACCAGATGGAATCGCGCCTTTTATATTCCGGAAAGCATTGGAAATGCTATTCAGGCATCGTCGGGTGCGTTCCCATCGACACGCAGCAAAAGATCTCGTTCGCTAGGCTTGCGCCAAATGAGCAGCCACCGCCGCCTCCGCCCAAGATAGCCGATCGAGCCGCAGCGCAGAAGCCGCGAGCCCCGGCTCCAGCACCGGTTAAGTCACCCGCCAAGCCACAGCCGAGCGACAAGCCTCAAGACGCAGAGCAAGCCGACAAACTGCCCGAGTTCGATCTGCAGGATATCCCCAACGCGATGGACAGGGCGGGGTGGCCAATTTCGGCTAAGTTGGCGCGAAAGTGGTTGGCGAGTCCCAAGCATATCTACAACAACAAGCTCAACTCACCGCAGCCGATCGACGACACGACAGTCACTCTGGAGTGGGCGTTGAGATTTAGTGGTGCATCCTGGCGATTCAAGCAACTCGTCCGGCAAGCGATTTACACGGAGAAAGCTGCTGAAGCAGTCAAGAATGCGCTGGTGCCCGTGATCGAGAGGGTTTTTTCTGCCGGAAAGATGAACGCAGCGGGTATCGTGATCGACACTGCTCCGTTTCTGACGGATCTGCTTCAGTTTCATATCGCCTGGAGATTTCAGTTCCAGTCGGTATCATCCTTTGCCACCCTCGACGGAACGGCTTTGACCGATCTAACCGGCGCTCTGGGAAACTTCAATTTCTACGCTGCTGTTGGGAGGGCGACCGTTACCGGTGAGCGCTACTACAAGTACGAGGGTAAGAACACAATATTCTGTCTCGAACCGGTTGCACAGATGACCCACATCTATGTCTACATCAAGGACAGCTACTCGTTCAACGACGACTCGCCTTCCAAGAGCCAGTACCTCGGTCACTGGAACAAGAGCGGGATGGTTTTGTCCTATGCCGCGGCCATCAACGATCTCTTTAAGAGCAGTAACTTTAACGTTGGGAGCTCGACCATTGAGGAGTGGCGCTATCTCCCTGAGGGAGAAGAGATCGATAAGCCGATCGACAAACGAACCAGTCGCTTTCGGAAATTTCGAGTGAAAGATGTCTACTGGCCGGTGCATAACAAGACGTACCGGGACTGGAGGTCGGTGCATAATCGTGGTGGCGACTTCATGGTCTACAGCAAGCCAAAGCTCATCAAGCTGGACAAGCCGATCATTTTGAAAATTGACACCGTATGCAGATCCATTCCGGCCGAGCAATGAAAGGGGCCATGACCATCCTCAAAGTAGTCTTGTCCGTGAGCGCCATATACCTCGTTGTCGATATCGCGTGGCTGTTCTTGCCACTCAACGTGAGGAACGGAATCGTACTTGTCTCGGCGATGAATACGAAGCCGGCGATCTTCGCCATCACGTCGATCATCTTCGGTTTCTACCTGTACCGGCGCGTCAGAAATTTCAACCGTTTCAGCCGAGCGAAGCGCGCAGGCCTCGCGATCGTCACGCTCGTTTTTTTTGCGTTCGTCTACCTGGTAGGATTTCGCGGGATCATGGCTGACCGTACCGATTGTCAGCGCTTCAACTACAACGTCAAGATGAATGGCGGTGTCAAGCACGTTGACGGCACAACCTACATCATCAACATCTGCGGGAGTGGTGCTCCGGGCAATGGTTTTTTCGTGGATCAGAATGAGCAGGTCAAACTCGTCGTCAGCGATGCACACGGCTCGACGCTCGCCACTCGACTATTTTTCGTTTTTTGGGACGGCCGGCCGGGGGAAGAATCGACCATCATCCGTAAGAACAAGTTGATTTATTTCGACGCATCGGATGAGTACGACAGTGAAAGGTCGATCTCGCTGCCCCCGACCACGCTCGATTGGATCGCGGCGAGAATTCCGATTTGGCTTCGCTGAGAGCGCTCTCGATGCCGTGGTGGTCGTCGCGTTGAAGCGGCGCCGCCCACGATTCACGATTCTTGCTGAACCGCCCAAGCCAAGAAAGCCGTAGCGATCATCATGACCACCCGGGCGAAACAACCACCCGAATCAAACACTCGTTCGGCAAACCGCCCCGGAACCCCGCATCATCCGCGCACCGCCAACACGCACCCCACCGCGATGTAATGACCAAACCGCAAGACCTAGTGCATAGATATCGTTTGCCGAGCCCTTAATGACTATCGACAATCGTGGCTCGAATTCACCGCCGCGGCGCCAGAAGCGCCTTGGCGGCCGGCACTCGACGGCTATCCCGGCCGTCCGCGCCCACCCGCTCACGACGACATGTACGCGTTCACCCCCTCATTCCAAAACCCTGCCGGCTCGCCGATCCGCGAGTTGTTCAAGTACCTGTCCGAACCGGGCATGATTTCCTTCGCGGGCGGTTATCCGGCCAGCGACCTGTTCGACGTCGCCGGCCTGAACGCGGCCGCCGAACGCGCGTATGCCCAGCCCGTCCGCTGCCTGCAATACGGCCCGACCGACGGCCTCGCCGAACTGAAGCAGCAACTGATCGCGCTGATGGCGCGGCGCGGCGTCGCATGCACGCCAGCCGAACTGCTCGTCACGACCGGTTCGCAGCAAGGCCTCGACCTGCTGCTGCGCGTGATGGTGTCGCCCGGCGACGTCGTGCTGACCGAACAACCGGCGTACCCGGCCACGCTTCAAGCCATGCGTTTGCAACAGGCGCGCATCGTGACGATTCCCGTCGACGGCGAAGGCCTCGACGTCGATCGTCTCGGCGAACAACTCGCGTCCGGCGCGATCGCGCAGCCGAAGCTGCTCTACACGGTCCCTACCTTCGCGAACCCGACGGGCGCGACGCTCACGCGCGAACGCCGGCTGAAGCTGCTGCGTCTCGCGGTGCAATACCGTTTCCTGATCGTCGAGGACGACCCGTACGGCGACCTGCGCTTCGCGGGCGAACCGGTGCCGTCGATGCTCGCGCTTACCGGCGAGGTGGACGGCGCACGCGACTGGCTCGTGCATTTCGCGAGCCTGTCGAAGATCGTCGCGCCGGGTCTGCGCGTGGGCTGGACGATCGCGCCGGCCGAGATCGCGCGGCGCTGCGTGATCGCGAAGCAGACGGTCGATCTGTGCAGCGCACCGTGGACGCAGGCCACCGCCGCCGAATATTTGGCGGACGGCGCGCTCGAACGCCATCTGCCACGCATCACGGCCGCGTACCGGATCAAATGCGACGCGATGTGCGACGCGCTGCGCGACGGGTTCGGCGATGCGATCGAGTTCCATCGTCCCGAAGGCGGGATGTTCGTGTGGGCGCGAATCGGTGCGGTGTCGTCGGACGTGCTGCTGCAACAGGCGATCGCGCACAAGATCGTGTTCGTCCCCGGCAAGGCGTTCTTCGCGGACAACGTCGACGCGGCGTCGCTGCGCCTGTCGTTCGCCGCGCCGGACGTCGACGCGATCCGGGAAGGCGTCGCGCGCCTCGTGCGTGCGTATGGTGCGGCGCGGGCCGCGTAAGGAGACATCGGCATGACCATCACCGTCAACGAAACGGCATCGACGGGCGCAGCGGCGAGCGGCGGCGACAACCGGCCGGCGAAGCATCGCTCGTCGCAGATCAGCGCCGGGCCGCAGTATGTGGCCGACGTGCTCGGCCGCTTCGGCGCGGAGCCGGCGACCGATGCCGGCGATGCGGCGCCGGTGGTGCTCGGCTACAACTGACTGGCACAGGCGCGGCGGCGCACTGGATGCGAGCCGTCGGCGAAACGAACGGTTAAGCTTGCGCGATCGAAACACCGACGATCGCCGCCGCCCCATGTCCGACTCGACCTCCGAATCGCTCGCGCAAACGTACGACCGCATCTGGTCCTGCCTCGAATCCGGCGTCAGCGTTCAGCGCTCGCCGTTCACGATGTTGCAGGCGGCGACGCTCGGTCTCGATGGCGCACCGAAGGTCCGGACGATCGTGTTGCGTCAGGTGAACCGCGTCGAGCGCGTGCTGTCGTTTCATACCGATGCGCGCTCGGCGAAGGTCGCGGAGTTGCGTCGCGATCCGCGTATCTCGATCGTCGCGAACGATCTCGACGCGCTCGTGCAGATTCGCGCGGAAGGAATTGCATCGGTCTGCGATGACGAAACGCAACGGCGCGCGCTCTGGGCATCGAGCCGCCCGCATACGCTGCTGCTGTATCGCGCGCCGTTGCCGCCCGGCACGCCGGTCGCGTCTCCGGAAGCCGCACATGTCGACAGCACCGCACCAACCGGCGACGGCTACGAAAACTTCTGCCTGATCCACATGACGGTCACACGCATCGACTGGCTCGAACTCGCGCGCGCCGGCCATCGCCGAGCGGTATTCGACCTGAACGAAAACCGCTACGAAGCCCGCTGGATCGCGCCCTGAAGCGGGCCGAACGCGCTCGAGCCGCTCAAGGCTGCCCGTCCGACGCGGCCTGAATCATCCACTCGCGCATCACCGCGATCGCACCGTCGTCGCGGCGCTCGGCCGGATACACGAGATAGAACCCCATCGACAGCGGAAACGCGAAGTCGAACGGCTTGCACAGCCGTCCGGCGGCGATGTCGCGCTCGACGAGCGGCTCGGTCGCGAGTGCGATGCCCTGGCCGGCGACGGCCGCATCGATCGCGAGCGACGTCTGGTTGAAGCGCAGCCCCTTGTGCGGATCGACGTCGACCGGTTCGGGCATCGCCGCGAGGAACTCGGGCCACAGGTCATGCGCGTCGTGCAGCAGCACCTGGCCGGCAAGCGCGCGCGGCGAAGCCGGCGCGGTCAGCAGCGAAGGGCTGCACACCGCGCACACGTCGAGCGGGAACAGCGCATGCGTGACGAGATGCTTGCCGAACGGCGGCTTGCCGTAGCGAATCGCGAGATCGACGCCGTCGTGGCGGAACGTCGCGATCTGCGGGTCGGCGATCACGCGCACGTCGTAGTCGGGATGCGCGTCGGTGAACTGCGCGAGCCGCGGGATCAGCCACTTCGACGCGAACGACGGCGTCGTGCTGATCGTCAGCGCCGCGCGCCGTTTCACGAGCTTGTCGGTGGCGCCGGCGATCGCATGCAGCGCACGCTGCACGTCGGAAAAATAAGCGGCGCCGTCGTGCGTGAGCGCAAGGCCGCGCGGCAAGCGCTCGAACAGCTTCAGGCCGAGCACGTCCTCGAGGTGGCGCACCTGCTGCGCGACGGCGCCCTGCGTGACGCCGATCTCGTCGGCGGCGGCGCGGAAATTGAGGTGTCGCGCCGAGACTTCGAACGCGCGAAGCGCATTCAGCGGCGGCAGGCGGGAAGGGCGTGGCGGCATCGTCAGACTGTAGAAAAACTATCGGCTGGCGGCAGAAATACTGGTTCGACAGCCGGAATCGATGCGCCTACATTACCACCATGGCGCGCCGAATGGCGGCTGCGCGGCGGCGGAATCGGAGCAAGGAGCACATCGTGACTGTAGAAAAAGTGGCGTTGATCACGGCGGCGGGCAAGGGCATGGGCGCGGCGATCGCGCGCGAACTGGCGGCGACGGGCTATCGCGTCGCGCTGATGTCGCCGTCGGGCAGCGCGGTGGCGCTCGGCGAGGAACTGGGCGGGTTCGGCATCAAGGGATCGGTGACGGACGAAGCCGATATCGACACGCTCGTGCAGGAAACGGTCGCCCGCTACGGGCGGATCGACGCGGTCGTGAACAATACCGGCCATCCGCCGAAGGGCGAACTGCTGGCGATCACCGACGACAACTGGCATGCGGGGCTCGACCTGATCCTGCTGAACGTGGTGCGCGTGATGCGCCGCGTGACGCCGATCTTCCAGAAGCAGGGCGGCGGCGCGGTGGTGAACATCTCGAGCTTCGCGGCGGATGCGCCCGAGCAGCCGATGCCGGTGTCGTCGGCGCTGCGCGCGGCGCTCAGCGCATGGACGCGCCTGTACGCGGAACGCTATGCGGCCGAGAACATCCGGATGAACGCGGTGCTGCCGGGCTTCATCGACAGCTGGCCGGAAACGCCGGAGATCGTCGCGCGCATTCCGGCCGGCCGCTTCGGCAAGACCGGTGAGATCGCGAAGACGGTCGCGTTCCTGCTGTCGGACGGCGCGGGCTACATCACCGGGCAGAACATTCGCGTCGACGGCGCAATCGTCAAGGCGCTCTGAGCGCCGCAGCGGCGAGCGAGCGGCGGCGCGGGCCGCCCGCTCGCGGTGCAGCCGCTACAAACGCGTACAAATCAGACAAATCCCGGATACATCAGACCTTTCAAATGGGCGACGCCGCGCGACGAGGGCGCGCCGGATCGAAAGCCTGGGCGCGATCCCGCGCGCGGCATCTTCACTTTCCACTTCACGAAAGGATGCCGAACGATGTCTTCCACACCGTTTTCCCCGATGCGTCGCCACCTGCTGGCCACTTCCGTGGCCGCCGGGGTCTCGGCGATGCTGCCCACCGCGCTGCATGCCGCGACCGGCGCGAGCGGCATACGCCCGTTCACCGCGCACATTCCCGATGAAGCCGTGGCCGACCTGCGCCGCCGCATTGCCGCGACGCGCTGGCCGGGCCGCGAAACCGTCGCCGACGAGTCGCAGGGCGTGCGGCTCGCGCGCATGCAGGCGCTGCTGCGCTACTGGGGCACCGACTACGACTGGCGCAAGGGCGAGGCGCGCCTGAACGGTTTCCCGATGTTCATCACGGAAATCGACGGGCTCGACATTCATTTCATCCACGTGCGCTCTCGGCACGAGAACGCGATGCCGATGATCATGACGCACGGCTGGCCCGGCTCGGTCTTCGAGCTGTTGAAGGCGATCGGCCCGCTGACCGACCCGACCGCGCACGGCGCGAGCGCGGACGACGCGTTTCACGTCGTCGTGCCGTCGTTGCCGGGTTTCGGCTTCTCGGGCCGTCCGACGAAGACCGGCTGGGGTTCCGATCACATCGCGCGCGCGTGGGGCGAGCTGATGGCGCGGCTCGGCTATACGCGCTTCGTGTCGCAGGGCGGCGACTGCGGCTCGGTGATTTCGCACCGGATGGCGATGCAGCGCGTGCAGGGCCTCGTCGGGATTCACGTGAACATGCCGGCGACGGTGCCGCCGGACATCGCGACGCTGCTCCAGGTCGATGCGCCGGCGCCGGCGTCGCTGTCGCCGAAGGAGAAGGCCGCGTACGAGAAGCTCGCGACGTTCTACCGCGACAACTGCGGCTACTCGGCGATGATGGTCACGCGGCCGCAGACGGTCGGCTATGCGCTGGCCGATTCGCCGTCCGGACAGGCCGCGTGGATGTACGACAAGATCTCGCAGTGGACGTACAGCGGCGGCGTGCCCGAACGCTCGATTCCGCGCGACGAGATTCTCGACGACATTTCGCTGTACTGGCTGACGAACACCGCGACGTCCGCTGCGCAAATCTACTGGGAGGATCACTCGAACAACTTCAACGCGGTGGATATCTCGCTGCCGGCCGCGATCACGGTGTTTCCGGGCGAGATCTACCAGGCGCCGCGCAGTTGGGCGGAGCGCAGCTATCACAACCTGATCTACTTCAACGAAGTCGACAAGGGCGGGCACTTCGCCGCATGGGAGGAGCCGGAACTGTTTGCGCGTGAAGTGCGTGCCGGGTTCCGGCCGTTGCGGCGCGTGTAACCAGAGTGACACGACGAATGCGGGCCAGGCGGTGGCGCGGCCCGTGTTCGTTTTCAGGTAACCGCCTGCAAGGCCTGCGCAAACCGCTTGTCCGCGAGATACGCAACGTTGAAGCGGCAATACTTCGACGGACGATCGGCCTGCGGCGAAAACACCGCACCGGGCGCGAGAATCACGCCACGCTCGAGCGTTGCCTGCGCGAGCTGCATCGAATCGGGCCAGCCGGGCAGCGCGGCCCACAGATACAGGCTCTGGTCACAGGGCCGATAGACCTCCGCGCCGAGGCGGCCGAGCGCATCGAGCGCGGTGCCGGTCGCGCGCCGCAACTTCTCCTGAAGATGGTTCGTATGCCGGAGGAAATGACCATCGCTGACGATCGCGTCGAGCGTGCGTTCGCAGTATTCCGAGCTGCTGACGTGCGTCAGCATCTTCACGTCGGCGAGATCGCTGGCAAGCGCCGCATTGCACGCGAGAAACCCGACACGCAGCGCCGCCGACACCGATTTCGAAAAACTGCCGATATAGATGGTGCGGCGCAGCTGGTCGAGCGTCGCGATGCGCGTGAGCGAGCGCGGCCGCAGGTCGGCGAGCGCATCGTCCTCGACGATGATCAGATCGTGCGCGTCGGCGAGCTGCAGAATGCGGTGTGCCTTGGCCGCGCTCGTATCGGTCGCGGTCGGGTTGTGGCCGACCGATTGCGTGAAGAACAGCTTCGGCCGGTACGCGGCGACATGCTCGGCCAGTTTCGCGACGTCGGGGCCGTCGATCTCGCGCGGCACGCCGACGATGTTCGCACCGCTCAGCTTGAGCTTGCCGAACAGCGGGTAGTAGCCGGGATCGTCGACGAGCACGGTATCGCCGGGACGCACGAAGTAGCGCAGCACGAGGTCCATCGCCTGGTTCGCGCCGTGCGTGAGCACGATCTGCGCGGGCGGCGCCTCGATCTCGTAGCCGGCGAGCTTCTGCTGCAGCGACTGGCGCAGCGGCAGATAGCCGAAGCGGCTGCCGTAGCGGAACAGCGACGCGGCGCTCGTGCGCATGATGCGCTGCTGGTACTGGTTCAGCCGCGTTTCCTCGAGCCACTCGATCGGCGGGAAGCCTTCGCCGAGATTGAGCACGTCGGGCTTCACGTGCAGTTGCTCGCGCATCAGCCACACGATGTCCATCGCGCGGTCGAGCGAGCTCGGCTCGTCGATGTCGGGCACGGCGGCCGCGCGCCGCGTGACGAAGAAGCCCGAGCCGCGGCGCGGCTCGATCAGGCCATCGGCCGCGAGCATCTCGAACGCGCTGATCACGGTGTTCTTCGAGCAGCCGGACGCCTCGGCGTATTCCCTGATCGACGGCAGTTTCGCACCGGCCGGCAACACCCCTTCTTCTATCTGTCTGGCCAGATTGTCCGCCATTGCGCCAGACAGGCTGGCTTTCGCACGCTGTTTCATCGGAATGTTCCGTCGGGGCCGGCCCGCTGTCATGGGTACGGGTGGATGACTGTCTGCGCCGTCTGTACCTTTTCAATGGGTACAGTGTGACTATTATTCGGCTATCCGCTGCCTGCCGCAAGCGCCGACGGGCCACACCGCCACCCCGAAACAGCCGACCCATCATGCCGATCGATTCCGCCTTGCCGAACTTCCGCTCGCTCACGCCCGAGCAACGCCTGTCCCACCTGTCCCGCATCGTCGGGCTCGACGACGCCGAGCACGCGCTGCTCGCGAAACCGGGCGCGCTGCCGCTCGACACTGCGAACGGGATGATCGAGAACGTGATCGGCACGTTCGAGCTGCCGATGGCGGTGGCCGGCTACTTCCGGATCAACGATCGCGACGTGATCGTGCCGATGGCCGTCGAGGAGCCGTCGATCGTCGCGGCCGCATCGTATATGGCGAAGCTCTCCCGCGCGGCCGGCGGCTTCCGTACGTCCAGCAGCGGCCCGCTGATGCGTGCGCAGGTGCAGGTGATCGGCGTCGGCGATCCGTACGGCGCGCGGCTCGCGATCCTGCGGCACGCGGCCGAACTGATCGCCCTCGCGAACAGCCGCGACAAGGTGCTCGTGGGCCTCGGCGGCGGCTGTCGCGACATCGAGGTTCATGTGTTCCCCGACACGCCGCGCGGCGCGATGATCGTCGCGCACCTGATCGTCGACGTGCGCGACGCGATGGGCGCGAACACGGTCAACACGATGGCCGAAACCGTCGCGACCCGCATCGAGGCGATTACCGGCGGCCAGGTACGGTTGCGGATACTGTCCAACCTCGCCGATTTGCGGTTGGCGCGCGCGCAGGTACGGTACTCGGCGGCGACGCTCGCGACCGACGATTACGCCGGCGAGGACGTGATCGACCGCGTGATCGACGCATACGTGTTCGCGGCGACCGATCCGTACCGCGCGGCGACCCACAACAAGGGCATCATGAACGGCATCGATCCGGTGGTGGTCGCGACCGGCAACGACTGGCGCGCGGTCGAGGCCGGCGCGCATGCGTACGCGAGCCGCAGCGGCCACTATACGTCGCTGACGACGTGGGAGAAGGCCGCCAACGGCGACCTCGTCGGCACGATCGAGATGCCGATGCCGGTCGGGCTCGTCGGCGGCGCGACGAAGACGCATCCGCTCGCGCGCCTTGCATTGAAGATCATGAACGTGACGTCGGCGCAGGAACTCGGCGAAATTGCGGTCGCGGTCGGGCTTGCGCAGAATCTCGGTGCGCTGCGCGCGCTCGCGACCGAAGGAATCCAGCGCGGACACATGGCGCTGCATGCGCGCAACATCGCCGTCGCGGCCGGTGCGACGGGGGCCGACATCGACCGGATCGCGCAGCAGATGGTCGCGGCGAAGGACGTGCGTACCGATTTCGCCGTCGCGTTGCTCGCGGGCCGCAGCGGCGGCTGACCCGCGCGCTGCACGCCGCGCGATACAGGCGGCGCGCTGCGCGCCGCGCCGGCATGGCCGGCGACATATCAAACCAGGAGGAGACACATGGAACAGACCGGTTCAAGCGCCGTCGCACCCGCGCCGCATCGCGCCCGGCCGTTGGCCGGCGCCGATGCGGCGGCCACGACGCTCGTCGAGGTATGGGGCGATACGGTGGCGACGAAGCATCTTGCGTGGTCGGTGCTGCTCGGCATCGCGATCAGCCTCGGCGCGTTCGAGGTCGGCCGCATCGCGCTCGCGTCGTTCGTGCACGACGCGGCGATCGCACGCGCTTACGCGATGCTGATCGGCCTGGGCGGCTGCCTGCTGGGCGGTGCGATCTGCGCGCGGCTGTTCAAGCCGAAGCGCACGGTGATCGAACAGGCGGCGGGCGGCGCCGAGCGCGACGACGCATTGCGGCAACTCGCCGAAGCATCGGGCGGGCTCGGCTCGACGAACGACCTGTCGCCCGCCGCGCGCGCCGAGATGGAGGAACTCGGGTTGCTCGACCTGTTCGCGTCGTACGACGCCTCCACCGGGCGCGCCCGCGCGGGAGGCCGCTGATGGACGCGCTGCTGCATGCATTGCCGGCCGCGTTCGCGATGGGGCTGCTCGGCGCGATCGTGTTCTCCGCCATCGGCCTGATCTCCGGCACCGACGAAACGACGACGATCGCGCCGCTCACGTTGCTCGTCGCGCTGCTCGGCGTGCCGCCGGCCGGCGTGTTCACGTTTTTCCTCGCGGGCGCGGTGGCCAAGCACATCACGCACGCGATCCCGACCGCGCTGCTCGGTATTCCCGGCGACACGATGGCCGCGCCGCTGCTGCAACAGGCGACGCTGCTGCGCGCGCTCGGCGTGCCGCACATCGCGCTGCGCAAGATGATCTCCGGCGCGATCGTCGCGGCGTTCGTCGCACTGCCGCTCGCGGTGCTGTTCGCGTCGCTGCTCGCGCCGTTCGGCGCGGCGATCGCGAAGGCGGCGCCGTGGGTGTTCCTCGCGGCGGCCGTGGGTATCGCGTACTTCTCGGCGGGGCGGTGGGCGTCGGTACTGCTGCTCGTGCCGTTCGTGATGCTGGTGGTCGGCTTGCAGGCGCTCACCGGTCGTTACGGCGTGAAGCTGAGCGTCAGCTACTTCCTCGGGATCGCGATCGGGCCGCTGGTGGCCGACCTGTTCTCGATCCTGTCGCCGGCCGAGCGGCGGCGCATGCGTCGCGACGGGCCGTCGACGTTCGTGCTTGCGCCCGACGTGAAAAGCTGGCGCGGCTACTTCCCGAATCCGCTGAAGGTGCTCGACCGCGAGCAGGTCGCATGGACGGTCGGCACGGCCGCCGTGTCGAGCGCGACGTTCGTGTTCAGCCCGGTCGCGATGACGGTGCTGATGGGCGAGATCGTCGGTGCCCGCGTGCGTCATGCGTACCAGCGCCTGACGACGGTGATCGCCGCGCGCAACGGCGTGACGGAGGCGACCTACATCGCCGAAGCGCTGATTCCGCTGATCGCGTTCGGGCTGCCGCTGAGCCCGGTGGCGGCCGGCCCCGCGGCGCCGCTGTTCAATGCGCCGCCGCGCTTCACGGTCGATGCGGCGAGCGGGCAGATCAACAACCTGCATACGCTGATGAGCTGGCCGGCGTTCCTCGGCTACGGGCTGCTGTCGATCGTGCTGGCCGCGCTGATCGCGTATCCGCTCGCGATGCACCACGCGCACCGCGCGGCGTCGTTCGTCGCGCGCAAGCTGAGCCATGAAGCGATCATCGCGACCTTCGCGGGGCTGATCGTCGTGATCGGCGTGTGGGAAGGGCAACTGCTCGGGCTCGCCGTGATCGTGACGATCGGCCTGTTCGGCGGAATGCTGTCGCGCCTGTTCGCGTTCAACACGGGCGTGCAGTTCATGGGCTATTACGTAGCGGTGCTCAGCGTGCCCGCGATCGCCAAACTGTTCTGACGCGCCGGCGCCGGTCGCGGATGCCCGGCCATCGCGGCGAAACGTCGCTTTTCCGACGATTTTTGAATCGCTTTTTGTCGTGTTCGCACACAGATACGTTGGGATACAAAGCGCCCGGTCGGTTCGGATATAAAACCGGTGAAGCGATTCACACGACGGCGCGGTGCGATGCGCCGCCGCTGCGAACGACGATACCCGAATGCCCGCACGTGCCGCGGGCCCCTTCCTTAGCGATCGACAATGGAGAACGACTCATGTCCGATAACGTGAACACCCGCCGCCGCCTGATCCTGGGCTCGACGCTGGCGAGCCTCAGCCTGGCCGACCTCGGCTTCAGCGCGCTTGCGCATGCGCAGTCCGCGCCCGATGCATCGGCCGGCAAGCGTGCGGCCGGCGCCGCGTCGCTGGGCACGATCCACCAGATCGACGCGGGGGTGCTCAACGTCGGGTATGCGGATCTCGGCCCGAAGAACGGCCCGGCCGTGTTCCTGCTGCACGGCTGGCCGTACGACATCTACAGCTACGCGGAAGTCGCGCCGCTGCTCGTCGCGGCCGGCTATCGCGTGATCGTGCCGTACCTGCGCGGCTACGGCTCGACGACGTTCCGCTCGGCCGACACGGTGCGCAACGGCCAGCAGGCCGTCACGGCCGTCGACATCGTCGCGCTGATGGATGCACTGAAGATCGACCGCGCGGTGTTCGGCGGTTACGACTGGGGCGCGCGCACGGCCGACGTCATCGCGGCGCTGTGGCCGCAGCGCGTGAAGGCGCTGGTGTCGGTGAGCGGCTACCTGATCGGCAGCCAGGCGGCGAACGCCAAGCCGCTGCCGCCGAAGGCCGAGCTGCAGTGGTGGTACCAGTTCTATTTCACGACGGAGCGCGGCGAACTCGGCTACGCGCAGAACCGCGATGCGTTCAACAAGCTGATCTGGCAGCTCGCGTCGCCGAAGTGGCAGTTCTCCGACGAAACCTTTGCGCGCACGGCCGCGTCGTTCCAGAATCCCGACCACGTGGCCGTCGTGATCCACAACTATCGCTGGCGTCTCGGGCTCGCGAAGGGCGAAGCGCAATACGACGACATCGAGCGGCGTCTCGCGGCAGGCCCCGCGATCACCGTGCCGACGATCACGATGGAAGGCGACGCGAACGGCGCGCCGCATCCGGAGCCGGCCGCGTACGCGAAGAAGTTCACCGGCAAGTACCAGCACCGGACGATCACCGGCGGCATCGGCCACAACCTGCCGCAGGAAGCGCCGCAGGCATTCGCCGATGCGATCCTGCAAGTGGAGCATCTGTGATGCGGGCGCGCGTGGGAGTGTGGCGGCGCGGTGCGCGCCGGGTGGTCGCCGCGGGCGTGCTGCTGGCCGGTGCGTGGTCGGCGAGCGGGCCGGCCGCGTTCGCGGAACAGCCGAAGCCGGCCGCGGCCGCGTCGCCGATCTACGGCGTGACGATTCCGCCCGGCTATCGCAAGTGGGAAATGGTTGCGCCGGCAGAGGAAGCCGCGCCGCTCGACGAGTTGCGCGTGGTGCTCGGCAATCCGGTCGCGATCCGCGCGCTCGAAAAGGCGACGCTGCCGTTTCCGGATGGCACGATCCTCGTGAAGCTCGCGTACAAGCGCAAGCAGTCCGACGAGTTTCCGCCGGCGACGGTGCCCGGGCAGGCGACGACCGTGCAGGTGATGGTGAAGGACTCGCGCCGCTATGCATCGACGGGCGGCTGGGGCTTCGGACGCTTCATCAACGGCGTGCCCGCCGACATTGGCCAGCATCAGACGTGCTTTGCGTGTCACCAGGCGCGCGTGAAGAATCACGATTACGTGTTCACGCGGCTCGCGCCGTGACGTGACACGGCGGCGTGAAGTGGAGGGAAAGGCGTGCCTTGCGAGGCACGCCTTTTTTCATGGGTGCGCGGCGGGGGGGCGAAACGGATCACGCGCGTTTGTATCGCACTGTATCTGCGGTCGTTCCTGAAAAACTGGCATGCAGAACGCCCCGGTTTCGGAAACATGCCGGATACGTGCGCGGGTTCTACTGTCGACATGCAGCAAGCGTTCAGCGCCAGACGTTCACGCCGAATGCCAAGTGATCGACACCCCAACTTCCTTCAAGGAGAACTCTCATGAAAGCCGCTCGAATCCTCGCCGTTGCCGTCCTCGCCGTCGCTCCGGCCCTGTCGTTCGCCGATACGGGCCACGGCCTCACGCGTGCCGAAGTGCGCGCCGACCTCATCCGTCTCGAGCAGGCCGGCTACAACCCGGCCGGCAGCGAAGCGCACTACCCGGACGATATCGCGGCCGCGGAGCAAGCCGTCGCCGCCGCGCAGCAGGTCGCACGCTCCGACCAGAACGGCCCGTCGAAGTCGCAAGGCGACAACGTGGCCGATGCTTCGACGTCGGCCGGCCATCGCAACGCCGCCGACGACCTGTACGCGCATTCGTGATCGGTCGCCGCGCCCGCCTCACGTAGGTGTGGCGCGCGCTGAAGCACTTCACTTGAACAACACGACAAAGAAAGGAGCATGACGATGGCCGGTTTGATGAAACGCGTTCTGGTATCCGCCGCGGTAGTCGGCGGACTGTTCGGTGCGGTCGCGGCGCAGGCCGCACCGAAGGAAGACCTGAAGGGCACCAACGTCGTGCTCGTGCACGGCGCGTTCGCCGACGGGTCGAGCTGGAACCGCGTGATTCCGCTGCTCGAGGCGCGCGGGCTGCACGTGGTGGCGGTGCAGAATCCGCTGAGTTCGCTCGCCGACGATGCGGCCGCGACGAAACGCACGATCGACGAACAGAAAGGACCGGTCGTGCTGGTCGGCCATTCGTGGGCCGGCGTCGTGATCAGCGAGGCCGGCAATGACGACAAGGTGAAGTCGCTCGTGTACGTCGCGGCGTTCGCGCCCGACAACGGCCAGTCGATCGCGGACGTCACGCAAGGGCTGCCGGCGCCGTCGTGGGCGGGCGAGCTGCGCAAGGACGCGGGTGGTTTCGCGCGGCTGTCGGACAAGGCGATCGCGCAGGATTTCGCGCCGGATCTGCCGCCCGCGCAGCAGCGCATCGTCGCGGCGACGCAAGGGCCGTGGTACGGTGGCTGCATCTCGGAGAAGGTCACGCAGGCCGCGTGGCATACGAAGCCGTCGACGTTCGTCGTCGCGACGCAGGACCGGATGATCGATCCGAAGCTGCAGGAAGCGATGGCGAAGCGGATCGGCGCGACGGTCGCGCGCGTGAACGGGAGCCATGTCGCGATGCTGAGCCAGCCGAAAGCCGTGGCCGACGCGATCATCGCCGCCGCCGAGCGCGCGAAGCACGATACGCAGTGAGCGAACACGGCGCCGCGCTTTCGTGAGGATGCGCGGCGCCTTGAGTGATGGCGATGTCTTTCCACCAGGAGAAGTGATGACGCAACTCTGGCAACTGTCGGCAACCGAACTCGCGAAACGCGTGCGGCAGCGTGAAGTATCCGCGCGCGACGTGGCGGAATCCGTGCTCGACCGGCTGGACGCCGTGAATCCGGCGATCAACGCGGTGGTCGAGCATCGCCCCGACGACGTGCGGCGGCAGGCCGACGAAGTCGATCGTGCGATCGCGCGCGGCGACGATCCGGGGCCGCTCGCGGGCGTACCCGTCACCGTGAAGATCAACGTCGACCAGGCCGGCTTCGCGACGACCAACGGTACGCGCTTGCAGGAGAGCCTGATCGCGCAAGCCGACAGCCCGGTGGTTGCGAACATCCGCAAGGCCGGCGGGGTGCTGCTCGGCCGCACCAATTCGCCGACGTTCGCGTTGCGCTGGTTCACGTCGAATCTCGTGCATGGCCGCACGCGCAATCCGCGTAATCCGTCGCTGACGCCGGGCGGATCGAGCGGCGGCGCGGCGGCGGCCGTGGCGGCCGGGATCGGCCCGCTCGCGGTCGGCACCGACATCGGCGGCTCGGTGCGTTACCCGGCCTATGCGTGCGGCGTACACGGAATCCGGCCGTCGCTCGGCCGCGTGCCGGCGTTCAATGCGTCGTCGCCCGAGCGGGCGATCGGCGCGCAACTGATGTCGACGGCTGGGCCGATCGCGCGCACGATCGACGATCTATCGCTCGCGCTGCGGGCGTTCTCCGCACCGGACGCGCGCGATCCGTGGCACGTCGCGGCGCCGTTCGACGGGCGCGCGGTGCCGAAGCGCGCGGCGTTGTGCGTGCGTCCACGTGGCCTCGAGGTCGTGCCCGAAGTCGAGGCCGCGTTGCGCGATGCCGCGCGTCGGCTCGTCGATGCAGGCTGGACCGTCGACGAGATCGACGATACGCCGCCGATGCGCGAGGCGGCGCTGCTGCAGGAGCAGCTGTGGCTGGGCGACGGGTTCGACGCGCTGGCGAACGCGGTCGAGCAAGACGGCGATCCGGGCGCGGCCGCGGTGATCGCCGCGGTGCGCGGCAAGGTGCGCGACCTGCCGGCCGACGTGATCAGTCGCGCACTGGTTCGACGCACGACGCTGACGCGGCAGTGGCGGCTGTTTCTCGATGAGTATGCGGTGTTGCTGCTGCCTGTTTCCGCGGAACTGCCGTTCCCCGACGATCTCGACCGGCAAGGGCCGGACGGGTTCGAGCGCGTGTGGGAAGCGCAGCTCACGTTGCGCGCGCTGCCTGCGATGGGGCTGCCGGGGCTGGCCGTCACGACGTCGCTCGTGAACGGCGTGCCGGTGGGCGTGCAGGTGGTGGCCACGCATCATCGCGAGGATCTGTGCCTGCTTGCCGGGCGCGATATCGAGGCGCGTGGCGCGCCGGTCGCGCCGGTCGATCCGGTGGCGTGATGTGTTGACGGCGCGTGCATCGGCGAGGCTCGGCGGCTTCGTCGGTGCATCGCGTGGCCCGTGTCATTTCGGATTCCATGACGACGCGCGAAATGCGCGTCGATCGTCCCCCTCCTTTCTTTCAAACCCCTTCGATGCACAGCATCGAACGGCGTCGCTCTCCATCTCCAGCCTGCGATTGACCGCGCGCCGATAGCGCGCGTCCGCTATTGCATTCCCCGCGGCGCTGATTAGGAAATGAATTTTTATTGGTTCTGCTTCCCCGACCGCACTCGCATAGTGGCGCTGACGGCTATAGACAGCACGCAAGCTGCGACGGCCGCATTCCCGGTGTTTTTGTTCATACGAATCTGCGAGAACGAGGAAGTGTCATGACGGTTGAACTGCAAGAACGAACCGCTGCGCAGCAGGCGCTCGAAGACGCGCGCGCGGCAGCCGTGGCGGCCGGCACGCCCTACGCGGGCCGCGTCGCGCCGCAAGCCGCGTGGGCGCTGTTCGCGGCGGGCGATGCGTTGCTGGTGGACGTGCGCACGGCCGAGGAACGGAAATTCGTCGGTTACGTGCCGGAGTCGCTGCACGTGCCGTGGGCGACCGGCACGAGCCTGACGCGCAACCCGCGCTTCGTGCGCGAGCTGGAAGCAAAGACCGGCAAGGATGCGGTCGTGCTGTTGCTGTGCCGCAGCGGCAACCGCTCGGCGCAGGCGGCCGAGGCTGCCACGAAGGGCGGTTTCACGCAGGTATTCAACGTGCTCGAAGGCTTCGAGGGCGACCTCGACGACCGGCAGCATCGCGGCGGCCGCAACGGCTGGCGCTTTCGCGGCCTGCCCTGGGCGCAGGATTGATTCACGGCCGTTACGGGGAGAAAGCAGCATGGCCGCGTTCGACATCGACGACATCGTTCAATCGCTGCAGACGGTGCGCCGCGCATGGCGCGAAAAGCAGCGGCGCTCGCTTGAACCGGGCGGGCGCGATTTGCCGGCGCGCGAGGCACTCGCGCAGATCGTCGGCGCGCTGAAGGGCGTGCTGTTCCCGATGCGGCTCGGGCCGCCCGACCTGCGGCAAGAAAGCGAGAACCTTCACGTGGCCCACGCGCTCGACGCGGCGCTGAATGCGTTGCTCACTCAAGTGACGCTCGAATTGCGCTACGCGGCGCGTCAGCGCAATGCCGACGGGCCGCTCGACAACCTCGACGAAGTCGCGTCGAAGGCCGTGCAGGCATTCGCCGCGCGCCTGCCGGAGATTCGCCGGCTGCTCGACAGCGACGTGCTGGCCGCCTTCCACGGCGATCCGGCGGCCGGCAGCGTCGACGAGGTGCTGCTGTGCTACCCGGGCATCCTCGCGATGATCCACCACCGGCTCGCGCACGAGCTGTACGGGCTCGGCCTGCCGCTGCTCGCGCGGATCATCGCCGAGCAGGCGCATGCGGAAACGGGCATCGACATTCATCCGGGCGCGCGCATCGGCGCGGGTTTCTTCATCGATCACGGCACGGGCGTCGTGATCGGCGAGACGGCGATCATCGGCGAGCGCGTGCGCGTGTACCAGGCCGTCACGCTCGGCGCGAAGCGCTTCCCGCGTGATGCGGCCGGCCATCTGGAGAAAGGGCTGGCCCGCCATCCGATCGTCGAGGACGACGTGGTGATCTATGCAGGCGCAACGATTCTCGGCCGCGTGACGATCGGACGCGGCGCGGTGATCGGCGGCAACGTGTGGCTCACGCAGGACGTGCCGCCCGGCGAAAACGTCACGCAGGCCGTGCTGCGCAGCGAAGCGAATGCCGCGCCGCGCACGGCGGCGCGCGTCGCCTAGGAGGCGCGATGAGCGACCTCATCCATCACTTCGGCGCCAACGTGCGCAAGCTGCGCGAGGCGCGCACGTGGTCGCAGGAGCAACTGGCCGAGCATGCGGGGCTGAACCGCTCGTACGTCGGCGAGATCGAGCGCGGCGAGGCGATCGCGTCGATCGTCACGGCCGACAAGATCGCGCGCGCGTTCGACGTGTCGATCTCGACGCTGCTGCCGGGCGCGTACGTCACCTGAGCTCGCGCCGCATCGTTTCCCCTTCGGTTGCACGCCCCTGACGGCTATAGCATGTTGAGCCGGCACGGGTGTGCTTCCGATAATCACCGAGCGTCATAAGCAATCCCGTTTTTCATCTTAAGAACCCGGAGCCACACATGTCGACCGTTGCAAGCGGCACGGCCGCGCTGAGCGATCACGCCGCCCGCCAACTAGCGAACGCTACCAAGACCGTCCCCCAGCTTTCCACGATCACGCCGCGCTGGCTGACCCATCTGCTGCAATGGGTGCCGGTCGAGGCCGGCATCTATCGGCTGAACCAGGTGAAGAACCCGGAAGCCGTGCGCGCCGCGTGCACGCAGCTCGAGGACGAAAGCGTGCTGCCGCAGACCTTCGTGCCGTACGAGGAACAGCCGCGCGAATACTTCCTGAACGCGGTGAGCACGGTGCTCGACGTGCATACGCGGATCTCCGATCTTTACAGCAGTCCTCACGACCAGATCAAGGAACAGCTGCGCCTGACGATCGAGACGATCAAGGAGCTGCAGGAAAGCCAGCTGATCAACAATCCCGATTACGGGCTGCTCGCGAACGTGACCGACGAACAGCGGATCTTCCCGCTGACGGGCGCGCCGACGCCGGACGATCTCGACGAGCTGCTGACGAAGGTGTGGAAGGAGCCGGCGTTCTTCCTCACGCACCCGCTCGCGATCGCCGCGTTCGGCCGCGAATGCACGCGGCGCGGCGTGCCGCCGCCGACGGTCAGCCTGTTCGGCTCGCAGTTCCTCACGTGGCGCGGCATTCCGCTGATCCCGTCGGACAAGGTGCCGGTCGCGGACGGCAAGACCAAGATCCTGCTGCTGCGCGTCGGCGACAAGCG
Organism: Burkholderia sp. AU44665; assembly: GCF_030504405.1. NCBI lineage: Bacteria > Pseudomonadati > Pseudomonadota > Betaproteobacteria > Burkholderiales > Burkholderiaceae > Burkholderia > Burkholderia sp. AU44665. The sequence continues at coordinate 227,816 of NZ_JAUJRI010000007.1, read as the reverse complement.
TCAGGGCGTCGTCGGCCTGTATCAGCCGGGCGTCGCGGGCGAGCAGGGGCCGGGCCTGTCGGTGCGCTTCATGGGGATCAACAACCAGGCGATCGCGTCGTACCTGATCTCGCTGTATTGCTCGCTCGCGGTCCATTCGCCGGATGCGCTGGCTGTCCTCGATGACGTCGAAATCGCCAAGTTCCATGACTATCCCGACACCTATCGTTAATCCCGGCGCGGCCGCCGGCGACGCGCACGCGTTGCCGCACGCGCCGCTGCCGGCCGGGTTGCCCGATCCGGCGACGCTCGCGCGGCTCGCGTCCGAGTTCTTCGCGACGCCGCCCGGGCAGGCCACCGCGCCCGGGCTGTCGGCGGGCAGCGGCGCGGTCGGCGGCGTGCCGTCGGCATTGCCGGCGGCGGCGCCGATACTCGCGTCGGTCAGCAACCCGGTGCCGGGCGGCTCTCCGCTTGCAGGCCCGGGCGGAGCGGGCACCGGCGTGCCGGGGCTCGCGCTGCCGCAAGGCAAGGTACCGGGCGCGAACCTCGCGCCGTCCGCGCCGACGCATGTGTTGTCGCTCGGCAACCGCGCACCCGCGCTCGCGCCGCATGCGGCCGCGCAGAACGGGCTGCCCGACAACGCCGTGTCGATCGCGCCCGCGCTCGAACCGCGGGTCGGCGGCGCGGCGCTCGGCGTGCCGCAGGTGAACGCGGCCGCACCGGAAGGCGCGACGAAGGCGTCGCCGTACTACTTCACCGACGGTTCGCTGCAGGGCTGGCAGGCGACGCCGCAGGACATCGTCGTGCCGTCGAACGGCCTCGCGTCGCCGGAAGCGTTCGGGTTGCCGGGCGACGACGCGCTGCGCGAACTGCTCGCCGTGCGTCGCGACGTGCCGGTGTCGCGTGGGTCGGGGGCCGACGTGCCGCGCTACTTCATCGACGACGCGCAGGCGGCCGAGCCGCAGGGCCAGCCGTATCGCGGCGCCCACCCGCCGTTCGACGTGAACGCGATCCGCCGCGATTTCCCGATCCTTCAGGAGCGCGTGAACGGCAAGCAGCTCGTCTGGTTCGACAACGCGGCGACGACGCACAAGCCGCAGGCCGTGATCGACCGCCTCGCGTACTTCTACGCACACGAGAACTCGAACATCCACCGCGCGGCCCACGCACTGGCCGGCCGCGCGACGGATGCGTACGAGCATGCGCGGGAAACGGTGCAGCACTTCATCGGCGCATCGTCGCCCGACGAGATCGTGTTCGTGCGCGGCACGACCGAGGCGATCAACCTGATCGCGAAGACGTGGGGCGTGCAGAACGTCGGCGAAGGCGACGAGATCGTCGTGTCGCATCTCGAGCATCACGCGAACATCGTGCCGTGGCAGCAGCTTGCCGCGCAGAAAGGCGCGAAGCTGCGCGTGATTCCGGTCGACGATTCGGGGCAGGTACTGCTCGACGAATACCGGAAGCTGCTCAACGATCGCACGAAGATCGTGTCCGTCACGCAGGTGTCGAACGCGCTCGGCACGGTCGTGCCGGTGAAGGAGATCGTCGAGCTCGCGCATCGCGCGGGCGCGAAGGCGCTGGTCGACGGCGCGCAGTCGATCTCGCACATGCGGGTGGACGTGCAGGCGCTCGATGCGGATTTCTTCGTGTTCTCCGGGCACAAGATCTACGGGCCGACCGGGATCGGCGTCGTGTACGGCAAGCGCGCGATCCTCGACGACATGCCGCCGTGGCAGGGCGGCGGCAACATGATCGCGGACGTGACGTTCGAGCGCACGGTGTTCCAGCCGCCGCCGAACCGCTTCGAAGCCGGTACCGGCAACATCGCGGATGCGGTGGGGCTGGGTGCCGCGCTCGATTACGTGAACCGCGTCGGCATCGAGAACATCGCGCGCTACGAGCACGATCTGCTCGCGTATGCGACGAGCGTGCTCGCGCCGGTGCCGGGCGTGCGGCTCGTCGGCACCGCGCGCGACAAGGCGAGCGTGCTGTCGTTCGTGCTGAAGGGCTATGAAACCGAGGAAGTCGGGCAGGCGCTGAACGAAGAGGGCATCGCGGTGCGCTCGGGGCACCACTGCGCGCAACCGATTCTGCGGCGTTTCGGGCTCGAGGCCACGGTGCGGCCGTCGCTCGCGTTCTACAACACGTGCGACGAAGTCGATGCGCTGGTGAGTGTCGTCAGGAGACTGGCGGCGCGACGTTGACGTCGTCGTTCTCGTTGCGCCGATGTTGTCCACTTGCGGCGGCCTTCGCGGGCCGCCGCAAGCGTTTTCATGCTACCCGCTCAGAAGCGCACGACCGGCTTCTTCTCGACGTTGAATCCGTCGCGCAGCATGCCCGTGATCGAACGCACGCGTTGCGATGCGCGACGACCGTATCGACCTCGTGTTCAGGCGTGCGCGGGAATGCCCGCCGGGGCGGCATGGCAGGTGAACGGCGAGCATTCGAAACGGACAAATACGCAGCGAATCAACGTCCGGCCAGCATCCGCCCGCCGACCCCTATCAGCAACAGCCCGGCCGCCGTATCGAGCACGGCCTTGCGCCGGACCAGCAGCCGGCGCACCGACGGGTGCGACGCGAGCAGCGCCATCGTGCAATACCACGCGGCCGAGATCGCGACCGACAGCACGACGACCGACAGATCGAGCCACGCCGGCGCGTGGGCCGGCACCATCAGCGCGAAGATGCTGCCGTAGAACGCGACGGATTTCGGGTTCGTCATGCTGACGACGTAGCCCTTTCTCGCCGCGTGCCAGTCGGACATCGCGGCCGGCGCGGAAACGGGCAGCGGCTTGCGCGCGGTCGCGATCATCTTCAGGCCGAGCCAGATCAGGTACGCGGCGCCCGCCAGCCGCAGTGCGGTGTGAACCCATGCGACGTGCGTGACGAGCAGGCTCAACCCGCCGATCGCGATCGCGGCCCAGGTGCCGGACGCCGCGGCCAGGCCGAGCCCCGTCATCACGCCGGCGCGACGCGACGCGACCGCGGTGGAGGTGACGATCACGAAGTTGGGGCCCGGGCTGGCGACGCTCAGCAGCAGGACGCCGGCGAGCGGCAGCAGGGTGTTGGCGATGGGCGACATGGGGCGGAAGCGGCGTGGCGGAACGGATCTTGATCTTACCCGAGCGCGGCAGGCGGCTCCGTCGAACCCGGCATTCCGTGGCGCCAAAGCAAACAACGCGTGACGACTTCCGTCGCCACGCGTTGTTGCAGGATTCTGCCCAACCGCGCGCACGCCGACAAACCGGCGCGCACGCTGCCGCGTCGTCAGAAATCGAACCCCGGCCCGCCCGCACCCGGGCCGCCCGGCGCGGCGGCCGGCGCCGCGTCCTTCGGCGCTTCGAACACGGTCGCATCCGTCGTCAGCAGCAGCCCGGCCACCGACGCCGCGTTCTGCAGCGCGGTGCGCGTGACCTTGGTCGGATCGAGCACGCCCGATTCGACGAGGTCGCCGTACTCGCCCGTCTGCGCGTTGTACCCGAAGTTGCCCGTGCCTTCGGCGACCTTCGCGACGACGACGCTCGCTTCCTCGCCCGCATTCGTGACGATCTGGCGCAGCGGTTCCTCGAGCGCGCGCAGCACGATCTTGATGCCCGCGTCCTGATCGGCGTTCGCGCCCTTCAGTTCGCGGATCGCCTGCCGCACGCGGATCAGCGCGACGCCGCCGCCCGGCACGATGCCTTCCTCGACGGCCGCGCGCGTGGCGTGCAGCGCGTCGTCGACGCGGTCCTTCTTCTCCTTCACCTCGATTTCGGTCGCACCGCCGACCTTGATCACCGCCACGCCGCCCGCGAGCTTCGCGACGCGTTCCTGCAGCTTCTCGCGGTCGTAGTCGGAGGTCGCCTCGTCGATCTGCACGCGGATCTGCTTCACGCGCGCCTCGATGTTCTTCGCATCGCCCGCGCCGTCGATCACCGTGGTGTTTTCCTTGCCGACCTCGATGCGCTTCGCCTGGCCCAGTTCTGCCAGCGTTGCCTTCTCGAGCGTCAGGCCGGTTTCTTCCGCGATGACTTGACCGCCGGTCAGGATCGCGATGTCCTCGAGCAGCGCCTTGCGGCGATCGCCGAAGCCCGGCGCCTTGACCGCGACCGTCTTCAGGATCCCGCGGATGTTGTTCACGACGAGCGTCGCGAGTGCTTCGCCTTCGACGTCTTCGGCGATGATCAGCAGCGGCCGGCCCGACTTGGCGACCTGTTCGAGCACCGGCAGCAGGTCGCGGATGTTCGAGATCTTCTTGTCGTGCAGCAGGATGTACGGGTTTTCGATCTCGGCGATCTGCTTGTCCGGATTGTTGATGAAGTACGGCGACAGGTAGCCGCGGTCGAACTGCAGCCCTTCGACGACGTCGAGCTCGTCGGCGAGCGACTTGCCGTCCTCGACGGTGATCACGCCTTCCTTGCCGACGCGGTCGATGGCCTCGGCGATGCGCTGGCCGATCGATTCCTCGCCGTTCGCGGAGATCGTCGCGACCTGGGCGATTTCCTTGCTGGTGGTGGTCGGCTTGCTGATCTTCTTCAGTTCGTCGACGGCCGATGCGACGGCCTTGTCGATGCCGCGCTTCAGGTCGAGCGGATTGAGCCCGGCCGCCACGTATTTCTGGCCTTCGCGGACGATCGCCTGCGCGAGCACGGTGGCCGTCGTCGTGCCGTCGCCGGCCGCATCGCTGGTGCGCGACGCGACTTCCTTCACGAGCTGGGCTCCGATGTTCTGCAGCTTGTCCGCGAGTTCGATTTCCTTCGCGACCGACACGCCGTCCTTCGTGACGACGGGCGCGCCGAAGCTGCGTTCGAGCACGACGTTGCGGCCCTTCGGCCCGAGCGTGACCTTCACCGCGTTCGCGAGGATGTTCACGCCTTCGGTCAGCTTCGACCGGGCGATGTCGCTGAAAATGATTTCCTTGGCTGCCATGATTGCGCTCCGTTATTGATTGACGACCGCGACGATGTCTTCCTCGCGCAGCACGAGAAACTCGTTGCCGTCCACCTTGACGGCTTGCCCCGCGTACTTGCCGAACAGCACGCGCTCGCCGACCTGAAGGTCGGGCACGATGCGCTGGCCGTCCGTGTCCTTGCGGCCGGGGCCCACGGCGATGACTTCGCCCTGATCGGGCTTTTCGGCGGCGCTGTCGGGGATCACGATGCCCGACGCGGTGGTGGTTTCCTGATCGAGTCGCTTCACGATCACGCGATCGTGCAAGGGGCGTAGGCTCATTGGTTCGTCCTGTGCGGTTCTGTCGAAATTGGCTGGCACTCTTTGGCAGAGAGTGCTGACGAGTATAAAAACGCGTGGCGACGCGATCCAATAACGGATTTCGAAAAGCATTTGCGCGAATGCGCTATGGACGAACAGCAGCCGGTGCAGGCCGTCAGATCAGCAGCGACACCGTCTTGAACAGCGCGAGGTCCTCCTTGCGCGCGGATCGCGCGTGCCGGCGGATGACATGCAGCAGGCAATCGATGAAGCAGCGCGCGGCGTCGCTGAGCGTGCTGCTGCGGCGCGTGACGATGCCGAGCTCGCGCGGTTCGAACTTCTCCTTCAGCGACAACGCGCGCATCCGGTCGCCGGACGGCGGCACGGCCGCGAGTATCGTCGGGCACCACGTGCACATGTCGGCCTGTTCGAGCATCGTCTGCAACATCGCGACCGACTGCGCGCGGACGATGCGCCGCTCGTCGATCCGGGCGCCGTGGCGCGTGAACAGATAGTCGACGAGCGCGGCCTGCCCGTCGGCCGCGAAGTTCAGCACCCAGTCGTTGTCGAGCAGGTCGTGGATCGACCGCGCGCGTTCGAGCGGATGGCCGGCGCGCACCATGACCGACGTCTCGTAGCGCAACATCGGCTCGCATGCGAATTCCTGCGTGCCGCCCGGCTGCACGTGCCCGAGCGCGAAATCCATGCTGCCGTCGCGCAGCAGCGGCTGCGCGACGGCCATCAGCGCGTCGTAGAGTTCGAGCCGCACGTCGGGCATGTGCTCGCGAAATCGCAGCACCGCTTCCGCGAGGAACGTCATCGTGAGCCACGGCGTGACACCGATGCTCAGTCGGCCCTCGACGCGGCCGCGCATGCGTTCGAGATCGCTCTGCGCGTGTTCGAGCTGTTTCAGCACGAGCCTCGCGTGCGTGAGCAGCGTCTTGCCGTAGTCGGTGAAGCCGATCCCCTCCGGCGCGCGCACGAGCAGCGGCAGGCGCTCGCTCGCCTCCAGCTCGCGCAGCGCACGCGTGACGGCCGCCTGCGACAGCCCGAGCGAGCGTGCCGCGCCGCGAATGCTTCCGGCCTCCGCGCTGGCGACGAGCGCCTGTAACTGATGCAGCTTGATCGTGCTCATGGTGCGATACCCGACAACGAAAGGTTGTCATCATAACGAAACCGCGGCTGTTCGACGGGATTTTCGCTACCTACGATTAGGGCACGATCGGTCATTCGGGCGATCGGCAACCGGAATGCATCGAGGAGAATCGGGTTGGACCATTCATCCATTCAGCCGGAAATGGCGGCGATCGAGGCGGAGATGATCGCGCTGCGGCGCCGGCTGCACGCGCATCCGGAGCTGGGTTTCGACGAGCATGCGACGAGCGATCTCCTGGCCGAGCATCTGACAACGTGGGGTTATCGGGTAACGCGCGGGCTCGGCGGCACCGGCGTGGTCGGCACGCTCACGCGCGGCGCCGGGAAGCGGCTCGGGCTGCGCGCCGACATGGACGCGCTGCCGATTCGCGAGGCCACCGGGCTGCCGCATGCGAGCCGGCACGACGGCGTGATGCACGCGTGCGGTCACGACGGCCATACGACGATGTTGCTCGCGGCCGCGCGCTGTCTGGCGGAACGTGCACGCTTCACGGGTACGCTGAACCTGATCTTCCAGCCGGCGGAGGAAGGGCTCGGCGGCGCGAAGCGAATGATCGACGACGGGCTGTTCGTGCGCTTTCCCTGCGACGCGGTGTTCGCGATGCACAACGTGCCGGGCCTGCCGGCCGGCGTGCTCGGCTTCTGCGACGGCCCGGCGATGGCGTCGGCCGACGAGGTGCGCGTGCGTGTGACCGGGCGCGGCGGGCATGGCGCGGCGCCGCACCTGACGGTCGATCCCGTGGTCGTATGCGCGTCGATCGTGATGGCGCTGCAAAGCGTCGTGTCGCGCAACGTCAATCCGCAGGATCTGGCCATCGTCACGGCCGGGTCGATTCATGCGGGCACGGCATCGAACGTGATTCCCGCGCATGCGGAGCTCGCGCTCAGCGTGCGAGCGCTTTCGCCCGACGTGCGCGCGCTGCTCGAAACGCGCATTCGCGAGATCGTGCACGGGCAGGCCGCGAGTTACGGCGCGACGGCCGAGATCGATTACCGCCACGACTATCCGGTGCTGGTCAATCACGCGGCGGAGACCGCGTTCGCGCGCGACGTCGCCCGCGAATGGGGCGGCGATGCGGCGCTGATTCCGCACCTGAAGCCGATCGCGGCCAGCGAGGATTTCGCGTTCATGCTCGAAGCGTGCCCCGGCAGCTACCTGTCGATCGGCAACGGCGACGGTGTCGGCGGTTGCGGGCTGCATCACCCGGGTTACGACTTCAACGACGCATGCGTCGCCATCGGCGCGAGCTACTGGATTGCGCTGGCGGAGCGCTACCTCGCCTGAGGCGCCCGCACGCTTTCGATCGACGATTCACACACGCAAGGAGACTGGCAATGAAGACATGGATGGCGGCGCTCGCGGTGGCGCTGGCGGCAGGAACGGCGCAGGCGGGCGACTGGGCGGGCAAGGAGATTCGTCTCGCGGTCGATCCGACTTATCCGCCGCTCGAATACAAGCTGCCCGACGGCGCGCTGACGGGCTTCGGGATCGACATCACGAACGCGTTGTGCGCGGAGTTGCGTGCGCGCTGCGTGTGGGTCGAGTCGAGCTTCGACGGGATGATCCCCGGGCTGCTCGCCCGCAAGTTCGACGTGATCGCATCGTCGATGACGATCACGCCGAAGCGGATGCAGCAGATCGCGTTCACGAACCGGATCTCGAACGCGCCCGCGCGGCTGATCGCGCGCAAGGGTTCGCCGCTGCTGCCGACGGCCGCTGCGCTGAAGGGCAAGCGGGTAGGTGTCGAGCAGGGTTCCGCGCAGGCCGATTACGCGATTGCGAACTGGCAGCCGGCCGGCGTGCAGATCGTGTCGTATCAGAACCAGGACCAGGTCTACGCCGATCTCGTGACGGGCCGGCTCGACGCGGCATTCCAGGCGGCGATCGCGGCCAGCGACGGTTTCCTGAAGAAGCCGCAGGGGAAGGATTTCGCGTTCGTCGGCCAGGCGATCGACGACGTGAAGTACTTCGGGCAGGGCGACGGACTCGGGCTGCGCAAGCAGGACAATGACCTGCGCGAGGCATTCAACCGCGCGCTCGCGACGATTCTCGCGAACGGCACGTACCAACGGATCAACCGGAAGTACTTCGACTTCGACATCTACGGCGCGAAGTAGCGCGCGGGACCGGCACGAGGGGATGGTGCACGGCGAGCCGCGCACCGGAAACGGAAGCAGCATCGCACCTGTGCGAGCGGCGGACCATGAACCGCCGGCTCGCCACGATAAATCATATCGATAAGGATTACATATAATGAAATGGAGATTCGTTTTCGTCGCGATTCCGGCGCTGTGCGCGGCGCCTGCGTTCGCGCAAGGCAGCGTCACGCTTTACGGCCTCGTCGATGCGGGTATCGACTATACGAACAACGTCGGCGGGCACGGCGCGTGGCAGATGGCGAGCGGCTTCGCACAGGGTAGCCGCTGGGGGCTGAAGGGCACCGAGGACCTCGGCGGCGGCTACAGCGCGCTGTTCCAGATCGAGAACGGTTTCAACGTCAACAGCGGCACCCTCGCGCAGGGCGGTCGCATGTTCGGGCGGCAGGCGTACGTCGGGCTCGGCAGCGCACGGTTCGGCACGCTGACGCTCGGCCGGCAGTACGACGCGCTCGTCGACTATCTCGCGCCGACCACCGCGAACGGCAGTTGGGGCGTCTATCCGTTCGCGCATCCGTTCGACAACGACAATACCGGCAACACGTTTCGCGTGAACAACACGGTCAAGTACGCGAGCCCGGATTTTTCCGGCTTTTCGTTCGGCGGCACGTACAGCTTCAGCAACGACGCGGGCTTCGCGAACAACCGGCAATGGAGCGTCGGCGCGCAGTACGAGCACGGCGGCCTGCTCGTCGGCGCGGCGTTTCTCAACGCGGACAACCCGGGTGCGACGTCGGGCGGTGCGATCGCCGGTTCGGGGTCGGTCGGCGCCGATGCCAATTTCGCGTCGGCGCGGTTGCGGATCTTCGGCGCGGGCATCAACTACACGGCGGGGCCCGCGACGGTCGGCTTCGCTTACACGAACAGCAACGTCACGCGGCCGGGCGCGAACGTCGGCTACCTGTTCGGCGACGAAACGATCGAGCCGGTGACGGGCCCGCTCGCGGGCGGCACGGTCACGTCGATCAAGTACCAGAACTTCGAAGTGAACGGCAAGTATCAGTTCACGCCGGCGCTGTTCGTCGGTGCGCAGTACGTGTACACGACAGTGCGCTATGACGCGACGACGGGCTCCGCGAAACCGAAGATCCATTCGATCGGGCTGATGGCGGACTACAACCTGTCGAAGCGCACGGACGTGTACCTGATGGGCGCATACCAGCGCGTGGCGGGCGACGCGACCGGCTCGTCGCTCGACCAGGCTTACATTCCCGGTGCGGCGGATCTGTCGTCGACGTCGAAGCAATTGATGGTGCATGCCGGGATTCGTCACAAGTTCTGACGAGGTGATCCGGGAAGCGGCGAGCGCGGCACGAGGCCGTCCGTCGCTCGCCGCCCGTGCATCTCGCGTCGCTCATTGAGCGACGCGAATCACGACCTTGCCGAAGTGCTGCCCCGACTCCAGGTACGCATACGCCTGCGGCGCTTCGTCGAAGCCGAACACGCGATCGACCACCGGCTCGATCCGTTTCGCGTCGACGAGCCGCACGACGTCGTCGAGCATCGTGCGGCTGCCGACCATGAAGCCGTGCAGCCGCCGGAAGCCGCCGATCAGCGGCAATAGAGCGAGTTCCGGGCCGCCGAAGCTGCTGAGTCCGCCGATCACCGATACGAGGCCGCCCAGCTTCGTTGCGGCGACCGAGCGCGGTAGCGTGTCGCGGCCGCCGACTTCGACGACCAGATCCGCGCCGGCGCCGCCGGTGAGCCGCAGCACTTCGTTTTGCCATTCGGGTTTCGCGCGATAGTTGATCGTTGCGTTCGCACCGAGTGCGCGGGCGTGTTCGAGCTTCGCGTCGCTCGACGAGGTCACGATCGTGCGCAGCCCGGCCGCCTGCGCGAGCTGCAGCGCGATGATCGACACGCCGCCGGTGCCGAGCAGCACGACGGTCGCGCCCGGTGCCAGCCCGCCGTCGACGAACAGCGCGTTCCACGCGGTGACGCCCGCACACGACAACGTCGCCGCCTTGTCGTAGTCGAGATGCGCGGGAATCGCGACCAGCGCCGTTTCGTCGGCGACGAACCGTTCGGCCAGCACGCCGTCGAATTGCGCGCCGGGCGAGCCCGATACTTTGTACGGCGTCGGCGGCCCGTCGATCCAGCGCGGGAAATAGGTATTGATCACGCGGTCGCCCGGCTTGAAGCGCGTGACGTCGCGGCCGGTCTCGACGACTTCGCCGGCGCCGTCGGCGACCGGGATCAGCGCGTCCTTTCCGATGCCGAGATAGTCGCCGCGCGCGAACATCAGGTCGCGATAATTCAGCGCGGCCGAGTGGATCTTCACGACGACGTCGGTCGGCCCGACCGGATGTTCCGTCGCATCGACGCGACCGAGCCCGGCAATGCCGTCGCCCGGTTTGATTTGCCATGCATGCATGTCGGCTCCTTTTCGAGATAGTCGGGACTATCATAGTGTCGCGCCCGGGGACGCATTGGCGAGAATTCGGCCAACGATTGTCGCCGGTGCGGAAACAACCCTGTCATCCCATTTCATCGGAGCGGAACGACATGGACGAACGGCTCAGAGGCGTCGCCGAATTCGTCGACGTGGTGGAATCGGGCAGCTTCGCGGCGGCGGCGCTGCGCCTCGGCATGACGCGCTCGGCGGTCGCGAAGATCGTCGCGCGGCTCGAACAGCGTCTCGGCGCGAGGCTGCTGCAGCGTACGACGCGCCAGCTCGGCCTGACCGACGAAGGGCACGTCTATTACGAGCAGTGCCGGCGGCTGCTCGCCGAACTCGGCGAGACGGAGGCCGCGCTCGACGCGGGCCGCCGCGAGCCGGTCGGGCGCGTGCGCATCAGCGTGCCCGTGCTGTTCGGGCGGCAATGCGTGGCGCCCGTCGTGCGGCGCCTCGTCGAGCGTCATCCGCGGCTCGAAATCGACGTGTCGTTCAGCGATCGCGTGGCCGACCTCGTCAACGACGGTTTCGACCTGGCGGTGCGCATCGGCGAACTGGCCGATACGAGCGCGCTGGTCGGCCGCAAGCTCGGCGTGCAGCGCATGGGCATCTGCGCATCGCCCGCGTATCTCGCGCGTCACGGCCGGCCAGCGGGGCTCACCGAACTCGCGTCGCACGTCGGCATCGCGTATTCGCGCGGCGGACAGCCGGCGCCGTGGCGGATCATCGGCGCGGACGGCGCGGTGCACGACCATCGCGCGGCCGGCCGCCTGCGGTTAGACGACCTGCAGGCGATCGCAGACGCGGCCGCCGCCGGTGCGGGCCTCGCGTGGCTGCCGTGCTGGCTGATGGCGCCGTACGTGCGCGACGGCCGTCTCGCGCTCGTGATGGACAGCGACAGCGTGTCGGGCGCCGAGGTGTTCGCGGTGCGGCCGGCTGCGCGCCACGTGCCGTCGAAGGTGCGGGTGGTCGTCGATGCGCTGGTCGACGAGATTCCGCGGATGCTGGCGTCGGACGACGCGAATGGGGAGCGCGCATGACGGCGGCCGATTCTCCGATGACGACGCAGTAATCTGGTTGGATGCGCATCGCGCTCGCGCGCGTCTCGCATAGACGGCAGAACCGAGTGGGGAAAAGCTGGCAAGCCGCTTTTTTCGGGCGATTAGCGCTTGCGTCGTCGCGGATCGATGCCGTTTTGTTCGAGCAGCTTGCGCAGCCGCGAGTTTTCGATCCACAGTGAAGCGAACGCGGTCACCGTCATCAGGATCGGAAACCATTCGCCTGTCACGCTGATGATCGCCCAGCCTACGGCCGTGGCGATCAGTGCCGTGACGATGAGAAGCAATCGGTCTGCAAGCCACTTCATTGCGCACCCCGGATCGCAGTGCTCGCCTTCAGGCCGAGATAGCTGTGCGAGCCTGGTGCAAGCACTTCGGGATGGCGCAGAATTTGAGCCATGACCCATGGGTGAATCGCGAGTCCGTAACGTGTGCCCCATCGAGCGACCGCCAAAGACATATTGATTCCTCGCTTGCCGACTCCGCATGCCAATGACGCATCGGTTGCGACCATCAAGCTGCCAATGACTGCGCCCAGGTAGATGCTGGCAAGAATCGAACTGCCGATGGTGACGCCTTCCAACTTCGTCGTGGCGCCAATCAGTTCACCGACCGTTGCATCCGCACCTAATGTTTTCAAGACATCCATCATCGCGGCAACGCTGACGATGGACGTTTGTAGCGTTGCGAACAGCGTGGTTGGAGCGGGCATGTGCAACGCGGTCATGTTTGCATGGAAGGCTGCGGAAAAACTCGGACATTTCGACAGCTGGACTTTCTCGGGATAAGTCGTGCAATTCTTGCATATCCCTTTCTCCAGATTGACCGGCAACTCTAGCAGGTTGTCGAGCAGATCGATCGAGTTTAGATCGGGTGATTGCGCCGGTGATATCCCGCCCATCGTGCCGGGTAGCGCTGATGCTGGCATGCCGACCGGTCGCGGTAACCTTCGCTATTGCCACGATCGGTGTAGTTTTGCAGATCTTGTTGGCCGTCATGAGACTTTTTCTAACGTTTTCGCGCCAAGGATGGCAAGCGTATGGAGCGCGTTGGTGCGCTACGGCGACACGTCGTGTGTGTCGGCGCTGTTTTTCCCGATACCGCGCGCCACCGCGTTGATCGCGCTCGTCGTGCTCGGCGAGAAGAGCGGCGGGCTCGCGTGCTGGGGCATGGCGCTCGCGGCCGCCGGTCTATATCGGGTGATGCGGTATTGAGCGAACTACAGGGACTACCTGGGGCAGGTAACAGAATTTAAAGGTTTCCGACGCAGGGCGCACATACGTGCACACATCCGGAATGCGGGCGTCTGCTGGCGCCAAACAGCGAGCCGCAGCGCCTCGGCGGCATGTCTCGGGGAAACAATGCGAGCCGTCAGTCCCGCCGAGCGCGGCGTTTTGCGTGTTCCATGAAAACCGCGAGCTTGTGACGTCGTGTTGCGAAAAGTAGATTCTCCCGACGGTAACGCCGGGGTTTCGAATGGCTTCAATCGCAATCGAATTGGGTTCGGGAAAGCGCGCGACGCTGACGCGCGCGGGACGTGGGACGTTGTTGGCCGGTCAGCGCGCCGCGATCTCCGAACTGATGCTTCACTGGCCGAAGTATGCAGGCCTGACGACGAATGCGGTGATGTACGTGCGGCAGTTGGGCCTTGGTGCCGTTCGTGGTGCACCGCTCGACGTGCTCAGGTCTGCCATCGAAGATGGGCGGGTCGCCGTCGAGATCGAGCGCGTGGCGGTGAATGGCGGCGCTTCTGGTGGTCAGCGGTCCACGCCCCCTTTCCCTCGTGGGAACCGGTTCGATAGAGTGGCACCAATGGCATCGCGGTCTGCGGACAAGCCAATCCCGAGCTGGGCACGGCCGAGCGATGTATCGGCTGATGAGTTGATACGATACCTGGAGAGCATCATAGCTGGCACAGGCAGGGGACCTGCCGACCTCTCGTCCGTACGGGTTGATAGCGCGCTGCTCAGCGACGCGACACCGTTCTCGCTCGACGACTCACCGTGGGGCGACGCCATGACCATGGCGGCTGTCGACGCGTTTCAAGAGGAACAGTGTTTCGCACGATACGAAATCGACATGGAAATGTGTGCGGCCGCTGGCGCGATGTATAAAGACCCCAGGACCTACGCACTGTGCAGGCAACGTGCTTTCGAAAAATTCCAGACTTGTAGAGGAATGTGACATGAGCAAACCGAGACGCGCCACCATCGTGTTTTACGACGAGGAGACGGAACAGGTTACGCTGTGCACGGTGTTTCGCCGCGACGTGCAGGCCGTTCTTGACCGCGAAATGAATGCAGGTGTCGCCGTCACGATTCCGCCGCATGCCGAACCGAACGACGGGTGCCCGATTACCGATGAGGACGCGCGGCGATTGGGCGGCATGGCGCTGCTGATGCAGGCGGGTGTACATCCGGAATTGCGCGAACGGCTCAAGTTCGCAGAGTCAGGTTCCATCGACTGGTCCCCCGTTCAGCGCCCGGACACCGACTGAGAATTGGGGTGGGGCGCCTGCATCATGCCGTCGTGATGGTCTACGACGAGAAGAAGCGCGGACGTCCCCGTAAAAGGCGCGGTGCCGGACAAACGTCCGCCGCAATCACGATTCGCCCGAAGCTGATGCGACGTGATTCAACCTGACGCGGCGAATCGATCGTCGTGCGAGTGGCGGAATACTGGCCACCTTACATATTCCCGCACCCCGTTAGCATGTGACGAATCCGACTTTGGGCGCCGCGCGAGCAACGCTAAGATCGCCGCTCCCGTAGCTCGAGCGTCAACAAAAATGAAAAAGTCCGCGTCGCCGTTGCATGCCGTTCGTTTCCGTGTCGTCTGCGCCGCGATTGCCGGCGCGGTGTCGCTCGCGTCGTGCGGCGGCGTCGACAGCAATCCGCCGCCGCAGGCCAGCGCGACGCCGTCGGCCAAGCGCCCGAACATCCTGTACATCATGGCCGACGATCTCGGCTATTCAGACATCCACGCATTCGGCGGCGAGATCAATACGCCGAACCTCGACGCACTCGTCGCATCGGGCCGCATCCTGTCGAACCATCACACGGGCACCGTCTGCGCGATCACGCGCGCGATGCTGGTGTCGGGCACCGATCACCATCTCGTCGGCGAAGGCACGATGGGCGTGCCGACCGACGAGCGGCGCGGCCTGCCCGGCTACGAGGGCTACCTGAACGATCGCTCGCTGTCGTTCGCGCAATTGCTGAAGGACGCCGGCTATCACACCTATATCGCGGGCAAGTGGCACATCGGCTCGGGAATCGTCGGCAGTGCGACGGGCAGCGGGCAGACGCCCGACCAGTGGGGCTTCGAGCGCAGCTACGTGCTGCTCGGCGGCGCGGCGACGAACCACTTCGCGCACGAGCCGGCCGGCTCGTCGAACTACACGGAAGACGGCCGCTATGTGCAGCCGGGCCAGCCCGGGCAGCCGGGCGGCGCGGGCGGCAGCCCGGCCGTGTTCTATTCGACCGATTTCTATACGCAGAAGCTGATCTCGTACATCGATGCGAACAGGCAGGACGGCAAGCCGTTCTTCGCGTACGCGGCCTATACGTCGCCGCACTGGCCGCTGCAGGTGCCCGATCCGTGGCTGCACAAATACGCGGGCGTGTACGACGCCGGCTACGATGCGATCCGCAACGCGCGGATCGCGCGACAGAAGGCGCTCGGCCTGATTCCGGCCGATTTCAAGCCGTTCGACGGGCTGCCCGAGGCGACGACGGCATCGCCCGCGACCGCGAACAACGGCACCGCGAACGCGAAGTACATCAGCGCGGTACATTCGGCCGCGGACGGCTACAGCGACTACGGCACCGGCAAGGTCGACAAGCTGTGGTCGAGCCTGTCGCCGGCCGAGCGGAAGGCGCAGGCGCGCTACATGGAGATCTACGCGGGGATGGTCGAGAACCTCGACTACAACATCGGACTCCTGATCCAGCATCTGAAGGACATCGGAGAATACGACAACACGTTCATCATGTTCCAGTCGGACAACGGCGCGGAAGGCTGGCCGATCGATTCCGGCGCGGACCCGACCGCAACCGATACCGCGAACGCGCAGGAGCCGGCCTATTCGGCGCTCGGCACCGACAACGGCAAGCAGAATGCGCAGCGTCTGCAGTACGGGCTGCGCTGGGCCGAAGTGAGCGCGGCGCCGTTCCGGCTCACGAAGGGCTATTCGGGCGAAGGCGGCGTATCGACGCCGACGATCGTGCACCTGCCGGGCCAGTCGCAGCCGTTGCCGACGCTGCGCGCGTTCACGCACGTGACCGACAACACGGCGACGTTCCTCGCGGTCGCGGGCGTCACGCCGCCGTCGCAGCCGGCGCCGCCGCTCGTCAACACGCTGACGGGCGTCGACCAGAACAAGGGCAAGGTCGTTTACAACAACCGCTACGTGTATCCGGTCACCGGCCAGTCGCTGCTGCCGGTGCTGACCGGCTCGGCAACGGGCGAGGTGCACACGACGCCGTTCGGCGACGAAGCGTACGGCCGCGCGTACCTGCGCAGCGCCGACGGCCGCTGGAAGGCGCTGTGGACCGAGCCGCCGCTCGGGCCGCTCGACGGTCACTGGCAACTGTACGACCTCGCGTCGGATCGCGGCGAGACGACCGACGTGTCCGCGCAGAACCCGTCGGTGATCGGCACGCTCGTCGACCAGTGGAAGGCCTACATGAGCAACGTCGGCGGCGTCGAGCCGCTGCGTCCGCGCGGCTATTACTGATCGCGGGGCGACACGATGCGGTTGCGTTTCTGGACGATCGGCGCGGCGCTGGCCGCCACGCTGTTCGCCGCCGCGTTCGCGGCGGGCTATGCGAATCCGGCGGCGCCGGCAGGCGACGCGTTCGACGATCTGAATCGCGGCCGCGCGCTCGCGCCGCTCGGTTCAGAGCGCGCGTGCGAACGCTATTCGGGGCTGCCCGCGAAGTGGCGCGACGATCCGAAGGCCGGAATGGTGCATCTGCGCGGCGGCGCGTTCGTGTTCGGCAGCACGCGCGGCTATGCGGACGAGCGTCCGGCGGGCGACGGGCGCGCGCGTGTCGGCGGCTTCTGGATCGACCAGACCGACGTGACGATCGCGCAGTTCGCGGCATTCGTGCAGGCGACCGGTTACGTGACCGAGGCCGAGCAGCAGGGCGGCGCGGCGGTGTTCCATGTGCCGACGCGCGACGAGTTGAATGCGCGCGACCTCGCGTGGTGGTCGTGGGTGAAGGGCGCGTCGTGGCGGCATCCGCGCGGGCCCGGCAGCAACGTGGACGGGCTCGGCAACCTGCCGGTGACGCTCGTCACGCAGCGCGATGCGCTCGCGTATGCGCACTGGCTCGGCCGCGACCTGCCGACCGAGGCCGAATGGGAATACGCGGGCAAGGCCGGCCGCGACGACGCATCGCTCGATGCGGCGCCGCGCGATGCGCACGGCAAGCCGGCCGCGAACTACTGGCAGGGCGCGTTTCCGGTGCTCGACTCGGCCGAGGACGGCCATGCGGGGCTGGCGCCGGTCGGCTGCTATGCGGCGAACGGCTTTCGTCTTTACGACATGATCGGCAACGCATGGGAATGGACGAAGGACGCGTACACGGGCCCGCATCAGTCGCACACGAACGGCGACACGGCAGCCGTCGCCCCGCCGACGCACCGGCACGATACGCCGATGGTCATCAAGGGCGGCTCGTTCCTGTGCTCGCGCGATTACTGCGTGCGCTATCGCGCATCGTCGCGCGAACAGCAGGAAGCCGATCTCGGCGCGTCGCATATCGGCTTCCGCACGATCCTGAGGGACGCGTCATGACGACGCGCATCGGGCGTTGGGTGGCGGCCTGGCTGCTGGCCGCATGTGGCGTCGTGCATCACGGCGCGGCGATAGCCGCCGAAGCCGCCGCTCCGGCCGTGCGCGTGGGCGTCACGCGCGGCGTGCATGCGCAGATTCTCGACGAAGTGAAGCGGGTGGCGGCCGCGCGTGGGTTGAGCGTCGACGTCGTCGAATTCGACGATGCGTCGCGCATCGACACGGCGCTGGCCGACGGGCGCATCGACGCGGCCAGCTTCGAGGATGCGCAACAGCTTGCCGCGACGCGTGCGCGCAAGCGCTATGCGCTGACCGAAGTCGCGCCGACGGTCACGCTGCCGATGGCGTTCTATTCGCGCAAGCTGAAGCGCCTGAACGAACTGCAACCCGGCGCGACGGTCGCGCTTCCCGCCGATCCGCGCGGGTTGGCGCGCGCGCTCGTGCTGCTGCAGAACGACACGCTGGTGACGCTGCGCGAAAAAGCCGGCCTGCATGCGACGTTGCGCGACGTGACGGGCAACCGGCTCGGGCTCAAATTCGTCGCGCTGCGCCGCGACCGGCTTTACGCGGCGCTCGACACGGCCGCGTTCGTCGCGATCGACAGCGACGACGCGGCCCGCTTCGGGCTGCAGCCGGCGCGCGACAGCATCAGCCTCGAGGACGCCCGCTCGCCGTATGCGAACGTGCTGACGGTGCGCGACGCCGATCGCGCGAAGCCGTGGGTCGCGCAGCTCGTCGCCGCGTATCACTCGGACGACGTCGCGCGCTTCATCCTCACGCGCTACCAGGATTCGGTGCGGCGGCCGTGGTAGACACCTGGCTGCTCGCGTGCAACGCGTGCGGACGCTGCTGCAACAGCGCGCCCACGTTGTCGTTGCGCGAGCTGTTCCGGCATCGGCATCGCTTCGTCGGCGCGTTGACGATTCGCCGCGTGCCGAAGCGGCGGATCGGCGAACGCTGGCAGGCTGGCGGGCGCGAGCATGCGCTCGATGCGGCCGACGTCGCGGCCGCCGATGCGCTGGCCGACCGGTTGTTCCACCGCGGCGGCGTGCATGGCGAATGGCTCGCACTGACGCTGCAAGGCTACGACTATCCGTCGCTGGGCCGCTGCGCGGCGCTCGCCGACGACGGCCGTTGCGGCGTGCACGCGAACAAGCCGTCGATCTGCCGCGCGGTGCCGCTCGATCCGATGCTGCCCGACCGGTTGCAGTCGCGCGTGCTCGTGGCACGGCGCGACGATGCGGCGTGGCTGGGCGCGAACTGCATCGTCGAGGCGGGAAGCGGGCAATCCGCCCGCGAGCGGGCGTTTCCGATTCCGCTGGTGACGGCCGGGCAGGTCGCGGATCGTGCGGCGCTCGACGCGCATCGCGATGCGCTCGTGTTCGAGCGTGCGGTGTGGCGCGACGCCGTGTTCGCATCGTTGACCGACGGCGGGCACGACGTGCGTCATGCGCTGTCGCGGCTTGCGCCCGGCGGCTACCTGACCGTGTCGATCGTGCCGGTGTTGCTGGCCGTCGCACCGGTTTCCGCACGTTGTCGCGCACTGTGCATCGACTTGATCGATGCTCAACTCGCATTGATCGGCACCCGCATCGAAGCGGCGCTCGCGCGCCGACGAGCCGACGACCGGCCGGCGACGAGCGAATTGCGCGGCTTCGCGCAGGCGCTGGAACGGGCGCGACGCGCGCTTGCGGCCATGCCGGCTCCGGCAGCCGCAACGCATGAGGACGCGCCGCGCATCGACGCGTGGCTCGACGATCGCGTCGACACCGATTCGCTCGCCGCCTGACGATCGCGGTACGCCGCGCGTGCCTTACACTTGCGCTCTTTCAATCGTTGCAGAGCGAGCGGACATGTACGCGTCGACCTTCATTTTCCGTGCCGGGCAGTACGACGACGAATTCCACCGGCTCGACCGGCAGATCGCCGACGTGGCGCGTGCGACGCCCGGCTATCTCGGCGAGGAAACGTGGGAGAACGCGGAAACTGGCCTGATCCAGAACGTCTACTACTGGGAATCCGAGGCGGCGCTGCGGCAATTGATGCAGCATCCCGCGCATCTCGAAGCCAAGGCGAAGCACGCGCGCTGGCTGGACGGGTATCGCGTCGTGATTTCGCAGGTGCTTCGCGAGTACGGCGACGGCAAGCTGACGCCGCCGCATGCGGGGCCCTCCGCGTAACGGCTGCCGGTCAGGCGGTCGCGCCGGTGTCTCCCGGCGTGGCCGGTTCGCGCGCCGGGCGCTCCCAGATCGGGAACGTCGCGTTCTGGATCGACGTCTGCGCGTCGATGACCTTGCGGTGATCGATGCCGGGCAGGTCGAGCAGCCGGTCGACCGCCGCCTTCGCGCCCTCCGCATCCTGCGGGAATGCGCACGCGAATTGCCTGCTCGTATCGAACAGGACCCACCAGACATCCGACGCGAACGGCCCCTGGTCGTTGGTTTCGATCAGGATCGCGCCGAGGTCGGACAGCGCGATGCCACGCGTCGCTCCGGTCCGGTCGGTCGACTCGATGCGCGTATCGGTTGCCGTCACGGTCCAGCCGCGCGGCCGGGCATTCGGCCGGGCCGCGGTGCGGCGGCCGGTGCCCGTCGGCACGGCCGCATCCGCGGCGCCGGCGGCAAGGCCCGGCGCACCGCCCTCCTGCGCCCCCCGCCCGTCGATCCACGGTAGCGCGGCGGCGCCCGCGATCGCTGCAATCCACAAGTAGTATCCGGCCCCGAACGTACGGATCGTTTCGTAGTTCGCGTCGGTCGGGATCGTATGCCACCCGAGCGCAAAGACCACGACCACGGCCAGCAGCGCCGACACGGTACGGCTCGGCCTGAGTAGCGCGACGACGAGCAGCGGGTTGCCGAGCCATGCGAATTGCAGGTCGAGGATCGCGAGCGGCCCGAGCGCGAGCACGGTGTAGCCGTGCCACCAGCTCACCGCGCCGGCCGCATTCGGCGGTTCGGCCGCGACGGGCAGCAGCAGCGACGCGACATACAGCGCGACGATCACGATGCGCGCGAGGGTCAGGCGGGGCGAAGCGGAGCGAATCTGCATGTTGCCTTCCCGTGGTGCACGATCATGCGAAGCGACGAATGCCGGACGGCCGGGCCGTCATTCACGACGCGCGGCGCCGATGTGGCGACGCGCCGAACGCGATTGTGGGCGATTCGCGCCGCGATGTCGAACACGCGATATCCGGCGCGTCACGGTCAAAGCGCTTCGACCAGCAACCGCGTGCTCTTCTCGCAATACTCGTGACATGCCGCGCGCGCGGCGATCGATGCGCCGTGCACGAACCGCGGCGCGTCGGCCCGCCGCGACATCGACACGACGATCGACGGCGGCGACGGCTGCAGCGGCAGCTCGACGACTTCGCCGCTTTCGATCAGCGCGTCGACGAACAGCACCGGAATCGCGGCGACGCCGAAGCCGTCGCGCACCAGTTGCACGATCACGGAGATCGACGGCGACCCGGTGATGCGCGTCTCCGACAGCGGCACGCCGTGCGCGTGCGCGAGCGTGCGCACGATGTCTTCCAGCGCGCGATGGGGCGCGGTGCCGCGCCCGTAGGTGAGGATCGGCTGGCGCAGCACCTGCCGCGCGAGGCCCGTGCGCGTGTTCGGCAGCAGCCCGGCGCGCGCGATCCAGCGCACCGGGTAGTTCGCGAGCGCATCGCATACGACCGACGCCTCGTCGCTGCCCTCGACGCGGATGATCAGGTCGAGCTCGCCGGCCATCAGCCGGCGCTGCAGCACGACGCTGACGTCGACGGTCAGGTCGATCTCGAGCTGCGGATAGTCGGCCGCAAGCCGCCGCATGTAGTGCGGCAGCCAGCTGTGCACGACGGTCTCGATCACGCCGAGCCGCAGCTTGCCGCGCAGGGCGCTCTCGCCGGACGCGGCGGCCTGCAGCTCCTGCGTCGCCTCGACCACGGCTTTCGCATAGCCGAGCAGGTATTCGCCGTTCGGCGTGAGCCGGAATTCACGGCTGTCGCGATCGACGAGTACCGTGTGCAGTTCGTCCTCGAGCGCCTTCAGGCGCTGCGAGATCGCGGCCGGCGTCGCGTGCAGCGCAGCCGCGGTCGTGCGGAAGTTGCGCAGCTTCGCGAGCGTGACGAAGGTTTCGAGAAAACGCGTGTTCATGGTGGACGGGCGAGCAGTGGATGCGCAGCTTGCCGCCGACGAAAAATGAACGGGACCGGGGAAAACCCGCGGATACGTTAAGAAATTCTATACAGCGGGCGCAAAAAAACTCGTTGGCGACAAAATTTTTTCCTTTCTATTCTTCGCCGTATCCGATGACACACCACCGTCATCGCCACGTCATCCCGACCCGAGACCGATTCTCATGACGCCTTCCGAATTCCGCCAGTCCGTGCGCCGCGGCGCGTTCCGCGGCCCGACCGCCGGCCATTGCGGCCCGTTTGCCCAGGCGAACCTGGCGATCCTGCCCGATGCGTACGCGCACGATTTCCTGCGCTTCTGCCAGGCCAACCCGAAGGCCTGCCCGCTGCTGGGCGTCGGCGAACCGGGTGCGTTCCGGATCGACGCGCTGGGCGAGGATCTCGACATCCGCACCGACGTGCCGAGCTACAACATATATAGGGACGGGCGCCTGACCGAGCGCGTCGAGTCGCTCGAAGCGCTGTGGCGCGACGATTTCGTCGTATTTGCGATCGGCTGCTCGTTCTCGTTCGAGGACATGCTCGCCCGCGAAGGCATCGGGCTGCGCCACGTCGAAGAAGGTCGCAACGTGCCGATGTACCGCACGTCGATCGCGAACCGCCGCGCGGGCATCTTCGGCGGCCAGCTGGTCGTGTCGATGCGGCCGCTGCGCGGCGCCGACGCGATCCGCGCGGTGCAGATCACGAGCCGGTTCCCCGGCGTGCACGGCGCGCCGATCCATATCGGCCACCCGCGGGAACTCGGCATCGAGGATCTGAACGCGCCCGAATTCGGCGACGCGGTGACGATTCGCGACGGCGAACTGCCGGTGTTCTGGGCGTGCGGCGTGACGCCGCAAACCGCGCTGATGGACGCGAAGCTGCCGATCGCGATCGCGCATACGCCCGGCCACATGCTGATGACCGACATCCCGAACGCGTCGCTGGCCGTGTTCTGACCGGCCGGCATCCGGTACGCCACGCATATACGACACACCGCACCCCACGCCCTTTGACGGCGCACAACGACAGGAGCACCACCATGGAAAGCAAGACCTTCGCGGCGCCCGCCGCCGAGCCCGCGAGCCGCGAGCGCAGCGGCCTGTTCTCGTGGTACGCGGATGCGCAGCCGCGCGAGCGCCGCGCATTCTGGAGCTGCAAGGTCGGCTACATGCTCGACGGGATGGACACGCAGATGCTGTCGTTCGTAATCCCGACGCTCGTCGCGACCTGGGGCATCTCGCTCGCCGACGCAGGCTTCATCGGCACGGTCACGCTGCTCGCGTCGGCGCTCGGCGGCTGGATCGCCGGCATCCTGTCCGACCGCATCGGCCGCGTGCGCACGCTGCAGCTCACGGTGCTGTGGTTCGCGGTGTTCACCGCGCTGTGCGGGCTCGCGCAGAACTACCACCAGCTGGTCGCGGCGCGGGCGCTGATGGGCTTCGGCTTCGGCGGCGAATGGACGGCCGGCGCGGTGCTGATCGGCGAGGTGATTCGCGCGCGCGACCGCGGCCGGGCCGTGGGCCTCGTGCAATCGGGCTGGGCGATCGGCTGGGGGCTCTGCGCGCTGCTGTATGCGCTGCTGTTCTCGGTGCTGCCGGCCGAGCAGGCGTGGCGCGCGCTGTTCCTCGTCGGGCTCGCGCCCGCGCTGCTGGTCGTCGCGATCCGTCGCTACGTGAAGGAGCCCGACGTCTACGAGAAGGAAAAGGCCGCGCAGGCGAAAGTGGCCGACGCGCCGCGCCTCACCGAGATCTTCGCGCCGAAGCTGATCACGACGACGCTGCGCGCGGCACTCCTGACGACCGGCGCGCAGGGCGGCTACTACGCGATCACGACGTGGCTGCCGACCTTCCTGAAGACCGAGCGGCATCTCACCGTGATGGGCACCGGCGGCTATCTCGCGATGATCATCTTCGGCTCGTGGGTCGGCTACCTGACGAGCGCGTACCTGACCGATCGCCTCGGCCGCAAGCCGAACTTCATCCTGTTCGCGGTCGGCTCGATGGTGATCGCGTTCTCGTACACGTCGCTGAACCTGACCAACGCGTCGATGCTGTGGCTCGGCTTCCCGCTCGGCTTCTTCGCCTCGGGCATCTTCTCGGGGATGGGCGCGTTTCTCACCGAGCTGTTCCCGACCCGCGTGCGCGGCTCCGGCCAGGGTTTCTGCTACAACGTGGGCCGCGCGATCGGTGCGCTGTTCCCGTTCCTGATCGGCGCGCTGTCCAGGCAGTACGGGCTCGGCACGAGCATCGGCATCTTCGCGGTCGCCGCCTACGGCGTGGTGATCGTCGCCGCGCTGACGCTGCCCGAGACCCGCGGCCGCGAACTCGACGCCGCCTGACCGACGGCGGCGGCCGGCCGTTCGTTTTTCTTCCCCTTTCATCGACACCGTGACACGGCGCGCGACGCGCGCCGTGCGGCGGCGCTCGTCCCTCGAATCAACGACGCATCGACCCGACATCATGACCGATCGACACCTTTCCCCCGTTTCCTCCGACGCCGCACGCTGGCAATTCTGGATCGACCGCGGCGGCACGTTCACCGATATCGTCGCGCGCCGGCCGGACGGCACGCTCGTCACGCACAAGCTGCTGTCGGAGAACCCCGAGCAATACCGCGACGCGGCCGTGGCCGGCATCCGCCACCTGCTCGGCCTCGCGGCCGGCGAGCCGATCACGCCCGAGCGCGTCGACATGGTGAAGATGGGCACGACGGTCGCGACCAACGCGCTGCTCGAACGCAAGGGCGAGCGTACCGCGCTGGCGACGACGCGCGGCTTTCGCGACGTGCTGCGCATCGCGTACCAGAACCGGCCGCGCCTGTTCGATCTCGACATCGTGCTGCCCGACGCGCTGTACGAGACGGTCGTCGAGATCGACGAGCGCGTCGGCGCGCATGGCGACGTGGTCGTGCCGCTCGATGTTCAGGGTGCCGAAGCGTCGTTGCGCCGCGTGTTCGACGGCGGCGTGCGCGCGCTCGCGATCGTGCTGATCCACGGCTACCGCCATATCGCGCACGAACGCGCGCTGGCCGAACTCGCGCGCCGCATCGGCTTCACGCAGGTGTCGGTGTCGCACGAGGTGTCGCCGCTGATGAAGATGGTGTCGCGCGGCGACACGACCGTCGTCGACGCGTACCTGTCGCCGATCCTGCGCCGCTACGTCGAGCAGGTCGCGCACGAGATGCCGGGCGTGAACCTGCAGTTCATGCAGAGCAGTGGCGGGCTGACACGCGCCGATGCGTTCCAGGGCAAGGACGCGATCCTGTCGGGCCCGGCCGGCGGCATCGTCGGGATGGTGCGCGCGGCCCGCGCGGCCGGCTTCGACCAGGTGATCGGCTTCGACATGGGCGGCACGTCGACCGACGTGTCGCACTACAACGGCGAATTCGAGCGCGTGTTCGAGACGCAGGTGGCCGGCGTGCGGATGCGCGCGCCGATGATGAGCATCCATACCGTCGCGGCGGGCGGCGGCTCCGTGCTCGGCTTCGACGGCGCGCGGCTGCGCGTCGGGCCCGAATCGGCCGGCGCGAACCCGGGGCCGGCCGCGTACCGGCGCGGCGGCCCGCTGACGGTGACCGACTGCAACGTGATGCTCGGCAAGATCCAGCCCGATCATTTCCCGCGCGTGTTCGGCCCGCAGGCGGACCAGCCGCTCGACCGCGACGGCGTGGTCGCGAAGTTCGCGGCGCTCGCCGACGAGATCCATGCGGCGACCGGGCGGCGAGAGACGCCCGAGGCGCTTGCCGAAGGGTTCCTGGAGATCGCGATCGGCAGCATGGCGAACGCGATCAAGAAGATTTCCGTGCAGCGCGGCCATGACGTATCGCGCTACGTGCTGACGACGTTCGGCGGCGCGGGCGGCCAGCATGCGTGCGGCGTGGCGGATGCGCTCGGGATGACGCAGGTGTTCGCGCATCCGCTCGCGGGCGTGCTGTCCGCGTACGGGATGGGGCTTGCCGACCAGACGGCCATGCGCGAGCGCGCGGTCGAGGCCGTGCTGTCCGACGAATCGCTGCCGGCGCTGAATGCCGCGCTCGACCGGCTGGCCGACGAGGCCGTCGGCGCGCTGCTCGAACAGGGCGTGCCGCCGGAGCGGATCGCGACCGAACGGCGCGTGCACCTGCGCTACCAGGGCACCGATTCAGCGCTCGACGTACCGGCCGGCAGCGTCGCCGCGATGCAGCAGGCGTTCGAGGCCGCGTACCGGCAGCGCTACGCGTTCCTGATGCCCGGCACGCCGCTCGTGGCCGAACTTGCGTCGGTCGAGGCGATCGGCCGCTCGGACGCACCGGTCGATATCGCGCCGCTCGCGCCGCGCGAGGCGGGCGCGGCGCCGCAAGCGCACGCGGCCGTGCGCTTTTATTCCGGCGGCCAGTGGCACGACGCGGCGCTGTACGTGCGCGACACGCTCCTCGCCGGCGACGCGATCGACGGCCCGGCGATCGTCGCGGAGCAGAACGGCACGACCGTGGTCGAGCCCGGCTGGCGCGCCGGGATGACCGCGCAGGGCAACCTCGTGCTGACGCGCACGACGCCGCTGCCGACGCGCCGCTCGCTCGGCACCGACGCCGACCCGGTGCGGCTCGAGATCTTCAACAACCTGTTCATGTCGATCGCCGAGCAGATGGGGCTGCGGCTGCAGAACACCGCGTACTCGGTAAACATCAAGGAGCGGCTCGACTTCTCGTGCGCGATCTTCGACGGCGACGGCAACCTGATCGCGAACGCGCCGCACATGCCCGTGCACCTCGGCTCGATGGGGGAGAGCATCCGCACGGTGATCGAGCGCAACCGCGGCCGCATGCGCGACGGCGACGTGTTCATGCTGAACGACCCGTACCACGGCGGCACGCACCTGCCGGACGTGACGGTCATCACGCCGGTGTTCGCGGACGGCTCGGACGCGCCGCTGTTCTACGTCGGCTCGCGCGGCCACCACGCGGACATCGGCGGCACGACGCCGGGCTCGATGCCGCCCGATTCGACCCATATCGACGAGGAAGGCGTGCTGATCGACAACTGGCAGCTCGTGTCGGCCGGCGTACTGCGCGATGCCGAGACACGCGCACTGCTGGCGTCGGGCCGCTACCCGGCGCGCAACGTCGAGCAGAACATGGCCGACCTGCGCGCGCAGGTTGCCGCGAACCAGAAGGGCGTCGACGAGCTGCGCCGGATGGTCGCGCAGTTCGGCCGCGACGTCGTGCTCGCGTTCATGGGGCACGTGCAGGACAACGCGGAAGAAGCCGTACGGCGCGTGATCGGCGCGCTGCAGGACGGCGCGTACCGCTACCCGCTCGACAACGGCGCCCAGATTCGCGTCGCGATCCGCGTCGATCGCGCGGCGCGGCGCGCGGAGATCGATTTCACCGGCACGTCCGCGCAGCTCGACAACAACTTCAACGCGCCGAAGGCCGTCTGCATGGCCGCCGTGCTGTACGTGTTCCGCACGCTGGTGGGCGACGACATCCCGCTGAACGCCGGCTGCCTGAAGCCGCTGACCGTGATCGTGCCCGCCCGCTCGATGCTGAACCCCGAGTATCCGGCGGCCGTCGTGTCGGGCAACGTCGAGACGTCGTCGGCGATCACCAACGCGCTGTACGGCGCGCTCGGCTGCGTCGCGTCGAGCCAGGGGACGATGAATAACTTCACATTCGGTAACGATCGCTACCAGTACTACGAGACGATCGCGGGCGGCAGCGGCGCGGGCGACGGCTTCGCGGGCGTCGGCGCGGTGCAGACGCACATGACGAACTCGCGGCTCACCGATCCGGAGGTGCTCGAATGGCGTTACCCGGTGCGGCTCGATTCGCACCGTATCCGCGCCGGCTCGGGCGGCGGCGGGCGCTGGCGCGGCGGCGACGGCGCGGTGCGGCGGATTCGCTTCCTCGAGCCGATGACGGCGTCGATCCTGTCGAACAACCGGATCCACGCGCCGTTCGGCGCGGCGGGCGGCGAGGCCGGCGCGCTCGGCCGCAACACGATCGAGCGGGCGGACGGCACCGTCGAGACGCTCGATCACATCGGCCGCGCGCAGATGGCGCCGGGCGACGTGTTCGTCGTGGAAACGCCGGGCGGCGGCGGCTACGGCGCGGCAGGCTGAGCTGTGCACCCGGCGCGAACATCCCGCGCCGGGTTTCCGGCGGCGGGTGGACGATATTGCAACGAACTGTGGAATAAAACCGCGCATTCGCGCACAAATTGAATCAAAAACAGCAAAAAACGGGATCGCGGCATCCGGGTCGACCCAGCCGCCACGGCGTCGCCAAAAGATCTGGCCCGATATTCGCGGATCGGCCGCAACCGCCCGCCTGTCGGGCCGCGCGGCGTGGCACGCGGCGCCCGGCACGCGCCGCGACGCCCGCCCATTCGCACGCTGCCAATCATGAAAAATCCGGCTTGCCAATCGAGTCCCAATTCCTTGACACTCTGCTCTAAATGTGAGTGCCAATCCTCATCGTCATTTGATAAGATGGCTCTCATCATTCATTCGTAAGGCAGAACCTGCGCATCACGCGCGAACGCCGGTCGCATCAGCTGCAAACAAGTACGGGACGAGACTCGCCGTCACGGCAATCACGTCCGCCCTGCCGGCCCGCGCACCGCGCGTCCCGGGAAGGCGGCCGGCCCGCTCGCCTCCGTCTACACTGTGCGTTTTTTCTGGATCGGGGCGTGTCCATGGATGACGAAAACGATAGCGCGGTGCTTGAGGCGCATGTCGGTACGCGCAGCCCCTGCTGGCGTCTCGGCAGCGACAGCAACGCGCTCGAACTCGCCGCGGTGCGCGGCCTGACCAACGTCGCGGTCGCGCTGACGGCCGAGCAGGCCGCGCGCATCCGCGCGCTGACCGGCGTCACGTCGCACCTCGTGCTCGACATCGTGCTGTACGGCAGTCCGGTCAGCCTCCATCTCGTCGGCAGGAAGGTCAACACGGTCGACTGGGCCGGCACGGCGTCCGCCTATTCCGATACCGAATCCGTCGCCGGCGATCTGTCGCACGGGCTCGCGTTCGCCGAGCAGGTGGTGTCGGAGGTGAATTCGCTCGTCGTGATCCTCGACCGCAACGGGATGGTGCAGCGCTTCAACCGCCTGTGCGAGGAAGTGACCGGCAAGCGCGAGGTCGACGTGATCGGCCGCAGCGCGTTCGAGCTGTTCATGAGCCCGGAGCAGGGCGCGCAGTCGCGCAGCAACATCACGGGCTTCTTCGCGAGCAACCAGTCGTTCGCGGTCGAGCGCTACATCAACACGGTCAACGGGCCGCGCCTGTTCCAGTTCCGCAACAAGTTCGTGCAGAGCGGCAGCGGCGTCGACGAGCAGTTCCTGATCTGCTCGGGCATCGACATCACCGAGGAGCGCAACGCGCAGCAGCGGCTCACCGAGCTCGCGAACACCGACGTGCTCACCGGGCTGCCGAACCGCCATGCGATCAGCGAGCGCATCCGCGCGGCGATCGCGGAGGAAGACGCCAATACGCGCGGCCAGGTCGGCATCCTGTTCCTCGATCTCGACAACTTCAAGCGCGTCAACGATCACTACGGGCACATCACCGGCGACCGGCTGCTGCAGGACGTGTCCGCGGTCATCGGCGGCTGCCTGCCGTCCGGCGCGACGCTCGCGCGGCTCGGCGGCGACGAGTTCCTGGTGCTGTTCGAGCACGGCACGCGGCCGCTGCTCGAGGCGACCGCGCAGATCATCCTCGAGCGGCTGCGCACGCCGATCCACCTCGGGCTGGTGGAGGTCTACACGAGCTGCTCGATCGGCATCGCGATGTATCCGCAGCACGGCGATTCGCTCGAGACGCTGATCCGCAGCGCCGATACCGCGATGTACGTCGCGAAGGAAGAAGGCAAGCATACGTACCGCGTGTTCTCGCTGGAGATGAACCAGAAGGTCGCGAAGTACATGTGGCTCGACACGAACCTGCGCAAGGCGCTCGAGGAAGAGCAGTTCGTGCTGCACTACCAGCCGGTCGTCGACATCGCGACGGGCGACGTGCACGGCGTCGAGGCGCTGATCCGCTGGCAGTCGCCCGATCGCGGGCTCGTCGCGCCGGTCGAGTTCATCCGTTTCGCGGAAGAGTCGGGGCTGATCGCGCCGCTCGGACGCTGGGTGATGCGTACCGCGGCCGCGCAGGCCGCCGCGTGGAAGGCGAAGGGGCTCGGCATCCGGATCGCGGTGAACGTGTCCGCGCGGCAGTTGCAGGACATGAACATCGTGCACCAGTTCGCGTCGATTCTCGACGGCGCGGGGCTCAAGCCGAGCCTCGTCGACATCGAGCTCACCGAGAGCAGCTTCATCGAGGACGAAGAAGCGGCGATCGGGCTGATGCGGCAGTTCCGCCAGCTCGGCGCGGAAATCCACCTCGACGATTTCGGCACCGGCTATTCGTCGCTGTCGCAGTTGTCGCGCCTGCCGCTCGACGCGATCAAGCTCGACCGCACCTTCATCACGGCCATCGACCGCAATCCGCGCTCGCAGGCGCTGGTGCGCTCCGTCGTGTCGCTCGCGAAGGCGCTGAATTTCGCGGTGATCGCCGAAGGCGTCGAAACGCATGCGGAGGCCGAATTCCTCAAGCAACTCGACGTCGATCACGCGCAGGGCTACTACTACGCGCGGCCGATGCCGGCGCAGGCGTTCGAGGCGTGGCTCGCGGAGACGAGAAAGCTCAGGCTGATCGCCTGAGCTTCGTTCCGGAAAAAGGCGCCGCCGACGGCCGGCGGCGCCGTCGCATTACACCGTGCGCAGCTTCGACACGCGCCGGTTCTGCAGCATCACCAGGCGTTCCATGTACGCGAGATCCTTCGGCTCGATCGTGAACGCCGCATGCACCCACGCTTCCGTGATGTCCATCAGCTCCGAGCGCGACAACTGGAATACGCGTTCGCGCGCGCGCAGCATCGCGCGGATGCCGTTCAGCTTGGGCTTGGTCACGTCGATGAAGGTGCGCGTCGCCAGATACGCGTCACCGGCGTCGAACGTTTCGTCGATCAGCCCCTGGTCTGCGTACCACTCGGCCGCATGCGCCTCGCCGGTCGCGATCAGCGATTCCGCGAGGCCGCGGTTCGCCTTGCGCGCGACGAGCGAATAGCCGCCCATGCCCGGGAACAGGTTGAACGCGATCTCCGGGAACCCGAGTTTCACGCCCTTCTGCGCGAGCACGTAGTGATGCGCGAGCGCGGCCTCGAAGCCGCCGCCGAGCGCGCTGCCCTCGACCATCGCGATCGAGATCGCGCCGGTGCCGAAGCCGGTGTAGATCTCGTACACGCCGTCGATGCACGAGCGCGCGTAGGCCATCAGCTGATCGCGCCGGCCGCTGCGGATCGCGTCGACGAAGAAGCTCAGGTCGCCGCCGACGTTGAACAGCTCGGGGACGAGCGAGCCCGTCACCCAGAAGTCGAACGTGAGGCCCGAGTCGCGCGCGACGCGCGCGAGATGGATGATGTCGGTGACGAGTTGCTGGTTGAAACACGGCCGCGGCTCCGATCGCAGCATCATCCACATGACGTTCCGGCCTTCTTCGTAGAAGGCCGTCAGTTGCGAGAGTTCGCCGGCTTCGTAAAACGGGCGGCACGCCGGATGGGATTGGAGTTGCATGGTATGTCCTCGTGAGATGTGGTTTTTGAAGACCATCGCGCCCGGCGCCCTGCGGGAATCGGGTTGCCCGCCGGGCGCCAGGCGCGAGGCATCGCCATTGTTGCGCGCGCACAAATGTCGAAATGCGGGGAACAACGCACGAGCGGGACGCCGGTGCGGATCGCGTCCGCGCGACGGGGCGGGGGGCGGCGGATGAGGATGAGGGGCCGAGGTCGGCGGGGGAAGGCGGCGCGAGCGGAGCGGCGCGCCGGCGACGAGGCGGCCGGCGTCGCCGGTCGCTTGCGCGCCGAATATGACGTCGGGACGCCGATCGACGGTAGCGGGTGGGGCCGATCGGCGTGAGCGATCGCGCAGCGCGCATGACCGTGCGGCGCCGATCGGTGTCGGGTGCCGCCGTTCGAGATGCGGCGCCGTCGGCAAGAGGCCGAACGGGATCACGCGCAGCCATGCGAACGCAATCACGAGGTCGCCGATTTTGAAATCGGTGTTGCTCCGCATGATGTCTGCTTCCCGATGGCGCGGCTTGACGCTCGCCGGCACGTCGCCCACACTGGGTCGCACGACGGCCACGCGTGAGGGTGGCGCGGGCGGCCGTCATGCGCGCGTCATGCGGGTCGGGCTGCCGTGCCGGCGCGCGGTGCTGACGCCCGGCAACGAACGCGCGGGAGCTTCGACGTGGTGCGTTTTCCTTCCCGATGGACCGGCTGCCTGCTCGCGTGCGCCATGGCGTTCGGCGCGGGGGCGGCCGCGGCCGACACGCGCGACTCACACGACACGCGCGATGCTCGCGACGCGGGCGATACGGCGCCCGTCACGCTCGTCAGCGACGTCCACGAATTCGTGATCCAGCGCGACGGCTCGCTCGACGAGCACGACGATTCGACGCTGCGCGCGAATGACGCGAACGGCATCGACGCGGTCGCGCAGCGCTACGTGTGGTTCGACAAGAATCTCGAAAAGGTGGAGTTGCTCGCGGCCGAGACGATCGACCGCGACGGCGTCGCGCACCCGGTCGGCGCGGACGGCATCCGCGACGTGCAGGAGCCGCGCTCGGCCGGCGCGCCGACGTTCCAGGACGGGCTGCTGCGCACCGTCGTGTTCCCCGGCGTCGAAGCCGGGTCGAGCACGCGCGTCGCGTTCCGCAAGACCCGCACGAAGCCCGTCAATCGCGGCTATTTCGGCTACACCGTCGAGCCGTCGCGCGAGCCGGTCGACAACCAGCGGCTGATCTTCGACGTGCCGGCCGACATGCCGCTGTACGCGGATGCGCGCGGCTACGTCGCGCTGCCGCCCGTCACGGCGAACGGCCGCACGCGCTACGAATTCGACTACCGGCACGGCGCGTACGATCGCATCGAGAGCGGCGCGGTCGGCTACCCGACCTACGGCGACCGGCTCGTCGTGTCGACGCTGCCCGACTACGCGGCGTTCGCCGCGCGCTACCGCAACGCGGCCGTCGATCCGGGCGCGAACGATCCGGCCGTCGTGCAACTGGCGCGTGCGCTCACGGCGGATGCCGTCGCTCCGCGCGACAAGGCGCGCATCCTGTACGACTGGGTGCAGGCGAACGTGCGCTACGTCGGGCTGTTTCTCGGCGAAACGGCCGCCGCGCCGCATCGCGTCGCCGACATCCTGCGCAACCGCTACGGCGACTGCAAGGATCACGTCGCGCTGTTCGGCGCGTTGCTCGCGGCGGTCGGCATTCGCAGCGAACCGGTGCTGATCAATCTCGGCGCCGTGTACACGCTGCCGTCGGTGCCCGGCTACGGCGCCGGCGCGATCAATCATGCGATCACGTGGCTGCCCGATCTCGGCCTCTACGCGGATACGACGACGGCCGGCATCGCGTTCGGCTACCTGCCGCCGATCGTGATGGACCGCCCCGCGCTGCTGGTCGATACGGGCGTGCTGTCGCGCACGCCGGCCACGCAGCCGCGCGGCCGCATCGCACGGATCGCGATCGATGCCGCGCAGCCCGGCCCCGCGCGCGTTCAGGCCTATGTCGAGGACGACGGCTGGACGGCCGAGCTCGAGCGCAACCTGTTTCGCCGCGCGTCGCGCGAGCGCATCGCGCAACTCGCGAACGAGCGCCTGCGGCAAAGCGGCCTGCGCGGCCGCGCGCAACTGTCGACCAGCGACCGGCGCGGGTCGACAGGCCCGTTCGACGTGATGATTACCGGCACGCTCGATCATTTCGTGTGGCCCGACGGCACGACCGCGTTGCCCGCGCTGTCGAGCGTCACGGGCGGCATCGCGACACAGGTCGAGACGTGGCTGGCCGAGCCCGTGCGCACGCAGCCGTGGGGTTGCCTCGGCGGCACGTTCGACGAGAGCGGCCAGATCGCGCTGCCGGCGGGCGTCGCCGTGACCGACCTGCCGGCCGATACGGCCGTGCACGACCGCTTCGTCGACTTCACGTCGCATTACGTGTTCGATGCGGCCGCGCGGGTCGTGCAGGTCACGCGGCGGATGAACGCCGATTTCGGCCGGCAGGTCTGTACGCCGGCCGAATTCACGGCGCTGCGCGCGTCGCTCGAGCGCATCGAGCGCGACACGCAGGCGCAGATCGTCGTGCGGGCGAAGCAGCGTTGAGCGGCGCGGGCACGGCATTCGCTCCGAACGGGCGAATCACCGGAATCGCCGACGCGAAGGAGGACATCATGACGGAACGGGATCACGAGATCGCCGAACTCTCGAAGGAATTGTTGGGCAGGATCGTGCAGGGCACGGTCGCGACCGGCGCGGCAGTCGACGCGGAGCAGTGCGCGGCGCTCGCGGTGCGGTGCGCGACGGCGCTGGTCGACCGGCTCGACGCGTTGAAGTGACGCCCGCGGGCCGCCACCACCACCGGCGCCGCGCGTCGGCGCGTTACGCTTCGGCGTGCACGTTGCCGTCCGCGCGCACGGCGCCCGGCGGCTTGCCGACCACGCGCTTGAACGCACGGCTGAACGCGGCGAGCGAACCGTAGCCGAGCCGGTACGCGACGGCTTCGATCGTCTCGCGGTCGCGTGCGATCCATTGCGCGGCGAGCCGCATCCGCAGCTCGGTCAGGTAGCGCACGGGCGTCATCCCGGTGGCCGCGAGAAAACGCTCGGCGAACACCGAGCGCGACACGCCCGCTTCGGTCGCGAGCTCCGCGACGCTCCAGTTGCGGCCCGGGTCGCGATGCAGCGCGACGATCGCGCGGCCGAGCTTCGGCTCGCGCAGCGCCTGCACCCAGCCGGTCGCATCGCCGCATCCGCACTCGACCCAGCCGCGCACGATGAACGCCGCGACCACGTCCGCGAGCCGCGCGAGGATGCCCGCGAAGCCCGCGCGCGCCGTGCACGCCTCGCGCTCCATCGCGTCGAGCATCGGCCGGATTTCCGGGTAGCGCGCGAGCAGCGTGCCCACGTGCATGAATGCGGGCATCGTGCCGACGAGCGGCTGCATGCCGCCGAGGTCGAGTTCCATGCACGCGCTGAAGATCAGCGCATCGCCGGCGCCGGGTTCCGTCGTCGCGCAGGTCGGGGGCGACATGCCGGCCGACGCCACCGACGCGACCGTATCGCAGATCTTCCTGGCCTCGAAGCCGTTGATCTCGCGGCACGGCACATCCGGATCGGACACCAGCGCATGCATGCCGCCGTGCGGCAACAGGATCGCGTCGCCGGCCTCGAGCCGCATCGTCTCGCCCGACACGTCGCGCAGCAGCACGGGCCCGCGCACGACGAAATGGAATTGCGCGCGGCCCGGCGCATGGCCGAAATTCAGCCCGAACGGCCGCGCGACCTGGATGCGGCGGTACTGGACGCCGCTCAGGCGCATCCCCAGCAGCAACTCGCTGACGAGGTCGTGCGCATCGGGAATCGGCGGCAGAAGGGGTTCGGACATCGTGAGATACGGACGATCGATCAACAGGAACGGATTGTATGTCATAGACCGTCCTGCCGCTGTTCCTTACGATACGCCCTCATCAGTACTTTCCCTAACCGACACGGAATCCCGCATGAATCCCGGAATCTCCTCGGCCGCCTCGACGGCGGCCCCCCGCGAACCGGCCTGGGGCGCGGTATTCGCGATGGCGCTCGGCGTGTTCGGGCTCGTCACGGCCGAATTTCTGCCGGCGAGCCTGCTCACGCCGATGGCCGAGAGCCTCGGCGTGACCGAAGGCGTGGCCGGGCAGGCCGTCACGGCCACCGCCACGGTCGCGCTCGTCACGAGCCTGCTGATCTCGGCGCTCACGCGCACGATCGACCGGCGGCGCGTGCTGCTCGTGTTTTCGGTGCTGCTCGTGGCGTCGAACCTCGCCGTCGCGTTCGCGCCGAACCTGGGCGTGCTGCTGTTCGGCCGCGTCGTGCTCGGCATCGCGCTCGGCGGTTTCTGGACGATGGCCACCGCCACCGCGATGCGGCTCGTGCCGACGGCGATGGTGCCGCGCGCGCTGTCGATCATCTTCAGCGGCGTGGCGGTCGCGACCATCGCGTCCGCGCCGATGGGCAGCTACTTCGGGCACCTGATCGGCTGGCGCAACGTGTTCCTGATCGCGGCCTTGCTCGGCGGCATCGCGTTCGTGTCGCAGCTTCTCACGCTGCCGTCGATGCCGCCGAGCGGCACGACGCGGCTGCGCACGCTGATCGACGTGCTGCGCCGGCCGACCGTCGGCCTCGGGATGTTCGCGACGATCCTCGTGTTCACCGGCCATTTCGCGTTCTTCACGTATCTGCGGCCATTCCTCGAACAGGTGGCGGGCGTCGGCGTGAACGGGCTGTCGGCGATCCTGCTCGGCTACGGCATCGCGAACTTCGTCGGCACGTCGCTCGCGGGCCGCGTGCTCGAACACCGGTTGCGGCCGATGCTGATCGGCATGCCCGCGTTGATGGTCGTGCTCGGCATCGCGCTCGTCGTGCTCGGCCGTGCGCCGATGATCGACGCGGTGCTGGTCGCGTTGTGGGGGATGGCGTTCGGCGGCGTGCCGGTCGCGTGGTCGACGTGGGTGACGCGCACCGTGCCCGACGAGGCCGAGAGCGCGGGCGGGTTGATCGTCGCGGCGATCCAGCTCGCGATCGCGACGGGCGCCGCGGCCGGCGGCGTCGTGTTCGACGCGAACGGCGCGGCGGGTGTGTTCGTCGGCGCGGCGATCGTGCTGGCGGTGGCGGTCGCGACGATCGTC
Organism: Burkholderia sp. AU44665; assembly: GCF_030504405.1. Lineage (NCBI taxonomy): Bacteria > Pseudomonadati > Pseudomonadota > Betaproteobacteria > Burkholderiales > Burkholderiaceae > Burkholderia > Burkholderia sp. AU44665. Next base: position 191,177 of record NZ_JAUJRI010000007.1, on the reverse strand, counting down.
ACCGGCGTGCCGAAGCGCGTCGGCGTGGCCGCGTCCTGACCGGCGTGGCGGCCCGCGTTGCACGGGCTGCCAGGCGGATTATCCGCGCGTCACGCGGCGTCGGTGCCCGCGATGCGGTCGAGTTCCGCGAGCGCGTCGGCCGGCAGATCGAGGTCGGCTGCCGCGAGATTCTCGCGCAGATGCGCGACCGACGACGTGCCCGGAATCAGCAGGAGATTCGGCGCGCGGCGCAGCAGCCATGCAAGCGCGACCTGCATCGGCGTCGCGCCGATGCGCGCGGCCACGCCGGACAGCGTCGACGACTGCAGCGGCGAGAAGCCGCCGAGCGGGAAGTACGGCACGTAGGCGATGCCGTCGCGGGCGAGCGTGTCGATCAGCGCATCGTCGCCGCGGTGCGCGATGTTGTAGTGGTTTTGCACGCACACGATGTCGCAGATCCGCCGGCCTTGCGCGACCTGCGCGGGCGTGACGTTGCTCAGGCCGATGTGCCGCACGAGCCCGCGCCGCTGCAGCTCGGCGAGCGTGGCCAGCGGCGCCTCGATCGATCCTTCGGCCGGCCCGTGCGTATCGAACATGATGCGCAGGTTGACGACGTCGAGCACGTCGAGCCCCAGGTTGCGCAGGTTGTCGTGCACGGCCCGTTCGAGTTCGTCGGGCGCGAAGGCGGGCAGCCACGACGCGTCGTCGCCGCGGCGCGCGCCGATCTTGGTGACGATCACGAGATCGTCGCGATACGGATGCAACGCGTCGCGAATCAGCCGGTTCGTCACGTGCGGGCCGTAGAAGTCGCTGGTGTCGAGATGGTCGACGCCGGATGCGACGGCTTCGCGCAACACGTTCAACGCGGCTTCGCGATCTTTCGGCGGGCCGAATACACCGGGGCCCGCAAGCTGCATCGCGCCGTAGCCGATTCGTCTGACGGCGCGATCGCCGAGCCTGAAGGTGGCGGTATGGCGAATATCGGGCATGACCTTACTCCTGTCGAAGAGATGAATGCGTTCAGCATAAGGACGAGTCGGCTGCGCGATAAGCGGGCATAATTCGCACGGGTTGTACGAAAAGGCGAACAATGCAAACCGATCTGGGTGATCTGAACGCATTCATGGCCGTCGCACGCGCGAGCGGATTCCGCGACGCCGCACGCATGACGGGCCTCAGCGCGTCGGGGCTGAGCGAGGCCGTGCGCCGGCTGGAAGCGCGGCTCGGCGTGCGGCTGCTGCACCGCACGACGCGCAGCGTCGTGCCCACCGAGGCCGGCGAGCGCCTGCTCGCGCGTCTCGAGCCCGCACTGACCGAAGTGGCGGCCGCGCTCGACGGTATCGATGAATTCCGCGGCCGACCGGCCGGCACGCTGAAACTCAACGTGCCGGTCAGTGCGTCGCGGCTCGTGTTGCCGGCGATCGTGCCGCGCTTTCTCGATGCGTATCCGGACATCCGGCTGGAAGTGACTGCCGACGAAAATTTCGTCGACGTGCTCGCGGCCGGATGCGACGCGGGCATCCGCTACGACGAACGGCTCGAACAGGACATGATCGCGGTGCCGATCGGCCCGCGCATCCAGCGGTTCGCGACCGCGGCGGCGCCCGGCTATCTCGACCGGCACGGCCGGCCGCGGCATCCGCGCGACCTGCTCGGCCATCGGTGCCTGCGCGGGCGCTTCGCGAGCGGCGCGATGCCGCCGTGGGAGTTCGAGCGCGACGGCGAGGTCGTGCGGGTCGAGCCGGCTGCCGGGCCGCTGCTGGTCCAGATCGGCGGGGCGACGGAGCTGCTGGTCGACGCGGCGATCGCCGGGACGGGCATCGTGCATCTGTTCGAAGACTGGCTGCGTCCGCATCTCGATAGCGGCGCGCTCGAACCCGTGCTCGAACCGTGGTGGCGGCCGTTTTCGGGGCCCTTTCTGTATTATCCCGGGCGGCGTCTCGTGCCGCCGGCGCTACGCGCGTTCATCGATTTCATCAAGGCATCCTGAGCGTTCGACCGCGCCCCGGGGCATGCGCGCCCAGCGGGCCGCGTGCCGTCGCCGCTCATATGGCCGGCCGATGCGCGATGCACGGGCTGCAGCAAGCGGCGCGACGACCGAAGCGCGGGAGCGGGCGTGCCGCGCCGCCCCCGCGGATCCGTCAGCCGCCTTGCCTGACCAGCGCCGCCAGCGTCTTCATCGCCTGCAGATACGGATACGGCCCGTGGCTGATGCGCGCCACGCCGTAATCGGCGAGCTCCGCGAGCGTCGGCGTTTCCGACACGCGCATCACGTTCACCGGCAGCGGCGACGCGGCCGTCAGCGCGCGAATGAGCGCCGGCGCGCGCAGGCCCGGCACGAACAGGCCGTCGGCGCCGGCCGCCGCATAAGCGCGCGCACGTGCCAGCGTCGCGTCGAGCAATCGTTCGTCGTGCGTATCGGCTGACGCCTTGAAGAACACGTCGGTGCGCGCGTTGATGAAGTAGTCGGCGCCCGCGCGATCGGCCGCCTGCCGGGCCGCCGCGAGACGGGCCGCCGCTTCGTCGGCGTCGCGCAGTTCGCCCGTCGCCGGAAAACTGTCTTCGAGATTGCAGCCGATCGCGCCGGCCCGGATGCTGAGCGCGATCGTTTCGGCGACATCCTCCGGCCGCTCGCCGTAGCCGCTTTCGAGGTCGACGGTGACGGGTAGCGCCGTCGCGCGCGTGATCCGCTCCAGCACGTCCATCATCAGCGCGCGCGGCATCTGCTCGCCGTCGACGAAGCCGTTGGCTGCCGCGACCGACCAACTGCCGGTGGCCAGCGCGACGGCGCCGGCATCGGCCGCCGTGCGCGCACTGCCGGCGTCCCACACGTTGAACAGCACCAGCGGCTGGCCTGCGCGGTGAAGCGACCGGAAAGTCGCGCCTTTCTCGTTGTTGCCCATGCTCGTCTCCTCGTGAATACCGGATCGGTTGTCGTGCCGAGCGATATTGCCACCGAATCGGGCGGTGCGACGCGGGCCGGCAATGTCTGCTGACAGCGCGTGGCAGTAAGTAGGCATGAGCGCCGCGCGGCGATCCACGCGCCGGCTCAACCGCGCGAACCCGGATCGATCGACAGCGTGCGCAACTGGCCGCGCAGCTGGTCGACTTCGCCGGGCGCGAACGGCCGCTCGATCTCGGCATGCGTCTGCCGCCACAGCGGGAACGCTTCGGCCAGCAGGTCGTGCCCGGCCGGCGTCAGTTCGAGCAGGCGGCTGCGCCGATCGTCCGGATCCTGCACGATCGTGACGAGGCCGCGCCGCTCGAGCGGCTTGAGCGCCGCGGTGAGCGTGGTGCGGTCCATCGCGAGCAGCGACGCGACCGATTTCATCGAGGCCGGTTGCGGCCGGTTCAACGACATCAGCAGCGAAAACTGGCCGTTGGTAAGGTCGAGCGGGCGCAGCACATCGTCGAAGATGCGCGCCAGATTGCGCGCCGCGCGCTGCATGTGCAGGCACAGGCAGCAATCGCGCACCATCAGCGTCGTCTCGAAGGGAAGCTTTTCTTTTCGTGCCATGTTGCAATTGTGTTGATATCAACCTATCTTGTCAAGGTCGAGGCGCGGCAACCCGCCGCGTCCGTCATTGGAGGAGAAGGCATGAGTGCGCAACAACAGTTGTATCTCGCCGTATTTCTCGGGACCCAGGATAGCCCGGCGATGAAGGCATGGCTCGCGCTGCCGGATGAAGAACGGCGCACGCGCGAGCGCGACGGCATCGCCGCATGGCATGCGTGGGTCGAGCGGCATCGCGACGCGATCGTCGAGCTCGGCGGGCCGCTCGGCAAGACCAAGGCCATCGATGCAGGCGGCATCCGTGACACGGCCAATGCGTTGACCGGCTTTACCGTCGTGCGCGCGGCGTCGCACGACGCGGCCGCCGCGCTGTTCGAAGGCCATCCGCATTTCACGCTGTTCCCGGGCGTGTCGGTCGACGTGATGCCGGTGCTGGCGATTCCCGGCGCATGAGCGACGCGTGATACCGGGCACCGTGCGTCGCGTCGTTCGATGCGCGGTAGCCCGGATGGAGACATCTTCCCGACATTCTGGATGGAGACAGGCGATGAAGCTTTACGGATTTGCCGGCACCCGCTCGCAACGCGCGCTGTGGGGGCTGAAGGAACTGGATGCGGACTTCGAATTCGTGTCGGTCAACCTGCTCGAGGGCGAGCACAAGCGGCCCGAATTCCTGCGCCTCAATCCGGCCGGCAAGGTGCCCGTGCTGGTGGACGGCGACCTCGTGATTCCCGAATCGGCCGCGATCGTGCTGTATCTCGCGGACAAGTATCCGGAGAAGGCGCTGCTGCCCGTCGATCCGGCGCTGCGGGCGCAGGCCTATCGATGGGTCATGTTCGCGGTGACGGAGCTCGAGCAGCCGCTGTGGCGGATCACGCGGCATACGTTCCTCTATCCGCCGGAGAAGCGCTCGCCGGCCGATATCGAACTCGCGCGCGAGGATTTCACGACGATGGCCGCGATTCTCGACACGCATCTCGAAGGGCGCACGTTCATCGTCGGCGATACGCTGACGGTGGCCGATTGCGTGACGGCCTATCTGATCGACTGGGCGAGCGAATGCCACCTGATCGAGCCGTTCCCGCAATTGCGCGCGTATCTGGAACGGCTGTATGCGCGGCCGAAGGCGCCGCAGCGGATCGCGGAGGCGAGGAAGGCGGCGTGAAATGGTGGTCGGTCACGTCGACGTGATCGGCCACGAACATTGTTGCAGACCGTTGCCATTCGCTGGACGAGAACCCGGCCATCCTTTATCTCTTCAGTTTCCGAGAAAAAACGCGGTTGCTGAGAGAGAAGCATGGCCCGAGGACGAGATACGCAACGCGCATTCGCGCAGTGGATAACCGGTCGGCAGTCGTATTTCCTGGAGGTGCCCGGCGCACCCGCGACGCCGGATCTGTCGATCATGTCGTTCGTGCTCGACGAGCGGCTGGGCGAGCCTTATCGGATCGAAGTGACGCTGACGAGCCCGGTTTCGCTCGCACGCGCCGATTACCTCAATCGCCCCGCCATCTTTACGATCGAGCCCCCCGGCACGAATGCCGCGACGGGCGTGGTGCGTCGATTCGCCGGCTGCATCACCGCGTTCGGTCAGATCCGCAAGACGCGCGATTTCGTGTCGTACAGGATCGTCGTCGAGCCGTTCGTCGCCCGTTTGCGCCTCGTGGAGGCGACCCGCATTTATCAGCAACAGTCCGTGCCCGAAATCGTCGAATCGATCCTCAGGCGGCACGAATTCCGCGCGCACCAGTTTTCATTCAAGCTGCGGCGCGCGTATCCGCGTCTTGCGTTTCGCATGCAGTACCGGATGTCCGACTGGGATTACATCCGCCTGCTGATGGAACAAACCGGATTATTCTGTTTTTTCCGCGCGGGACAGCATGGCGACGAACTGCATTTCGGCGATGATGTCGATGCCTATTCGTATCGTCCGCAAGTCGTCATTCCGTACCGCGAAGCAAGCGGCCTGGAAAGTGGTCACGAGGCCGTGCTTTCGCTCGAATCGTTAAGCGAAACGATTCCTCGTTCGATCAAGGTCGCCGATTACAACCCCGAGAAGGCTGACGACCGATTCAACGCCGAGGCGACCATCGCACGCGACGATCCGACGACATGGGGGGCGAGCTACGTCTATGGCACTCACCATGCCGACGGCGACGAAGCCCGGCGTGAAGCGCAATTGCGCCGCGACGCGGCGCTTGCATGGCAGGTCACGTATTCGGGCAAGAGTTCGGTTGTCGACTTCGCGCCGGGCCTTGTCGCGAAGCTCGACGAGCAACCGGCCGACGCGCCGCACGGGATCGTGATCGTGTCGGTACGTCATGCGGGCGGCCGGGATGCGTCGTATATCAATACGTTCGACGCGATTCCGTGCGGCCGGCCGTTTCGACTGAAACTCGACGAGCACCGCTGGCCTGCGATTGCGGGCACGTTGCCGGCACGGGTCACGACTCCGGGCGCTTCGCCGTATGCGCATCTGACGAGCGACGGCTGTTACACCGTGCGCTTCGATTTCGATTTCGACACATGGCCTGCCGGCGGCGAGTGTGTGCCGCTGCGCCTCGCCAAGCCCTTCGCAGGCAGCCATCAGACGGGATTCCACTTTCCGCTGCTGGCCGATACCGAAGTCGCGGTCGCATTTGCCGGCGGCAACCCGAACCGGCCGTATATCGCGCATGCGCACCATCACAGTCAGGCCGTCGACCTGGTCACGAGCCGGGATGGCTTCAACACGCGCAACGTGATTCGCACGCGAGCGAACAACAAGCTTCGCTTCGAGGATCGGAAGGGGCGCGAAAGCATCAAGCTGTCGACGGATTACGGAGGAAAGACGCAGGTCAACCTCGGGCATTTCGTCGACAGCCGACAGCAGACGCGTGGTGAAGGGTTCGAGGTCAGGACCGATGAGCGCGGCGCGCTGCGCGCCGGCAAGGGACTGTTCCTGTCGGCCGATGCGCAATCGAGTGCGGGCGGGCACGCTTTCGACATGACGGTCGCGCGGCGGCAACTCGACGCGGCGCGATCCCGCATGCGCCGTCTGAGCGACGCGGTCGAGAAGGCGCGAGCGACGATGGCGGCCTGCGAAGCGCAGCAGGCGTTGCTCGAAGCGCAGGTTCGTGATCTCGAGGCTGCCGTGCTGCTCGCATCCGCACCGCACGGGGTTGCCGTGACCAGTGGAGAACACATGCAATTGGCGGCTGACGGACATCTTTTCACGACGACGGGCGGCAACGCCGATGCGGCGATCGGCGGCAACTATACGGTTGCAGCGGGCAATGCGGTGTCGCTGTATGCGAATGCGCACGGAATGAAGCTGTACGCGGGCGCGGGCAAGGTCGACGTTCAGGCGCAGGCGGATGCGCTCGAACTGACGGCGCTGAAGGGCGTGACGATCGCGAGCACGTCGGATGCGGTGACGCTGAATGCGCAGAAGGCGCTGGTGCTGATGTGCGGCGGCGCCTATATCAAGCTCGAAGGCGGGACAGTGGAGATCGGCAGTGCGGGCGAGATCCGGTTGCGTGGGCCGGTGAGTGCCGGGCCGTCCGCGACCCGTCGGCAGGCGTTGCCGCTGATGCCGGCACAGGAGCGAACCGGCATGAAGCTCTGGCATGCATATCCGAATGGGGAGCCGGTCAGGAACGCAAAGTATCGCGTGACGTTCCCGGACGGTTCGTGGCGCGAAGGCCGGCTCGATGCCGACGGCCGGGGCACGGTGGCGGATGTGCCGCGCGGCGGTGGCTCGGTCCAGTATTTCGAGGAAGACCACGATCTTCAGGACACCGCGCGCAAGTGGAGCGATCCGCAACGGACGCCGCCATTTTCGCCGGCGAGCGGGGATGCCGGCCACGCGGTGCCGAGTCTCGTCGGGGCGTCGATGACGGCCGCGATTCCCGTAGCGGAGTCGGCCGGGCAAGCGCTCGGGGCGGCCGCGCTCGTCAGGGAAGCAGCATCGGGCGGGGCGGCGAACGTCGCGAACGGCGATGCCGCTGCGCTTGCCCGGGCCTCGCTCGACGCTGTCGGCGAGCCAGTCGCGAATTCCACAAGCAATCACGCGGCGGCTTCGATGCCCGGCGCCGCCCCCGGTCTCGTCAAAACCACCGTGTCGCGCTGATCGCGCGCGGTGTTCGCTTCCTATTCGAAACAGATAACAACTTATGGCCGGAACCACCGCACCCTCGACCCCGCAGCGTCCGATACCCAACGCGATTCTTCAGAATGCCGAAGCACGGCGCGTGATCGTCAGTCCGGTTCCCGCACCGGACACCTCGCCGAAGCTGATCGCGACCGACGTCGAATCGGTCGGTAACCCCGGCCTCGAGATCTTCGTGCAGTGCCTGTACATGGTGCCGTTCGTCGGCAATGCGATGTCGCTGTACGACGTCGGTGTCGACATCTACCGGATCTGCAGCGAGCCGGGCGGCACGGTGAAGGTCCTCAATTGGGGTATTCTCGCGATCGATGCGATCGGTGTCGTGCCCGCCGCGGGCAATGCGACGCGGCCGGCGCGCGCGGTCGTCAAGGAAGTGTTGCTCGCATTTGCAAAGGGTGCGGGCGCGGCGATGCTCGTCGACCTGTTCTGGGCGACGGCCGGCGGCGACGTGCTCGCCTTCATGGCGGAACTCGACACGCACCTCGACGCGTGGAAGAAAGACATCGTCGCGGGGGTGCGCGAAGCGTCGCGCACGGTGCGCCGCTTCGTGCTCGATCCTGTTTCGGCGGCCGAGCAGATGGGGCGCATCAAGAAGAACCCGGGCTTCCTGTCGTGGGTGCCGTCGACGGAGGAGATCGCGCTCATTGGCATCGACCAGTTGCTCAAGGTGTCGGGTCAGCGCGATGCGATCGTCGCCTGGCTCGACGCGTTCGACCGCGACACCGGGCCGATGCTCGACCGCGCGTTCGGCAGCGTGGACGAAGCGGGCGGTTTGCTGTTCATGGCCGCGCAGATCACCGCGGAGATCAAGGCGCGCAAGGCGCGCGGGATGCCGTCGCACGTCGCGCAGGCCACGCCGGGTACGATGCGCGCGCCGCACCGCAAGCCGGGCGAGCACCGCGATTCGACGCAGAAAGGCGCGATGCCCAGCCCGCTGCCGCCGAAGGACGGGTGCGGCTGTCCGAAGACGGCGAGCGCGAAGCCCGTCAATTACGCAATGGGCGACGAGCACCTCGCGCAGACCGACTTCGTGCTCGACGGTGTCGTGCCGATCGTGTGGACGCGACGCTATCGATCGAGCCTTGCGGCCTACGATGCGAGCCCGCTGGGCGCGCGCTGGAGCAGTGCGTATCATCTGTCGCTGGAGGAGCGGGACGGTACGCTGACGTTCTTCGATCCGGACAGTCGCGCGGTGCCGTTGCCGCCGGTGGGATTCGGGGAGTCGGTCGAGCTGCCGGCCGAGCAGTTCACGATTGCACGCCCGGATGGCCGCCGAATCCATTTGACCTATCCGGACGGTAGTCGAGAGGAATACGAACTGAGCGGCCGCGTTGCGTCGGCCCGTTACCGCCTCGTTTCCCGCATCAACCGCGACGGCCTCGGTCTCGGCTTCACGTACAACGCCGCCGGCGAACTCGTTACGATCAGCGATGGCGCGGCGAACGCGATCCGCATCGAGTACGTCGACGGTCGCGTCTCGGCGATCTACCGTGCAGGCGTTCCGGGGCTCGCCAACGAAGCCCTCGCGCGCTACACGTACAGCGCCGACGGCGACCTGAGCGGCCACGTCGACATGCTCGGTTTCCGGCGTACGTATACGTACGAGCAACACCTGCTCACGCGTTATACGGATTTCAACGGACACCCCGCGAACCTCGCATGGGACTGGCCGGGCCGGCGCGAAGGCGTGCCCGCGACGGCCGACGCCCGATGCGTGCGGACGTGGTACGGCAACGACGGCCAGCATGTCCAGGACGACATGCACTTCGAGTACCATCGCGACCACTGGTACACAAAGGCGACCGATGCCGGCGGCCATGCGACGATTCACCGCTACGATTTCCACAACCGGATCGTGCTGGTCGAGCATCCCGACGGCTCGACCGAATCGTACGAATGGGACGACCAGCACCGTCTGGTCGGCATGCGGAACGCGCTGGGTCACACGCAGCGTTTCGAGTACGACGTGCACGGCCGGCTGACGGCCGAGATCGACGCACTCGGCAATGTCACGCGTACCGAATACGACGCGCGCGGTTTGCCGGTCCAGGTCACCGGGCCGGATGGCCGCGTCACACAAACGGCCTACGACGCGCTTGGCCGGCCGGTCTCCGTGACGGACGCGGCAGGCCGCACGACCCGCTACGTGTGGGGCGTACGCAGCGAATTGCTGTCGCTGACCGATCCGAAGGGCGGCGTAAAGCGCTTCCGTTATGACCACGGTGGACGGCTCGCGGAGGCGGCCGACTGCTCCGGCCACGCGACACGCTACGGCTACGACGAGCGCGGTCATCCGTCGCGGGTCACCGATGCCGCGGGCCACGACACGCTTTATCGCTGCGACGCGCGAGGGCAGGTCGTCAGCGTCGTGCATCCGGACGGCGCCGAGGAACGCTTCACGTGGGACGGAGAAGGCAACCTGCGCACGTATCGCGACGGCGCGGGCCACGTCACCGAGTACACGTTCAATGCACGCGGGCAGCCGACCTGGCGCAAGGACGCCGCAGGCGGGGAACTGGCATACGGATACGACCGGCAATGGCGGCTCGACACGCTGACCAACGAGAACCGGGACCGGACGCGGTTCGGCTACGACCGGCTGGGGCGCATCGTCGAGCAGACGGATTTCGACGGCAGCACGACCCGCTACCAATGGGACGATGCCGGGCAACTGATCGGTTCGCAGGCCGGGGACGTCGAGACGACCTACACGCGCGACCCGCTCGGCCGGCTGACGCGGCGGGAAACGAAGGGGCCGGGCGGCCGGGGCCGGGTGACCGAGCTTTTCCATTACGACACCCGCGGCCGGCTAACGACCGCGCAGGGATATCACAGCCGTGTGCACCTGCACTACGACGATGCCGATAACCTGATCGCCGAAGAGCAGACGATCTACCCGGACAGCGACGGTTCCTACACGACGGTGACGCGTCACGAATACGACGTGCTCGGCAACCGGATCCGCACGCAACTGCCGAACACGCGCACGATCGACTGGCTGCGCTACGGTTCGGGCCATTTGCACGGCGTGTTGCTGGACGGCCGGCCGCTGGTGGACTTCGAGCGCGACAAACTGCATCGTGAGATCGTGCGCCGGTATCGCAGCTTCGAGCAGGTTCGGGAATACGATCCGGCAGGTCGATTGCAGCGCATGGCCGTGCGGCGTGACGGGAGTGCGCGGCTGGCGGACTGGATGGCCACGCGCCGGTTGCAGTACGACGCGGCCGGTCACCTGACGCGTATCGAGGATCGCACGCGCGGCGTCACGGAGTATGCGTACGACCCGACCGGGCGTCTGCTGAAGGCGACGACACGGGATCTGAAGGAGGTATTCGCATTCGATCCGGCGGGCAACCCGGTGGATCCGGACAGCATCCCGCCGCGCCCGAGCGACGAAACGATCGAGTCGGCCAAGGCGCGGATGCAGCGGCAGATGGCGCAGGATCGTGCGTGGTGGGACGCCCATCCGGGCGAACGGTTGCCCGACGAACAGCTCGCGCGGCGCTTGCGGATTGCCGACGAGGTCGACGCGCTGACCGGCTGGGAGCGGTCATTGCCGAAGTGCATCGGCAACGTGCTGAAGGAACTGAACCGCACGCGCTACGAGCACGACGCGCAAGGCAATCTGGTGCGCAAGACGGAGCCGGGCGGCGTGACGTGGCTGTACGAATACGACGCGGCGAACCGGCTCACGCAGGCCGAACGCTATGCGAGGTGGCCGGCGGCGAACGAGATCGACCGGATCGAGCGGACGCCACATGGCGTGACGTCGACCCCGGGCACGGTGCGGCCGGAATTGCGCGTGCACTTTACCTACGACGCGTTCGGCCGGCGGCGGATGAAAGAGGTGACGAGCAGGGACGGCCACATCGATCGGACAGTGTTCACGTGGGACGGCGACGTGCTGCTGATGGAGGAGCGGTTCCATATCGCACCGCTTGAGCCGGGGGAACGCGGCGAGCGGGTGGGGGACCGCTCGACGCCGATGGTCCGGGAGGATCCTGCCGATCCGTACTCGGTGCCGGTGGCGCAGCGGGTCCATACGTTCATTGAGCGGCACCGGTGGCAGGGGGCGTCGCTGTACCTGCACGAACCGGGGACGTTCGTGCCACTGGCGCGGCTGGACGAGACGCTGGTGGAGGCGGCGTTCGTGGCGACGGGCACGGATGGAAGGTTCGTGCAGGTGCCGGCGAAGACGCGGCATGCGATGCTGTTCTACCAGAATGACCACCTGGGGACACCGCAGGAACTGCTGGACGATTCGGGGAAGGTGGTGTGGCTGGGGCGGTATCGGGCGTGGGGTGGCGAGAAGACGGTGTGGGGGGAGGTGCCGGAGCGCAACGAGGCGGGGAACGCGGTTCGGTTCCAGGGGCAGTATCGGGACGAGGAGACGGGGCTGCACTATAACCGGTATCGGTACTATGATCCGGGCAGCGGCAGGTTCATCTCGAAGGACCCGATTGGGTTGCAGGGTGGATTGAACGTCTGGCAGTACGCACCCAATCCAATTGGCTGGATTGATCCGCTGGGGCTGTCGAAGCAATGTGCGAAGTGCTTGCCGAGTTGCAACGATATCGCATCTCAGGGACCGAAGGATGCCACCGAGATGGCGCAAGAACTTTCTAGGCAGATTAATCGGAATTCGGTAACATTTTCTACGCCGACAACGCAAGGCCATATTGATTTGCAGGGTGATGCGCACTTCGATAAGGCGACGAAAGTTAAAATTCCAACTCCCCATGTTCAGACGCGAACGATTAACATCGGACCGAACGGCCAAATAACTACGTCAAAAAAGACAGAGGTCACGACGGCGGCAACTAAGCAGGATGTGCGAGTGGCAAGGGAGCTTGCAAGACGGAAGGGGTTGTGCAAATGAATGATCTAATCGATGCGTTGCAGCACTGGTATACATCTCAATGCGATGATGTTTGGGAGCATTCTTACGGTGTGAAGATTTCTACCATTGACAATCCGGGATGGGAAGTTAGAATAAATGGTGTTTCGGGGAGAAAGTTGATAGATATTAATGCAGAGCGTGATGAATCAGATTGGATTAGTGTGACTGCTACTAAAGAGGAATTTGTTGGGTATGGTGGTTCAAGTAATTTGAAGGAAATTCTGATGCTTGCGATGGACTGGTTGCATTAAGCACCAAGGGCCGCAGTTGTGGCCCTTGTAGTTAGTGTGGTTAGCCGCAATCGGGGGTGATTTGCGCGGCGGTAATGGTGAGCTTGCCGTGTTCAACGTGAACGTGAAGCTTCTGGCCGGCGTGGAAGCCGACGTCGTGTATCAGCCAGCGGCCGACGATCTTGAGCCAGAGGTGCAGCGGCTCGCAGCTCTCGTCATAGATGGCCTGCAGTCCGTAACGACCGATGTCGCGCTTGCGCTGCATGGTGATGAAACGCTCCGTGACGGGTTGCCGAACCTACGGCGCGTGGACTTGGCGCACGTCCTGGTGTAGATATCCCGGTCGACATTGACGGAACGGTTCATCCAAGCACTGGCGGCATTTCGGTTGCTCTGGAATCAGCACGCAATCTTCCGCCTCATAGGCGCCCCGAAAATCCAGGGGGAACCGGAAGGGACTGTGCTTGTTTGCTGAATACAGCGAACCTTCCGAAAAGTCTGAGGTGCGTGCGGGATAGTGCCAAGCATGGAACGATCCAACCAAGCACAAGTATGTCTTTATCTGATTATCAAGCCGCACTTCGTTCAACGCGTGAAAAATTGGTGAGGCAATGACGGCTGAACTTTATGTCGTGCTGGATCGGGAACTGCGCGACGCATTGGAGGCGAGCGCCGACTTCGACGTGCTGAGAGATATTCTCGTGAAATATCGGGAGAAAGGTTTTAGTTCGAATTCCGTATGTGAATTGTTGGAATCTATGAGGGATGGCGTAACTTAAAATATTGAAGAGCGAATTCTGGAGCTTATGGATATCGTTTCTGGATTCTGTTCTCCGAATATGCGAGTTTGGTGATGGGTGAAAGGGCCGCAGTTGCGGCCGTTGTTGTTATCGTGGTTGGCGGCGATCCGGGCCGATGGTGATCTGCTCCGCCTGTTCTACTCGACCGTCGTACAGACGTCTACGACACGTCGTCAGGCCCGCCGAGCACGCGACAAAGCATCGACAGGTCGCGCAGCCTGAGATGCGGCGCCACGGCGTACCCCGGCGCGTATTCGCCTGCAGAAACCGGCTCGCGTACGACCCACGCCGCCTGCAGCCCCGCATTCAGCGCGCCGACGATATCGAGATGAAAATCGTCGCCGACATGCAGCAATTCGCCCGGCCGTACGTCGAGCGCATCCGCCGCCGCATGGAAGATCTCGGGTTCCGGCTTCGCGAAGCCGAACTCACGCGCACTGAGCGTCGTGCGAAAGAATTCGCCGCCGCCGGTCAGCCGGAGATCCGCGTTGCCGTTGGTGACCGCGATCAACGGAAAGCGCTCGCTCAGCCACGCGAGCGCCGGCAGCGCGTCTTCGTAGAATTCGACGCGGTTGCGCGCCGCATAGAACACGTCGTACGCACGATCGGTCAGCGAGACATCTTCGTTCGCGCGTTCCAGCGCCAGCCGGATCGACCCGATTCGCATCGCGCGAAAGTCGCCGGCAAGCTCTGGACACAAACGTTCGTATTCGTCACGTAGCGCACCGAGTGCCTGTTGCGTGGGCAGCACGCGCTCGGTGTTCGGCGCGTGCTCGATCAACCATGCGCGAAGCGCCGCCTCGGCCCGTACGACGGACGGCCCGAACGGCCACAGGGTGTCGTCGAGGTCGAACGAGAGGGCGGAGACTTTGGCGAGACGCATGGCGGTTGAAAGCGGGAAGTCGTTTTACCAGGGCCACGGAACGGCAGTGCCGGTGCCGTGGTCGAGGGCGTGCCGATACAGGAAGCGCGCGACGGTCAGATCCTGCAGCGCGAGCCCCGTCATGTCGAAGACGGTGATCTCGTGCGCGGCACGATCGATCGATGTCGCACCCGCGAGGATGTCACCGATTTCCGTGCGCGGCAAATCCGGCGCCCACTGGCACTCGCCGATGCCGCGCGCCTGATCGTGATCATCGACGACGATGCGCGCGCGTTCCAGCACGCCCGCCGGAAGTTCGCGCTTGCCCGCGGTATCGGCGCCCACGCAGGTCAGGTGGGTGCCGGGTTGCACGGCATCCGCGTCGAACAACGCGCCGCCGCCCGGCGTGGCCGTGATCACCACGTCGCTATCGGCCACCGCGTCGTTGCGGTCGCGCGCCACGCCGATCGTGCACCGATCGACGAAGTGCGCTTCGAACGCCGGGTCCGGCTCGCCGCCGACGGTCACGTACTGCACCGTGCATCGCCGCGGCAGCAGCCTGAGCGCGTAGTCGAGCTGCACGCGCGCCTGCACGCCCGTGCCGAACACGCAGAGCCGCGTGCTGTCGCGGCGCGCGAGCAGTTGCAACCCGAGGCCGCCGGCGGCCCCGGTGCGCGCGGTGGTGATCGCGTTGCCGTCCATGATGCACAGCGGGCGTCCCGTCGCCGGATCGAACAGCGCGACGGTGGCCTGATGCGGCTCGCCGCCCAGCGCACGGTTGCCCGGCCAGAACCCGGCCGCCTTGAAGCCGAGCAAGTCCTGACCGGCGACGTCGCCCGACTTGATGCCGAACACGCCGCCGGTATGGAGCTTCTCGCGCACGACCGGGAATACGCGTCCTGCCCGTTGACTGTGCAGCACGAAGGCTTCGCGGACGGCCGCCATCACTTGCTCGACCTGCAGGGCGGGCTCGACGGCATCGCGGTCGAGGAGAAGGAGGCGGGCGTCGGTCGGCATGGTCGGGGGCGCCTGTTCGGCACGAGATGAATCAAGGGTGTTTAAAGTTTGTCCAAATATGGACAAATAGTCAATGCGTGGATGAGACGGCATGGACGCCGGACGACGCTCACCACCCGTAGAACCGCGGCCACGTCTGCGCGGCGCCGTCGCCGCCGATGGCCTGGTATTCGGGATGCTGCGCGCCGGTGGCGCACGCATGATTCGGGAGAATGCGCAGCCGCGTGCCGATCGGAAACCGCTGCGCGATGTCCGTATCCGGCGCGCCCGTTCGCGACACGATCCCGTGTTCCTGATTGGCGGCGCTCATCAGGTAGCCACCGAGCACCTCGCCGTCTTCGGTGCAGACCTGCCCGTAGCCGAAATCGCGCGCCTGGCGCTGCGTGCCGCGGTCGCGGCTCATCGCCATCCAGCCCGCGTCGACGATCGCCCAGCCTTTCTCTTCCTGATGGCCGACGACGGTGGTCAGCACCGACAGCGCGATGTCGGACGGTTCGCACACGCCGATGTTGTGCATCACGAGGTCGAACATCACGTACACGCCGGCGCGCACTTCGGTCACGCCGTCGAGCCGTTGCGCCGCCAGCGCGGTGGGCGTCGATCCGATGCTGACGACCGGGCACGGCAAGCCGGCGGCCCGCAGGCGCTCGGCGGCGCGCACGGTGCGGCTGCGCTCCTGCTCGGCGATCGCGACCAGCGCTTCGGGCGTGTCGTATTCGTAGCTGGAGCCTGCGTGCGCGAGCACGCCGCCGAGCAGCATGCCGCCGTCGGTCAGCGCGCGGCCGACCTCGATCAGCAGGTCGGCATCGGGCGGGATGCCGGAGCGGTGCCCGTCGACGTCGACCTCGATCCACACGTCGAAACGTTCGCCGTGCTCGCGCCCGAACGCGGCGATCGCGTGCGCGGCCGGCAGGCTGTCGGCGACGATCTTCAGGTCGCAGCCCTGCCGGCGCAGCGCCAGCGCCTGGCCGAGCTTGGCGGGCACCATGCCGACCGCATAGACGATATCGACGATGCCGTCGGCGAAGAATTGCTCGGCTTCCTTGAGCGTGGACACCGTGATGCCCTGCGCGCCCGCCGCGATCTGCGCGTCGACGACTTGCCGGCATTTGGTGGTCTTGACGTGCGGCCGGAACCGGACGC
This sequence comes from Burkholderia sp. AU44665, assembly GCF_030504405.1. Lineage (NCBI taxonomy): Bacteria > Pseudomonadati > Pseudomonadota > Betaproteobacteria > Burkholderiales > Burkholderiaceae > Burkholderia > Burkholderia sp. AU44665. Next base: position 174,582 of record NZ_JAUJRI010000007.1, on the reverse strand, counting down.
CGAGCGCGTCCAGATGCGCCTGCATGCGTGCGATGTTGCGGTGCATGCGGCCGATATCGATCAATGCGGCCGGGGTGTTGAGGGTGTGAAGGGGCACGATGCGTCCGTTTGCGAAGTTGCCGATACGGACACTGTAGAGGAGGGGAGCAGCGCCGTGTTTAATGCGCGGCTAATCTGCCATTAAGCACAATTTAATCAACGGAATCGCACGGATCGCATCCAGACTCAGGCCTTGCCGCGCCAGGGCGGCGGATCGAGAAACTGCCGCGCGGCGTCGAGAAACACCCGCTGCCGCGCGGAGCGGCCGGTACGCGATGGCACGAGCGCCGTGACCGGCGCGGGCGGCAGGCGCCAGCGGGGCAGCAACCGGACGAGCTTGCCGTTCGCGAGCAGCGGTGCGACGTCCCACTCGGAGCGCTCGACGATGCCGAGCCCGGCCAGCGCCCATTCGGTGATGACGGTGCCGTCGTTGGACGACAGCGCGCCGGTGACGCGGATGACGGTGGACCGCCGCGAATCGCCCTTGGCGCCGCCAACAGGCGAGAAGCGCCAGCGCGGGATGTCCTCGTCGTTCTCGCGCAGGCACAGGCAGTCGTATCGCGCCAGGTCGGACGGATGCTTCAGATCCTTGATGCGACGCGCGTACGCGGGGCTCGCACAGAGGAAGCGCTCGTTGGGCGCGAGCGGATAGCCGATCCACGAAGACGACTTGAGGCTGCCGACATGGACGACCACGTCGGCCCCCGCCGCGCTGGTCAGCGGGCTTTCCGACAGATGGAGCGAGATCTCGAGTTTCGGATGTGCGCGCTGCACGTCGCGCACGATTCGTGCGACATATTTGCGGCCGAAGCCGAGCGGGGCGACGACGCGCAGCGTGCCCTGCACGTCGCCGTGATCGCCCGCGATGCTGACCGGCAGCGCCTCCACGCGCTCGAGAATGCCCACGGCTTCCTGGTACAGCCGCTGCCCTTCGTCGGTCAGCGCGATGCCTTTCGGTTGCCGCACGGCGAGCCGCGCGTTCAGGCGCGCTTCCATCCGCTGCAGGCGAATCGTGACCGCGGGCGGCGTGAGATCGAGCAGCCGGGCGGCAGCGGCCAGGGATCGGGACGTGCCGATCGCGCGGACGAGTCGAAGGTCGTCGAGGTCGAGCATTTCATGGCTCTTAATGCAGAGGGTATCCGGCATTAAACCGCACATTCGGTGCCGCCGCCATCGGGGTGGCCGCGCCCGCCTGCCGCATTCGCCGATACATTGAATCGTCCGATCGATCGTGACGCCCGGCGCCCGCCCGCCTACGCGTGCAGCCCCCAGATCAGCGACCGGTGCGCGGCCACTCCGGCCATCACGCCCGATGCCGATGCGAACGTTGCGTTGCTCATCGACGTCGACGCATCGCCCGCCGCGAATACGCCAGCGACGCTCGTCTGCTTCGACGCATCGACGCGAACGACGGGACCGAGCGGCCCTTCGTCGAACGCGCAGCCGAGCTGCTGCGCGAGGTCGCTCGCCATGCCGGTGCGCGCGCCGATGAACAACGCGTCGATCGGCACGACCTGGCCGTCGGCGAGCCGCAGCGCGTCGATACGCGGCGCATCGCCGAGGATCTCTGCGACCGGCGAGCGTTCGATCCGCACCCCGCGCGCGGCGAGCAACGCGGCTTCTTCGTCGTTCGCTTCGACCACGCCCTGCGTGAACCACGTCGTCGGGCCCCAGTCCGGAATCAGGATCGCCTGATGGACCGACAGCGGATGCGTGGCAAGCACGCCGAGCCGCTGGCCGCTTACTTCATATCCATGGCAGTACGGACAATGCAGCACGCTGATGCCCCAGCGTTCGGCGAGCCCCGGCAGCGCGGGCAGTTCGTCGCGGATGCCGGTGGCGAGAATCAGCCGGTCGGCGCTCGCGCGGCCGCCGTCGGCCAGCGTCACGTGAAAGCGCCCGTCCGCGTCGCGCTCGGCCGTGCGAACCACGCCGTCGATGCGCCGCACCGTCGGATACGCGTCGAGCTGCGCGCGCGCTTCGGCGACGATTTGCGCCGGCGGCTTGCCGTCCTGCCCGAGGAAGCCGTGCGCGTGTTCGGCAAAGCGGTTGCGCGGCCGGCCGGCGTCGATCACGAGCACGCGGCGGCGCGCCCGCGCCAGTTGCATCGCGGCCGACAACCCGGCAAAGCTGCCGCCGATCACGATCACTTCATGATGAGAATGCATGCGTCCGCTCCTTTCTGAAACTGCGTGAATGACCGATGTGCTCCGCTGACGGTCAACTCATGAAACATGAGAAGTTGCATGATAGGGCGATGGTATCCTTCATGCAACTTCAGAAGTTTCGAGAGAGAGGGGAGTTCTACCCGTGAGAACCGACAGCCGTTTGTCGCGCATCCTGCATGCGCTGATCCACATGGACCAGGCCGACGGCCCGCTGACGTCGGAGACGATCGCGACGATGCTGTGCACGAACCCGGTCGTCGTGCGGCGCCTGCTCGGCGGGTTGCGCGATCGCGGGTACGTGCAGTCGGAGAAGGGGCACGGCGGCGGCTGGGCGCTCAGCGTCGCGCTCGACGACATCACGCTGCTCGACGTCTATCGCGCGGTGGGCGAGCCGCCGCTGTTTTCCGATCTCGTGTCCGACGACGCGCCCGAATGTCTGGTCGAACAGGCCGTCAACGCGCATCTGTCGGCGACCCTGAAGGAGGCCGAAGCCTCGCTGCTCGCGCGCTTCGGCGAAGTCACGCTCGGCATGCTCTCGCGTGATTTCGACGCGAAGGCGGCGCGGCCGCGCAAGCCGCGCTGACGCGGCGCAGCACGTCCGCCGTACACGCGTGACGTGCGCGCCGGCGCGATCGAAACCGTCGCGCCGTCATGTTCTGTCCCCCAACTTCTGCCCGGTTCGCCCGCCACAGGGCAAAATACGGGTTTTCCGCACCCGCGAGGGCGCGTTCGAATCACGCGCCGGGCGGCGGCAGTGCGCATGCCGCACGCCGCCGCCCGGCGCCCCAGGCAAGATCGCTCGCCACGCTGCGAGCCCACAGGAGTCCAGACCCCATGCCCGAATCCAACCTGTCCTTCTTCGGCCGGCTGTCGCTGGCCGTCGGCACGTTCTTCTCCGTGCTCGGCAATCGCGAGTTCGCCGCCGACGTGCTGCGCGTGCGCGATGGCGCCGCGGCGCCCGTCGCGCCCGCTCCGACGCCGGCACCGGCCGCCGCGCCCGTCGCCCCCGCGCCCGTGAAGCCGCCGGCGCCCGAGCTGCGCGAAGCCAGCCCGCAGGCCGCGCTGCAGCTGCTCGGCCTGCTGCAGCGCGATGCGCGCTTCATCGATTTCGTCGAGGAAGACATCGCCGGCTACGCGGACGCCGACATCGGCGCGGCCGCGCGCCTCGTGCACGACGGCTGCCGCGCCGCGCTGCGCGAGCACTTCACGATCGTTCCCGTGCGCGACGAAGCCGAAGGCAGCCGCGTGACGCTGCCGGCCGGCTTCGACGCGACGGCCGTGCGCGTGACCGGCAACGTGGTCGGTTCCGCGCCGTTTACGGGCACGGTCAGCCATCGCGGCTGGCGTGTCGCAGACGTGCGCCTGCCGAAGCTGACGGGCAGCCACGACGCATCGGTCATCGCACCGGCGGAGGTGGAACTGTGAGCGATCCGCGCTATTCGATCGGTATCGACCTCGGGACGACCCATTGCGCGCTGTCGTACGTCGACAGCAGCACGAGCGACGGCGAGAAGATCACGCAGCAGGTGCTGCCGATCGCGCAACTCACTGCGCCCGGCGCGCTGGAATCGCGCGACCTGCTGCCGTCGTTTCTCTACTTGCCGCATGAAAGCGAGCTGACGCAGGGCGACCTGACGCTGCCGTGGACGGCCTCGCGCACCTTTGCGGTCGGCGAGATGGCGCGCACGCGCGGCGCCGGCACGCCGATCCGCCTCGTGTCGAGCGCGAAGAGCTGGCTGTGCCACCCGGGCGTTGATCGCCGCGCGGCGATCCTGCCGAGCGATGCGCCGCCGGAAGTGACGCGCGTGTCGCCGCTGGAAAGCTCGATCCGCTATCTGACGCACCTGCGCGAAGCGTGGGACCACGCGCATCCCGACGCACCGTTCGCCGACCAGGACGTGACGGTGACGATCCCCGCGTCGTTCGATCCGGCCGCGCGCGAGCTGACGGCCGAGGCGGCGCGCGCCGCCGGCTACTCGCGGATGACGCTGCTCGAGGAACCGCAGGCCGCACTGTATAGCTGGATCCAGAAGAGCGAAGGCGGCTGGCGCAAGCAGGTGCAGGTCGGCGACCTGATCCTGTGCGTGGACGTCGGCGGCGGCACGACCGACCTGTCGCTGATCGCGGTGGTCGAGCGCGACGGCAATCTCGAACTGCATCGCGTGGCCGTGGGCGAGCACATCCTGCTCGGCGGCGACAACATGGACCTCGCGCTCGCGCACGTGGTGGCGCGCAAGCTCGCGCAGCAGGGCACGCAGGCCGATCCGTGGCAACTGCGCGCGCTGACCTACGCGTGCCGCTCGGCCAAGGAAACGCTGCTGTCCGACCCGAGCGCCGACGCGGTGCCGCTCGTCGTGCCGAGCCGCGGCTCGAAGCTGATCGGCGGCTCGATCCGCACCGAACTGACGCGCGCGGAACTGACGCAGACGATCCTCGAAGGCTTCTTCCCGCAGGTCGATGCGGCCGCGCGCCCGGTGAGCCGCGCGCGTGTCGGCCTGACGCAGCTCGGCCTGCCGTATGCGCAGGACGCCGGCATCACGCGCCATCTCGCGGCATTCCTCGGCCGCCAGGTCGCGGCGCTCGACACGCTCGAAGGCGTGCAGCGCACGCTGCCGCAGGGCGCGACGTTCCTGCATCCGACCGCCGTGCTGTTCAACGGCGGCGTGTTCAAGTCGACGCTGCTCACGCAGCGCGTGCTCGACACGCTCAACGGCTGGCTCGCCGCCGAAGGCGCGCCGGCCGCGCGCCTGCTCGAAGGCGCGGATCTCGATCTCGCGGTCGCGCGCGGCGCGGCGTACTACGGCTACGTGAAGCGCGGCCGCGGCGTGCGCATTCGCGGCGGCACGGCGCGCGCGTACTACGTCGCGATCGAATCGGCGATGCCCGCGGTGCCGGGGCTGGAGCCGCCGGTGCAGGCGCTGTGCGTCGCGCCGTTCGGGATGGAGGAAGGCTCGGACGCGGCGCTGCCGCCGCAGGAGTTCGGGCTGGTCGTCGGCGAACCGGTGCAGTTCCGCTTCTTCGGCTCGTCGGTGCGGCGCCAGGACCAGGTCGGCACGCTGCTCGACTACTGGTCGCCGGAAGAGTTGCAGGAGCTGGAGGAAATCCAGGCGACGCTGCCCGCCGAAGGGCGCACCGTCGGCGAAGTCGTGCCGGTGAAGCTGCATGCGCGCGTGACCGAAGCCGGCACGCTCGAACTCGAGGCGATCCCGAGCGGCACGAACGAGCGCTGGAAGGTCGAGTTCGACGTGCGCGGCGCCGCCTGAGCGCGATGAAGCGTTATACGGTCGGCATCGACCTCGGCACGAGCAATACGGTCGTCGCGTACGTCGAGGCCGGCTCCGACGCGATCCGCGTGTTCGACGTCGAGCAACTGGTCGGGCCCGGCGCGGTGGCCGCGCAGCCGCTGCTGCCGTCGGTGCGCTATCACCCGGCGGCGGGCGAGCTGCCGCCGGACGCGTTGCGACTGCCGTGGGCGGTCGATCCGAAGGCAAATACGAAGGCAAACGCGCAATCGGTCAAGACCGACGCGCCGCCGGCCGTGATCGGCCGCTACGCGCGCACGCTCGGCGCGCAGGTGCCGGGCCGGCTCGTGTCGAGCGCGAAGAGCTGGCTGTCGCATGCCGCGGTCGATCGGCTCGCGGCGATCCTGCCGTGGGGCGCGGCTGACGGCGTCGACAAGGTGTCGCCGGTCGACGCGAGCGCGAGTTATCTCGCGCACGTGCGCGACGCATGGGACGCGCATTTTCCCGATGCGCCGCTCGCGCGGCAGGACGTGATCCTGACGGTGCCCGCGTCGTTCGACGACGGCGCGCGCGCGTTGACGGTCGAGGCCGCGAAACGCGCGAAGCTGCCGGCGCTGCGCTTGCTCGAAGAGCCGCAAGCCGCGTTCTACGACTGGCTGTATGGGCAACGCGACACGTTGCGCGAGGCGTTCGCCCATCCGCGGCGCGTGCTGATCTGCGACGTGGGCGGCGGCACGACCGACCTCACGCTCGTCGACGTCGCGCCGGGCGACGACGGCGAGCCGACCTTTACGCGCGTCGGCGTCGGCAACCACCTGATGCTTGGCGGCGACAACATGGATCTCGCGCTCGCGCGCCTCGTCGAGACGCGGCTGACCGAGCCCGGCACGCGGCTGTCGGCGGCGAGCCTGTCGCAACTCGTCGAGCGCTGCCGCGCGGCGAAGGAGCGGCTGCTCGGCGACGACGCACCCGCGTCCGTCACCGTCACGCTGCTCGGCGCGGGCAGCAAGCTGGTGGGCGGCGCGCGCTCGGCCGAGCTGACCCGGCAGGAAGTCGAGCAGATCGTCGTCGACGGGTTCTTTCCGCAGGTCGACGCCGATGAATTGCCGCGCCGGGCGCGCGCGGCGATCGTCGAATTCGGCTTGCCGTATGCGAGCGACGCGGCCATTACGCGCCACGTCGCCGCGTTCCTGAAGCGTCATGCGGAGGGCCCGCTGCCCGACGCGCTGCTGCTCAACGGCGGCGTGTTCCGCGCGGATGCGCTCGCCGGCCGTCTCGCGCAGACGCTCGGTGCGTGGCGTGGCGCGCCGCTCGACGTGCTGCACAACGCGCACCCGGACGTGGCCGTCGCGCGCGGCGCGGTGGCCTACGGGCTCGCGCGCGCCGGGCATGCGCCGCGCATCGGCGGCGGCTCCGCGCGCAGCTATTTCCTCGTGCTCGACGATGGCGCCGATGGCGCGGCCGCACGCGGCGTCTGCCTGCTGCCGCGCGGCGCGGAAGAGGGCCGCGAGATCCGGCTCGACGATCGCACGTTCGCGCTGCAGCTTGGGCAGCCGGTGCGCTTCCACCTCGTATCGACCGTGGCCGACACGAAGTATCGACCCGGCGATCTCGTCGATCTCGACGGTGGCGATTTCGTGCGGCTGCCGCCGATCGCGACGGTCGTCGACGCGAAGGCGGGCGGCGACGTGCGCGAAACGCCGGTGACGCTCACCGCGTCGCTGACCGAGGTCGGCACGCTCGAAATGCACTGCATCGCGATCGACGATGCGGCGCGACGCTGGCGGCTCGAATTCCAGTTGCGCGGCGACGCGCCGGTGCACGGCGACGCTGCCGCGCCCACGCGGCATCCGCGGCTCGACCAGGCGATCGAGCTGATCGAGCGCTCGTTCGGCAGCAAGGCCGCGGGCGTCACGCCGAAAGACACGCGCCGGTTGCGCGCGCAACTCGAGCACGTGCTCGGCGCACGCGAAGAGTGGGACGTCGCGCTCGCACGCGAACTGTTCGACGCATTGCTCGCGCGGGCGCGGCGGCGGCGCCGCTCGGCCGATCACGAGCGCGCCTGGTTGAATCTCGCCGGATATTGCCTGCGTCCGGGTTTCGGCCATCCGCTCGACGCGTGGCGCATCGAGCAACTGTGGCCGCTGTTCGACGACGGCATTCAATACGTGACCGACGCGCAGGTGTGGTCCGAGTGGTGGACGCTGTGGCGGCGCGTGGCCGGCGGGCTCGACGACGCTGCGCAGACGCAGGTGCGCGATGCGATCGCGTTCCTCGAACCGTCCGACGACAAGCGGCGCAAGCTGCCGTTCGATCCGGCCAAGGTCGGGCCGGCCGACATGACGCGGTTGTCCGCGTCGCTCGAACGGCTGCCGGTCGAGCGCAAGGTCGAGCTGGCCGAGCGCCTGATCGCGCAACTGCAGAAGCCGGCCGAACGCACGCTGTGCGCGTGGGCGCTCGGGCGGATCGGCGCGCGTCGGCCGTTCTACGGCAGCGCGCACGGCGTCGTGCCGGCGGAAATCGTCATCGGCTGGCTCGATGCGCTGTTCGCGCTCGACTGGAAGCAGGTCGAGCCGGCTGCGTTCGCGGCTGCGCAGATTGCGCGAATGACGGGCGACCGCTCGCGCGATCTGCCGGAGGACACGCGCGAGGCGGTGATCAAGCGCCTGTCGGCCGCGAATGCATCGACGGCGTGGATCGACATGGTGCGTGAAGCGATCGCGTTCGACGAAGCCGATACGGTGCGCGTGTTCGGCGAAACGCTGCCGGCCGGGTTGAAGCTGCTGGGCGATTGATGGCAGTACAGGATGTTTCGATCTCGTTGGAAGGTCGAAGCATCCGGTCGCGGTCGCGCCAACCATGGCGCGACCGCGACGCCCGTTCCATTCAGGCGTGCGATACCGACGCTGCTTCGCGTCGTTTTTCCATTGATTCGAATTTCGCGCCCTCCTGCGCCGCCGCCGAACGCCGCGCGAGATGAATTCCCGCGAGCATACAGCGCACCGACCGTTGACGCGCAAGGCGCGAAACGGGCCGGTTCCGCGCCACGTTCCTGCGTGCGGTCAGGCGCTGGGCGCCGGCTCCGGAAACACCGGCTCACCAAGCGTCAGCATCAACCGGTTCGCCCACGCGAAGATCGCGATCGCGTGCGACAGGTCGAGCATTTCCTCATGCGTCAGCCCTTCGGCTTCGAGCGCGGCGATGTCGCTTGCGTCGATCGCGTCGGGCCGTTCGGTCAACGCGATCGCATAGCGGACGATCGCGCGTTCGCGTGCCGTGGTGCCGGCCGCCGCCGGATCGTCGAACACCTGCTCGATCGCATCGGTGCGTTTCGCGAGCTGCGTAAAGCGCTGCGCATGCACCGACGCGCAGTACACGCAGCCGTTCACGCGCGACACCGCCGTGCTCGCCAGTTCGCGTTCCGCGCGCGACAGCCCGCCGGGGCCGTACATGATCGCGTTGAACACGCCCGAGCGCTGCAGCAGGATCTCGGCATGATGGACGAGCAGCAGATAGTAGTCGGACGTCTTCGCTTGCGGATGGCTCGCTTCGAGCACCGCGAGCTGATCGGGCGTCGCCGCATCGAGCGAGACCGTGTCGAGCCACGCGCGCCAGCCGAGCGTGTCGAAGGTGAAGCCGTGGGTGGCAGTCGTCATGCGGCCTCCTTTGCGACGCGTGCCTGAAGCGCCCGCGCGGCCGCGGCGACGCGCAACTGATACGCGACGAACGCGACGAGCTGCGACAGCGCGACGATCGCGGGCGTCGTGAGCCCGGCCGATTTCAACGTGTCGAGATCGGATGCGCGCGCGTCGACCGGCGCGTGCGTCAGGCGCTTCGCGTGCAGCAGGATCGCGCCGAGGCGGCGAGGCAGCGCGTCGAACGCGTCGGCATCTGCGTGCTCGATGTCGTCGAGCGTGCCGCCTGCGTCGAGCAGCCGGGCGCGATAGATGTCGGCCAGCGCGTGCGCATTCGACTGCCACGCGACATACCGTGCCGCATGCAGCCGCTCGATCAGCGAAAGATCGGGTAGCGCGGGATCGAACAGCGCGGCTTCGCTCAGTTGCGTATGCAACAGCACCTTGTCGCGCGCGCGGCGCAGCGCGGCGACGGCGTCGCCGGCGCGCAGGCCGGCTGCCGCGTCGATCGTGTCCGGCCCGGCGGCCGGCGTGATGGAGTCAGTCATCGTTTCGGTTTCCCTTCGTCGTCAAAGTGATCGATGGCGTCGGCGTCGCGCCATTCGTCGCCTTGCAGTTCGGCATTCGCGTACGCGACGAGCGCATCGTAGTGGCGGTCGCGATCGGCATCGAACAGCCGGCTCGCAATGCCGCGCGCGAGCCGCTGCGCGCCCGCGCTGATCGCCGGGATATCGCCGGACAGCTTGCCGTGGCTCAGGCTCGCCGCATGGTTGAAGCAATGGATGCGCGTGACGGCCGGGCACGCGCCGCGCTCGCGCTCCTGGAACGCGAACGCGGGGCCGAGATCGGGCGACTCGGCGAGCTCGTCGAGCCACAGCGCCGGTTCCGGCCGATACCGATCCTTCCAGCGCCGCACGTGCGCGCCGAACGACGCGAATTCCTCGCGCGTCGTCCAGTCCGAATGAAAGCCCGTCGCGAAGATCAGGAAGTCGACCGTGTAGCGTCCGCGCGGCGTCGTCAGTTCGAGGCCGTCCGCGTGGTCGGCGAGCATTTCGATCGGGCTGCCCGCATGGAAATGCGCATGGTCGTGGCGCGAGACGCGCAGCACGCTGTCGCGCGGCGGTGGCGTCTGCGACGTCAGCGCGTAGTGCATGAAACGCCACTTCGTCGCATCGTCGAGATCGGCGTAGCCGTGCACGAGGCCCGGGCTGCCGATGCCGGTCAGCTTGTTGATGCGCGGAATGTCCGCGCGACGGAAGAACAGGTCGACGCGCGCGGCGCCCGCTTCGAGCGCGGTGCCCGCGTTGTCGAACGCGGACGCGCCCGCGCCGACCACGCCGACGCGCTTGCCCGCGAGCGCGGCGAAATCGATCGGCTCGGACGAATGAGCCCAGCGCGTGCGCTGCGCGCGCCGCGCGACGGGCGGCACGTACGGGCCGCCGAGGCCGTCGCGGCCGGTCGCGAGCACGACGTGCCGCGCGAGCAGCGTGTGCGCTTCGCCGTTGCCGCGCACGTCGAGCGCGAGCAGCCCGTCGTCGCGCGGGCGCAGCGCGACGAGCGTCGTGTCGTTGCGCACCGGCAGGTCGAGCACGCGCCGATACCAGCGCAGGTAGTCCATCCATTGCGGGCGCGGAATCTTGTACAGCGCGTCCCACGCGTCGCGGCCGTATTGCGCTTCGAACCACGCGCGGAACGTCAGCGCGGGCAGGCCGAGTGCGGGGCCCGCAAGCTGCTTCGGCGAACGCAGCGTCTCCATCCGCGCGAACGTGACCCACGGGCCTTCGTAGCCGGCCGGCGCGCGGTCGATCACGCACTGGTTGTCGATGCCGAGCAGGCGCAGCTCGGCCGACGCCGCGAGCCCGGCCATGCCGCCGCCGACGATCGCGACGTCGAGCACGCGCGCGCCGTCCGCTTCGCGCGGCGGCACCCACGACGGCGCGGGCAGGTCGAGCCAGCGCAGGTCCTGCGCGAGCCGCGCCTCGAGTGCGTCGAGCGGGGTCGTCATGCGGCCTCCGGGCGCACGCGGCGGGTACGTGCCGGGCGAGGCGCGCGCGCCGCGCGGTCGGCCCGCAGCCGGTCGCCGCGCAGCAGCGCATCGTGCGCGGCGGCATCGTGGAAGATCACGTCGTCGAGCAGCGCGCCCGTCGTGCGGTGCAGCGCGTCGAGCAACGCATCGACGGCCGCCGTGCGTGCCTTGCCGGCCGGCGTCGCGACGCCGAACGCGAACGGGATGTCGACATCGAGCGGGCGTGCGACGACGCCGTCCACCGGCAATGCGACGCCCGTGGCCGGATCGACGATGCCGACCCCGATGCCCGCGCGCGCGGCCATCACCGCATTCAGCGACGCGTTGGTTTCGATGAACACGTGCGCATCGACGCGCGCGGCCGCGAACGCCGCGTCGATCCGCTGGCGCAGCCGGTGCCGGTTCGCGACCGTCACGATGCGGCGCCGCGCGAGGTCGCGCAGCGCGATGCGCGGTTTCGCCGCGAGCGGGTCGTCGGCCGGCAGCACGGCGACGCACGGCGTTTGCGCGATCCAGTGCACGTCGAGCCCGGCATGCGCCATCGGCAGCGTGACGACGCCGACATCGGCCGTGCCGGCCAGCACCTCGTGCACGACGTGCTCGGCCGATTCGCTGCGCAACTGATAGTGCGGCGCATGCGCGTCGTCGGGCAGCGCGGCGAGCGCGGCCGGCACGAGCGTGGCCGCGAGCGACGGCGTGGCCGCGATGCGAACGGGTTCGGCCGTTTCGTCGCCGAGTGCGCGGGCCCGCGCCTCGATCGCGCGCAGGCCGACCAGCGAGCGCTCGACTTCCTCGTACAGCAGGAACGCGCGCCGCGTCGGCGTGACGCGCGGGCCGTGCCGGTCGAATAGCGCGTAGCCGAGATCGGCTTCGAGTTCCTGGATCTGCCGCGTGACGGCCGGCTGCGAGCGGCCGAGCAGCTCGCCCGCGCCGGTGACGCTGCCGGCCGACATGACCGCGGAAAAGGCTTCGAGTTGATGCAACTCCATGACGCGTTCCGATGATGCGATTTGCGCATTGTAGGAGTGCGAGCATGCACGATTCATATAATGATTTTTGCTATCGACAGCGGGAAAACTGCGAAGGGCGTAACGACCGCGGCGGCCCGTCGTGCGTGCAGTCGCACCGGTCGTGCACGGTGCGCCGAACGAAACGCCAATCGAATCAACACGATGCGATGCATGCCGGCATGTCGATCGATGCGGCGGGTATCGGCGGCCGTTCGCGCTCGTCATCGGCTTCGCGCCGCATACGATATCGATATGCGCAAAACTTCGTTGGATCGTCCTGAACCGGATGGTTACATGCCCTCACTCTTTTCGACTGACTGAAGCTGGGGGACGCATGAAGGTTTCGGGGTACGACGCGCGCGGCGCATGGCGGCGCGTGCTGGGCACGGTGGCGGCGCTCGCCGCCGCATGGGGCTTGTCGACGGGCGGCGCGCTCGCGGCCGGCGTGTCGGGCGAGCCGGTGGTGATCGGCGTGAGCGGGCCGCTGACGGGCCAGGACGCGCAATACGGCGAGCAGTGGAAGCGCGGCTTCGATCTCGCGCTCGACGAGATCAACGGCAGCGGCGGCATTCACGGCCGGCCGCTCGCGATCGACTTCCAGGACAGCCGCAGCGACCCGCGCCAGGCGGTGGCGATCGCGCAGAAGTTCGTCGCCGATCCGCGCATCGCGATCGAGCTCGGCGATTTTTCCAGCGCGACGTCGATGGCCGCATCGCCGATCTACCAGCGCGGGCAACTGGTGCAGTTCGGCTTCACGAATTCGCATCCGGATTTCACGAAGGGCGGCGATTATCTGTGGAGCACCGCGCTGAGCCAGGCCGAGGAGCAGCCGCTGCTCGCCCGCTACGCGGTGAAGGAACTCGGTTTCAAGCGGATCGCGGTGCTGTACCTGAACACCGACTGGGGCCGCACCAGCAAGGACATCTTCGCGAAGGCGGTGACGGGGCTCGGCGCGCAGGTCGTCGCGGCCGAAGGCTACCAGCCGGCGGAGAAGGATTTCCGCTCGACGCTCGTGCGGATCGGCGCATCGAAGCCCGATTCGATCGTGCTGATTTCCTACTACGCGGACGGCGCGCAGATCGTGCGCCAGGCGCGCACGTCGGGCGTCGCGCTGCCGATCGCGGCGGTGGGCTCCGTGTATTCGCCGAAGTTCCTCGAACTGGGCGGCACGGCCGTCGAAGGCGTCTATACGGAATCGAACTTCTTCCCGGCCGAGCCGCGCCCCGAGGTGCAGGCGTTCGTGCAGCGCTATCGCGCGAAATTCCACGCCGATCCCGATTCGTTCGTCGCGCGTGCGTACGATGCGCTGATCCTGTCGGCGGAAGTGCTGCGCCGCTACGGCACGACGCGCCAGGCCGCGCACGACGGCTTCGCGAAGATCAGCGACGTGCCGAGCGTGATCTTCGGCAAGGTGCGTTTCGATCCGCAGACGCGCCGCGTCGCGGGCGCACGCACCGTGTACTTGGTCGTGAAGCAGGGGCAGTGGGCGCTGTGGGACGGCGCGAAGCCGCAGCTCGCGGCGCGCTGAACCCGACATGAACCGCCTGCACCTGACGGACGCATCGTGATGGCTTCCTGGCTCGACTACACGCTCAACGGCCTCATCGTCGGCAACATCTACGCGCTGCTCGCGGTCGGGCTCGCGCTGATCTTCGGCGTGTCGCACCTGATCAACTTCGCGCACGGCTCGGTGTACATGGTCGGCGCGTTCATCGGCTGGCTGTGCCTGACGCGCTTCGGGCTGCCGCTGCCGGTCGCGCTCGCGGCGGTCGTCGTCGGCTGCGGTGCGCTCGGCATCGCGATCGAGCGGATCGGGCTGCGGCCGCTGCGCCATGCCGCGCGCATCGCGCCGCTGCTCGCGACGATCGGCATCAGCTTCATCCTCGATCAGCTCGCGCAGCTCGCGTTCGGCGCGGACCCGCGCGCGGTGCCGACGCCGCTGCCCGACTGGCACCTGCGGATCGCCGGCGCGACGCTCGGCTCGCTCGACCTGCTGATCGCGGGCATCGGCATCGCGGCGGCCGCGCTGCTGTACGGCTTCCTGCGCTTCACGCGGCTCGGCTGGGCCGTGCGGGCGACCGCGCAGGATCGCGACGCGGCGTTGCAGATGGGCGTCGACGTCGATCGCGTGAACCAGACCGTATTCGCGATCGCGTGCGCACTCGGCGGCGTGAGCGGGCTGCTGGTCGGCATGTACTACAACAGCATCGATCCGGCAATGGGCTTTCAGGCGACGCTGAAGGGCGTCGTCGCGCTGCTGATCGGCGGGCTCGGCAACGTGCCCGGCGCGATCGCCGGCAGCTTGCTGCTCGGTCTCGTCGAAAGCTACGGCGTCGCGCTGTTCGGCACCAGCTACCGCGACCTGTTCGCGTTCGGGCTGCTGATCGTGTTCCTCGTGTGGCGGCCGAACGGCTTGTTCAGCGCGAACCGCGCGTTGCCGCCCGAACCGATGACGGGCACCTTCCTCGCCGCCGCGAAAGCCGTGCGCGTGCCGCGCCCGGTGCTCGTCGCGCTGATCGCGGCGGCGGCCGTGCTGCCGTGGCTCGGTGCATCGCCTTACGTGCTGCAGACGCTGACCAACGCGTGGCTGTACGGGCTGCTCGCGCTGAGCCTCACGCTCGTCGCGGGCACGGTCGGGCAGATCTCGCTTGGCCACGCCGCGCTGCTCGTGATCGGTGCGTATGCGTCGGCGCTGCTGTCGTCGGATCTCGGCTGGTCGCCGGCCGTGACGATTCCGTGCGCGGGTGTGATCACCGCCGTGCTCGGCACGCTGCTCGTCTATCCGGCGTTCCGGCTGCGTGGGCACTACGTGTCGATCGCGACGCTCGGCATCGGCGAAGTGGTGAGCCTCGTGATCCTGAACTGGGATGGCCTCACGCGCGGCCCGCTCGGCATCACCGGCATCGCGCCGCTGCCGTGGGCGACGACCGCGCGCGCCGCGTACTGGTTCACGTTCGCGGTGCTCGTCGTGTCTGCGCTCGTGCAGGTGCGGCTGCTGCGCTCGCATCTGGGCCGCACGCTGCGCGCGGTGCGCGAGGACGACGTCGCCGCGCGCGCGCACGGCATCGCGCCGAACCGCTACAAGGCGATCGCGTTCGCGGTCGGCGGCGTCGCGGCGGGCGTGAGCGGCGGGATCGCCGCGCATCTGTACAGCTACATCAATCACCAGACCTTCGACTCGCAGGTGTCGATCCTCGCGCTGACGATGGTGATCCTCGGCGGGCTCGGCAACGTGCTCGGCGGTATCGTCGGCGCGATCGCGCTGATCGGGTTGCCCGAGCTGTTCCGCTGGGCGGCCGATTACCGGATGCTGATCTACGGCCTCGTGCTGCTGCTGCTCGTTCGTTTCCGGCCACAGGGCCTGCTCGGCACGGTGTGAGGAGGAATGCGATGACGACGACTCGACCCCTGCTCGACGTGCAGGGCCTGACGCGCCGCTTCGACGGCGTGACCGCGCTCGACGGCGCGAGCCTGACGCTCGCCGACGGCGAACTGCTCAGCGTGATCGGCCCGAACGGCGCGGGCAAATCGACGCTGTTCAACCTGATCGCGGGCGCCGACCGGCCCGATGCCGGCCGCGTGACGTTCGACGGCCGCGACATCACCGGCACCGCGCCCGAACGGCTCGCGGCGCTCGGCATCGCGCGCACGTTCCAGCACGGCCGTGTATTCGGCAACCTGAGCGTGCTCGACAACGTGCTGATCGGCGCACATGCGCGGCTGCGTGCGGCGCGGCCGGGCTGGCCGGCGCTCGGCGCGGCGGCCGAAGTGCTGCGCGCGCTCGTGCGGCCCGCGTCGGTGCGGCGCGAGGAAGCCGCTTTGCGTGAAGAAGCGCGCGACATCATTGCCGGCTTCGGCGAACGGCTTACGCCGCGCATCGATCATCCGGCGCACAGCCTGTCGTACGCGAACCGGCGGCGCGTGGAGATCGGTCGCGCGCTCGCGCTGCATCCGCGCCTGCTATTGCTCGACGAGCCGACGGCCGGGATGAACGAGACGGAGACGGCCGAGATGCTCCAACTGATCCAGTCGCTGAAGGCACGCGGACTGACGATCCTGCTGATCGAGCACAAGCTCGAACTCGTGATGCGCGTGTCCGACCGCGTGATGGTGCTCGATAACGGCGTGAAGATCGCCGAAGGCGCGCCGCGCGACGTGCGGCACGATCCGTGCGTGATCGAGGCCTATCTCGGTCGCCGCCACGCGGGCGGTGCGCCGGCGGACCATACCACGCAGGCGGCCGCATGACCGTGCAATCTTCCGTGCCTGATACGACCATGACCGACGCGCTGCTGAAACTCGAACACCTCGACACGTTCTACGGGCCCGTGCAGGTGCACTTCGACGTGAACTTCGAAGTCGCCCGTGGGCAGATCGTCAGCCTGCTCGGCGGCAACGCGAGCGGCAAGTCGACGACGATGAAGCTGATTCTCGGGCTGATGCGTCCGCGCCGCGGCGTCGTGCGTTTCGACGGCGACGACGTGACCGCGCTCGCGACGCCGCAGCGCGTGCGGCGCGGGATCGCGGCCGTGCCCGAAGCGCGGCGGCTGTTCGGCGACATGAGCGTGCGCGAGAACCTGTTGATGGGCGCGTACACGCGCGGCGATCGCGCGGCGGTGGCCGAGGACTATGAGCGCGTGCTGGACCTGTTTCCGCGTGTGCGAGAACGATTGACGCAACGTGCGGGCACGTTGTCGGGCGGCGAGCAACAGATGCTTGCGATGGCGCGCGCACTGATGGCGCGGCCGAAACTGATATGCATGGACGAGCCGACGATGGGGCTGTCGCCGCTCTACGTCGACAAGGTGCTCGAACTGATCGACGCGATCAACACGCAAGGGGTGACGGTGTTCATGGTCGAGCAGAACGCGAGCCTCGCGCTGGAAATCGCGCACTACGGGTACGTGCTGCAGACGGGGCGTGTGGTGCTGGAAGGGCCCGCGAAAACGCTGCTCGACGACGAGCGCGTGCGCGATGCGTATCTCGGTGGGGAGGCGGTGGCGGCGTAGGGGCGCGAGCTCCACGCGCCCGCCGCGCGCCTTCATCACTTTTTGCACGATCGCGGGATCGAGGCCCGACACCGTGTGCCGCTCGCTGCCGTCGGCGCGATCCGCATGCACGGCTGCAATGCGGCGTCCCAATGCTCGCGCGGACTGCGATGACCATTGTCGGTGGCGATCAGCGTCACGGCATCGTCGGCGGTGCTCGAGGTCTCGACCGACACGAAGTTGTCGTCCGCATGCCCGTGCAGCAGCACGTTCGACCGCGTTGCCTGTTATCGGGCAGCCATGCTCACCACGCAAATAACAGCAGGGTCAGAAGTTCCACGGAAGGCAGCGTGACGACGAGAAACAAAACGATCATCGATCGGTTCCGCTTATCCGATACTGCGAGTGCGATTGCCAGTAGTACCGTTGCGAGCCATCCAGCAAGGCAGTAGAAGGACGATCGTACGACGAGGGACCATTCCCCAGGGCCGTCGAGAAAGTCGATGTCTGGCCAAGCCCGTCGCCTGAGCCAGCCGGCGGTTGCAATCAGCAGCACTTGCACGAGCCCGAGGGTGATGTATCGGACGATCATTGATCTGTGCGCTTCGGATAGTGATTTTCTTTCGCCAATCGCTTCGATTTTTCGAGGACGGCCAACAATTCGGCCGGCGTCACAGGCGTCGGGAGCCAGCGTGGATCATGGGCGAGAATGCCGATCGATTCAAGTACGTCGGCCACGTTGGACGAGCAACTGTTGTCGAAGACACTATAAGTGCTGGAATGGGGGCGTGTGATTTTGAACGCTCGATCAACGGCGACACGTCGTTCGAGCTCCTTCCTGATCTTCTCTTTTTCAGCAGGCGAAAGTCTCACGACCAGACCGAGGTTATCCCGCCATAAATTTCCGCCGGTTCTTATCGAACCGTTTGCCAGCGACACGATTCCGCCATGCAGGTAGGTACTCTTGTCGATCTTGACGTATTCTTCATGGGCGCGGCTATACACGATTCCGTCAATTTCGATTGCCACGTGACCCCATTGAGAACCTCGACTGCGCAAGCGTGAATCGCTGACGATTACTTCGACGCCTGTCGTGTCAGTGATCACCTTCTTGATGGCTTTGTCCGTGGCTGGCGTAGTCTCCTTAACTGCGATAAGTCGATATTTCACGCCATCCGGAGCAATGTGCGTCCGATTTCCCATGGTCATCCCGCTACGTACAGTTTGATTCGTTCTGGCTGCTGTCCGGATTCGATCTGGCGTGTGCGTCCAAAATGATCTGTTGTGCCGTACAGGAGGCTGCCGTTTTCGAACTGCATGGCATATGCAGTATGAGACAGGATCACTCCGGTCGGATCGTAGAGCACGAATCGGTCATCGAACGATTCCGTGCCCACGAAAGACGAACTTGCGTCCGTAGAGGCTGCCGTGTCCGCGAGATCCGACGGGTGTCGGCTCGATTGCAGAAAAATGCCGGGGTCGCTGCCGACAAGGACGCGGTTAGCCCCGCAAGGGCACATCACGATGTCTCCATCGACGACGACATTGCGCCCTTTTTCCGAGATACCCTTCCCGGTAGCGACTATCTTGAATGCACCCTTGCAAGTGCCGCAGGTTGCTTTTTCTCCATCCAGTGCAACTTTTTTCTTGCCGTCATAGATGGTGGAGGCGTGAGCGATGACCGATCCGCGAGTGGTAGTCGGATCGCCGTCACGTACGGCTGCCTTACGCATGATCAAAACCTCGGTGTCGTCAATGTTGAGACGGTGGCGCTGTGTTTGAGCGTTTGTCACGCGCTCATCCGCCAACGCGAATTGGCGTCAACATGATGTCGGTTGGAAACGACGACACGCAATAAGACAGATTCGAATATTTCGTTCAGATCGCCATGATTTCAGACTTGTTTAGGGAATTATCTGGAGCGGTGCCTGAAATCGAGAGTCGCATTGCAACGCTGCTGGGCAACTTCAGACGCGTGTACGTTTGGAAGATCCACCCGCATTTGCGCCGCCATCTATTCCCGTACCACGCGGAAACGTCAACACCACCGCGAACCCGCCCGCCTCGGGAAACGCGAACCCGACGCGCCCGCCGTGCGCCTTCATCACTTCCTGCACGATCGCGAGCCCGAGGCCGGACCCCGTGCGCCGTTCGCTGCCGTCCGGCGCGATCCGCACGAACGGCTGCAGCGCCGCGTCCCAGTGCTCGCGCGGTATCCCGCGCCCGTTGTCGGTGACGGTCAGCGTCACCGCCTGATCCGCGTTGCCGGTGGTCGCGACCGACACGACGATGTCGTCCGCATGGCCGTGCAGCAACGCGTTGTGCAGCACGTTCGACAGCGCTTCCTGAAGACTGATCGCATCGCCGTCGATCCACGCATGCGGCGCGTCGCTCGCGAACGCAACGGCCACGTCGCGTTCGCCGGCGAGCGGAATCGTGCGGCCCAGCACTTCTTTCGCGAGCGCGACGAGGTCGACCGGTTGCAGCGGCACGGCCTCGGTGCGATGAATCACCATCGCATGATTGAGCAACTGCCCGGTGAGCCGGCCGACGTCCGACGAGGTCGCACGCAACGCATCGAGCCGCGCCGCGTGACGCGCGGGATCGGATTCGCCGTCGAGCAGCTCGATCTGCGCGTCGAGCCGCGCGAGCGGCGTGCGCATCTGGTGCGCGGCGTCGGCGATGAAGCGTTGCATCGCGTTGATCCGCTCGGCGAGCCGCCGCATCAACCCGTTGATCGACCCGATGATCGCGTCGATCTCACTCGGCGTATCGACGGCCACCGGCCGCAGGTCGGCCGGGTCGCGTGCGGCGATGATCGCGCCGATCCGCGCGAGCGGGCGCAGGCCGCGCCGAATCGCGAGGCCGCTCGCACCGATCGCGAGCACGCTCATCAGCAGGATCAGCGTCCACACCTTGATGCTCATGTCGTTCGTCAGTTGCTGGCGCGCATTGGTGGTCTGCGCAACCGTCACGAGCGCCCAGCCCGGCGTGCTTTCTTCCGGCATGTAGCGTGCGATCGTCGCGGTGCGGACCTGGTGCCCCTGGTAGACGGCGTTCGCGAACGCGGGGCCCTGCTTCGCGGCGGCGAGTGTCGCGGGGCTCGCGAGATCGTGATAGCCGGCCACGACGACGCCGCGCGAATCGACCACCTTGTAGTAGACGAGGTCGTAGCGCGACAGCGTCGACAGCGCGGCGACCGGCGGATTCAGCGCGAGCACGCCGCCTTGCACGTAGAGGTTTTCCGCGACCTGGATCGACGCGCCCGCCAGCAACTGGTCGTACGCGCGTTCGGCCGCGACGCCCGCGTAGTAGCGCGCGATCGCCGCGAGCGCGAGCGCGCCGGTCGCGACGACGAGCGCGATGAACAGCAGCGTGCGCCCGAACAGCGTCTTCGGGAACCAGTCAATGCGCGGCAATCTGATACCCCATCCCGCGTGCGGTGCGGATCTCGACCGAGCTGCCCTGCAGCTTCCTGCGCACGCGCGTCACGTATTGCTCGACCGCGTTCGCCGTGGGCTCGTTGCCGAAGCTGAACAACTGGTTCAGCAGTTCTTCCTTCGAGAAGGTGCGTTGCGGACGGCTCGCGAGGATTTCGAGCAGCGCGAACTCCTGACGCGACAGCGACAGCGGCCGGCCGTCGAGTTCCGCGAGGCGGCTGCTGCGGTCGATCACGAGGCCGCCGAGCGTCAGCACGTCGTTCGCGTGGCCGCTGTTGCGGCGCAAGAGCGCCTGCACGCGCGCGTCGAGCTCGCGGTAGTCGAACGGCTTCACGAGGTAGTCGTCGGCGCCGAGGCCGAGGCCGCTCACGCGGTCGTCGATCGCCGAGCGCGCGGTGACGAGCAGCACGGGCGTCGTGCTGCCGGCCGCGCGCAGGTTGCGCAGCACCGTGAAGCCGTCCATGCCGGGCAGGTTCGCATCGAGCACGACGAGATCGAAGCGCTCGACGCGCAGCAGCCCGTTCGCGGTCGAGCCGTCGGTTTCGAGATCGACGGCATGGCCGAGCCGCGCCAGGCGGCTGCGGATCGCCGCGCCGATTTCGGCATCGTCCTCCACGACGAGAATGCGCATAGTGCCGGTTGCAGGTAGGTGGATTAGGGGTTTTCCCGGGGACGGGATGTCAGCATTTTCTCAGACTCGCCCGATAACCTGTGTCGAGCCGGAAGCAGGATGCAAGGACGGCATTAATACCAGAAATATTCAAGGAGACGGCAACATGCAGCATGTCACGGGCACGACGAACGCGCGCCGCCGCGCCACGCCGGCCGGCGCGTCGCCGCTGGCCGTTCGCCGCGCGGCGGTGCGCGCATGACGACGTCGCCGCGCCGCCGCGCGTTGATCGCCGCCGGCCTCGGCGTGCTGGGCGCGCTCGGGGCCCCGGCGCTCGTGCGCGCGAAGCCGCGCACGGTGCGGATCTCGAAAGGCTATGGCGTGCTGTACCTGCCGCTGCTCGTGATGGAGAAGCAGCGGCTGTTCGAGCGGCATGCGGTGCGCCACGGCGTGCGCGACGTCGCGGTCGAATGGGTGCTGCTCGACGGCGGCAATTCCGTCAACGACGCGATGATGGCCGGCACGCTCGATTTCGCGGGCGCCGGCGCGCCGGGGTTCATCGAGCTGTGGGCGCGGGCGCGCGGCATTCCGAATGTCGAGGTGATCGGCATCAGCGGGCTGTCGACCACGTCGCTGTCGCTGAACGCGAACCGGCCGGGCCTCGTGTCGCTGCGCGATTTCACGCCGTCCGACCGGATCGCGGTGCCGGGCATCCGCACGTCGCTGTCGGCGGTCGTGCTGCAGATGGTCGCGAGCCGGCAGCTCGGCCCCACGCATTTCGCGCAGCTCGATTCGATCACCGTGAACCTGCCGCATCCGCAGGCGATGCAGGCGCTGATCCGCCGCGAGCACGGCGTGACCGCGCACTTCACGTCGCCGCCGTTCTCGACGCTCGAATTGCGGCAGCCGGGCATCCATCGCGTGGTGAGCTCGGTCGACGTGCTCGGGCCGATGACGCTCGACGTCGTGTTCGCGCCGAAGCGGCTCGTCGATGCGGAGCCCGCGTTGGCCGCGGCGTTTCTCGGCGCGCTCGACGAAGCGAACCGCCTGATCGCGCAGGACCCGCGCGCGGCGGCGGCGCTCTATGCGGCGTCGTCCGGCGTCGGCGTGTCGCACGACGACGTGATGCGCATGCTGGCCGCGCCCGACACGCGCTTCTCGGTGCGGCCGAACCAGCTGATGGACTACGTCGAATTCCTGTACCTCGCCGGCACGATCAAGGCGAAGCCGCGCGCGTGGCACGAGATGTTCGCGCCGATGCTCGACGACTACCGGTCGGGTTGAGCCACGCGGGCCGCGAGCCGATTCCATTCATCGAACCACGTGGCGCCGGCGCGCTCGTTCCGCGCGGCGCCGATTCAACCCGCCGATTCAACCGATACGCAACCGATTCACGAAGGAGCCTGAAGTGAACGCTACCGACACCCTGGACCCCGCGTCCGCCGAAGAACAGCGCATCATGTCGAAGATGGCGCGGCGCCTGCTGCCCATCCTCGTCGTGATGTTCCTGATCGCGTTCATCGACCGGCAGAACGTCGGTTTCGCGAAACTGCAGATGGTGCACAGCCTCGGGATGACGGAAGCCGCGTTCGGGCTCGCGTCGTCGCTGTTCTTCATCGGCTACCTGCTGTTCGAGGTGCCGAGCACGCTCGCGCTGCATCGTTACGGCGCACGCGTGTGGCTCGCGCGGATCATGCTGACCTGGGGGCTCATCACGGTGCTGATGGGCTTCACCACGTCGATGCCCGCGTTCTGCTCGCTGCGCTTCCTGCTCGGCATCGCCGAGGCCGGCTTCTATCCGGGCGTGATCTACTACCTGACGCTGTGGTTCCCGCAGAGCTACCGCGCGAAGGTGCTCGGCATCTTCACGCTCGGCAGCGCGCTCGCGAACATGCTCGGCTCGCTGGTCGGCGGCGTGTTGCTGAGCCTGAACGGCGTGTGGGGGCTCGCGGGCTGGCAGTGGGTGTTCGTCGCGACGGGCATTCCGGCCGTGATCGTCGCGATCGTCGTGTTCCGCGTGCTGCCCGCGTCGTTCCGCGAAGCGCCGTTCCTCGACGAACGCGAGA
The DNA here is from genome assembly GCF_030504405.1 of Burkholderia sp. AU44665. NCBI lineage: Bacteria > Pseudomonadati > Pseudomonadota > Betaproteobacteria > Burkholderiales > Burkholderiaceae > Burkholderia > Burkholderia sp. AU44665. The sequence continues at coordinate 151,358 of NZ_JAUJRI010000007.1, read as the reverse complement.
AGCAGATCGTCGCGGCCGCGCTGGAGCGCGAGAAGCCGGCGCAGGCCGAGCACGGGCAGCCGTGGAAGGCGCTGCTCGATCCGCGCGTGATGCTGTTCGCGGCGACCTACATGCTGATGTCGACGTCGCTGTACGGCGTCACGTACTGGCTGCCGACGCTCGTGAAATCGTTCGGCGTGTCGAGCGCGACGAACGGCTTCCTGAGCATGCTGCCGTGGGCGCTCGCGGTGGTGCTGCTGGTGTGGCTGCCGGCGAAGCTGCGCCGCGCCAAGAGCATCCTGCGCACGATCGCGATCGTCGCGGCGCTCGGTGCGCTCGGCTTCCTGCTGAGCCTCGTGCTGCCGTCGACGCCGCTGCGCTTCATCGCGCTGGTGCTCGGCGGCGCGTGCATCCCGTTGCTGTATCCGTGCTTCTGGTCGATGCCGCCGCGTTACTTCACCGGCGCGCGGGCGGCCGCGAGCGTCGCGGCGATCAACTCGATCGGCAACCTCGGCGGCTTCTTCAGCCAGAACCTGATGCCGTTCGCGGGCAAGATGACGGGCACCGCGTTCGGGCCGATGATCGTGCCGATCGTGTGCCTCGCGCTGCTCGGCGTCGGCGCGCTGGTCGCGTGGACGCGCTCGGAGCGGGGGATGGTGGCGGCGCGGGCGTGAGCGTTCCGTCGACAGCTCGACTAGAACGAACGGTCGACTGTCGTCGATTCGGGCCGATGTGCTACCATGTATTACATATGTAATGCATGGAGGGTGCGATGAAAACGGCCACGATGCCCGCGCTGCGAGTCGATCCGCAGTTGCGCGAGGAAGCGGAATCAGTTCTTGCGGAAAACGAGACGCTGTCTGCGTTCATGGAGTCGGCGTTGCGTGATGGCATCGCTCGGCGACGCTTGCAGCGCGAGTTCGTCGCACGAGGTTTGGCGTCTCGCGACGAGGCGCGACGCACGGGCGAATACATCGATGCCGTCGACGTTCAGCGCGAGCTCGAGTCCATGCTGAAAGCGGCTCGTTCGAAGAAGGCGGCGGATTGAGTTACCAAGTCAGATATACGCGTGCGGCGCGCGAAGACTTGGTGCGACTGTATCGATATCTCGTCGAACGTGATGAGGAAGCGGCAGCGAGGGCGTTGGAAGCGATCGAACGAGGTGTGGCCATGTTGCGATTGTTTCCGTTTACCTGCCGCAAGCTGGATGCGAGCAATCCCTTCCTGCGTGAACTCATCGTTTCCTTCGGCACGTCAGGCTATGTGCTCCTGTTCGAGATCGAAAGTGCAGAACAAGTCACGGTCTTGGCCGTTCGGCATCAGCGCGAAGAGGACTACCACTGACCCCTCGCGGCAGCATCCCGCTACCGTTGCTTTGACCGCTTCAGCCTTTCGTCCGCAACGCGCCGGGTCCTTCATGCACAATCGCCGCATGCACGGACGCCACCGGAATATCCACCTCCACCGTCGTGCCTTCGCCGAGTGTCGTCGCGATCCGCAGCGTGCCGCTGACCAGATACGCGCGCTCGCGCAACCCCACCAGCCCGAACGATGCCGACTTGCGCGGCACCGCGGGATCGAACCCCGCGCCGTCGTCGCGTATCGTCAGCGCGATCGCTTCGCCGCCGCACACGAGCTCGACGGCCGCGTTCGACGCGGCCGCGTGCCGGGCGACGTTCGCGAGCGCTTCCTGCGCGATGCGGAACACGGCCGTCGCATACGGCTCGTCGAGTTGCAGCTCGGGCGGCTCGACGTGCAGCGAACAGGCGATTCCGTGACGGTGCCGGAAATCCTCCACGAGCCATTGCATCGCCGCCGCGAAGCCGAGATCGTCGAGCATCAGCGGGCGCAGGTCGGACGCGATGCGGCGCGTCGCGGCCACCGCGCCGCGTGCGAGCGTATGCATCGCCGCGATCTTGCGTGCGAGCGACGCGTCGTCCTGCGGCACGCGGTCGATCAGCCATTCGAGGTCGTTCTTCAGCGCCGCGAGTGACTGCGCCAGTTCGTCGTGCAGTTCGCGCGCGATGCGGCGCTGCTCGGCTTCGCGCGCGCTGGCGCTGATCGCCGCGATCTCGCGCAGCTCCTCGCGCGACGCCTGCAGCGCCCGCTCGGCACGCACGCGCTCCTCGACTTCGCGCCGCAGGTCGCGGTTCGACGCGCTCAGTTGCGCGGTGCGCGCGGCGACGCGCTGTTCGAGCCGTTCGTTCGCGTCGTTCAGTTGCGCGCTTTTCTGCGCGACGAGCAGATGCTGGTAGCGGGCGCCGGCCAGTGCGCGCACCGTCTGCGCATGCAGCCGGCCGTTTTCGAACAGCATCGCGAACAGCACGACGCCCGACGCGACGAGACCGTACGCGCGCCCCGCATAGAAACCGAGATCGAAGCGCCCGTGGTTCAGCATCGACGACAGCGCGATGTCGAACAGCCACGCGACGAGCACCGTCATCACCCACAGGTCGAGCACGGAATGGCGCCGCCGCTGCCGCCACATCAGCATCAGCGCGACCAGGTTCAGCCCCCAGACGACCGTGATCGCGTTCGTCATCGTCGCGGTCATCCGGTTGCCGCTCATGATGCGCGGCAGCAGGTCGTGGCCGGCGGTCGCGAGCAGCGCGAGCGCGACCGTCGCGCCGCCTGCGGCCGCGATGCAGAGGACGACCGGAATCGCCGCGCGACGCTGCGGGGCCGGGACCGCACGGCCGCGCGAGGTCGCGCGCAGCAGTGCGTACGCGGCGACCGACAGCGGAAAGCCGCCATGCCAGAACAGGTACAGCCATGCGGTGGTCTGTTCGCCGGCGCCGAGCAGGCCGGTGGGCGCGAACAGGCCGGGGAAGGTCAGCATGTGCGTGCCGGCCATGAACGCCGTGAACAGATAACCGCCCGCCAGCACGAGCAGCGGCTTCTCGCGCAGGATCGCGTACTGGCCGAGCAGCAGGCCGGCCGTCACCATGTCGTTGACGACGATCGCCGACTGGTACACGGGAATGAACGCCCAGCCCGGCGCGAGCGGGATCGCTGCGAACGGCGCGAGCGCGGCGAAGATCACGGCCGAGACGAGCGCCGTCGCGAGCGCGAGCCGCCGCTCGCGTCGGCCCGGCGGCAGCGACGACATGAACAGGCGCGACGTATCCGGACCGTCGTCGTCCGACGGCGGCGGGGTGGGCGGGAGGGGGAAGGCGGCCGTCATGCGTCGTCGGTGCCGAGGTCGAGATCGTGGCGCACCGCGTAGCGGATCAGCGCGGCTTCGTGCGGCAGCGCCATCTTCTCGAGGATCCGCGTCTTGTACGTGCTGACCGTCTTCGCGCTCAGCGCGAGTTCGCACGCAATCTGCGTGACGGTCCGGCCCGTGACGATGCGGCGCATCACGTCGAGCTCGCGCGCGGACAGTCGCTCGTGCGGCAGGGCATGAGCCGGCGCCCGCAACGTGCGAGCGAGGCTTTCGGCCGCGGACGGGCTCACGTAGACGCCGCCCGCCGCCACCTTGCCGACGGCCTCGACGAGCTCGGCGGTTGCGCTGTCCTTCGTCAGATAGCCGATGGCGCCGGCCTTGAATGCGCGTGCCGCGTACTGTGTTTCCGCGTGCATCGTCAGCACGAGCGTGCGCAGCGACGGCGCCTGGCGCTTGACCAGCCGGATCAGCTCGATGCCGGTGGGGGCGGGCATCGACAGGTCGAGCAGCAGCACGTCGGCGGCGGCGCGCTCGGCCAGCGCGAGCGTGCCCGAGCCGTCGCTCGCCTCGCCGACGATCTCGAAACCGCCGGCCGTTTCCAGGATGTGACGCAGTCCGTCCCGCATGACTGCGTGATCGTCAGCCAGAATTACCCTGATCATCTTCCAGCGGTCCTCTTCGGGATGACGCCGCGCGCTGCTGTCGTTGCTGTCCGGGTGTTGCCGCGGCCGTTCTTCTGACCAATATATGCCCCCGAACCCGAAAACGGTACTCGTTCGCGAAATTTTCAGGATGGTGGGTCGCGAAATGCCCACCGACACGAAATAATTCACGCGGAATGGCACGGCCCCAGCCCGGGCGAATCAGGGTATTCCCGGAGGGATCGTGACGTCCGACGCGGCCCGGCGCGCCGTCGCCGCAACCGCCCCGCGAACCGTGCCGAATCGGGACTAAACTGGTGCGCGATGCCACTGCGCGAACCGGGGAGCCCGCGATGATCGACCTGGCCGATATCCTGCCGTCCGCGCTGCCCGCCGCGCTCGCCTGGGCCGAAGCCGAGGCGGCGAGCGGGCTCGCGCGGGGCGCGCCGCTGACGCCGGCGCAAGCCGACGATGCGCGCGCGGTGGGCGTCGTGCAGCCGGACCTCATTCGCGTGGTGGCGGTCGATCGCATGCCGTTTCCCGATACGCCAACGCTTGCCGAGATCGCCCGCGAGGCCGGGCTGCTGTCGCCCGGGACGATCGGCCTCACGCTCGGTCATGCGGTGTACGTGCTGCGCGGGCACGACACGCGCCGCCTGCTGACCCATGAATTCCGTCACGTACATCAATACGAGGCCGCCGGCTCGATCGGCGCGTTTCTTGCGCGCTACCTGCGCGAGATCGCGACGGTCGGCTACCACGATGCGCCGCTCGAGGCCGACGCGCGGCAGCACGAGTTCGATTGAGCCGCAACCCTGCCCCCTGAACCCCGCCGGCGGCGCGAGCGTGTACATGTTGCGATGAACGTATCCAATGCCCCTGCCGGCCCGGCGTTCGCACACCGGGCCGCCCCGCTCGGGAGTGTGCGATGAGCGACACGATCCATGCGTGGATCGGCGCGATCGGCGCGCATCCGCTGCTCGTGCTGGCCATCGTATTCGTGGCCGCGTGCGCCGAGGCGATCGCGCTGATCGGCACGGTCGTGCCGGCCGGCGCCGTGATGTTCGCGGCCGGCGCGCTGATCGGCGCGGGCGCGCTCGATGCATGGGCGACGATCGGCGTCGCGGCCGTCGGCGCGGTGATCGGCGACGGGATCAGCTACGAACTCGGGCGACGTTACCGCGGGATGATCCGCAACGCATGGGTGCGCTTCGGCTACGCGAGCGCGTACGCGCGCGGCGAGGAATTCGTGTTGCGTCACGGCATCAAGAGCATCGTGCTCGCGCGCTTTCTCGCGCCGGTGCGGGCGGTGGTGCCGGTCGTCGTCGGCTGCGCGACGCTGCCGCGCCGGTCGTTCTATCCGGTCAACGTGATCTCGGCACTCGTGTGGGCGCCCGTGCACGTCGCGCCCGGCATTCTGTTCGGCGCATCGGCCGCACTGGCCGCGGCGATCAGCGTGCGGGTCGCCGCCATCCTGCTGGTCGTGGCCGCGCTGGTCGCGCTGGTATGGATCGGCGTGCGCGTCGCGCTGCGGCGCGGCTGGCCGCTGCTGCGCCGTGCGCTCGCCGACGCCGTGCACGCAGGCGCGCACCGCTGGCCGCGGGTCGGCGCGCGATTGCACGGCGCGATCGCCCGCTTGCGCGCGTTGCCGGGCGCGGTGCCCGTGCTCGCGCTGCTGTTCATCGGCTGCGTGTGGCTGTTCGCGGGAATCGTGCGGGACGTCGTCGCGAACGACCCGCTGATGCATGCGGACATCGCGCTGTACGCGTTCCTGCAGAACCTGCGCACGCCGCCCGTCGACGCCGCGATGAGCGCGCTCGCCGTGCTGCACGGGCACGACACAGGGCTGATCGTTGCGGCCGCGTTTCTCGTCTGGCTGATGATCCATCGCTGCTGGCTGACGGCTGCATGGTGGCTCGCGACGGTCGGCGTCGCCGTCGTGCTCGTGCCGGTGTTCGGCGCGAGCGTGCCCGGCGCGACGCCGGCGAGCCTGCCGCCCGGCGCGCCGCACGTGCCGCTGCCCGATGCCGACGCCGCGTTCGCGATCCTCGCGAGCAGCGGCCTCGGCTGGGTGCTGACGCGCGACCGGCCCGCGCCGTGGCGCATTCCGGTCGTGACGGCGGTCGTGCTGTGGATCGTGCTCGGCGGTTTTGCGCGGCTGTACGTGGGCGATACCTGGTTGTCGGGTTTGCTGGGCGGCTGGAGCCTCGGGCTCGCGTGGTTCGCGTTGCTCGCCGGCGCCTACGCGTACTGGCGCGTGCGCGAGCACGTGCAGCCGAGAGGCGCGCTCGTCGCGATGGTGGTCGTGCTTGCGACGGCCGGCGTATGGACGGTTCCCGCGCAATGGCAGATCGATCGCGCATCGCGCCCGCATGCCGGCGACGTGGTCGCGATGACGGTCGACCAGTGGCGGCGCGGCGGGTGGCAGCGCGTGCCGACGCGGCGCACCGAGATCGGCGGCGACCGCGAGGAGTATCTGCCGCTGCAATGGAGCGTGACGTCGGACACGCTCGACCGCCATCTCGCGCAGACCGGCTGGCAGCGTGCGACGCCGTGGTCGCCGGCCACCGCGCTGCGCTGGCTGTTGCCGCAGGCGCCGGCCGACGCGCTGCCGGTGCTGCCGCGCTATACGCACGGCGAAAGCACGCGGCGCGTGTTCGTCCGCGTCGATCCGGCCCACCCGGACAGCCGCTTCGTGCTGCGGCTGTGGCGTTATCCGTACGTGCTGCAGGACGCGCTCGGCATGCGCCCGCTGTGGTACGGCGCGCTGTATCGCGAGACGCTGCGCCGGCCGGCGCGGCTGATGACGTTCGTGCGTACGACGACGATCGACGATGCGGCGGCGATCGCGCAAGCTTTGGCGGTCGAGCCGACGATCGAGCATCGGCCGGCGGGGACGACCGCCGCGCCGGGCGAGATGCTGCTCGTATGGATGGTCAGGCCGTGAGCGGGCAGGCGTGACGTGCGCCCGTTACGCGTGCGACGGCTGTGCGGGAACGACGGACAGGCGCAGGCCGACGGTCTTGAGCACCGCGAGCAGGGTCTTCAGCGTCGGGTTGCCGTTCGGGGACAGCGTGCGATACAGCGATTCGCGGCTGATGCCGGCCTCGGCCGCGACCGCGCCGAGCCCGCCGTACGCTTCCGCGACCGTGCGCAGCGCGAGCAGGCCGGCCGCGCGGTTGTCGGGATCGTCGAGCGACTCCATTGCGACGCGCAGATAGGCCACCGCGAGTTCGCGGTCGGCGCCGAGTTCGGCGACTTCCGCGTCGTGGTGCGATACCGCGCCTTTGAGCTTGTTCATGTTTGTCTCCGTTTCCAGTTCGACCAGTGTTCCTTCGCGCGCCTGATGTCGTCGGGTTGGCTACCCTTGTCGCCGCCGGACAACAGCGGGATCAGCGCACCGCCGTACCGGCCGAAGTACACGCGATAGCCGGCACCGACGTGGATGCGTAGTTCGATCACGCCTTCGCCGACCGGTTCGCAATCGCCGAAATTGCCGGTCTGCACGCGGCGCAGGCGTTCGCGAATCCGTGCCTGCGCAAGCTTGTCGCGCACGGCGTTCAGCCATTCGGTGAAAGGCTCGCGACCGTCGTCGCACTGATAGCGAAGCAGTTCGAACCTGAAAAGTATTGTAACTTATAAGCTACAAAAAAGGTGGCTGGAACGAGGCAATCCGTATCGCGGCGGCGTTGCGGCCGACACGCACGCGGCGTCTTCATGGCTCGAGGTTTCAGGCAGTGATGCCGGCTTCACGGACGAAGATCATTCTTTCATCCGGTTCGAAGCGTGGCGATTCGGCCGAATGGCCACGGTCGATGGTGTGATGAGGGGCGCGTATCGCAGCGCGGCATTGCGCGCCGGCGAGCGTCGATGAAACGCGGTACGATCGCTGGCCTGCCTGCCGACATCACCCGCACGAGAGAACCCGCATGATCACGATCCGCCCGATGACCGACGACGATTTCGCACGCTTCTGGCCAACCTACCGCGCCATCGTCGCTGCTCAGGAAACCTACGCATTCGATCCGGAGCCGACGCCGGAAGCGGCGCGCGCACAGTGGGTCGACGCGCCGCTCTGCACGTGGATTGCCGAGGAGGACGGCGTGCTGCTCGGCTCGTACTACCTGAAGGCGAACGCGGCCGGGCCGGGCAAGCACGTGTGCAACTGCGGCTACATGGTGAGCGAGGCCGCGCGCGGACGCGGCGTCGCGCGCCTGATGTGCGAACACTCGCAGCAGGTCGCGCGCGAGCGCGGTTTCCTCGCGATGCAGTTCAATTCGGTGGTCGCGACGAACGAGGTCGCGGTCGCGCTGTGGCAGAAGCTCGGATTCGAGATCGTCGGCCGGCTGCCGCGCGCATACCGTCACGCGCGGCTCGGCTTCGTCGACTGCTTCGTGATGTTCAAATGGCTCGGCGACGCGGCGGCCGCCGAAGCCTGAGCCGGCAATCGCCGCCGCGTCAGACGGCGAACGCGCCGTCGAACACGATCCGCTCGTCGAGCGCGAGCGTGCCGCGCGCGAAGATCAGGTCGAGATGGTGGCTGCCGTTTTCGCCGCCGCCGAGCCCGAGATGCAGCCCGGGGTGGCGTTCCTCGAACCCCGCGTTGCGGCCGTACAGCCCGCGAATCCCGAGGTTCGTGCCGATGCCGAATTCCTCGATCCGCCGGTGATTCGCGTGCCGGTCGAGATAGGTCGAGAAATCGCGGCGGAAGCCTGCGTCGTCGGTGTCGAAATCGACGATCGTGCTGTGCTCGACGTGCAGCGTCGCGAGCCGCTCGGCCACCTTGTACTTGATCGCGAACGGCACGGTGCCGAGAAACGTGCCGCTGAACACGACCGAGCCGTTCAGGTCGGTCACGTGCGTCGCGATCTCGCCGGGCACGACGTCGAGGTTGCCCATGCCGTCCACGCTCGTCCATTTCTGGTCCGGCGCGAGCGAGCCCGTCAGCGTGTTGCCGGCTTCGTCGATGAAGCGGATCTGCGACGCGCGCGCGGCCGCCTCGATCAGCCGGGCGTTGCGTGCGGCGATGTCGTCGAGCGATTCGGCGAACGCCTCGTCGAGATGCGGGCCGTAATCCTTGAATAAAACCGATTTGCTCCAGTGCTCGACGATCGCGGGGCGGATCGCGGCGAGGAACGGCGGCCCGCTCGGAGAAGGCGTCGGCAGGCACGACGAGTCGTACAGCAGCACGAACAGGTCGGCGTCGCCGAGTGCGGCGGCGATGTCGGCGGGTGGGGTGCTTTCGAGGCAGAGGGTGGTCGCGTCAAGCGAATCGGGCAGGGCGGAAAAGGCGCGCAACGCGATGTCGCGATTGCGGGCGTCGTAGCCGACCAGCAGTTTCCCCGATTCGCCGCGTGCTAGCTTGTCGCGCAGCGCCGGGTGAAAACCGAGCGCGCGGTGCAGGTTCAGCATGCGTATCTCCGGAAGCGGCGGAAGGGCCGCGGCCCTTCCGCGAGAACGGGTGGCCCGCTCAGACCGGCCAGAGCGCGGTGCCGAACGGCACCACGGCGTCCTCGACCATCATGTCGACGGCCTCGGGGTGCGTGTCTTCCTGCATCCAGTCAAGCAATTCGATCTGCTGGGTTTCCTGCATGTCAATTCTCCTGTGGTGAACATGAGTGATTCAACATGAAAGCGCGGAAAAAACAATCCCGCTCCTCGTTCGATATTTTGTGAATGCCGGACGAGTGGCGTCGATATTAGTCGGATGAATTTACGAAAGCAATGCGTTGCAAGGTTTTTAGCCGAAGCATGCTAAACAAGGGCGTTTGCGGTTCAAATATTGGAAAAACCGGATAAAACGACCGACGGATCACGCATCTTTTTTTAGTGAATCGAATTCGGATCGCCGAAATGAATTCGATCATTTTTAATTTGGATTCAATTGCCGGAATTGCTGCGTTTCATGTCATTGAAGAAAGCCGCATGCGAGCGTCATCCGAGCAACGCCTTGCCGATCGCCTTCGTCGGCTCGGAGCGCAGCACCAGCGAAGTCGTGACCGCGCCGAAGCGGGCAATCGCATCGATGAGGGTTTCGAGCTGGCCCGGTGTCGGCACCAGCACCTTCAGCAGAAAGCAATCCTCGCCGGTCATGCGATGGACTTCGATCACATGCGGCATCTCGGCAAACGTGCGCAGCGCCGGCTTGATGTGCTCGTGGGTCGTTTTCAGCCGGATGATGGCCATCATGCCCAAGCCCAGTGCCGCCGGATCGATCCGTGCGCCGTAGCCGGCGATGATGCCGCGTTCTTCCAGCCGCTTCACGCGCTCCGACGTCGCGGGCTGCGACAGCCCGATACGCCTGCCCACTTCCGACAGCGGCGTCCGCGCGTTCTCCTGCAGCGCTTCGAGGATCGCAAGATCCAGGCGATCGAGTGCTTCGTCCGGCATGACGGTCCTCCGTTACCGTTGATTCATCGGCATTCTGGCTCAATAACCGATGACTTGCCATTCCACGCCGATCGGCGCCCCGTCACACTGCGCGCTTTGCGTTGACGGAGGGCGTGATGGAGCAAGCGATCGTGATCGTGCCGGGTATCGGCAATTCGGGACCGGATCATTGGCAGAGCCACTGGGAGGCGGCGTTGCCCGGCGCCGCGCGCATCGCGCCGGCTTCGTGGGAGGCGCCCGACCTGGCCGACTGGACGGCGGCGCTGGACGCGGCCGTCGCGAACGCCGGGGCGCCGCCGCTCGTGGTTTGTCACTCGCTGGGTTGTCTGTTGTTCGCACATTGGCATGCCGCATCGGCGCGCGCGGTGCGCGGCGCGTTTCTCGTGGCCGTGCCCGACCCGCAAGGGCCGCGCTTTCCGGTTGCCGCCGCCGCGTTCGCGAACCTGCCGAAGCGTTCGTTCGGGCGCGTGCCGGTGCTGGCGATCGCGAGCGCGGACGATCCTTACGATCCATCCGGGCGCGCGCTCGAATGGGCAACGGAACAGGGCGCGACGCCGCTTCTGCTCGGCGCACGCGGCCATCTGAACGCGGCGTCCGGGTTGGGCGGATGGTCGGAAGGGCGCGCCCTGCTTGCGGCTTTTGCGGCCGGACTCGGGCGGTAGTGCGGGTCAGCGCCGGCCGACCTTCGGCTCATTCACGCCGTTGCGCCGGACCGACGGGAGCGGGCGCACCGGCCGTCGCGATTTTGCCGCGTGCGCGCGCCGGTTTCACGGCGGCTCCAGTATGATCGACCGATGGCGGCGGAAGCCCCGGAATCGAACAACGAAGGAGACACCCCCGATGCGTGCAGTGCCGCAACCGGAGCGTGCCGGCCGCTCGCGGCCGGACGCCGGCGCAACCGATCCCGGCCGCATGGCCGCATGGCGGCTCGCGATCGGTCTGTCGCTCGGCAGCGCGATCGCGCTTGGCCTCGCACGCTTTTCGTACGCGCTGCTGCTGCCGCCGATGAAGGCCGATCTCGGCTGGACGTTCGCGCAGGCCGGCGCGCTGAACACGGCAAACGCGGCCGGCTACCTGATCGGCGCGCTGGCATTCCCGCTGCTGTCGCGGCGCTGGCGCGCGGGCACGCTGCTCGCGGCCGGCTGCGCGTTGACCGCCGTGCTGATGGCCGCGGGCGGGCTCACGTCGGACATGCACGCGCTGCTGGCGCAGCGGCTGGCAACGGGTGTCGGCAGCGCATCGATCTTCATCAGCGGCGGCGTGCTGGCCGCGCGGCTCGCATCCGCGTCGCCGCGCGACGCGGGGCTGCTGCTCGGCCTCTATTACGGCGGCACGGGATGGGGCATCGTCGCGTCGTCGCTGCTCGTGCCGGCCACGCTCGTGTCGCGCATGCACGGCTGGCAACCTGCGTGGTTCGCGCTCGCGACGGCGTGCGTGCTGTTCTCGGCGGTGGCCGTGTCGGCTGCACGCCGCATCGAGCAGGCACATGCGGCACCGGTCACGCAGGCCGACGCCGACGGCGCGAAACCGGCGGTGACCGCGAGCCCGGCCCGCTTCGCGCTCGCGCTGGCCGGCTACGGCCTGTTCGGCGTCGGCTATATCGGCTACATGACGTTCATCGTCGCGCTGCTGCGCGGCGCGGGGATGAGCGGCACGGTGGTCGCCGCGTTCTACGTGATGCTCGGGATCGCGACCGTCGTGTCCGCGCGGTTGTGGTCGGGGTTGCTCGACCGGATGCGCGGCGGCCACGCGCTCGCCGTGCTCAATGCGCTGCTCGGCGTCGCGACGCTGATGCCCGCGCTGTTCGTGCATCCGGCTGCCGCGTTCGCGTCGGGCTTGCTGTTCGGCGCGACGTTCCTGTCGGCGGTCGCGTCGACGACGGCCTTCGTGCGGCACAACCTGCCGCCCGACGGCTGGGCGAAGGGCATCAGCGCGTTCACGACGGTCTTCGCATTCGGGCAGATCGCGGGGCCGGTCGCGATCGGGTGGGTGTCGGACAGCGCGGGCCTTGCGCGCGGGCTCGTGTATTCGGCGCTGACGCTGTTCGCGGGCGCCGCGCTCGCGGCCGGGCAGCGCGCGCTGCACAGCAGGTCCGCGTAGTCACGCGAACGTCACCGCACACACGCGGCGCGCGACACGCGATGAAATGCACGGCTGAAGTAGATGAGGCTGTCGCCGTCGTCGCGCACGCGAATCGACGTCGCCTCGATGAACATCACCGAGTGCGAGCCGACTTCCTTCATCTCGGCGATCGTGCCCTGCAGGCTCGCGAGCGCATCGCGCAGCACCGGCACGTCCTGTTCGCCGCGATCCCACACGGGTAACTGGAAGCGCTGTTCCATCGGCAGGTCGGTGAGCCCCGCGAAGTGTCGCGCGAGCAGTTCGTGCTCGGCCGGCAGCACGTTGATGCACACCTGACGGTTGCGCTCGAAGGTCGCGTGCATCGCGCTCGACCGGTTCAGGCACACGAGCAGCGTCGGCGGCGCATCGGTGACGGAACACACGGCGCTCGCGGTGATCCCGCAGCGGCCGTGCGGCCCCGCGGTGGTGATCACGTTGACGGCCGCACCGAGGTGGGCCATTGCCTGGCGGAAGGCCTTCTGCGCGTCGGTCGGTTCGACGCGCGGCGGTCGCTGGATATCGGTCGTGGAAGACATGGGCGCTCCTGATTGGACGAAAGCGGCGAACCGCGCGGCGCTGCGAGGGCAGCGCCGGATCGCCGACGATGACCCAAGCGTACGTCGCGAAAAGGCGGCCGACCATTCGCACGATTGACGATCGGGATGGCGTTCCTGCCAACGCGTCTAAAGGTTCTACCTAGACGCGTGCCGCCGCGTGCAAAAAAAGCCGCGATTGTGCGTTCGCGCGGCACGTCCAGGGGTTTGCAGCGGGTTTTCGGCTCGTTATGATGTGCCGCACACCCCCAGCGAACGACGCTTGCGCCACGCCGGCCACCGGCGTTGCGCGCGGCGCGTGCGATACCGATACCGATATTCAGCGAGACCCCCGCGATGACGTCACCCGCACCGATCGTATACATCGTCGACGACGACAGCGGCATGCGGACGTCGCTCGCCTGGTTGCTCGAATCGGTCGGCATCGCGTCCGAGGGATTCGCGAGCGCCGCCGATTTTCTCGCGCGCTTCGACGTGAACCTGCCTGCGTGTCTCGTGCTCGACGTGCGGATGCCGGAGAAAAGCGGCTTCGACGTGCAGGCCGAACTGAACGCGCGCGGCGCGACGCTGCCGGTGATCTTCGTCAGCGGGCACGGCGACATTCCGATGTCGGTGCGCGCGCTGCAGAACGGGGCGATCGATTTCGTCGAGAAGCCGTACAACTCGCAGCAGATGCTCGAGCGCGTGCAGCGTGCGTTGCGGCTCGCGCAGCAGCGGCATGCGGTGAGCCAGCGCCACCGTGAACTGCGCCAGCGGCTCGATGCGCTGACCGCGCGCGAGAAGGAAGTGCTGCGCGGCGTCGTGGACGGCAAGGGCAGCAAGCAGATCGCATCCGATCTGTCGATCAGCGTGAAGACGGTCGACGTGCATCGCGCGAGCATCAAGGAGAAGCTCGGCGCGACGTCGATCGCCGCGCTCGTGCGCGACGTGATGGTCGTGTGGGGCGACGACGGTGAGCCGTCGCGATGAGGTTCGGCGCGTTCAGCGCATGTACAGCCCGCCGTTGATGTCCCAGCATGCGCCGTTCGCGAAATGCGCGTCGCCCGACGCGAGCAATACGGCTGCATCCGCAACGAAAGCGGCCGACCCGAGCTTGCCGCCCGGCAGGCTCGCGAGCACCTGACGCAGCTTGTCGGGCGCGACGCTTTCGTACACGATCGGCAGATCGAGCGGGCCCGGCGAGATCGCGTTGACGGTGACGCCCTGCGCGGCGAGATCGCGCGCGAACACCTTGGTCAGCGTCAGCGCGCCGCCTTTCGCGGCCGCATAGTGCGCGCCCGTGGCCGAGCCGCCGTTCTGCCCGGCGAGCGACGCGATGTTGACGATGCGGCCCGCGCCGCGCCGCGCGAAATACTGGCCGAACACCTGGCAGCCGAACAGCACGCTGCGCAGGTTCACGTCGATTACGTGGTCGAACTGCTCGGCCGTGATCTCCATCGCCGGCACGACCTTCGATGCGCCCGCGTTGTTGACGAGCACGTCGATCGCGCCCCAGCGCGCGACGAGCGCATCGCGCGCCGCTTCGAAATCGCGTTTCGACGTGACGTCGAGCGGCAGCGCGATCGCGCGTTCGCCGCTCGGATCGAGCTCGCGCGCATGCGCATGAACGGCATCGGCCGCGATGTCGGCCAGCGCGACGCGGTAGCCGGCCGCATGGAAGCGTTCGGCGATGACGGCGCCGAGCCCGCGCGCGGCGCCGGTGACGAGGACGACTCGGTCTGACATGGTGTGGTGTTCCGTGGTTCGTGGGCGCACGCCGGTGAAGGCGGCCCCCGCATTGTGGTTCATGCGGCCAGCGCCGCTTCGAAGTGTGCCGCGATCGCGCAGACCCGTTCGTCCGCGCCCTTGCGCCCGACGATCTGCAAGCCGGCCTTCAACGGTGAACCGGCGAGCGGCAGCGGCAGGCTGAGCGCGGGATGGCCGCTCAGGTTGAACGGCCGGATCAGCGACGACATCGCGATCACCGATACGCCGTCGCGGGCCTGCTGCAGCGTGATCGGCAGCGCGGGTAGCGTCGGCAGCACCAGCACGTCCGCGTGTTCGAGCGCGGCATCGACCTGCGCGGCGAAGCGTGCGCGCACGGCCTCGGCTTCCTTCAATGCCGCAGGCGCGGTCGTTGCGGCCGCACGCAATCGTGCATCGAGATCGGCGCCGAGTTTGCCGGTCGCGACCAGATGGCCGAACGCGCGCGACGTTTCCGCGTTGATCACGGTGAGCCCCGCGGCGAACGCGGCCGGCATTGCATCGAGCACGACGGTGTGCGAGCGCAGGCCCGATGCACGAACGGCCGCGTCGAGCGCGGCGGCGATCGCCGGATCGGCTTCCACGGCGAGTCGAGCGACCGTGCAGCCTTCAACGGAGGCCGTCGCCTGCGCACGATCGAAGCCCGGCGCGATCGCGGCCATCACTGCGACGAGCGTGCGGATGTCGCGGGCGAATGGCCCGACGCAATCGAGCGTGGTTTCCGCGGGCGCGACGCCGCGCCGCGACACACGGCCGAACGTGGGCTTGAGCCCGGCCACGCCGCAGCAGGCGGCCGGCCCGCGAATCGAGCCGCCGGTATCGGTGCCGAGCGCCGCATCGACAGTGCGCAGCCCGACGAGCGACGCGGAGCCGCTCGACGAGCCGCCCGGAATGCGCGAGGCGTCCTGCGGATTGACGGGTGTGCCCGTGTAGTCGTTGATGCCGGTCATGCCGAACGCGAGCTCGTGCATGTTCGCCTTGCCGGCGATCTGCCAGCCGGCGTCGAGCAGCAGGCGGACCACGTCCGCGTGGCGTACGGCGGGCGGCGCGTCGGCGAGCGCGCGGCTCGCCGCGCGGGTCGGATGGCCAGCGATATCGATCGTGTCCTTGATCGCGATCGTCGGGCCCGGGCCGCCGAGCGTGAAAGTGTCGATGAAGCCTGTCATGGTCGGTATCGTGCGAAAGCGGCGGGAAACATCAGGACCGTGGCGCGGCGGCGAGCGGCCACGGGCCGTCGAGCACGCGTTCGGTGCGGAAATGGCGGATCAGCCAGGCGGAGCCGCTGGCGGCCGGCGCGAAATCGACGGTCAGCCGCGCGGCGATCAGCTCGGCCGAGCCGTCCGCGTAGCGCGACGCCTGCAGCATGACCCAGCGGCCGCGTGCGCTTGCATGGCC
Organism: Burkholderia sp. AU44665; assembly: GCF_030504405.1. Classification (NCBI taxonomy): domain Bacteria; kingdom Pseudomonadati; phylum Pseudomonadota; class Betaproteobacteria; order Burkholderiales; family Burkholderiaceae; genus Burkholderia; species Burkholderia sp. AU44665. Next base: position 135,369 of record NZ_JAUJRI010000007.1, on the reverse strand, counting down.
GGCGCCGATCTCGATCGACTCCGACGTCAGGAAGTGCAGGTTCGCCGCGAAATGCGGATCGGGCGGCAGATAGCGGCCGAGCATCGCGATGATCGCGGCGGTGCCTTCGACGCGGCCGAATTTCCTTGCATACTGCAGGCCGATGCCTTCCCACACGGCGTCGGTCGTGAACAGTTCGGCCAGCGACGGGCCCGCGCCCGCATCGTCGGGTACGTCGCACAGCGCCATGTACCGCGTGATCGTCGCGCGCACCGCGCGCTCGGCGTCGAGCGCCGCGACGCGCCGCGCGAGCGCGTCGATCGCGGCGGGTGTCAGGTCGCTCATCGCGCGCCTCACGCCGCGGGCTTCGCGGCCGGCGGCACGCTCAGCGCGCGGCCGACGCGCGCCTCGATCTTGCCGTAGCGCCACAGGTTGTATTCGCCGACGGGCGTCGTGCGGTACAGGTTGCACACCGCGACCGCCGTGTCGAAATCGGCGACGTCGGCCATGATGTAGAACGTCCATGGCGCGCCGTCGGCCTGGCCGACCACGAGGCGGTCGTCGTCCATCACGCCGAGCACGCGCACGCCGGGCATCGCCTCGACGGCCGCGAGCATCGCGCCGTACGCCTGCCACACTTCGCCGATCCGCTCGCGCGGCAGGTCGAAGAAATTCTGCGACACGCCGCAGCAGAACAGCACGCGCAGCGGCAGCGGATTCGAATCGGACATATCGGGTTCTCCAGAGGAATCGGTTGGATGCATGATCCGGCCGGCGAGCGCGCTCCGGATCCGGTTTCATGCGTATGCATCGAGGTTGCGGTCGATGCCGGTCACAGATAGCCGGGAAACGGCGTGACGCCGGTGAACACCGCGCCCGCGCCGTCGAAGTTGCCTTCGCCGAGAAACGCGTGCTGCGTGACGACCATCGCATCGCGCAGCAGCCGCTGCAACGGATGCGTGCGATAGATCGCCGCCGTGCCGCCGAGGCGGTACGCGCGTTCGACGACGCTCGCGCCTTCGCGCGCGATCTGCGTGGCCGCGAGCCGCAGCAGGCTGATCTGGTCGGGCGTCACCGGATTGCCGGCGAGGATCGATTGCCACACGGTATCGGTCGCGTCATAGAAGAACGCGCGTGCCGAGCGCAGTTGCGCTTCGGCCTTCGCGAGCTCGATGCGGAAGTACGCGCGATCGGCGAGACGCGGCGCGCCGGTCGTCGTCTGGCGGCCGCCCGACATCCGGTTCACGACGTCGAGCGCCGCGCGCGCGAGGCCGAGGTTGACGACGGCCAGCACCTGCGCCGCATACGCGACGGTCGGGTAGCGGTACAGCGGCTCGTCGACCGTCGCCTCGCCGCCGCGCACGAAGGTCCACGCCTCGGGCACGAAGCGGTCGTTCACGCGCAGGTCGTGGCTGCCGGTGCCCTGCATGCCGACCACGCTCCAGTTCTCGACGATCTCGACGTCGGCGGCGCGGAACACGGCCGTGCGCGGCTTGTTGGGCGCCGCGTCCCGCGCGCCCGGCACGGCGATGCCGACGCCGAGCCAGTCGGCGCCCTTGCAGCCGCTCGCGAATTTCCACGTGCCGTTCACGCGCCAGCCGCCCGGAGCGTCCTGCGCGGGCTGCACCGGAAACAGGCCGCCCGCGAACACCTGATCGGGGCCGCTCGCGTACAGCTCGGCCTGCGTGTCGAGCGGCAGCGCGGCGAGGTAGACGTTCGCGGAGCCGAAGCTCGCGACCCACGCGGCCGAGCCGTCGGCGGTTGCGATCCGTTCGATCATGTCGAGGAACGCGGTCGGCGCGAGCGCGTCGCCGCCGAAGCGGCGCGGCGTGCCCGCGCGATAGATGCCGGCCTGCTTGAACAGCGCGATCACGTCGCGCGGCACGTGCGACAGCCGGTCGAACTCGTCGCGGCGGGCGGCGACGGTTTCGATCACCGCGTCGAGCGGCGACAACTGCCCGGCCGCGGGACGGGCCGCGGGCGGCGAAGGCGGCGCGGATTCGATGGCGAGGGCGGCTTGCGGCATGAAAGTCTCCTGGGGATGGGGCGATGTCGGGCATTCGCACGTGCGTGTCATATGCAAACAGACCCTAGTCTAGAAACGCCGAAAACACGCAGCAATTGGTGCGTTGGGCCGCCTGACTGGTGACGCTCCGTGCCGGCCTAAAGAAATCTTCAGATGCGATCGGCGCGCGCCGGTGCTATGTTGGGCTTCCGGCCGCGCGACGCCGCGCGCCTTGCTCTGAATCCGATCATGAGTTTTCCCGACGAAGACGATTTCCACCGGCTGCTCGACGCGCTGACCACGTGCGTGCTGCTGCACGACGCGCAGACCAAGGCGATTGTGTGGGCGAATCGCGCCGCGTGCATCGCGCTCGGTTTTTCCGTCGAGGAATTGCTGCCGCTGAAGGCGCCGGACATGACGCGCCCCGAGCCGAAGTACCGGCGCGAGATCGCGGTGAGCGCGTGGGATCGCGCGCTCGTCGACGGGCCGCAGGTGTACGAGTGGTGTTATCGATCGCGTACGGGCGTCGACATGCTGTCCGAGGCCACCGCGACCTACGTGCCGCTGCGCGGGCGCGACGTCGTGATGGTGCAGTTTCGCGACATCAGCGCGGAAGAGGCGGTGCGCCAGCAATTGCGCCGCTACGAGGCGCGGCTGCGCGAGTTCATGCAGGATCTCGACGAAGGGATCGCGGTCGTGACGCCGCACGGCGGCGTGCAGTTCATCAGCGAGTCGGGCCGCCGCGTGCTCGGGCTCGCGCCCGGCGAACCGCTCGGCGAGGTGCTCGACTACTGCGCCGAAGCCGATCGCGACCGGCTCGTCGCGCAGTTGCGCGATGCACCGTCGGCGCATCCGTCCGCGCCGCAGCGCTACCGGATCGTACGGCGCGACGGCTCGGCATGCTGGCTGCGCATCCTGTGCCGGCAGGTCGAGATCGAAGGCGATCTCGACGGGCTGCTCGTGCAGTTCCGCGACGTGAGCGACGAAGTCGCGATCGAGGACGCGCGGCGCGCCGAGGCGCGGATGCTCGAATACGCGGGCCGTTACAACGCGATGGGCGAGATGGCGACCGTGATCGCGCACGAATTGAGCCAGCCGCTCGCGGCCGTGCGCAATTTCATCGAAGGCGCGGTGCGACGGCTGAACGGCAACGGCGCCGTCGACGACGCGATCTGGGGGCTGCGCAGCGCGGACCGGCAGGCCGAGCACGCGGCGCTGATCATCAAGAGCGTGCGCGAGTTCATCGTGAAGCGCGAGCCGGTCGTCGCGCGGGCCGACCTGCGCGACATCCTCGCGGACGTCGCGTACTTCATCGAGCTGCGCGCGAAGGAAGCCGGCGTGACGGTCGCGATCGTGCAGGCCGACACGCCGCTGCCGATCCGTTGCGAGCGCGTGCTGATCGGGCAGGTGATCCTGAATCTCGCGTTCAATGCGATCGAGGCATTCGCCAGTTGCGAGCGCGTGCCGCGCACGCTGACGCTCGGCACCGCGAACGTGGCCGGCCAGGCGGAGTTGCGTGCGGTCGACAATGGCCCGGGCATCGAGGCCGGCGCGCACGAACGGCTGTTCGACGGCTTCTCGTCGTCGAAGGCCGGCGGCAACGGGATCGGGTTGTCGCTGTGCAAGAGCATCGTCACGCGCCACGGCGGGCGGATCGCCGCGAGCGCGGCTGCTGGCGGCGGGCTCGACTGCCGCGTCACGTTGCCGCTCGCCGATGGTTGAGCGCAACCGCGGCGGCGCGTCGCGGCGGGGCGGCGGCGCACGGCGCATCGTCAGCGCCCCAGCGCCCGCGCGGTCCGGCCGCCGATGCCGAAGCCGGTGTTCGGAATGTCCTTGATGATCACGCGCGTCGCCTGCAGCGGCGCGTCGAGCACGTTCGCGCCCGCGTCGGACAGCGCGGCGATCAGCGCGCGCTTCTGCTCGTCGGTGCGGCCGGCGATCAGGATCGCGACGATCACCGGCAGCGACGGCGGCGCGCCGTCCGCGGCGCTGCGGCCGCCGAGGCCGATATGCGTCGCGGGCAGTTCGGTGAGCAGCACGCGCACCGATTCGATCGGTGCGCCGATCGCGTCGACGGTCGCACCGGTCAGTCTCGCGATCAGCTCGGCCTTGCGCGCATCGTCATGGCCGGCCGGCAGGAAAACTTCGAGTGTGGGCATGATGGCTCGGAAAGGTGAAGGTGACCGGTTCACCTTTGCGCGTGCAGCGGTGAACCGGCCACGGCTTACAGCAGGAAGCCGATCGCGCTGAGCGCTTCGGTCGAGTCGATCAGGCGCACGACCTTCTCCGCGATCCGCATCTCGCCGTCGGCATCGACGTGCAGTTTGTGCGTGACGTCGGCCGCGAACAGCGTCGCGGCACCGCGCTTGTACGCGACGACGACCTGCGCCGATTTCAGCTCGACGGTGTCGGCGCTGCCGCTCTCCAGCGTGAAGCGCGACACGGTGCGCACCGTGCGCGCCGCGTCGGCGGCCGACGCCGAGTAACCGGACACCATCCGCTGCACGCGCTTCTCGCGCATGTCGTGGTCGTCGAACACGTAGTTCAGCGTCGCCGCGAAGTCGGTCGCGTCGGGATCGATCGGCACCACGTAGTGGCCGGCCGGATCCCACAGGTCGAGCCATGCGCGGTAGTCGCGACGGTCGAGCATCTCGGCTTCGCGCCACACGAATTCGACCGCGCGGGCGAAGGTCTGCTCGGAAAAGAGGGCGTTGCGGTCGTCCATCACTGTTGCTCCATCATTTTGCGCCACTGCTGGTAGGCCTCGCGCATGCCGGTTTCGTCGGTCGCGTGCGCGGTCTTTTCGCCGTTCGCGGCGGTAATTTCACGGTTCAGCCCGCGATTCACGAGGATCGGCACGTCGGGGCCCGCATGCGCGCCGCGCTGCACGCGCTCCCAGGCTTCCGCGTCGTCGGGGCTGCCGAAGCCGAACGGGCCCTGGAAGTGTTCGTGAATGCGCAGGCGCTCGCGGTTCGCTTCGTCGGGGCCGCCGTCCATCGCGAGCGCGACGTGGCGGATCTCGGTTTCGTTCGCGGAGATCGGCCGCAGCACGCGGAAGAACGCCATCGACAGCGCGAGGTTCGGGAACAGGTTCAGGTTGAAGCCGACGCCCATCAGCGAGCGCACGATGCGGCGCACTTCGTCCGGCGCGTGGCGCTCGGCGAGCTTCGCCGCGAGCGGCGCGAAGCGTTCGGGCAGCGGGGCGCCGTCGTCCGCGTCGAGATCGATCAGCTCGGGCATCAGCACCGCGAGGCTGTGGCCGTTGCCGAGCGCGCGGCAGAACGCGTCCTCGCTCGTCATGAAGCGCGTGATCGCGGCGGCCGTTTCGTCGTCGATCGATTTCATCCACGACTTGTGCACGACCGGGAAGTGGTAGAGGTCGGTGGTGTTCTCGAGCTGGATCTTCCAGTTGCCCTTGAACCTGAACTTGTGCTCGCCGTTCGCCTTGATCGGGTAGCCGGCGCCCTGTTTCATGAACAGGTCGATCCACGGCTTCGCGCCGCCGAGGAAATCCTCGAGCGGCTCGATCGCGTCGTTGAAGCTCGCGAAGATCAACCCCTGGTACACGCCGACGCGCAGCTTCACGAGCGGCAGGTCGCCCTTGTCGCACACGCCTTCGTAGCCGTCGCCGTACGGCAGCGCGCGCAGCGTACCGTCGAGCGCGTACGACCAGCTGTGATACGGGCACGTGAAGCCCTTCGCGTTGCCCTTGTGCGCTTCGCACACGGTCGCGCCGCGATGGCGGCAGCGGTTCTGCAGCACGTTGACCTCGCCCGTCCTGTCGCGCACGACGATCACCGGCTGGCGGCCGATCGTCGTCGTGATGAAGTCGCCCGGGTTCGGCAGTTCGCTTTCGTGCGCGACCCAGATCCAGGTGCGGTAGAAGATGCGGTCGAGCTCGGCTTCGAACAGCGCGGGGTCGTGGTACATCGCGGGCGCGATGCGGTCGGGCTGCGCGAGAACGTGCAACGCGCGGGTGTCGATCGTCTGGTAGGCAATGTCGCTCATCGTCGTCGTGGGGAAAGAGTCGCGAAAATCGGGCCGCGCCGGGCGCAGCGTCCGGAGATCAGTCTCGTCGTCTGCCGCATATCGGTCAAATTGATCTAAAATCGACGATCAAATAAATGCGGCAAATGATGGAGGTCACGATGACATCGGTCGATCATCTCGATCTGAACCTGTTGCGCGTATTCCAGGCGATCGTCGAGGAACGCAGCCTGACGAAGGCCGGCGAGCGGCTTGCGCTGTCGCAGCCGGCCGTCAGCTATTCGCTCGGCCGGCTGCGCACGCTGTTCGACGATCCGCTGTTCGTGCGCACGCGCGCCGGCATGCAGCCGACGCCGGTCGCGCTGGAGCTCGCCGGCATCGTCGGCAAGGCGCTCGACATGGTGCGCGTCGCGCTGCGCTACGCGGAGCGCTTCGATCCGGCCACCAGCACGCGCACGTTCCGGCTGTCGCTGTCGGATGCGGGCGAGATGGCGTACCTGCCGGCGATCTGCCGGGCGCTGCGCGAGCGCGCGCCGCGCGTGACGCTCAGCGTGCAGCCGCTGCCGGTGGAGGAGATCGAGGAAGCGCTGCGCGCGAGCCGGCTCGACTTCGCGATCGGCAACCTGCCGGAGTTGATGCCGCGCACGCGCCACCAGGTGCTGTTCGAGGAAACCTATGTGTGCATGACGGGCCGGCGGCGCGGCTTGCCGGTCGGCGCCGCGCTGAGTCTCGAGCAGTTCGTGCGCGCCGCGCACGTGAACGTGAAATCGGTCGAGCACAGCCACCACGCGCTCGACGATGCGTTGCGCGCGCAAGGCGTGGGCCGCAACATCGCGCTCGAGGTACCGCACTTCGTCGCGCTGCCGAGCGTGCTGTCGGTCACCGATCTGTATGCGACGCTGCCGAAGCGGCTCGCGCGGATCCTGAACCGCGACAACGCGTTCCGGCTGTATGAGCTGCCGGTCACGCTGCCGCCCGCGCCGGTGACGATGCACTGGCACGAGCATTTCCACGAGGACGAGGGCAACGCATGGATGCGCGCGCTGCTCGCCGAGATCGTCGAGCGTTTCGACGAATGACGATCGGGCCGGTGCGAGATGGGCGGCGGCCGCGTGTCGCCGGCGCCGGCCTGTCCCGACCTTCAGCGCATCGGAGCGTCAGTCGATCGCCAGATCGCGATACGCCAGCGCGCCCCGCGCATCAGAGATCGAGCACGAGCACGGGCGAGCGCGCACGCGACACGCAGCAGCAGATCACCGTGTTGCTCGCGCGCTCGGCCTTGCTCAGGCAGTGATCGCGATGATCGGGTTCGCCGTCGAGCACCCGCACCATGCAGGTGCCGCATACGCCTTCGCCGCATGACGTATCGACCTCGATGCCGATCTTCGCGAGTGCGTCGACGATCGACGTATCGGGTGCGACGCGCACCGATTGGCCGCTGCGTTGCAGGCGCACTTCGAAGCCCTCCGCCGGGGCGTCATCCGCGGCGGTGACGGCCGCCGACGGTTCCGCCGCGAAGCGTTCGAGATGAATCGCGTCTTCCGGAACGCGCGTGACCGCGGCGGCGACGACCGCATCCATGAACGGCCCGGGGCCGCACGTATAGACATGCGCGCTCGAGTCGATCGACTCCATGCAGCGGCCGAGTTCGGCCGCGAGCGCATCGGGCTCGGCGCCGTAGTGGAACGTCACGTGCGATGCGAACGGCTCGGCCGACAATTCGTCGACGAAGGCCGCGTGATCGCGGCTGCGCGCGAAGTAATGCAACCGGTAGCGTGCGCCGCGCCGGTTCAGCGCATACGCCATCGACAGAAGCGGCGTGATGCCGATGCCGGCCGCGATCAGCACGTGCTCGCTCGCGGCATCGGTCAAGCGAAACAGGTTGCGCGGCGCGCCGATCGACAATTCGGCGCCGACGCTTACGTCGTCGTGCAGCGAGCGCGAGCCGCCGCGCGAGTGCGTTTCCTTCTTCACCGCGAACAGGTAGCTGCGGCGCTCGTCGGGGTTGCCGCACAGCGAGTATTGCCGCGTGATGCCGGACGGCGCGGTGACGTCGATATGGGCGCCGGGTTCGTACGCGTCGAACGGCTGGCCGTCGACGCGCGAGATCCGGAAACAGCGGATGTCCTGCGCCGCGTCGATCAGCGCGTCGATCCGGACCTGGTGGCGGTTCGCTTGCATGGGAAATTCCGTGGGGTAGAGAAAAGCGGCGCGGCCGAGCCCGCGCCGGCATGCAATCGAGAATAGGGATGGGCATCGCATAAATCAAATCGATTAAAAATCGATGTTGGAATAAGCGGGATGGATGATGGTGGGCGTGCCGATTGTCGCCGGTCGGCGTGGCGGCGCTCGCGCGGCCGGTACGCCGACCACGCGATCGGTGAACCGCGTGGCTTCAGCGAACGGCGATGACGTTGCCGCCGTCGACGGCCGCGTCAGCCGAAGCCGATGCCGCCGCATGACCGCGTTCGCGTTCGAGGCTGCGGCGATAGCGGCGACACCCTGCGGCGAGCAGCAGCGCGGCCAGCGTGGCCGCCGCGACGTTGACGATCGACATCGAATGGCCGACCGCGGCCGGCGCGCCGAACACGCGATCGGTGAACAGCGCGACGACGGTCGTGCCGATCCCGAGCGCGATCAGGTTCGACACGAGCAGGAACAGCGCGGAGATCTGCGCGCGCATCTGGTTCGGCGCGAGCGTCTGCATCGCGGCGGTCGACGTCGGCATCGGGAACGATGCGAAGAACATCGCGACGACCAGCATCGCGAGCGACGCGGGCAGGCTGTCGAGCTGCGTGAACAGCGTCGCGGGAATCACCATGCACGCGGCGCCGATCGCGCCGGCACGCATCGGCGCATCGCTTCGGCCGCGCCGCAGCAGCCAGTCGTTGAGCCAGCCGCCGCAGAACACGCCGGCCGTGTTCGCGGCCAGCAGCACGATGCCGAGCGTGTAGCCGGCTTCGACGGCCGTCATCCCGAAGTGGCGGATATAGAACGCGGGCGTCCAGCTCAGCAGGCAGTACAGCGTCATCGCATAGAACGAGAAGCCGAGGTAGTGGCACGCGAAGGTCGCGCGATGCGCGCCGACGAAGCGCAGCGAATCGCGCATCGACACGCGCCGCACGGCGCCCGAGCGATCCTGCGCGAGCCCCTTGCGCTGCGGATCGCGCACGGTCGCGGCGAACAGCAGCGCAACGAGGATCCCCGGCAGCCCGACGATCAGGAACGTGACCTGCCAGGCATGCACCTGCCCGACGATCGGCAGCGTGAACGCGCTCGCATGCTTGAGCAGCGCGATCACGTAGCCGCCGATCAGGAACGCGATGCCGCCGCCGATGAACGAGCCGAGCGAATACACGGCGATCGCGCGGCCGAGCTTCTCCTTCGGGAAGTAGTCGGCGAGCATCGAATACGCGCCGGGCGACAGCGCGGCCTCGCCGACACCGACGCCCATCCGCGCGACGAACATCTGCACGAAATGCTGGCTGAGCCCGCATGCGGCGGTCGCGACGCTCCACAGCGCGATGCCGAGCGAGATGATGCGCGGGCGCGCATAGCGGTCGGCGAGATACGCGACGGGCAGCCCCATCACCGCATAGAACAGCGAAAACGCGAAGCCGTTGAGCAGGCTGAACTGCGTATCGGACAGGTGCAGGTCGCGCTTGATCGGTTCGATCATCAGCACGAGGACCTGGCGGTCGACGAACGAAAAGATGTACGCGAGCATGCAGATGACGACGACATACCATTCGTACGTATAGCGCTTGCCGTCGGCAGCGCGGGCCGTGGATGCGGACATGCGGGTTCTCCAGGAGCGGGCGGTGGAAACGCGCGGCATCGGCCTCGCGGGCCGGGCGCCGTCGCGGCGCGAACGCGTGCGGGTGACACGATCGGTGACGCAGCGTAGTCGGCCAAATTCGGCCGCCATAGCCGGAGTGACAGCCGCGCCGCACGGACATTTACCGACGCGGATAAAGAAAACACCGAGGCCCTGCGCGCGAGCCGCCCCGCAGCGTACGTGCGACGGGGCGCGCGCGCATCATGCGGCGCGTCTATAAGCGTTATAGAGCGCATTGCGTCGACGTCCGAAATTGTCGTTCCTAGACTCGGCCGGGTTTTGATCGGCGGCGTTCGCGTCTCAAGGCGAACGCGCTTCACACCGAGCGGCGCGATGCCGACAGGCGCCGCAACTTCTACGGGACGACGCAGATGAACCAACCGAACGGGCGGGCCGACCGGCTTGCCGTACTGCTTGCCGCGCTGCTCGCGTGCATGACGCTGCCGGCCGCCGCGCAATCGAGCATGACGCTCTACGGCCGCATCGACACCGCGATCGAATACGCGAACGCCGGGCCGAACCACGTGACACGCATGGGCAGCGGCAACCTGTGGGCGTCGCAGTGGGGGCTGAAAGGTGTCGAGGATCTCGGCGGCGGCTACGCGACGATCTTCAAGCTCGAGGACGGCTTCAACGCGGCGAACGGTGCGTTGTCGAACAGCAGCGCGCTGTTCGGCCGCGAAGCGTGGGTCGGCATCACGGGGCCGTTCGGCGGCGTGCAGTTCGGCGAGCTCTACACGATCCTGCATACGACGCTCGTCACGTACAGCCTGCCCGGCCTCGGCGCGGGGCTCGCCTGGGGCAACGCGACCAACAACTTCGTCGGGCCCGCGTTCCTGCGCGTGCGCAACTCGATGCGCTACACGTCGCCGCGCTACGCGGGCTTCATGCTGCGCGCGATGGCCGCGCGCGGCGCCAATGGCGCGGCCGGGCAGCCGGCGACGCTCGGCGATACGTACGGCGCGGGCATCAACTACGTGCGCGGCGGGCTGTCGGTCGACGTCGACTACATGCAGCAGAAGTTCAGCTCGGTAGCGGCATCGACGCTCGGCAACACGAGCCCGGCCGCGAACGGCCACTACACGCTCGGCGCGATTTCGTACGACTTCAAGGTCGTGAAGGTGGCCGCGCTGTATATGCGCCATCGCGGCGGCCCCGATGTGGCGACCGCGGTCGACAGCCAGAGCGCGTATCCGCACAGCGACATCATGGAGCTCAGCGCGACGGTGCCGATCGGGCGCGCGTCGCTGCTGCTGAGCGTCGGCCATTACCGGAAGGTCGCCGACAGCGACGGCAACGCCGATTCGTACGGCATCCGCTTCGACTATCCGCTGTCGAAGCGCACGGTGCTGTACACGGGCGCCGCGATGGTGCGCAACGGCGCGCATGCGCGCTTCGTCGTCAACGGCGCGGCGGGCGGCGGCGTCGCGGTCGCGAAGCCTGGCGCGACCGCGAGCTCGCTCGTCGCGGGCATCCTCACGTCGTTCTGAGCGTTTTGGCGGACCCGCGCCCTGGTGCGGGCCCGCTCGCGCCGCTACGCGCAGGCGGGCGGGTGCGGCGCGAGCCATGCGTCGAACGGCGCCTGCTCGCCGATATTGAACAGTTCGAGCAGCAGCGCGCGCAGCCAGCGATGGCCGGGGTCCGCGTCGAAGCGACGATGCCAGTACGCGTTGACGGACCACTCGCCGGCGCCGGCGACTTCGTAAAGCACGCACGGCTGGCGCGCCGCGAACGTGATCGCGATCGTCTCAGGCAGGATCAGCGCATAGTCGCCGCCTTGCAGTAATGCCGGCACCACCATGAAATCGGGCAGCGCCGCGCGCACGCGCGGCATCAGTTCGTGCCGTTCGAGCAATTGCATCGATTGCGGATGCGACGTGATCGCGACGAAGCGCAGCGCGTCGGGCGCCGCGCCGTCGAGCACGAAATCGTCGGGCAGGCCGACGCGCCGGGCGGTGCGGCGCGGCATCAGCAGCACGCAGCGCTCGTGCAGCAGCGCGGTGCGCTGGAAATGGCTCGACGCATCGGCGAAATGGCCGAGCGCGAAGTCGATGCGCCCCGATTCGAGCGCGACGTTGAGCCGGCATTCGTCGACGTGCAGCGTCTCGATCACGGCGCCCGGCGCGCGGCGGTCGAACGCGGCGAGCAGCGTCGGCAGGAACGCGCTCGCCGCGAAATCGCTCATGTGCAGGCGGAACACGCGCTGCGTGCTGTCGGGCGCGAAGCGCGAGCCTTCGTCGAGCACGCCCTGCAGGATCGCGAGCGCCTTGTCGACCGAGATCGCGAGCCGTTGCGCGCGCGGGGTCGGCTCGACGCCGGTGCCGGTGCGCACGAACAGCGCGTCGCGGAACATCAGCCGTAGCCGGCCGAGCGCGTGGCTGACGGACGGCTGCGTGACGCCGAGCCGCAGCGCCGCGCGGCCGACGTTCCGCTCTTCATACACCGCGCGAAACGTCTTCAACAAGTTGAGATCGAGATCCTGCACGCGCAGGCCGTCGGGCGAGTCGCCGTCGTGCGGCGCGGCGTCGGGGCGGGCGGGGGCCGTCGCGCGGCCGGGAGTGGAGAGCGTCAACGTGTCTGCCTCGCGGTGACGGAAGGCGCGTGGCCGTAACGCCGCGCATATGCCTTCGCGAAATGGCCGAAGCCATGGATGCCGTGCGCGATCAGCACGTCGGTCACGCTGCGCGCGTCGCCGCGTTGCAGCGCCGCGTGCACGGCGGCGAGCCGGCGCTCGCGCACGTACGCGGCCGGCGTGGTGTGCAGGAACGCGCGGAACGCATGCTGCAGCGTGCGCGGCGCGACGCCCGCGACGGCCGCCAGCACGGCGAGCGCGAGCGGTTCGCCGAGGTGCGCATCGACGTGATCGCACGCGCGCCGAACGTGCGCGGGCAGCGGTGGCGTGCCGCGCAGCAGCGCGTCGCTGTACGCGTGCGGCAGGTGCGTGAGCAGCAGCGACATCAGCCACGCGGTGAGGTCCGCGCCGACCACCGGCGACGCCGTGCCGATGCGCGGCTGCGCGCCGAGCCGGCACAGGTATTCGAAGGTCGACAGCACGAGCGCGGCGCCCGCGCCCGCGCCGCTCGTCGCGAGGTCGAATTGCAGCGGCCGCGTGAGCGGCGCGCGCAGCATGTCCTGCAGCTTGCGTTCGAGCGCGCCGCGTTCGAGCCGCAGCACGAGATTGCGGCAATCGCGGCTCGTGCGCAGGCGGCTCGCGAGCGCGGGCGACGACACGGTCAGCGCGCCGGGGCCGGCGCGCGCGACGACGCTGCCGGCCTGCAGTTCGCACGCGCCCGCGAGCGTCAGCCGGAACAGGAAGTGATCGGCATCGTCGCCGAAATCGATGCGCGTTTCACGGCCGTAGCAGAGTTCGAGCAGCGCGCCGTGATGCAGCGGCACCTCGTACAGCTCCGCATGAAACGGATCGCGGCCGGACGCGGCCATCCGATGCGGCCCGAGACGATGCGCGACCGCGCGTTCGACTTCATCGGGCGCCTGCAGCGTGCCGAGCCGGTTCGGCGCATGACGGGAAAGGGCGATGTCCATTCCTAGACCTCGAAGCGAAGGCGGGCGTGCAGCGCCGTGCACGGCGCCGCGATTGCGTTGCGCGAACGGGCGCGTCGTTGCGCGTTTTGAAGCGACGCGGCGCAGGCGCCCGCGTAGTCTCGGACAGACTCGATCACCGGGAGAAAACGATGAAGGTATGTGTTCTGGGCGGCGGCCACGGCTGCCATGCGGCGGCCATCGACCTGCTCGAAAAAGGCCACGACGTGACGTGGTGGCGGCGCGACCGCGCGCCGCATGCGCGGCTGCGCGAGCTCGGCGTGCTGAACGTCACCGACTATCGCGGCAAGCGCACGGTGCCGCTCGGCGACGCGCCCGGCGCGATCCGCCTGACCGACGATCTCGCCGCCGCGTTGAGCGGCGCGCGGCTCGTCGTGGTGCCGCTGCCGGCCACGTCGCACGACGCGCTCGCCGCGCAGGTCGCGCCGCTGCTGGAGGGCGGCCAGGTCGTGTTTTTGCCGCCCGGCACGTTCGGCAGCGTCGTGTTCGCCCGCGCGGCGGCCGATGCCGGCAATCGTGCGCGCGTCGCGTTCGCCGAAACGGGCACGCTGCCGTACCTCGTGCGCAAGCATGGCGACAACGAGGTCGTGATCAGCGCGTACGCGACGCGCCTGCCGACCGGCGTGTGGCCGGCGAACGCGGCCGGCTGGGCGTTCGACGTGCTGCGTGCGGGCTATCCGTCGGTCGAGGCGGTCGAGGATGCGTTGTCCGGCGCGCTGATGAACGCGGGCCCGGTGATCCATCCGCCGCTGATCCTGATGAACGCCGGGCCGCTCGAACACTTCGACGCGTGGGACATCCACAACGAAGGCACGCAGCCGTCGATCCGCCGCGTGACGAACGCGCTCGACGCCGAACGTATCGCGGTGCGCGAAGCGCTCGGCTACCGCGCGCCGCATTTTCCGCTCGCCGATCACTACGCGACCGAAGGCGACGAGTGGATGTACGGGCGCGGCGCGCACGGCAAGCTGACCGATAGCGGCGACTGGCGCGAGAAGATCGATCTGCGCACGCATCGCTACATGCTCGAGGACACCCGGCTCGGGCTGTCGTTCATCGTGTCGTGCGGGCGTTGGGCCGGCGTGCCGACGCCCGTCGCGCAGGGACTGCTGGGCATCGCGAGCGCGGTGGCGGTGCGGGACCTGTACGCGGAAGGCCGCACGCTGGAACGGCTCGGGCTCGCGACGCTGTCACGCGACGCGCTGCGCGTGCTGCTCGGCGCGGGGTACACGGCATGAAGGCGGCCGCGGAAGTGACGCGCATCCACGTGCTCGGCGCGGGGCGCATGGGGCAGGGCATCGCGCTCGTGTTCGCGTTCGCGGGCCTCGACGTGACGCTGATCGACTTCAAGCCGCGCGATGCGGCCGGCCGTCGCGCATTCGACGATCGCACGCGTGACGAGATCGCCCGGCCGCTGCATGCGCAGGTCGCGCTGGGCCGCATCGATGCCGCACAGGCGGATGCCGTCGTCGCGCGCATCGCGATCGTCGCGCGGGACGGCGCGGCCGACGCGGTGCGCGATGCCGATATCGTGTTCGAAGCGCTGCCCGAAGTGCTCGATGCCAAGGCGGACGCGCTGCGCTGGCTCGGCGAACACGTCGATGCGCACGCAACGATCGCGTCCACCACGTCGACGTTCGTCGTCACCGAATTGCAGCGCTACGTCGCGCACCCGGCGCGGATGCTGAACGCACACTGGCTCAATCCCGCGCTGCTGATGCCGCTCGTCGAGGTCAGCCGCAGCGATGTAACGGATCGGTCCGTCGTCGACGCGCTCGCGGCGCTGCTCGAACGCGTGGGCAAGAAGCCGGTGATCTGCGGGCCGGCGCCCGGCTATATCGTGCCGCGCATCCAGGCGCTCGCGATGAACGAGGCCGCGCGGATGGTCGAGGAAGGCGTCGCAAGCGCGGAGGATATCGACACGGCCATCCGCACCGGCTTCGGCCCGCGCTTCGCGGTGCTCGGGCTGCTCGAATTCATCGACTGGGGCGGCTGCGACATCCTGTATTACGCGTCGACGTACCTGGCCGGCGAGATCGGGCTGCGCTTCGCGCCGGCCGCGAGCGTCGTGCGCAACATGGAAGCCGGCCGCGACGGCGTGCGCACGGGCGCCGGCTTCCACGACTACGCGAACGTGGATGTGCCCGCGTACATGCGCCGGCGGCTCGGCGAATTCGCGCGGCTGCTCGACCATCTTGGGCTCGCGCCGACGTTCGACAGCGCGCGGCGCGGCCGGGGCGCGTAGCCTCGACGTTGCGGCTGCGTGCGCTTGCGGCGCCGCGCCAGCGCGCACGTGGCGCCGTGAACCGGTGCGCCAATCGTTTACCGGCAACGCGGGTGCGGCGGCCGGCGCGGGCCGCGCGCTCATGCCGCGTCGCCGCGCGTGCCGGCCGCCGGTACGGCACGCGTCTCGCGCATCACGCACAGCGTCGCGACGGTCACGAGGCCGAGCGCGACGAGGAACAGCGATACGGGCCACGACGCGTGATAGCGCGCGAGCAGCGCGGTCGCGATCAGCGGCGACATGCCGCCCGCGAAGATCGACGCGACTTCGTGGCCGAGCGCGACGCCCGAGTAACGCACTTCGGTGCTGAACAGCTCGCCGACGAGCGCCGGCAGCGTGCCGATCATCGCACCGTGGCTCACCGCCGTGCCGACCGTCAGCGCGAGCCACACGAGCGGCGTCACGCGCGTATCGAGCAGCCAGAAGAACGGAAACGCGCACGCGATCAGGCTCAGCGCGCCGATCAGGTACACGGGCTTGCGGCCGATCCGGTCGGACAGGCGACCCCACGCGAGCATTGCGCCCATCTCGACGATCATCGCGATCATCACGCCGGTCAGCATCGTGCCGTTCGGAATCCCGACGTACTTGCCGTAGACGAGCGAGAACGCGAGGAAGATGTACGCACCGCCGTTCTCGGCCACGCGCAGCCCCATCGCGAGCAGGATTTCCTTCGGATGGCGGCGGATGCACTCGACGATCGGCAAATGCGTGCGCGCACCGCGCTTGCCGGCCTGCTCGAAGTCGCGGCTTTCCGGCAGATGGCGGCGGATATAGATGCCGATCGCGAAGATCGCGATGCTCGCGAGGAACGGCAGCCGCCAGCCCCACGTGCGGAACATGTCGTCCGGCAGCGCCTGCGCGGCGAGAAACGCGGCCGACGACAGCACGAAGCCGCCGCCCACGCCGAGCTGGCTCCACGCCGCGTAATAGCCGCGCTGCTCGGGCGGCGCGTTCTCGCTGATCATCAGCACGCCGCCGCCCCATTCGCCGCCGGACGCGATGCCCTGCAGCAGCCGCAGCACGACGAGCGCGGCCGGCGCCCACAGGCCGACCTGCGCGTAGGTCGGCAGCAGGCCGATCGCGAAGGTCGATGCGCCCATGATCAGCAGCGTCCACACGAGCGACGCCTTGCGTCCGTAACGATCGCCGACGTGGCCGAACACGATTCCGCCGAGCGGCCGCGCGACGAAACCGAGCGCGAATGCCGCGAATGCGGCGAGGCTGCCGGCCAGTGGCGATGCGCCGGGCGGAAAGAACACGTGGCCGAACACCAGCGCTGCGGCCGTGCCGTAGACGAAAAAGTCATACCATTCCATCGCGTTGCCGGCGACGGAGGCGATGACGATCCGGCGTAGCTGCCGGTCGGCGAGCGGCCGGGCGGCGCTCGGGGATTGCACGGTGTCGGTCGGGTACATGGCGGACTCTGAAGGGGAGGCGGGCGCGTGCCGTCTTTTGCAGCACTGCGGGCTAGTGTTGTCGGCCCCGCCGGCCCCGGTCAAATCCGCAGAAAAAGGGGAGTGTCATCACTCCGGTTGATGATGGTCGCCGCGCGCGTTGCTGCGTGCCGCGCGCGCGGCGGGGCCCTCACCGCTCGATCTGCCGATTCCACCGCGTATCCCACTGCGCACGGCGTGCGTTGATCGCGGTCCAGTCGACCACCGTCACCTTGCGCACCAGATCGTCGACGTTGCCGAGGCTTTGCTGCATCGTGGCAGGCATCTTCGCGAGACGGTTGGTCGGAATCTGCTTGCCGGCCTCGGCCGCCTTCGTCTGCGCGGGCGCGGACAGCAAAAACTGCGCGAGCTTCTGCGCGAGTTGCGGATCGGGATTGTTAGCGACCACGCACAGGTCGACGAGCAGCAGCACCGGGCCTTCCTTCGGATTCGCATACGCAACGGGGATGCCCTTGTCCTGCAGGTCGCCGACGCCGGTCGGCGTCAGCGGGAACAGGCCGGCTTCGCCCGTCTGCACCATCTCCGAGATCTTCGCCGAGTTCGGGATGTATTCGACGACGTTCGGCCCGACCGTGCTCGCCCACTTGCTGAAGCCCGGCTCGACGTTCTGTTCGTTGCCGCCGAGCAGCCGGTTGATCGCGAGGAAGCCGTGCAGCCCGAACGTACTGCTCGACGCCGACTGGAACACGACCTTGCCCTTGTATTTCGGATCGGCGAAATCCATCCACGACGTCGGCGGCGCCCAGCCTTTCTCGGTGAACAGCTTCTTGTTGTACGCGATGCCGGTCATCCCGAGCTGCACGCCCGCGCCGACGTCGTCCTTCATCCGCGCGAACGGGTACAACTCCTTCAATACCGGCGAATCGTCGAGTTTCTGGCATACGCCGAGGCTCACCGCGCGCGCCATCACGCCGTCGTCGAGGAACGCGACGTGGATCTGCGGCTTGTTGCGGTTCGCGAGCAACTTCGCGAGCACGTCCGACGACGTGCCGGGCACGATCACCACCTTCACGTTGTTGGCCTTCTCGAAGTCGGGCAGCACCTGGCTCGTATAGGCCTTTTCCATCGGCCCGCCGTTCATGCCGACGTAGATCGTCTTCGTTTGCGCGCACGCGGGCGCGCCGGCGCCTGCGATACAAAGGGCGGCGGCCGCCGCGATCGTGCCGAGCAGTTTCATTTTTGGATCTCCTCTTGACGGAAAGGGGCGGTCGGCGCGGCTTGCGGGAAGAAGCGGCCGATCGAGAATGCATCGAGTGGCGTGACGGTTTCGCCGGTCGTGACGAGATCGGCGAGCACGTCGCCGACACCCGGCGCGAGCAGGAAGCCGCCGCCTGAAAAGCCGAATGCATGCAGCAGGCGCGGCGTCGTGCGGCTCGCGCCGATGATCGGGTTGTGGTCGGGCGTGCAGCCTTCGACGCCGCTCCACGTGCGGATCAGCAGCGCGTCGCGCAGCGCGGGCAGCAGCGCGCACGCGTCGCGCATCACCGCGCGCGTCGTATCGACCGACGGCTGGCCGAATTCGCCGTCGCCGCGGCCGCGGCCGCCGCCGATCACGCAGTTGCCGCGCGCGACCTGGCGCGCGTACACGCCGCCGCCGTACACGCCGAGGTTGTGCGCGATGAACGGCGGCAGCGGTTCGGTCACCCACATGTTCGGGTAGATCGGCTCCATCGGCACGGCTTCGCCGAAGCGCTCGGCGATCGTGTTCGCCCATGCGCCGGCCGAATTGATCAGCCATGTCGCCGTGTGCGCGCGGCCGCCGGCCTGCACGTGAAAGCGCGTGCCGTCGTGGTGAACCTCGTCGACCGCGGTGTGCTCGAACACGTCCGCGCCCGCCGCGCGAGCCGCGCGCGCGAACGCGGGCGACACGAGGCGCGGGTTCGCATGGCCGTCGGTCTCGCACAGCGAGCCGCCGAGCGCCGCGCGGCCGAGCCACGGGTAGCGGCGGCGGAACGCGTCGCCGCGCATCACCTGCAGCGGCAAGCCGTGTTCGCCGGCGAGCGCGGCGTACGCGTCGAGCGCGTCGAGATCGGCGTCGCTGCGCGCAAGCCGCAAGTGGCCGGACACGACGAATTCGCCGTCGATGCCGATCAGTTCGGGCAGGCGATCCCAGATACGCCGCGCGCGCAGCGCGAGCGGCAATTGCTCGGCCGGGCGGCCCTGGCAGCGCACCCCGCCGTAGTTCACGCCGCTCGCCTGCGCACCGCAGTCGCGCCGCTCGAACAGCCCGACGCGCAAGCCGCGTCGCGTGAGCGCGAGTGCGGCCGACGCGCCGACGAGGCCGCCGCCGACGATCGCGACGTCGTAATGTCGACGCTCACTCATCGCGCGCCTCGTCGGGAATCGCCGCGACGTCGTCGCCCGCGAGCGCGGCCGAGATCGGGAACGGCTTCACCGGCGGTTGCGCACGCAACCGGCCGACGTCGGCGAGCGGAAGGCCGGTTTCGGCGGCCAGCACGAGCGCGGCCGCGTCGCCGCACATGCGGCCCTGGCAGCGACCCATGCCGACGCGCGTCAGCGCTTTCAGCCGGTTCATTTCGGTCGCTGCGCCCGCGCGAATGCAGCGGCGCAGCGTGCCCGCGTCGACTTCCTCGCAGCGGCACACGATCGTGTCGTCGGGGCAGCGCGCGGCTTGGTCGGCCGGCGGCGCGAATGCCGCTTCGAGGCCCACGCGGAACGAGCCGATGCGTGCGAGCGTGCGGTCGAGCGCCGCCGTGTCGGGTTTGCCGGACGGCGAGCGAGAGGCGATGCCGGCATCGTCGAGCAACGCGAGCGCCGCACGTCGGCCCGACGCTTCGGCCGCGTCGGCGCCCGCGATGCCCGCGCCGTCGCCGGCGACGTAGATACCGCGCACCGACGTGCGCCCGGCCGCGTCGCGCTCCGGCAGCCATGCGCGATTGAGCGGGTCGAAGCCGAACCGGCAGCCGGCCAGATCGGCGAGCTGCGTTTCGGAACGCAGGCCGAAGCCGAGGCCGAGCGCATCGCAGTCGAGCACGCGCGGCGACGCGGTGCGCTCGTCGTCGCCTGCGGCGCGCCATGCGAGCCCCGTCACATGTCGGGCGCCGAGCACGCGCTCGAACGTGACGCCCGTTTCGATCGTGACGCCGTGCGCGCGCAGCCAGCCGATGGTGTAGAGCCCCTTCGCGAAGATCGACGGCAGGCGCAGCAGCGCGGGCGCGGCGGCGGCCTGGCGGCGCAGCGGGCTCGTATCGAGCACGGCCGCGACCTGCGCGCCGGCCTTCGCATACTGGTAAGCGACGAGGTAAAGCAGCGGCCCCGTGCCCGCGAAAACGATGCGCCGGCCGATCGCGCAGCCCTGCGCCTTCAGCGCGACCTGTGCGCCGCCGAGCGTATAGACGCCCGCGAGCGTCCAGCCCGGCACGGGCAGCACGCGGTCGGTGGCGCCGCTCGCGACGATCAGGTGCGCGTACGGCACCGTCACTTCACGGCCGTCCTGCAGCGTGTCGACGCGGCCCGCGCCGCATGACCACGCCAGCGTGTTCGGCCGGTAGTCGACGTGCGGCAGCAGCGCGGCCATCGTCCGGTGCAGTGCGTCGGCCTTCGCGGCCTCGAAGCCGTACAGAGTTCGCTTGTCGCGCGCGAACGCGGCGCCGGCCGGCGGCTGACGATAGATCTGTCCGCCCCAGCGCGCGTTCTCGTCGATCACGACCGGGCGCAGTCCCGCGTCGACCAGTGCCTCGGCCGCGCGCACGCCGGCCGGCCCCGCGCCGACGATCACCGGCTGCAGCGCGGCGTTCATGCTGCGTCTCCGGCTGCGATCGGCCGGGCGATCGTGAGAATCCGCATGCCTTCGACGATCGGCGTCGAGCATGCGCGCACGCGTGCGCCGGCTTCGGTGCGCACCCAGCAGTCCTGGCACGCGCCGATCAGACAGAAGCCCGCGCGCGGCTGCCCGCTGAATTCGTTGACGCGCACGCGACGCTGCGCGACCAGAATCGCGGTGAGCACGGTGTCGCCGGCGAGCGCCTGCGCAGGACGGCCGTCGAGTGTGAACGCGACGGCCGCGCGCTCGCGTTCGGCGACGCGCACGAACTGCGCGCCGTCGTCCGCGATGTCGTTGGTACGGGAAACGGGAGTCGTCATCAATGTTGGCCGATCAGGATGCGGTTCAGGCCGTATACGCGATCGAGCAGCAGCATCGCGCCGGCGGTGATGAAGATGACGAGCGCCGACACCGACGCCATCATCGGGTCGATCGATTCGGTCGCGTACATGTACATGCGCACGGGCAGCGTGACCGTCTGCGGCGACGTGACGAAGATCGACATCGTCAGCTCGTCGAAGCTGTTGATGAACGCGAGCAGCCAGCCGCCCGTGATGCCGGGCACGATCATCGGCAGCGTGATGCGGCGGAAGGTCGTCCACGGGTCCGCGCCGAGCGAGCATGCGGCCTGCTCGATGCTGCGGTCGAGGCCCGCGACGGACGCGAGCACGAGCCGCATCACGAACGGCGTGATGACGATCATGTGCGCGAGCACGAGCCATGCGAACGAACCGGTCGCGCCGATCAGCGCGAAAAAGCGCAGCAGCGCGATGCCGAGCACGAGGCCGGGAATCACGAGCGGCGACAGCAGCAGCCCGTTCAGGAACGCGCGGCCCGGAAACGTCGCGCGGCCGATCGCGAGGCCGGCCGGCAACGCGATCGCGAGCGACAGCGTCGCCGACGCGAACGCGAGCTTCACGCTGTTGAGGAACGCGGTGACGAAGTCGGGATAGTCGAGGATCGCGCGGAACCAGCGCAGCGACACGCCGCGGGTCGGCAGCGTCAGCGTTTCGTCGGGCGTGAACGCGACGAGCACGACGATCACGAGCGGCGCGAGCACGAACAGGATCACGAGCGTGTGGAACGCCAGCGCAAAGGGGCCGTTCTTTCTCATCGGGAGGCGCCTCCGAGGCTGCGCGCGTAGCGGCGTTCGAGCACGCGGTAGTAGGTGAGCATCACGGCGAGGTTCGCCGCGAGCAGCAGCACCGCGATCGTCGCGCCGAGCGGCCAGTTCAGCGAGCCGAGGAATTCGTCGTAGACGGCCGTGGCCGCGACCTTCAGGCGGCGCCCGCCGAGCAGGCCCGGAATCGCGAACGCGCTCGCCGACAGCCCGAACACCATCAGGCTGCCCGACAGCACGCCGGGCATCAGTTGCGGCACGACGATGCGGCGCAGCGTCGTGAACGGCGACGCGCCGAGCGACAGCGCGGCGTGCTCGGTCTGCGGATCGAGCCGCTGCAGCGCGGTCCATACCGGGATCACCATGAACGGCAGCATCACGTGCACCAGCGCGATCACGATCGCGAAGGTCGTGTATTCGAGCTTGTACGGCCCGAGGCCGACGAGCGCGAGCGCCTGGTTCACGAGCCCGCTCGTGTTCAGCAGCATGCTCCAGCCGAACGCGCGCACGACCACCGACACGAGCAGCGGCGCGAGGATCGCGAGCAGGAACAGCGAGCGCCACGGGTCGCGCATTTTCGACAGCACGTAGGCTTCGGGCGTGCCGATCGCGACGCAGATCGCGGTGGTCAGCGCGGCAATGCCGAACGTGCGCGCGAAGATCGTGTGGAAGTACGACGAGCCGAGCACTTCCGCGTAGTTGCCGAACTGGAACGCGGCGATCGGGCCGGTGGCCGGGTCGAAGCGGTAGAACGTCAGCACGAACGTCATCGCGAGCGGCACGAGCACGAGCGCGGCGAATAGCGCGAATGCAGGAGCGCACATCAGCCACAGCGGCGCATGCGCGCGCCAGCGCGCGCGTGGCGCACCGCCGCCGACGGCACGGGGCGTCACCGCGTCCGCCGCGGCCGTGGCGGCCACGGTCGCGCCCGATCGCGCGAGCCCGGCCGGTGCGCCTTCGGTCGAGAGCGGGCGGGAAGGCTGTCGCATTCAGGCCTCCCGGCGCATCACGCGCACCGCGTCGCTGTGCCAGTCGATGCCGACCGGCGCGCCTTCCGCGAGCGGCTCCGCGCCTTCGTTCTGGCAGCACACGAGCACTTCGCCGAGCGCGCTGTCGACGCGGTACAGCCACTGGCTGCCGAGGAAGAAGCGGCTCGTGACGGTCGCCGCGAAGCGGCCGGCCTCGGGCGCGCACAGCCGCAGCTTTTCGGGGCGGATGCAGACCGATACCGCGTCGCCCACGCGCACGTCGCGCTCGTGCGGCGGCAGGTTCGCGGTGCGGCCCGTCTCGGCGAGATCGTGCCCGAGGTCGATGCGGATCGCGTCGCCGTCGTGCGCGACGATCGTGCCGGGCAGCAGGTTCGCCTTGCCGATGAATTGCGACACGAAGTGACTTTCGGGGCGCTCGTATGCGCGATACGGCGTATCGGTCTGCGTGATGCGGCCGGCTTCCATCACGACCACGCGGTCGCTGATCGACAGCGCTTCCGACTGATCGTGCGTGACCATGATCGTCGTCGTGCCGATCTTGCGCTGGATCGCACGCAGCTCGAACTGCATGTCCTCGCGCAGCTTCGCGTCGAGGTTCGACATCGGTTCGTCGAGCAGCAGTACCGGCGGCTCGATCACGACCGCGCGCGCGATCGCCACGCGCTGCCGCTGGCCGCCGGACAATTCGCGCGGAAAGCGGTGCGCGAGCGCGTCGAGCCGCACGAGCGCCAGCGCCGCGCGAATGCGCTCCGCGCGCTCGGCCTTGTCGACGCCGCGCATGTCGAGGCCGAAGCCGACGTTCTCCGCGACGCTCATGTGTGGAAACAGCGCATAGCTCTGGAACACGATGCCGAGCCCGCGGCGGTTCGGCTTCAGGTGCGTGATGTCCTGCCCGTCGAGCGCGATGCGGCCGCGCGTGACGTCGACGAAGCCGGCGATCATCTGCAGCGTGGTGGTCTTGCCGCAGCCGGACGGCCCGAGCAGCGACACGAATTCGCCTTGCTCGACCGACAGGTTGACGTCCGCGACGGCGGTGAGCTCGCCGAAGGTTTTCGTCAGATCCGTAAGCGTGAGAAACGACATGGAGAGCTCCGGGTTCGCACACCGCATGGCCGGTGCGCCGATGACGCGGACTCTAGCCAGCCATATTTCGGCGCGTCAATTTCGAATTCTGCTGAACGGGATGAATTTCGGAAAAATTCCATTGACCGGAACGAATCGGAGAACCGCCTGCGAATCGTTCCGTTGGATGATGGGCGGCCGATCCGTGAAATGTCCGCGTCAATCCCGTGCACACCCGGATGCCCGCGGATTTTCGGCCGGACGACAATAGCGGCTACCGTATTCCATTCACTGAAATCGTCGAGGAGAGCCGACATGCAGGAACCTCGTTCGCGCGGAACGTCGCCGTCCGCCCGCGCGCCGCGCCCGGACGAGCACGCCGCCGATGCGGCAGATCCCGTCGATTCCGCCGGTGCGCCCGGCACCGGCATGCTGCACCGTGCGTTCGCGATCCTGCGCGCGCTGGCCGGCATGCAGCAGGACGGTGTGCGCGTCACGCATCTGGCGAAGGCCGTCGGCCTGACGCAGGGCACCGCGCACCGCATCCTGCAATCGTTGATTGCCGAAGGGATGGTCGAACAGGACGAGCAGTCGAAGCTGTACCGGCTGAGCGTCGACTTTTTCGCGCTCGCCGCGCAGGCCGGCAACCCGAGCAGCATGCGCACGCTGTGTCGTCCCGCGCTGCTGCGGCTGTGCGCGAGCCTCGGCGAAACCATCTTCCTGCTGGTGAAGAGCGGCTTCGACGCCGTGTGTCTCGACCTGTGCGAAGGGCCGTTTCCGATCCGCTCGTTTACCGGCGATATCGGCGGGCGCATCGCGCTCGGCGTCGGGCAGGGCAGCCTTGCGATCCTCGCCTTCCTGCCCGAAGCCGAGCGCGAGGAGGTGATCCGCTTCAACGTGCCGCGCATCCGCGGCTACGGTGTCCTCGACGAAGTGTATCTGCGCACCGAGATCGAACGCGTGCGGCAACTCGGCTACGCGGGCCGCAACAGCGGCGTGCTCGACGGGATGGCCGGTGTCGCGGTACCGATTCTCGATCGCACCGGTTATCCGGTGGGTGCGCTGAGCGTCGGCACGCTCGCGTCGCGGCTCGGCGACGACCGGATGCCGATGGTCGTCGAACTGCTGCGACGTCAGGCCGACGCGATCGGCCCGCGCACCAATCCGTTCGACGCCGCGTTGCGTCGGCCGATGCACGGGCTGTCGGGGAAAACCGTCTAGCCGCGTCGCGCGTGGCCGTTTCATCGCTTGCTTGCCGCAAGCGCCATGCCGTCCGCCGGCGCGGATCGAACGCGTCGAATGACGTTTTTCGAGGGTTATACGACCTTTGAGCCATCCGCGTCACGTTCCATACTGCACGTGAACGATCAAGCAGGAACCCGCACGCAAGCGCCATCGCGTGTCGCGTAGCCGGCCTGGTCAATCACGACACGAAAAGGAACGGAAGATGCGACTCAAAAATAAATCGGTGTTGATCACGGGCGGCACCAGCGGCATCGGTCTGGCCACCGCGAAGCTGTTCATGGCGGAAGGTGCGCGCGTCGCGGTGACGGGGCGCGACGAGGCCGCATTCGAGCGCGTGAAGGCGGAACTCGGCGAGCATGCGCTCGTGCTCAAGGGCGACGTCAGGTCGCTGGACGACATACGCGCGATTGCCGCCGCGGCCGACGAGACGTTCGGCGGCCTCGATGTCGTGTTCGCCAACGCGGGCTGGGCGTTCCCGTCCGCCGTGAACGACATCGACGACACGCTCTACAACGACATCATGGACGTCAACGTCAAGGGTGTGGTGTTCACGCTTCAAGCAGCGCTGCCGTACCTGCGCGAAGGTTCGTCGGTGATCCTCAATACCTCGTTCGTCGATCAGACCGGCAAGCACGGCATCTCGTTGACCGCGGCGGCAAAAGCCGCCGTGCGTTCGCTGGCCCGCAGCTGGTCGTACGAATTTCTCGACCGGAAAATCCGTTTCAACGCGATCGCACCCGGCCCGATCGATACGCCGCTGCTGTCCAGGTGGGGCAAGCCCGACGAATGGGTGCGCGAGCGCAAGGCCGAATTCGCGCACGCGATTCCGGTTGGCCGCATGGGCGAGGCCGACGACATCGCGTACGCGGCGCTCTATCTCGCCAGCGACGAATCCTCGTACGTCGTCGGTACCGAGCTGGTCGTCGACGGCGGTGCGTCGCAGCTTTAAGCCCGCGCTTCGTGATCGCCGGGCCCGGCATGTCACCCCGGCTCATCCTCATCCCGATTTCACGTCCGCCGCGCCGTTCGCCGCGGCGTTTCTTCGATCCGGCCCGGCGCGGTTGCGCGCGCTCATGGGCCGAAGTTGCAAGGAGCAATCATCTTGACCGACAGTAGCGACAACCATGCGTTCGCCGGGCCGCTCACGCGGGCAGGCCGTTCGCGCCGCGATGTCCTGAAGTTCGGCAGCGTGGCCACCCTCGGCGCCGTGCTGGGCGGCGGCGCGTTGCTCGGGCACGCCACGCCGGCGCCGGCGCCTGCGGGCAGCACGGGGCTGCTCGCGCCGAACGAGCCGCTCGAGATCCTGATCGTCAATTACGACGGCGGCACGCTGCTCGACTTCGCGGGCCCCAGCGAGGTCTTCCACCGCTTGCCGAATACGAACGTGCGCTATGCGAGCCTCGACGGCGGCAGCGTGAAGCTCGAATTCGGCGTCGTGTACGGCAAGACCGAACGGCTGGCCGATATCGACCGGACCGACGTGATCCTCGTGCCCGGCGGGTCGAATTTGTCGGTGCCGATGCGGCCGGCGTATCAGGCGCAGATCCGCCGTCTGGCGGAGAGCGCCAAACACGTGACGTCGGTATGCAACGGGTCGCTCGTGCTCGCCGCGACGGGCGTGCTCCAGGGCAAGCGCAGCGCCTGCCATTGGGCGTTCGTCAACAAGCTGGCCGAATATGGTGCGATTCCCGTTCCCGATCGCTTCGTCGAAGACGACAACGGCCGCTTCATGAGCGGCGGCGGCGTGACGGCGGGCATCGACTTCGCGCTGCGCGTGGCGGCGAAGCTGCGCGGCCAGCAGGCCGCCGAATACACGCAGCTCGTGATCGAATACGATCCCGATCCGCCGTTCCACGCCGGTCATCCGAGAGAGGCGCGGCCCGAACTCGTCGCGATGGTCGACAAGAAGCTGCCCGGTGCATCAAAGGGGCTCGCACGCATTCCCGGCGTGCGCTGAAACGCTTGCCGGCACCGCGAGCAGCGTTGCCGCCTCTTCAATTCAAACCCGATTCGGAAATCATTCGATGCGACGGATTCATCTTTGTACTGCCGCGCTTGCGGCGTGCGTGTCCTTTTTTGCATTCGCGGCGCCGGCTGTCGCCGCTGGTGCGCAACGCCTGCCCGAAGCGGCCATCAAGGCCGAAAACGCGCGATGGGCGGACGCCTTTGCGCGAGGGGATTACGACGCGATCGGCCGTCTCTATACCGACGACGGCGCGCTCTTGCCGCCGGGCGGCGACAAGGTCACGGGGCGCCGCGCGATCACCGAGTACTTCACCAACGGGTATGCCGGATCGAAACCCGGCACCGTGTCGTTCGACAACTACGAGTTCTACGGTAACGACCGGGCCGTGACGGAGGTATCGGATGTGGAGGTTCGCAATCACGACGGAGTGCTGAAGATCCGCGCGAAGCAGACGCTCGTGTTCCTGAAGCAGGGCGGCACGTGGAAGCTGCATCGCGACATGTGGAACGCTTACCCGCCGGTCAAGGATTGACGACGACTATCGACGTCCGGCGAAATGGCGCGTTGGGTACCCACGCGCCAATCGCCCATTGGCGAGACGTCGACCCGGCCGCGCGCTGATCGGCCGCCTGCCGATCAGCGCGCGGCGTTCGACCTGCTCTCGCGTCGAACCGCTTGCGGCGGGTGCCCGAGCAGCTTGATGAAGGCACGGCGCATCCGTTCCGGATCGGTGAATCCCACCGCCAGCGCGATCTGTTCGATCGGTTCGCTGCCGCTCTGCAGGCGCAGCCTTGCCGCTTCTACTCGTAGACGCTCGACCGCCCTCGCGGGCGTTTCCCCGGTTTCCCGGCGAAAGGCGCGCCCGAACTGTCGCACGCTCAAGCTCGCCGCATCGGCGAGCCGTTCGACCGGCAATGCTTCGGCCAGATGTTCGCGAGCGAAATTCAGTGCGATACGGATGCGATCCGATTCCGGCTCCATCTGCGACATCGCGGAGAATTGCGACTGCCCGCCGGGCCGCCGATACGGAACGACGAGAAGCCGCGACACCTCGCGCGCGATCTCCGCGCTCATGTCCCGTTCGATCATGCCGAGCGCGAGGTCGATGCCGGACGCGATGCCCGCCGACGTCCAGACGCGGCCGTCGACGACATAGATGCTGTCGCCGTCGACCCGTGTGCGAGGAAAGCGCGACTGCAATTGCGCGGCGTATCGCCAGTGCGTCGCCGCTCTCAACCCGTCCAGCGAGCCGGTTTCCGCAAGCAGGAATGCGCCGGTACACACGCTTGCCACCCGCGACGCCCTGGCGGCCAGCTTGCTGGCCGCGACGATATTCTCCGACGTTTGCATCGGCGCGATATCGCCGCCGACGAACACGACGGTGTCGAACGCGCGCCGTCCGATCGGCTTCGTGTCGATCGAAAGGCCGGTATTGCCGGGAATCGGGCCGCCGAATGGCGAGATGACGTGAAGATCGTATGGCGTGCGGCCGGCGGCCGTGGCCACCTGATTGAAGGCCGATAGCGGCCCGCCAAGATCGAGCGCGTCGTAGCCGCGGCAGACGAAGAATCCAATTCGATGCATGACGAAGCAATGAGTCGGTAACGCCGGAATGGCGAATTTTACGGGGGAACCCTCGAATCATGTCATTTGGCTTGAAACGAGGGAAAAGCGTCCTTTACGTCTTCATCGATCGACTGTATGGGTTTGCGCCGCGCGGATGCGATGCCGACAGGAAGCAACGAACAGCGACGATAGGTGAATGCCGGCTGATCTCGCGCAGCGGGCGTCCCGATCCGGGAAAAAGCGCCGGTATTGCAGCGCAGCGAAAGACGGCGACGCCCGCCCGGTCGAGCCTCCGTCACGAACTGAAACCGCCGCCGCGGCCATCATGCGGATGCCGATGGTTGACCGCCGGCGGTCATGCTAGGATTTCCGTCAAACAACTCCGGAGACTGCGATGCCGTTCATCTGCGAAAACGTCGAATGTCGTGCCGTGCTGGCTCGCGGGCAGGTCAGGCACCATCAGGAGGGCGCGGGCTGGTGCTTCTACTGCCCCGACTGCAACACCCGAAACGAGTTGATGAATATCGGCACGGCCAGCGGTCCTGTCGAACTGGTTCAGCCGGAGCGGGCGAGCCCGCCGCACAAGGTCGTCGCGACGGCACGGCCGCTGGACGACGGCCGCTA
This sequence comes from Burkholderia sp. AU44665, assembly GCF_030504405.1. Lineage (NCBI taxonomy): Bacteria > Pseudomonadati > Pseudomonadota > Betaproteobacteria > Burkholderiales > Burkholderiaceae > Burkholderia > Burkholderia sp. AU44665. Next base: position 105,902 of record NZ_JAUJRI010000007.1, on the reverse strand, counting down.
CGCGGCGCAGTTGAGCGTTCAGCGAGCGCTCGCCGTGAAGGGCACGTACGCGGCCGAAGAGCACTGGGACGAACTCGGCGTATTCGGCGACGCGCAGGAAGCCGTCGCGCATGCGAAGTCATTCGCCACGGACCTGCTGCAGCGCGCCGCGTAATCCGGCATTTTTCCGTGAATGAACAAGAGGCGTCGCGCATTCGTGCGCGACGCCTCTTTGCATTTTCCGCCTGCGTTTTTCAATCGCGGATATCGAACGCGAAGGACTGCTGCGCGATCCGTCGAACCATGCCGTCCCGAACCAGGCTCGCGAGAAGGCCATGCGTGGTCACGCAGCCGGCGCCTGTGCCGCGCGACCCCGTTCGCGGGCCGCGACGAGTTCCCGGATCCGCTCGCGGTCGGCCGGCGTCACCGGCGTGAAGGTCACGAGGCTCAGGTCCGGACTGCCGGTGACCGAGAACGCCGAATAGTCGAGCGCGATCCGGCCGACTTCCGGATGGCGGATCTCCTTCGTGCCTTCGTCGTGCGTTCGGATATCGTGGTCGCGCCACATCGCGTCGAATTCGGCGCTGGTCGCGCGCATCTCGTCGACGAACGCCTGCACGGCCTGCGTCGCGCCGCTGCGCGCGACGTCCGCACGAAACGCACCGACCGCGAACCGCGCGACGCGCTCCCAGTTCGGCTGCGCATCGCGCACGCGCGCGTCGACGAAGATCAGCCGCAGGATGTTGCGCGCGGCCGGCGGCAGCGTCGCATAGTCGGTCAGCGTCGCGGCCGCGGCGTCGTTCCATGCGACGACGTCCCACGTCGCGGTGCGGATGATCGCGGGGCTCGCGTCGAGCGAATCGAGCACGCGTTGCAGCCGCGGCGTCACGCTGGCCGGCGCGTGATAACGCACCTCGGGCGGATGGCCGACGCCGAGCAGGAACAGGTGTTCGCGTTCGGCGTCGTTGAGCATCAGCGCGCGGGCGAGCCGGTCGAGCACGTCGGCCGACGGCGCGCCGCCGCGCCCCTGTTCGAGCCACGTGTACCACGCGGCGCTCACGTGCGCGCGCTGCGCGACTTCCTCGCGCCGCAGGCCCGGCGTGCGGCGGCGTGTGGGCGGCAGCCCGAGCGCGGCCGGGTCGAGTTTCTCGCGGCGGTCCCGCAGGTACGCGCCGAGCAGGTTGTCGGGGGCGTCAGCCATATCCTGTTAGTTCGTTTACCGGTAAACCGTCACGGCTTCACCGCGAGCGGCGCTCGGCAGATAGTAAGCCTCCATTTCATCCGGAGGTGCTGAACATGCGTGTCTTTGTTACGGGAGCGTCGGGATTCGTCGGCTCGGCCGTCGTCGCCGAACTCTTGGCCGCCGGGCACTCGGTGCTCGGACTCGCGCGGTCGGATGCAGCGGCGGCATCGGTTGCCGCGGCCGGCGCCGACGTCCATCGCGGGTCGCTCGAGGATCTCGAGAGCCTGACGCGCGGCGCCGAAGCCGCCGACGCGGTGATCCACACGGGATTCAATCACGACTTCTCGCGCTTCGCGCAGAACTGCGAACTCGACCGCCGCGCGATCGAGACGATCGGCGCGGCGCTCGCCGGCTCGGCGCGGCCGCTGATCGTCACGTCGGGCCTCGCGCTCGTCGCGCCCGGCCGCGCGGCGACGGAGGACGATCCGCATGTGCCGGTGTCGGCGAATTATCCGCGTGCGTCCGAAGCGAGCGCGGTCGCGCTCGAAGCGCGCGGCGTGCACGTGTCGGTCGTCCGCCTGCCGCCGTCCGTGCACGGCGACGGCGATCACGCGTTCGTGCCGCGCCTGATTGCGTTCGCGCGCGAGAAAGGGGGGGCGGCGTACATCGGCGACGGCGCGAACCGCTGGCCCGCCGTGCACCGGCTCGACGCGGCGCGCGTGTATCGGCTCGCGATCGAGCGCGGCGCGGCCGGCGCGCGCTATCACGCGGTTGACGATACGGGCGTGCCGTTTCGCGAAATCGCGGAGGTGATCGGCCGCCGGCTGAACGTGCCGGTCGCCGCGAAGTCGGCGGAGGAAGCCGGCGAACACTTCGGCTGGTTCGCGATGTTCGCGGGGATGGATGCGCCCGCAACGAGCGAGCGCACGCGGGCGTCGCTCGGCTGGGCGCCGACGCAGCCGGGGCTGCTGGCCGACATCGACCGGCCGGCGTATTTCGAAAGCTGACGAGCGGCGGGCGCCGCGCATCATGCGCGGCTCGGGCCGTGACGAACACGCGTACGTCGCGGCCACCCGCCTGCCGTGCGTCATTCGACCGGATGCAGATCCTGCAGCAGCGTCGGCACCAGCTCCGATACGGTCGGGTGGATATGCATCGCGCGGCTGATCGTCGTGTACGGCGCGCCGGCGGTCATCACGTCGAGCATCCCGTGCACGACTTCGTCGCCGGTCACGCCGAGGATCGACGCGCCGAGGATCGCGTGGCTATCCGCGTCGACGATCACCTTCATGAAGCCCTGGCTTTCGCCTTTCTCGACCGCCCGGCCGACGCGCGTCATCGGGCGCGTGCCGACCAGCAGCCGGCGGCCCGTCTGCTTCGCTTCCTCGAGCGTCATGCCGACGCGGCCGAGCGGCGGATCGATGTACATCGCGTAGGCCATGATGCGGTCGGACACCTTGCGCGGATCGTCGTCGAGCAGGTTGGCCGCGACGATCTCGTAGTCGTTGTACGCGGTGTGCGTGAACGCGCCGCGCCCGTTGCAGTCGCCGAGCGCCCAGATGCCGGGCACGTTGGTGCGCAACTGATCGTCGACGGTGATGTAGCCGCGCGCGTCGGTGACGACGCCCGCGCGGTCGAGCCCGAGATCGTCGGTGTTCGGCACGCGCCCGACCGCGAGCAGCAGGTGCGAGCCCGCCACCTCGCGGCCGCCGCCCGCGCAGTCGAGGCCGACCACGATGCCGTCGCCGTCGCGGCGCGCGCTCAGGCAATTCGCGTCGAGCTGCACGTCGATCCCTTCTTTTTCGAGGATCTCGCGCACGGCCTGCGACACGTCTTCGTCCTCGCGGCGGATCAGGCGCGGGCCCTTCTCGACGATCGTGACCTTCGAGCCGAAGCGGCGGTACATCTGGCCGAATTCGAGCCCGACGTAGCTGCCGCCGACGATCACGAGATGGTCGGGCAGGAAGTCGACGTCCATCATCGTCGAGTTGGTCAGGTACGGCACCGAGTCGAGGCCCGGCATCGCGGGCACCTGCGCGCGTCCGCCGACGTTGATGAAGATGCGTTCGGCTTCGAGCACGTCATCGCCCACGCGCACCGCGTTCGCGCGTTCGAAGCGGGCGTGACCCTGAAAGACGGTCGTGTTGTCGAGGCCGCGCACCCATTGCTCGACGCCGTGGTTCGAGCGGCCCGAGATCTGGTCCTTGCGCGCCTTCACGGCTTTCATATCGACGGTGACGGGGCCGCCAACCGACACGCCGTATTCGCTGGCGCGTCGGGCGAGCTGCGCGGCGTACGCGCTCGCGATCAGCGTCTTGGTGGGGATGCAGCCGGTATTTACGCAGGTGCCGCCGAAGCGGCCGCGCTCGACGATCGCGACTTTCATGCCGGCGCCTGCGAGCCGCGCGGCGAGCGGCGGCCCGGCCTGGCCGGTGCCGATGACGATCGCATCGAAGTGTTGCGTCATGACGTCCTCCTGGGCGGGGACAACGGGGAAAGGGGCAGGCGCAAGCCGCATGCCGTGCCGGCGGTCGCGCGGGCGACGAGCGCCTATGGTAGACCTGTTGGCCCGGTGTCGCGAGCGTCGGGCGGGCGACGCGCCGTATTGAAAAACGGCGCCGCCGCGGGTGGCGCGGCGTGCGGCGTCTAGTCCTTGCGCTGCCACTGCCCGAACGACACCGGCCGGTGCGCGTCGGCGCGCGTGACGGTGACGTGGTCGGGCTGGTCGTCGAGCGGAAACGATTCGGTGACGATCCGGTTCGAAAACAGCCAGCCGTGCGTGCGCGGGTCGTAGCGGAACGTGATGTAGTCGGTCCAGTGCTGCCCGCACGCGACGGCGTTCTGCACGGTGAAATAGCGGCCCTTCACCGACAAGCCGTTGCCGGCCGCATCGTCGGGATCGAACGGATCGCACTGGCCGCCTTCGTTCGCGCGCAGCACGACCTGGTCGTTGCGGGCGGCGAGCCGGTACGTGTGATCGGCCTGTTCCTCGTAGATCAGCAGCGGGCGCGGCGACGGCTGCTCGCGCGTATCGACCGCGCGATGCACGACGACGAGAAAGCTGCGCCGCCCGTTGTCGAGATCGGGGCCGGCCTGCGCGGTCAGCGGCTGGTAGCCGGGCGGCAGTTGCGCGGCGATCGATTTCGGCAGGCCGTCGGCGCGGGCGTGGAGCGAGAGGGCGGCGAACAGCGGGAGCAGCAGGGCGGAAAGGCGAAGGGCGCGCATGACGGGCGGTCCGGTCGAAAGGAGGAAAGGGGGATGAGTCGCGCGGCGCGTGACAGATCACGTCCGGACAACTCGCCGCCCGGCGCCGGATTTCCGGGCTCGTCGCTCGGAAAGGCGAGGCTGACGGTCGGGCTCGCGATGGACTCGCGAATGATCGGATCGGCGACGGCGGCATCGTCGGGATAGCGGGCGACGCGGATCTCGATCATGGGGCGGCGCGGGATCACGGGAAAGAGGGCCAGCATAGCAGCGCACAGCCGCTTTCGGCCATCCGCGAAGCGTGCCAGAATCGAGCGCTCGACCGTCGGAAACGACACGCAGGCGCCGGCGCAGCGGCGTCGCTGACCAAGGAGACTTCGATGACCGCATCGGCTGCCGTACTCGCCATTCTGGCTGCGCTGTTTCTCGGCGCGATGATCCCGGGCCCGAGCTTCGTGCTGGTTGCCCGCAATTCGATCGGGCTGTCGCGCCGCGACGGGCTCGCCACCGCACTCGGCATGGGCATCGGCGGCATCGTGTTCGGCGGCGTCGCGCTGGCCGGGCTCTACACGCTGCTGCAGGCCGTCGAATGGCTGTACGTGGGCCTCAAGGTCGCGGGCGGCGTGTACCTGATCTACATGGCGTCGAAGATCTGGCGCGGCGCCGACCGGCCGATCGCGATGGACGATCCGCAGGCGATGGCCGGCGGCAGCGCGCGCAAGTCGTTCTGGACCGGCCTCACGACCCAGCTCAGCAACCCGAAGACGGCGATCTGGTACGGCAGTATCTTCGCGGCGCTGCTCCCGCAGCATCCGCCGCTGTGGTGCTATCTCGTGCTGCCGCCGCTCGTGTTCGCGGTCGAATTCGGCTGGTACACGCTCGTCGCGCTGTGTTTCTCGACGCGCCGGCCGCGCGAGCTCTATCTGCGCGCGAAGAAGTGGGTCGACCGCATCGCGGCCGGCGCGATCACGCTGCTCGGGCTGCGGCTGATCCTGAATGCGCCGAAAGCGGGGATCTGAGCGCTTTCATTCCCGGACCGTATCGGCGCGCGCGGCGGCGGCCATGCACGTCGCCGTACCGGCGCGAACCGGCGAGTCGGCCGGTTCGCAAACGTATGACTTCCTCGTGGCGCGGCCGCTCGCCGGCTGCCGCCGATCCTGCTTCCCCACCCGGCACCGCCGCCCGCCCAGCCTTGCGCGACGGGCGTTCGCATGGGTTGACCGGCGCGTCGAACGGCGCCGCTTCCCCGATTCTGGCGGTCGACTGCCCGACGACGTGTAAACTGCTGCCTTTTTTGACGGTTTGCAGCATGGTGCAAGCATCTCCGCGCCCGGCGTTGAGCGGTCCGACGCTCGTCCGGCTGCTCGCGCGCCTGGCCGATGCCGACGTCGCGGAATCCCGGCAGACGCTGTCCGACCGGCTGAGCCAGTGGCTCGGCTGGACCGACGCGATCACGCTGTCGTCCGCGCTGAATGCGAGCCCGCCGGGCGTCGCGGCCGGCGTGCGCGGCTACGACGCGGAGCGCGATTGCGCGCGCGTGCGCCACGATCTCGCGCAGGCGATCACGGCCGCCAGCCGGCCGCGGGCGCGGCGCCGGCCGGGCGATCCGCCGCCGCCGGCCGCCGACACGGCCGATTTCGCGGATTTTCGTCAACGTTATCTGACCCTGCAGCAGGACATGGAAACGGCGATCGGCCAGTTGCGCGGCCGCCTGCGCGTCGCGCTCGCCGCACGCTCGTCCGGGATGGCGCGGCTCGCGACGCTCGACACGATCATGGAGCGCGTGCTCGGCGCGCGCGAGCGCAGCCTGTTGTCGGCCGTGCCCGCGCTGCTCGGCACGCGCTTCGCGCGGCTGCGTGAAGCGGAGCGGCAAGCGCTGGCTGACGCCGAATCCGCGGCCGCACTCGACGCCGCCGCCCCGGCCGATGAAGGCCCGGTGGCCGATACCCCGACCGTCGCGGCGATCGTGCCCGGCGCATGGCTCGATACGTTTCGCGACGAGATGCAAAGCATCCTGCTTGCCGAACTCGAAGTCCGGTTTCAAACGGTAGACGGGCTGCTCGCGGCCCTTCGCACCTGCTAATCCACACCCTATGTCCAGAATTCGCCTTGATCTCGTTGTCTTCGTCGCCGGTCTGCTCGCAGTGGGCTGGATCGGTGCCGGCTATGTCGCATCGAACCCGCTGGCGGCGGCCGTCACGCTGCTGATCGGCGCGTGCTACGTCGCCGGCGCATGGGAGCTGCTGCGCTACCGGCAGGCGACCGCCACGCTGTCGCGCGCGGTCGCCGGCCTGACCGAGCCGCCCGCGAAGCTCGACACGTGGCTCGACATGCTGCATCCGGGCCTGCGCGGCGCGGTGCGCGCCCGCGTCGAAGGCGCGCGCGTCGCGCTGCCGGGCCCGTCGCTCACGCCTTACCTCGTCGGCCTGCTGGTGCTGCTCGGCATGCTCGGCACGCTGCTCGGGATGGTCGTCACGCTGAAGGGCACGGGCGCCGCGCTCGAGAGCGCGACCGATCTCGACGCGATCCGCGCGTCGCTGATCGCGCCGGTGAAAGGGCTCGGGTTCGCGTTCGGCACGTCGATCGCCGGCGTCGCGACGTCCGCGATGCTCGGGCTGCTGTCCGCGCTCGTGCGCCGCGAACGGATCGATGCGGCCCAGCAGCTCGACGCGAAGATCGCGACGACGCTGCGCGTGCATTCGTCCGCGCACCAGCGCGACGAATCGTTCCGGCTGCTGCAGCGGCAGGCCGACGTGATGCCGGCGCTGGTCGACCGGTTGCAGACGATGATGACGACGCTCGAGGCGCGCAGCGTCGCGTTGCACGATCGCCAGCTCGAAAGCCAGCAGGCGTTTTTCGACCGGACCGAGCGGGCGTACGCGGGCCTGGCGTCGAACGTCGGCGACGCGCTGAAGGAAAGCGCCGCCGAAAGCGCGCGCGTGGCCGGCGCCGCGTTGCAGCCGGTCGTCGCCGCGACGATGACGGGGCTCGCGCAGGAGATGGCCGCGCTGCGCGACACCGTGACGGGCGCGGTGCAGCGTCAGCTCGACGGGCTGACGGACGGCTTCGAGAAGACCACCGGCAACGTGACGGCTGTGTGGAACCGCGCGATCGACGAACAACGTCAGGCCGGCAACGCCGTCGCGCAGCAGTTGCAGACGACGCTCGGCCAGTTCACCGACACGTTCGCGCAGCGTTCGTCGGATTTGCTCGACGGCGTCGCGACGCGCCTCGAATCGACCGAAGGCCGCCTGTCGGACGCCTGGCGCGATGCGCTGGCGCGCCAGGAGCAGGTCGGCGAGACGCTGGCCGGCCAGCATGCGCGTGCGCTCGGCGAAGCGGCCGCGACGTTCGAACGCCATTCGGCCGCGACGCTCGCCGCGATGCGCGAGTCGCACGCGGGTTTGCTGACGCAACTGGCCGCACGCGATGAAGAACGTCTCGCTGCGTGGAACGACTCGCTGGCGGCGATGGCCGCGAAGCTCGGCGACGAATGGCAGCGTGCGGGCGCGCATAGTGCCGGTCGTCAACAGGAAATCTGCGATGCACTCGCTCAGACGACGCGTGATCTGGCCGCACGGGCATCGACGTTCGAACAACGCTCGAACGATCTGCTGTCGACGATCCGCGAGTCGCACACGGGCTTGCAATCGCAACTGGCGGCGCGTGACGAAGAGCGCCTCGCTGCGTGGAACGATTCCCTGACCGCAATGGCCGCGAAGCTGGGCGAAGAGTGGCAGCGTGCTGGCGTGCACAGCGCCGGCCGTCAGCAGGAAATCTGCGATGCACTCGCTCAGACGACGCGCGACCTGGCCGCACAGGCATCGACGTTCGAACAACGCTCGAACGATCTGCTGTCGACAATCCGCGAATCGCACACCGGCCTGCAATCGCAACTGGCGGCGCGTGACGAAGAACGCCTCGCTGCGTGGAACGATTCGTTGGCCGCAATGGCCGCGAAGCTCGGCGAAGAATGGCAGCGTGCTGGCGTGCACAGCGCCGGCCGTCAGCAGGAAATCTGCGACGCGCTCGCTCAAACGACGCGCGACCTGGCCGCACAGGCATCGGCGTTCGAACAACGCACGAACGATTTGCTATCGACGATCCGCGAATCGCACACCGGCCTCCAATCGCAACTGGCAGCACGCGACGAAGAACGTCTCGCTGCATGGAACGATTCGCTCGCCGCGATGGCGGCCGCGCTGCGCGACGAATGGGCGCAGACGAGCGCGCAGGCCGCGGCGCGCCAGCAGGACATCTGCGACACGCTCACCCGCACCGCGAACGACATCACCGCGCAGGCGCAGGTTCACGCGAGCGACACGATCAACGAAATCGCACGTCTCGTGCAGGCCGCGTCGGAGGCGCCGAAGGCCGCGGCCGACGTCGTCGCCGAGCTGCGCCAGCGCCTGTCCGACAGCATGGTGCGCGACACCGCGACGCTCGAGGAACGCAGCCGCCTGCTCGCGACGTTGGAGACGCTGCTCGGCGCGGTCAACCATGCATCGACCGAACAGCGTGCCGCGATCGACGCGCTCGTCAGCACGTCGGCCGATCTGCTCGATCGCGTCGGTGCGCGCTTCAACGACACCGTCGATGCCGAAACGCGCAAGCTCGATTCGGTGGCCGCGCAGGTCACGGCCGGCGCCGTCGAGGTGGCGAGCCTCGGCGACGCGTTCGGGATGGCCGTGCAGGTGTTCGGCGAATCGAACGACAAGCTGCTCGCGCATCTGCAGCGCATCGAGGCCGCGCTCGAGAAATCGCTCGCGCGCAGCGACGAACAGCTCGAGTACTACGTCGCGCAGGCGCGCGAGGTGATCGACCTGAGCGTGATGTCGCAAAAGCAGATCGTCGAAGACCTGCAGCAGCTCGCCGGCCGGCGGGCGCCCGTCGGAGCGTAACGCATGCACGACGAAATCGACGGCGGCGCGCAATCGGCGCCGGTATGGCCCGCGTTCGCCGACTTGATGTCGGTGCTGCTCGGCGCGTTCGTGCTGATCCTCGTCGGCGTGATCGGCATGCAGCTCCAGCTCACGTCGAAGCTCGAGGAAGCGGTGCGCGCGCGCCAGCTCGAGGCGCGGCAGCGCAAGTCGCTCGAACAGGCGCTCGCCGGGCCGCTCGCGGCCGGCCGCGTGACGCTCGTGAACGGGCGCATCGGCATCAGCGGCAACGTGCTGTTCGCGCTGAATTCCGACCAGTTGCAGCCCGCTGGCCGCGACCTGCTGAAGACGCTCGCCAGCCCGCTGGCCACGTACCTGAAGACGCGCGACGAGATCCTGATGGTCAGCGGCTTCGCAGACGACCAGCAGGTGCACGCCGGCAACCGCCTGTTCGCGGACAACTGGGAACTGTCGGCCAAGCGCGCGTTGACGGTCACGCGCGCACTGATCGATGCCGGCGTGCCGGCCTCGTCGGTGTTCGCGGCCGCGTTCGGCTCCGAACAGCCGGTCAGCTCGAATGCGGACGATGAAGGTCGCGCGAAGAACCGCCGCGTGGAGATCGCGCCGGTGCCGCGCAAGTCGGCGTCGAACGGAGGAAAGGCAAAGTGACGGGCGACGCGACGCGGGTACGCGCGACGCTCGATGCATGGCGCGAGCAGGGCGCCGACCGGCTCGATCCCGTGCGCTTTCATCGGATCGATGCGCTCGAACGGCGCACGGCCGTGCTCGACGGCGCCGCGCGCGCGCTGCTCGACGCGCGGCTGGCGGCGCTGGTCGAAGGGTTTGCGGAGACCGTCGCGCGTGCGCGCGAAGCCGAAGCGACGCGCATGACGGTGGAGGCTTCGCCGGGTGCGCCCGCGCGTGGCGCGCTTGCCGCGCTCGTCGAAGGGCTCGCGCGCGATGCTCGGGCCGACCGGCGCGGGCTCGATCCCGAACTGGTCGACTACTTCCGCGCGACGTGGTCGAGAGTCCGCACGGAGCAGCAGTATCGACAGTCGCTCGACCAGGTGCCGCGCAACGCGGGGCCGCTCAACTCGAACAGCCTGGTGCACCGCTCGCTCGCGACGATGCGCGAACTGTCGCCGGACTATCTGCAGCAGTTCCTGTCGTACGTCGATGCGCTCGCATGGCTCGAGGATCTCGCCGGCGGCGGCGCGCAGCCCGAGAAGGAAGCGCCGCGCGCGAAGGCCGCCAAACCGGCCAAGAAGTCGACGCGCGCCAAGGCGCGATAACGCCACGTCACGCCGCGCCGCGCGCGGTCCGCGTGCGGATCGCCTACCGGTTCGGCGTTGGGGCGTCGATCGCCGCGCGTAGCGCGTGCAATGCTTCGACCCGTGCCGATATCGCGCGTGCGTTCGACGTCGGTGCGGGGATCGAGCGTCATCGAAGGGCGTTTCGATTGGCGGGTTGAGCCCGCGCGTCGCGCGGATCCGACGGATTATCGCATCGGCGTTCGGGCCATGTATCGCTCATCCCGGCCGCCTGCGCGAACGTGTCGAGCGCCCAGCCTTTCCCGAGCAACAGCCGCCGCGTGTGCAGCGCGCCGTGCACGTCGTCGGCAACGGTCTCGCCGAGATAACGCAGTGCGCGGCCTTCGACATCGACGAAACCATGCCGGTAGTCCTGCGCGAGCGCCGTCCACAGCCGCGCGGCGCCGACCGACTGGCGCGCGCCGCTGATGAGGCACAGGCCCGCGTCGAGCCCCCAGCGGTACAGCGTCGTCGCGAGGCCCTGGCGTTGCGCCGAGCCGCGCAGCCGTGTGTGCGGCGCGCGCAGGTAGCGGTCGGCGCGGCGCGGGATTTCGGGAAGCCGGTTGAACACCGTATAGCCGGCGAGCTGCCGGGCCGACGGATCCTCGACGTACAGGAAGTATTCGCCGTCGGCTTCGCGATGGCGCACGATCAGGCCCGAGCGGCCGAGCGCGACGCCCGGCAGCCCGTGCAGGCGATGCCCCGGCTGGTGGAGACGTTCATAAAGGGTGTCGAGTTCGTCGTCGATGTCGTGCTGGGAATGCTGTACGTCGATACGCATGGCAAAAGGCGCCCGTCCCGGGCGCATCGAGAAAGAAGTTCATGGCAACGGGGAAACGGAAATGAAAGCGGCCCCCGGGCTCGGCGAAGCGAGCCGGGGCCGCGAATCAGCTGGGGATGTGCTGGAAACCGGCGGCGATCGCGGCGAGGCCCGCGATGCAGAGTGCGAACAGGATCAGGACTTTGTGGATCACGCCTCTTTCCTCATGAACGCGCGGCGCCGAACGGGCGGCATCGCGGAGACGGTGAGCGGCGGGCACGGCCCGCGCGGCCGCCGCGCGGGGCGACGGTCGGGTGTCCGGCGACGGATCGTACGCGGACGGCCAGCACCATACGCGACGCGTCGGGAGCGGGCAATCGGACGGGCGGAGAAAAGCGACGAAAAGCGGAGAATCGCCGTATTTCGCGACAATTGGCCGCATGGGGCGCGTTCAGGCGTGTGGAGATCCACGCGCAAGCGCATCGTCGAGCGCTGGACGGCGCATGTGGAAAGTGTCGCGGCCTGTGCGACGCCCGCGCCCGCTTGGCATCCGCGCGAGGAACCGGAGTGGCATGAACCGCCGCCCCGGCCGCGCCGTCACACCGCCTGCCGCCCGCCAAACGCCTGCCTGACCCGCGCGAACAAGCCGTGTTGCGCGATCCATTCGGCATACGCGCGATAGTCGGGGTCGCGCATCAGGTGGCGCTCTTCCGTTTTCGCGCGCGTGTAGTAGATCAGGTTGACGGCGACGAGCCCGGCGCAGTGCATGAGCCCGATCTGCCAGCCGAGCGGCTCGACGAACGGCACCGACACCATCCAGTACGACAGGTTCTTCGTGATGTACGCGGGATGCTTCGTGAAGCGGTACGGGCCCGACGTGATGATCCCGCGGTTGGTGAGGTTCGAGAACCGCAGCCCGAACGAGATCGTGCACAGCGCGTAGGTCAGCAGGAGCAGGATGATCACCGCGCCCCAGATCACGCGCAGCGTCGGCGCCGACAGCAGCCAGTTGTCCCAGAACATCGAGCCTTCGTAGCGGATGTAGTTGTTCGAGATCAGCGACCAGAACGGCTGATAGCAGATCAGCGCGGCGACCCAGCCGAGCGTCGTCGGCTCGACGGTGCGCACGTGGCTGTCGAGGATGCGGAACGTGCACAGGTAGCCGACGGTGCCGAACATCAGATCCATCGTGAACGACAGGTCGTACATGAACACGAAGGTCGCGATCGTCATCGGCGCATGCATCGCGTTCGCGAGCGACGCGCTCAGGTGATCGGCGTCCTTCGACAGGTAGACGGTCATCAGCGGCAGGAAAAACGCCTTCACGCCCCAGCCGGCCAGCATCTCGCGCACCGGCTTCCAGCTCGCGGGCCGCTCGCGGCGAAACAGGAAGCGGCCCCACAGCAGGTACGCGTCGTCGGTCTCGCGCTGGTGGCGGTCCATCCACGCGAAGTAGAACGGCGCGGCGACGATCACGTACGGCGCGAGCGAGCGCAGCAGCGACCAGAACGGCAGGTAGAACGCGCCGTGGTATTCGGGCAGCAGCCAGTAGAGGAGGCCGATGCCCGCGTAGATCGACGTCAGCGCGCCGAGCCGCGTCGCGACGCGCGCGACGCTCAGCGGCCGGACGGCCTGCCGTGACAGCCCCGCGCTCGGACGCAGGTAGACGCGCGAGATGAAGAGTTCGTGCAGCGCGATCGTGCCGATGATCGCGAGGCTGGCGAGGACCGCGCGTGTCGCCGCGTCGAGGGCAGGGTGGTCGCGCGTGATCCACAGCGCGAAGAGCCCGGCCGCGATGCCGAGCAGGCCGGCGCGGAACGGCGTGGCGGAACGGGGTGGGCGGTCCGGAGCGGCGACGATGCCGTCGAGCGTCGAGTTCATGATCGGATCCTCGTAGGGATGAGGGCCGGCGCCCCCGCTTGGCGGGTGACGCCGGCCGTCGGCCGGGCTGTTTATGGATGCGCGCCCGGCCATTGGCCTGTCGTTCTGATACGTGATGCGTCGAGGCTTACTTCTTGGTGCCGGCGCCGAGCAGACCGCCGAGCAGGTTGGTGACCGGCGACAGCAGGTTGCCGGTGCCGCTGGCGGCGCCGCCGCTCGTGCTGCCGGTCAGGCCGGTCACCACGGAGCCGCTGCCGCCCGGCGTCGTCACGGTGCCCGTCGCGCCGCCGGGGCTGACCGTGCCGACGGCGCCGGCCGAGCCGGCCGGCGTGCCCAGCGCACCCGTGAGCGTGCCGACCGGGCCGCTCGTCAGCACCCCGCCGAGCGTGCCGGACAGGTTGCCGCCCGGCGTCGTGACGGTGCCGGTGAGGCTCGCGCCGAGCGGCGTCAGCGAGTTGACGAGGTTGGTGACCGGCGCGAGCAGGCCGCCGAGACCCGCGCCGCTCGTGCCACTCGTCCCGCTTGTGCCGCTGGTGCCGCTGGTGCCTCCGGTGCCGCTCGAGCCGATGCTGCCGAGCGCACCCGTCACCGTGCCGAGCAGGCCGGTGATCGGAGCGAGCGGGCCGCCACTGGTACCGCTGGTGCCGCCCGATCCGCTCGAACTGCTGCCGCCGCCGAGTGCGCCCGTCAGCGAACCGAGCACGCCCGTGATCGGGGCGAGCGGATTGGTGCCGCTGCTGGAACTGCCGCTGGACAGCAGGCCGCCGGCCGACGCCACCGTGTTACCGAGCTGGGACACGCTGTTCCCGGCGCTCGTGCCGACCGGGTTGCCGGTTGCGCCGCCGACCTGCGAACCGGCCAGGCCGAGGCCGCTGCCGAGCGTGTTCAGCAGGCCGCTGAGCGGGGCGCCGAGCAACGTGGCGTTGCCGAGCGTTTGCGTGACGCCCGGCGTCGTGACGCCGCCGGTCAGCGTGTTCGTGATCGGGTTGATCACGCTGCCGAGTTGCGTCTCGATTTGCTGCACCGGCGCGCTGTTCAGCGCCGTGTTCAGCGCCGATGCGGTCGAGTTGACCGCGGTGCCGACCGTGTTGACGAGACTGCCGACCAGCGTCGTCGCCGGCGCGAGCGGCGACAGCGGACCGGTGCCGAGGCTCGTCACGGCATTGCCGAGGTTGTTGACCGCACCGCCGGCGCCGGTCAGCAGGCCGGTGGTCGACGTGATCGTCGGGCCGAGCGGGTTCGGCGACACGCCGATCGAGCCCAGGCCGGCTGCGACGCCGTTGCCGAGCGATTGCACGCCGTTGCCGAGGCTGCTGACTGCATTGCCGACGCTGGTGGCCGTCGTCGGGTTCGTGCCGGGGATCTGCACGCCGCCGATCTGGGTGCCGCCGTTCACGACCGTCGTGCCGAGCGCCGTCACGAGGTTGCCGGATTTCTGGAGGACGTTGCCGAGCGGGGTGACGCTGGTGCCGGAGGTGCCGGAAGTACCCGAGGTGCCGGAAGTACCCGACGTGCCGGAAGTGCCCGAGGTGCCGGAAGTGCCCGAAGTGCCCGAAGTGCCCGAAGTGCCCGAAGTGCCCGAAGTGCCGGAGGTGCCGGAGGTACCCGAGGTGCCGGAAGTACCCGAGGTGCCGGAAGTGCCCGAAGTGCCGGAAGTGCCGGAAGTGCCGGAAGTACCCGAAGTGCCCGAAGTGCCCGACGTGCCCGAAGTGCCGGAAGTACCCGAAGTGCCGGAAGTACCCGAGGTGCCGGAAGTACCCGAAGTGCCCGAAGTACCGGAAGTACCCGACGTGCCGGAGGTGCCCGAGGTACCGGAAGTACCCGAAGTACCCGAAGTACCCGAAGTACCCGAAGTACCGGAAGTACCGGAAGTACCGGAAGTACCGGAAGTACCGGAAGTACCGGAAGTGCCCGACGTGCCCGAAGTACCCGAAGTACCCGAAGTACCCGAAGTACCCGAAGTACCCGAAGTACCCGAAGTACCCGAAGTACCCGAAGTACCCGAAGTACCCGAAGTACCCGAAGTACCCGAAGTACCCGAAGTACCCGAAGTGCCCGAAGTGCCCGAAGTGCCGGAAGTACCCGAGGTGCCGGAAGTACCCGAGGTGCCGGAAGTACCCGAACTCCCGCCGCCCGATGTCCCCGACGAGCCGCCGCCCGACGTACCCGAAGTTCCCGAACTGCCGCTCGTCCCGGACGTGCTCGGCTTGATCGTCGGCGGGGTCGTCGGTCCGTCGACCGAACCGCAGCCGTACAGCGCGAGCAGCGACGAGACGGCCATCGTTACCGTCGTCTTCTTGAAGAGAGTGTGCATGTTGGCCTCGACATTGGAAGTGTGTCCCAGGCCTTCACTGCAAATTCCGCGCCATGACAGGTTTCGCGAAACGGTGTCGCGATTTATTGCGGAAACCGCGAATATCGACGCGATTTAAACGGAGGAATGGCGGTTTCGCGCGACAGGCGCGTGCGGCGCGCGCACGTCGCGGCTGCGATGTTCCCGTCAGGCGCCGTAACGCGCGCCCGGATGTTACGTAGCGTTCGGCCGCCCGGTACGCGACCGGCCGCGAACCGAGCACCGCATCTTTGACGAAACGCGCGCCTCGCCCGAACATGGCGCGACATCCTCCGGCCGCCGGCGACGCCGAAGCGGTCTCGACTCCAACCAGGACATCGACATGAGCGAACAGGACAGGGAATACGGCAAGGCGCGGCGGATCGACGTGATGGGCGAGGCGTTCGTCGAGCGCGCGATGCGCGACCTCGACGGATTTTCGCGCCCGTTGCAGGACTGGCTGAACGAGCATGCGTGGGGCAGCACGTGGCAGCGGGGCGGGATCGACCTGAAGACGCGCAGCCTGTGCACGTGCGCGATGCTGGCGGCGCTCGGCCGCGGCACGGAGCTGAAGGGCCATGTTCGCGGCGCGCTCAACAACGGCGCGAGCCTCGTCGAGATCCGCGAGGTATTGCTGCACAGCGCGTTGTACGCAGGGGCGCCTGCCGCGGTCGAGGCGTTTCGCAACGCGCGCGAGGTGATCGCCGATCTCGGGCTGTCGATACCCGACGACGGAGCCTGAACCCGATGCGGCGCCGGCTGCCCGGCACGGCATCGGAATCCGGCCCTGCGTCGCCGCCGCGACCTACGCGATGCGCACCGGCTGCGCGGCGACGTCGACCGGCGCGGCGGCGACTTCGAGCAACCAGTCGGCCGTCGCTTCGGGAAGCGTGACCGGCAGCATGTGCCCGCCTTCGACGACCTTCAGCCGCACGCGCGCCGATTTCTGCGCGAGCGCGTCGCCGTGCGCGCGCCAGTTCAGGATCGGATCGGCACGGCCGTACAGCACGTCGACCGGCAGCGCGAGTTCCGGATAGCGGCGCTCCATCGCGGGCAGATCGACGGGCGCCGACAGCAGGTCCGTCGCCGTCGCGTAGAACACGTGCGGGCGCATCCCGAGCAGGCCGCCGCCCTTGACCGGGAAGTCGCGCGGCACGTCCTCCGGCGCGAACACCTGGCGTACGGCCTTGCGCCCGGTCAGGATCGTCAGCGGAATCGCGAAGGTCCACGACACGAAACGGCGCACGAGCGGCGACGGCAGCATCAGCGGCTTGAACGGCGCGGGCGGTTCGGTCTGCTCGTGCGACAGCGGCGCGATCAGCGCGAGCCGGCTCACGCGGTCCGCATGGTTGAGGCCGACCGCGAGCGCGATCGCGCCGCCGAGCGAGTGGCCGACCAGCACCGGCTTGTCGAGTTTCAGCGCGTCGATGAACGCGGCGACCGTGCGGGCCTGCGCGAACACGTTCGCCTGCGAGGCCGCGCCGCGCAGCGAGCGGCCGGCGCCGGGCCGGTCGATCAGGATCACGCGATGCTGCTGCGCGAGCCGCGCGAGCGGCAGGTACGCGAAATTGCGCCATTGCCCCGCGAGCCCGTGGACGAACACGATCGGCGGGCCGTTGCCGTATTCGACGTAGTGGATGCGGTCGCCGTCGATGTCGACGAAGCGGCCTTCAGGCGGAAACGCGCGCGTCACGCGACGGGCCACGTAAGCGGAAAACAGCGCGAGCGCGGCGAGCACCGCGACGACGCCGAGCAGTACGTTCTCGATCAGATGGAGCGTAGGGGTCATGTCGGCCTCAGCGGGTTTCGAGTGCGGGTTCGGCAGCCGGCGCGGTGGCGGCCGGGCCGGTTGTGGCGCGGCGTTCGAAATGCATCGCGGAATCGGCGAGCGCGCTGAATTTCAGCGACGCGAGATCGAGCACGTAGTTCTGGTGGAACTTCCACGGCTTGCGGCGCCCCTGCTTCGGCAGGATGCCGGCCGCGCGCTGGATGTAGCCGGAGCTCAGGTTGACCGCCGGCACGTCGCCGAGGTCGCCCGCGCCGAGCCGCGGCACGCACGTGTCGTACCCGTTCGCGCGCATGTGGTTGAGCAGCCGGCACACGTAGCGCGCGATCAGCTCGGCCTTCAGCGTCCACGACGCATTCGTGTAGCCGAACGACGACGCGAGGTTCGGCACGTCGCTGTACATCATGCCCTTGTACGACACCGTCTCCGGCAAATCGACCACGCGGCCGTCGACCGTCACGCGCGCGCCGCCGAGCATCTTCACCTTCAGCCCGGTCGCGGTGACGATCACGTCCGCGTCGAGCTGCTGGCCGCTCTTCAGCCGGAGGCCGGTCGGCGTGAAGCGCTCGATCTCGTCGGTGACGATCGACGCGCGGCCCGCGCGGATCGCCTTGAACAGGTCGCCGTTCGGCACGAGGCACACGCGCTGGTCCCACGGCATGTAGCGCGGCGTCAGGTGCTTCGCGACGTCGAAGTCGGGGCCGAGCTGCTTGCGGGCCGCGCGGATGATGAACTTCTTCGTCTGCTCGGGCTTGCGGCGCGACACGTTGTACAGGTACATCGTCAGCAGTACGTTCTTCACGCGCACCAGCCGGTGCGCGAGCCGCGACGGCAGCACGCGGCGCAGCGCGTTCGCGATCCGGTCGCGCGCGGGCAGCGACACGATGTAGGTCGGCGAGCGCTGCAGCATCGTCACGTGCCGGGCGTCGGCCGCCATCGACGGCACGAGCGTGACGGCCGTCGCGCCGCTGCCGATCACGACCACGCGCCGGTTCGCGTACGACAGATCCTTCGGCCAGTGCTGCGGATGCACCAGCTTGCCCTCGAACGTGTCCATGCCGGCCCAGTCGGGCAGATAGCCTGCGTCGTAGTCGTAGTAGCCGCTGCACATGAACAGGAAGCGGCAGGTGTAGACGAGCGTGTCGGTCGCGCCGTTTTGCGTGCGCTCGATGCGTACCGTCCAGCGCGCGCGGCTCGAATCCCAGTCGGCCGCGACGACCTTCCTGCCGTAGCGGATCGTCTTGTCGATGCCGTAGGTGCGCGCGGTGTCGCGGATATAGTCGAGGATCGTCTGGCCGTCGGAGATCGCCTTGTCGCTGTGCCACGGGCGGAAGCTGTAGCCGAGCGTGAACATGTCGGAATCCGAACGAACGCCCGGATAGCGGAACAGGTCCCAGGTGCCGCCGATCGCGTCGCGCGCCTCGACGATCGCCACGCTCGCATGCGGGCAGCGCTGCTTCAGGTGATACGCGGCACCGATGCCGGACAGGCCTGCGCCGACGATCAGCACGTCGAGGTCGCGCTGTTCGCGATCGTCATGGTTATCGCCACTGTCTTGGCGGGCGTCGGGGGCGGGCGGCGCGTCGCGCCGGTCGGTCGTCGTCGAGGTCATGCGCGGTCCTGGGTCGGCGTGGTCGGGCGCGCGGCGGGTGCGTGCGCGCGTGCGAGGTTGCGGGTGCGGGCGCGGCGCACGTGGCGCAGCATCAGCCACTGGTAGCCGGCGCCGAGCACGCGCGCGATCCGGTCGAGCCGGCGCGCGTCGGCGCCGACGAGCACGCGGCGCGCATTGCGCTCGACGCCCGCGAGGATTTGCCGCGCGGCCTCGTCGGCCGTCGTCGCGTTGATCAGGCGGTTGGCCTGGCGGCGATGGGTCGCTTCGTCCTGGCCCGTCAGCGCGTGGATACTGGTGTCGACACGGCCAGCATCGACGATGCGCGTCGCGACGCCGCCCGGATGCACGCAGGTCGCGCTCACAGGCGCGCCGTCGAGTTCGAGTTCCATTCGCAGCGCCTCGGTGAAGCCGCGCACCGCGAACTTGGTCGCGTTGTATGCGCTTTGCGTGGGCATCGCGACGAGCCCGAACAGGCTCGACGTGTTGACGACGTGGCCGTCGCCCGACGCGCGCAGATGCGGCAGGAACGCCTGCGTGCCGTGTACGACGCCCCAGAAATTGATGCCGACGATCCATTCGAGATCGGCGAGACGCGCGGTCTCGGCGCTGGCGGCCAGCGACACGCCCGCATTGTTGAAGATCAGGTTGACCTTGCCGTGCTCGGCGCGCACGAAATCGGCCCACGCGAACATCGCGTCGCGGTCGGCGACGTCGAGCCGCCGCGTGCTCACGCGCACGCCGTGCCGTGCGCAGGCGGCCGCGGTGCCGGCGAGGCCGGCTTCGCTGACGTCGGCGAGCGCGACCTCGCAGCCGCGCCGCGCGAGCTCGACCGCGAGGCTGCGGCCCATGCCTGAACCGGCGCCCGTGATCGCGGCGACCTTGCCGGAAAATCCCTTCATCCGTCGTTCCTCCCGTTCCGCTTGCACTGTACCGGCGGCGCATCTATTGTGGTGTTGTTCGTCACCACTTTAGTTTTCGGGTGTCCTGATGTCAAATAGCGGAATGGAGAAAGCACTCGAAACGGAAAAAAGGGGCCGGTCGTATGGCGGCGTGGCGCCCGAGGTACGGGCCGCCGAGCGGCGCGACGCGTTGATTCGCGCGGCGACGCGCGTGTTCGGCACGGTGGGTTTTCGCAAGGCGACCGTGCGGTCGATCTGCCAGGAAGCGAAGCTGAACGACCGCTATTTCTATGCGGCGTTCGACAGCACCGAGGATCTGTTGCGCTGCACCTACCTGCATCACGCGCAGCAGTTGCATGACGCGGTCGCTCAGGCGGTCGCCGCGCGCGGCGGTGAACTGCGCGAGCGTGTCGACGCGGGGCTCGCCGCGTTTTTCGCGTTCCTGCGTGATCCGTGCGCGGCGCGCGTGCTGCTGCTCGAGGTGATGGGCGTGAGCGCCGATACCGACATGACGTACCAGCGCATGCTGATCGACTTCGGCAAGCTGATCATGGCGATCGGCGCGTCGCGCGAGGCCGTCACGCCCGCGGAGCGAACCGAGCAGCGGCTGATCGGTCTCGCGCTGGTGGGCGCGATGACGAACGTCGGCGCGGCGTGGCTGCTGACCGGCTATCGCGATCCGGAAGCGCAGATGATCGCGAGTTGCAGGAAGGTGTTGCTGGGGACGTTGAGGGAAGCGGGCGAGTAAGGGCGTCGGGAACAGTCGGCGGCCCTCGTCTCGCGCAGGACCGAATTCAGACTATAGTCGGTCTCATCCGGTGCCCGGCAAAGGATGCGTTCCATGAAATTCTCGACTCGAGTCAAGCCGATCAGTTATCTCAAGCGCCATGCGGCCGGGATCGTCAACGACATCTCGGAGAGCCGCGAGCCGATGCTCATCACCCGGAACGGTGAGGCGAAGCTCGTCGTCATGGACGTCAAGTCGTGCGAGGAGCATGAAGAGACGCTCGCGTTGCTGAAGTTGCTTGCGCTCGGCAATCGCGAAATCGAGCAGGGCTACTTTCGTCCCGTCGAGGAGGAGACGCGATCGCATCGATTCGTGCCTTTCCGGCTCAGGGCAGGATTCCCGACGAAGTCGTGCATATCGTGTGCGATACGCGCAGGGATCTGAAGTCGTTGCTCATGAGACGGCTCATGCAGGCGTACCGAGCGCCGCTCTCCGTATTTATTCGTTCTTTCGCTACTTCGATTGTGAGCGCCTTGTCGTAGGCGCGGCCGGCGTTTCCCCCAGCCTCGCCTTCATCGCCTCGATGAACGCCCGTACCTTCGGCGACGGCAGCCGCGTCGACGGAAACACCGCATGAATCCCGGCGGGCGCCGTGCGCCAGCCCGGCAGCAGCCGCACGAGCCGGCCGGTCGCGACGTCGTCCGCGGTCGAGAAATCCGTCAGCAGCCCGAAGCCGCCGCCCGCGAGCACGATCGCGCGGCACGCGGTCGCGGTATTCGACACGACCGGCGCGACACAGCGCACGGACGCGCGGCCGCCTCGCACGTGATCGAGTTCGAGCGTATGCGGGCGCGGCAGCGACGACAACATCACGAACGGCAGCGCGGCAAGCGCATCCGGATCGCGCGGCAGCCCGTGCCGCGCGACGAACGCCGGGCTCGCGACCAGCCATTTCTCGTACGTGCCGAGCTGCACCGCGCGATAGTTCGAATCGGCGAGGCGGCCGATGCGGATCGCGACGTCGAGGTTGTCCGCGACGAGATCGACGACGCGGTCGTTCGCGACGAGTTCGACCGCGAGCGCCGGATGCCGGTCGCGCAGCGCGACCACGGCCGGCGCGACGACCAGCGCGCCGTAGTCGATCGGCACGCTCACGCGCAGCGTGCCGCGCAGCGGCCCGGCGTCGGACGACACCGCGTCGAGCGCGGCTTCGGTGGCGCGCACGATATCGCGGCACGCGTCGTAGAACACGCGTCCGGCATCGGTCACGCTCAGCCGCCGCGTCGTGCGCACCAGCAGATTCGCGCCGACCTCGGATTCGAGGCGCTGCATGTGCGTGCTGACGACCGTCTTCGCAAGGCCGAGCCGCTCGGCCGCGGCCGTCAGCGAGCCGGCCTCCACCACCGCAACGAAGATCGCCAGCCGGTTCAGGTTCACGTCGCGCAGATCAGCCATCGTCGATTGTCCTATGCAAGCGGATAATGTTTCCGCGATTATCCGTCTTCTGGCGACGAACGGCGAGCGCTACGCTGGAGCCGTTCGTCGCCGATTCCCGGCGGCGCGAGATTCCGGAGTGTTTCCATGTCTGCCGCCAGCAAGCCTGCCTCGCCGATTCGCGTTTATTCGTTCCTGTTGTCCGGGCACGCGCACCGTGTCCGGTTGTTCCTGTCGCTGCTCGGGTTGCCGTCGAAGACCATCGACGTCGATCTCGCGGCCGGCGCGCAACGCGAACCGGCGTTTCTCGCGTTGAATCCGCTCGGGCAGGTGCCGGTGATCGACGATGGCGGCACCGTGATCGCCGATTCGAACGCGATCCTCGTGTATCTCGCGAAGCGCTACGGCGACGCACACTGGCTGCCGGACGACGCGGTCGGCGCGGCCGTCGTGCAGCGCTGGCTGTCGTACGCGGCCGGCCCGATCGCGTCGGGCCCCGCGGCCGCGCGGCTCGTGACCGTGTTCGGCGCGCAACTCGACGCGGAAGCGGCCAAGCGTACGGCCGCGAAGGTGCTCGACGTGATCGATCGCGAGCTGGCCGGCAAGCCGTTCGCGGCCGGCGCGCAGCCGACGATCGCGGACGTCGCCGCGTACACGTACATCGCGCACGCACCGGAAGGCGGCGTGTCGCTCGAACCGTATCCGCACGTGCGCGCGTGGCTGGCGCGTATCGAGGCGCTGCCGGGTTTCGTCGCGATGCCGACGACGCGCGCGGGCCTGCTCGCCGCGTAACGCCTGCCGCCAACGCATCTGTCCACGGAGAACGTGATGAACGCGCCGACCGCCGTCGTACCGGGGTGGGAACTCGATACCGCGCCGTTTCACGCGGGCGAGCTTGCCGTGCAGCAGCGCGCAGGCGTGGCGGACGCGGCGAGCGCGGCCGGCCGGCGCGGGATCCGGCGCTTCATGCCGGACCAGCACCGGACGTTCTTCGCGCAACTGCCGTTCTTCGTACTCGGCGGCGTCGATGCGCACGGCCAGCCGTGGGCGACGCTCCGCGCCGGTGCGCCGGGTTTCGTCACGTCGCCGGACGCCCGCACGCTGCGCATCGCGGCGCCCGCGCTGCCGGGCGATCCGCTCGCCGGCGCATGGCACGCGGGCGGGCCGCTCGGCGGGCTCGGCATCGAATTCGATACGCGGCGCCGCAATCGCGTGAACGGCGTCGTGCGCGCGGCCGACGGCGATGCGCTGACGATCGCGGTCGAGCAGAGCTTCGGCAACTGCGCGAAATACATCCAGGGCCGCAAGCCGACTTTCGTCGCGCGGGAGGTCGGGGCCGCCGTCGCGCCCGACGTGTCGGATGCGCTGAGCGACGCGGATCGCGCGCTGCTCGCGCAGGCCGACACGTTCTTCGTCGCGAGCGCGAACACGTCGGCGCAGGCCGGTGCGGCGCGCGGCGCCGACGTGTCGCATCGCGGCGGGATGCCGGGCTTCGTGCGCGTCGACGATGCGCGCACGCTGACCACGCCGGATTTCAGCGGCAATCGGTTCTTCAACACGCTCGGCAACCTGCGGCACGATCCGCGCGCGGGGCTGCTGTTCATCGATTTCGAAAGCGGCGATTTGCTGTATGTCGCCGCGCACGCGGAGATCGTGTGGGACGGGCCGGTCGTCGCGTCGTTCGACGGCGCGCAGCGCGTCGTGCGGTTTCATGTGCGGGAAGTGCGGCGCATGCGGGCGGTGCTGCCGTTCCGGTGGTCGGCGGTCGAGCGTGCGCCGCAGTTCGCGGCGATGGCGGCGGCGTCGAGTCCGGCGCCGGCAACGGCCGGACCGGCGCCGTCCGCGGCCGCGCCGGTAAAGGCGCCCGCATGGCGGCCGCTGCGGATCGCGAAAATCGTCGACGAAGCGCGCGCGATCCGGTCGTTCCATTTCGAACCCGCGGATGGCGGCGCATTGCCTGCGTACGAAGCCGGGCAGCACCTGACGCTGCGCATCGCGCTGCCGGGCAGCGATGCACCGACGATCCGCAGCTACACGCTGTCCGACGCACCGGGCGGCGCGCATTACCGGATCACCGTGAAGCGGGAGGGACGCGCATCGGCGTGGCTGCACGACCACGCGCAGGCCGGCATGACGCTCGATGCGCAGATGCCGCGCGGCCGCTTCACGTTCGATCTCGCGAGCCCGCGGCCGGCCGTGCTCGTGTCGGCCGGTATCGGCATCACGCCGATGGTCGCGATGCTGCGCCGCGCAGTGGCCGACGATACGCCGTCGCGCCGCATCGTGTTCGTGCACGGCGCGCGCGAAGCGGCCGACCGGCCGTTTGCCGCCGAGCTGGCGCGCATCGCGGCCGCCGATGCACGCATGTCGCTTCACTGGTTCGACAGTCATCCTGACGAACGCACTGCGGCGCGGGCCGGCCGGATCGACGTCGCGCAACTGAAGCGGCTCCTTTCGTTCGACGATTACGATTTCTACCTGTGCGGGCCGGCGGCGTTCATGCGCGACCTGTACGACGGGCTGCGCGCGCTGAACGTGCCGGACGAGCGCATCCGCTTCGAGGCATTCGGGCCGTCGAGCGTCTCGCGCAGTGCGACCCGCGCGGCTGCCACGCCCGCGACGGCAGGCGTGCCGGTCGTATTTCGGCGCACGGGGCGCGAGGCCGCGTGGGCGCCCGCCGACGGCACGCTGCTCGAATTCGCGGAAGGGCAGCGCGTGAGCGTGCCGTCCGAATGCCGCTCCGGTTCGTGCGGCACGTGCGCGACACGCGTGCTGTCCGGCGCGGTCGACTACGAGCGAGCGCCCGATGCGGCGATCGAACCCGGCTGCGCGCTGCCGTGCATCGCGCGGCCCGCGCAAGGGGCCAGGGAGCCGCTCGTGCTCGACTGCTGACGCGTGTGCGACATGCCGCCGCAGATCGCCTGCTGCGCGAAAAGCGCGCGCAACTGCTTCTTTTTTCGGATGCCGTCCGGATCGACGATAGCGTCAACCGATTCGATGAAAGGAGCTCATCATGAAACTGCTCGGCATGGTCCGCCTGGTCCTGTGGAGTTTCTTCGGCGTGCGCAACAGCAAGGCGCACGCGACCGATCTCGCGAACGCCAACTTCACGCTGTTGCCGTTCGTCGCGATTTTGCTTGCGCTGCTGGTTGGCGCGGTGATTTACGGCGTCGTGCATCTGGTCGTCGATCCGACCGTGACGATGCAGGGCTTTTGAGCGAACGGCCGGCGAACCGGTAGCGGGCCGCTTTCTCCGCTCCGGTTTCAGGCCGCTCGACCGGCGCATACGGCGCCGGCGCCGGAGGCCGGCATGCGCGACGCGCATCGCCATCGCATTGCCGCCGTTGTCGCGCTGCCCGAGCCGCTCGTTCCCGTTCCCGCCTTTCCTGTCTCCCGTTTCCCGTTTCCCGTTCCGCCCGGTTCCGCGGCCCTTCGCCCCGCCCGGGGTAAAATGCGCGCCACGCCGCGATGTCGCGCGAGCCGGGCACGCCGCCGTTCCGTTGAACGGCCGGCGCCAGTGTCCGCCGCCCGCACCGGGGCGTTCGAAGCGTCCCCCGCATGACGACCGCGCGATGCAGCCAGCCTTCCGACCCGCCCTCGACGAACCTGTCGGCCGCTGCGTCGGTTCCCGGCGCGTCATCCGAATCCGATGTCCCATCCTGCGTGTTTCCGATCGGTCGGCCCGCTCGCGCGCTGTATCGTCCGGTTCGTCTGATGAATATCGTATCGACGCATGCGTCCGGCGACGGGCGCGGCGGCGTTCGCGGGCGCACGATTTGCAGCTTCGTAACGGTTTTCGACAGGGTCGAGTGGCGAGTTTTCCATCCAGAACAATGACGGTGAATAGAACAACAGCGGCACGCGCACGGCGGCGGCGCGCGACGGTCGGGCTCGGCGTCGGGCTCGGTGTCACGCTTTTCGCGGCGCAGGCCGCCGCGGCTCCGGGCGACACGCCCGCATCGGGCGCGGACGCGACCGGCAGCGCGACGCTGCCCGCGATCACGGTGAGCGGCGAGCGCGGCCACCCGCTGCGGGCGCGCGAAGCGTCGGTCGCGGGGTTCGACGACGCGCCGCTGCGCGACACGCCCGCGTCGGTGAACGTCATCACGCGCGCGCTGATCGACGATCAGCAGGCGAAGCGGCTGAGCGACGTCTTGCGCAACGATGCGTCGGTCGTCAACGACTATGCGCCGGTCGGCTATTTCGAAGGCTTCGCGATCCGCGGTTTTCCGGTCGATCTCGCGAGCGCGATCCGAATCGACGGGCTGACGGTGTCCGGCGAGCAGAACGTGCCGCTCGAGAACAAGGAGCGCGTCGAGATCCTGAAAGGGCTCGCGGGCATCGACAGCGGCGTCGTTGCGCCGGGCGGCGTGATCAACTTCGTGACGAAGCGCTCCGCGAACGTCGCGAGCGTGACGGGTGGCGTCGACAGCCGCGGCTCGACGTCGGCGGCCGTCGATCTCGGCCGCCGCTTCGGTGCCGACCATCAGTTCGGGTTCCGGATCAATGCGGCGAAGGAGAACATGCACTCCTATATCGACGGCACGAACGGGCGGCGCACGTTCGGGTCGATCGCCGCCGACTGGGACATCAGCCCGCGCGCGAGCCTGCAGCTCAACGCCGAATTCCAGCAGTGGATCCAGCGTTCCGCGCCCGGCTACCAGTTGCTCGGCGGCACCGTCGTGCCGTCGGTCAAGACGACGTCGAAAGCGCTCGGCACGCAGCCGTGGGCGAAACCGGTGACGACCGACGCGCTGAACCTGAACGCGCGTTTCGACTATCGGTTCAACGACGACTGGAAGGCGTACATCGCCGCCGGCCGCAGCCGCACGATGATCGACGACAACAGCGCGTTCGCGTACGGCTGTTCGTATGCGGCAAGCTGCGCGGCCGGTGCGACGTCGCCGTTCTTCTTCGGCGCGAACGGCGACTACGACGTGTACGACTTCCGCAGCCCCGGCGAATACCGGCGCAACGACGATTTGCGCGCGGTCACGACGGGCAAGTTCGCGACGGGGCCGCTGCGGCACGAGTTGACGCTCGGCGTGAGCGTGCAGCGCCGCGTCGTGAGCATGGCGGACGCCGTGTACGACTACGTGGGCAGCGAGAATATCTACGGGCCGGACCTGACGTTCCCGCCGTCGCCGAATTCGCCCGGGCCGTCGTACCCACGCCTCGATGCGTGGCAGTACGGCGTGTTCGGGCTCGACCGCATCAGCCTCGGCGAACACTGGCAGGTGCTCGCGGGCGGCAAGGAAGTGCTGCTGCGCCAGCGTAGCTGGAGCAGCCTCGACGGCGAGACGACGCACACCGACCGCTCGGTGTTCCTGCCGCAGGTCGCGCTCGTCTACAAACCGGTGAACGTGCTGTCGCTGTATGCGTCGTACAGCAAGGCGCTGTCGCTCGGCGACCAGGCGCCCGTGCGCGCGACCAACGCGTACGCGTTCCTGCCGCCCGTCGAATCGCACCAGATCGAGGTCGGCGCGAAATACGACTGGCTCGACCGGCTGAGCCTCACGGCGGCCGTGTTCTCGATCAGCAAGCCGTTCCAGTTCGCCGATCCCGACGCGTCGGGCACGTCGTACACGTTCGTGCAGCGCGGTACGCAGCGGCACCAGGGGATCGAACTCGGCGCGGCCGGGCGCGTGACCGAACGATTGGGGCTGACGGCCAGCGTCGCGGCGATTCGCGCCCGCGCATACGATTCGGGGTCGCCGGCCTACGAAGGGCACCAGATCATCAACGTGCCCGCGCTGCGCGCGTCGCTGTATGCGGACTACGCGGTGCCGGGCGTCGCGGGCCTGAACGTGCTCGGCGGCGTCGAGTACAGCGCGGCGCGCAACGCGAACGAAGAGGGTACCGCGCGCGTGCCGTCGTGGTTCGTGTTCAATCTCGGCGCGCGTTATACGACGAAGATCGGCGGCCATCGCACGGTGTTGCGCGTGTCGGTGGACAATCTGTTCAACAAGTTCTACTGGCGCGACGCAGGCGAGCAGCAGGGCGATGCGTACCTGTTCCCGGGTGCGCCGCGCACCGCGCGCGTGTCGTTGACCTATGATTTCTGATCGGCCGGAAGCGGGCGCATGACGCGCGGCCCCGGCAGCCCACCAGGAGAGCACGGACGATGTCCCCACTCGAAATCGCAGGCGTGATCGTCAGCGCGCTCGCGATCTGGCTGACCGCGAAGCGGCGCATGCTGTGCTGGCCGGTCGGCCTTGCGTCGGTCGCGCTGTACGGCTGGATCTTCTTCGATGCGAAGCTGTACTCGGACATGCTGCTGCAGGGCGCGTTCGCGGTGCTGCAGGTGTACGGCTGGCAGCGCTGGCTCGCGCAGCGGGCGAGCGAGGCCGACGGCAAGGCGGCGCCTGCCGGCGATGTCGCGCCAGTCACCGGCGTGCGCCCGATGCAGATGCTGCCCGACCTGGTCGCGGCCGTCGTCGGCAGCGCGCTGCTCGGCGGGATGATGGCGCGCTGGACCGATGCGGCGCTGCCGTTCGTCGACGCGTCGCTGACCGCGTTCAGCCTCGTCGCGCAATACTGGACCGCGCGGCGCTACATCGCGTCGTGGGGGCTGTGGATCGTCGTGAACGTCGTGTACGTCGGGATGTTCGTGTTCAAGGAGCTGTATCTGACGGCCGGGCTCTATGCGCTGTTCATCGGGCTGGCCGTGGTCGGCTGGCGCGACTGGAGCCGCACGGCCGCGACGCTGCGCGCGAGCGCGAGCCCGGCCGGCTGATTCGCAGCCGATTCAACCACGGAGCTACGTCGTTCATGTCATTTCCCCTCGAACCGGATGCGCCGGCATCGCGTGACGCCGCGCAGGCGCGCGAGGTCGCGCCGCCGCAGTTCGGCGTCGACGGCGAACAGGCCGAACGCGACTGGCCGCTGATCACGCACGACGAAGTCGCGGCCGTGCTCGCGCGGATCGATGGCGCCGGCGCGCCCGCGCGCCTCACGTGGCACAGCCCGCGGCCGTTCTCGGCGGCCGTGCTGGTGCGCACGACCGACGAGCGCGCGCTGTTCGTCAAGCGTCATCATGCGAGCCTGCGCGACGTCGCGGGGCTCGAGGAAGAGCATCGCTTCATCGCGCATCTGCGCGCACACGGCGTGCCGGTGGCGGACGTGCTCGCCGGTCGCGACGGCGCAACCGCGTTCGCATCCGGCGACTGGACGTATGAAGTGCACGTGGTCGCGCCGGGTGTCGACGCGTATCGCGGCGTGATGTCGTGGAAGCCGTTCACGCATCCTTCGCATGCGTATGCGGCCGGCCGCGCGCTCGCCGAGCTGCATCGCGCGTCGGCCGGCTACGATGCGCCGGCGCGGCCGGTTCGCCCGCTGCTGTCGAGTTTTCGCGTGTTGTCGTCGAGCGATCTTGTCGGTGCGCTCGAACGCTGGGTCACGGCGCAACCGTTGCTCGTCAGGGCGCTCGGCGCGCGCGACTGGCGCGGCGACGTAGCCGACGCGATCGGCCCGTATCACGCGCGCCTCGTGCCGCTGCTGCCTGCGTTGCCGCCGCTGTGGACGCATGGCGACTGGCATGCGTCGAACCTGCTGTGGGCCGACGCCGGGCCCGGCGCGCAGGTGCGGACCGTGCTCGACTTCGGCTTGTCGGATCGTACTTGCGCCGTGATGGACCTCGCGCTCGCGATCGAGCGCAACACGGTCGACTGGATGGCGCCGGCCGATGCACGGCGCATCGAATACGAGCAGATCGACGCATTGCTCGACGGCTACGAATCGCTCGAACCGCTGAGCGACGACGCATATGCGGCGCTGGTCGCGCTGCTGCCGATCGTACATACGGAGTTCGCGCTGTCGGAAGTCGCGTATTTCGGTTGTATCGTCAACGCGCCCGATATCGTCGACGTGGCGTACGACGGTTACCTGATCGGGCACGCGAGGTGGTTCGGCGAACGCGACGGGCGGCAGTTGCTGGACTGGCTCGTGCAGCGGCGGCGGGGAAAGCAGCACGTCACCTGATTCGCGCGCGGGGCGTATGGCCCGCGCGTGTCGCATTTCCGAACGTCTGCATTCTTTCGTGCGGCCATCGTGCCGCGCGCTCACCGAATCTTCCTGATCGTCGAGAGGGGACGCCGTCCCCGCAGGGCACCGCACGTCTGCGTACGGTTGCGCCCAACATGACGGAAATATCATCTTCGCCTCATGTTCGCACTGCGGCCGGTCCGTAGCATCGGTCGCAAACCGTTACCGCAGAACCGAACATGTTCAAGCTCAACCTCGCCGTGGCCGCCGTATTCGCGATGGCCGCGACGGCTCATGCGCAGCCATCGCTGTCGCCGGGGCCGGCCACGGCTCCGGCTGCTGCCGCCCCGATCGGCGCACCGCCATCCGGCGCACGTCCTGCGTCGTCATTGACGCTTGCCGACGCACTCGCCGTCGCCGCCCGCAACAACCCGGCACTGCGCGGCGCGCGCGCGGATGTCGATGCATCGGCCGGCGCACTGATGCAGGCCGGCGCGCGGCCCAACCCCGAAGTGTCGTTCCTGCAGGAAGGTTTCAGCCGAGCGGAACGCACGTCGACCGCGCTGATCAACCAGACGATCGAACTCGGCGGCAAGCGTCGCGCGCGGCTCGACGTCGCGTCGTACGGCAGCGAATCGGCCAGCGCGTCGCTCGACCAGCAGGGCGCGGCTGTGCGCGCCGACGTGATCGCAGCCTTCTACGGGCTGCTCGCCGCGCAGCGTCAGCTTCAGGTGACAGAGGAATCGGCCGCGATCGCCGCGCGCTCCGCGAATCTGGCGGCCCGTCGCGCGCAGGCCGGCAAGGTGTCGCCGGTCGAGGCGACCAAGGCCCGGGTGGCGGCGGCCGGCGTACAGATCGAAGTCGTGACCGCGCGCGGCCGTGTCGACGTTGCGCGCGAGAAGCTGAACGCGGTGATGGGCGAAGCGCGCAACGCCCCGCTTGCGGTGCTCGGCGACCTCGAAGCCGTACCGTCGGTCGAGCCGCTGTCCGCGCTGACCGCGCGGCTCGACGATGCACCGCTCGCGCGAATCGCGCGTGCCGAAATGCTGCGCTCGAACGCGGCCGTGTCGCTCGAACGCGCACGGCGCATTCCGGACGTGACGGTCAGCGCCGGCGTGAAGCGCGTGACCACCGGCGGTGTGCCGGACAACCAGGCGGTGGTCGGCGTGTCGATCCCGATTCCGCTGTTCAACACGAACCAGGGCGCGCTGCTCGAGGCGATGCACAAGGCCACGCGCGCGAACGCCGATCTCGACCGCGAACGCACACGTCTGCGGCTCGAACTGACGCAGGCATACGCGAATTTCGAGGCCGCCGATCAGGAAGCGCAGCGGTTGAAGTCCGACATCCTGCCAGCCGCGCGCGTCGCGCTCGACGCGATGTCGCGCGGCTACGAACTCGGCAAGTTCAGCTTCCTCGACGTGCTCGACGCGCAGCGCACGCTGTTCCAGGGGCAGTCGCAATACGTCCGTGCGCTCGCCGACGCGCATACGGCCCGTGCCGATATCGGCCGGCTCGTCGGCACGCCGCTCGCGGTCCGCGCGCAATGAGCGCCCCTCTTGACTGAAGGATCATCATGTCACGCAGCAGAATCTTCATCATTGCGGCAGCCGTGCTCGGCGGCGCAGGAATCGTGATCGGCGCGCTCGCCGTCGCGCGGGGCGGGAGCGGCGCATCGGCGCCGACGGCCGCCGAATCCGCCCAGGCGGCCGACGGCGCCGGCGCGCACGGCGGTGTCGTGCACAAGCGCGGCAAGCTGTCCGTCGAGATCGTGATGACGGAAAAGCCCGGCGATGCGCGGCTCGTCGTCTATCCGTTCGTCGACGGCAAGCCCGCGACCCACGGCGTGACCGTGTCCGGCACGCTGGTGCGGTACGACCGCACGCACGAGCCGCTGCGGTTCGACGCGGCCGGCCAGAAGTTCGTGTCCGCGCAGTCGATCGCGAAGCCGCACGTATTCGATGCGACGATCGACGTGAAGGCCGGCAACGACGCCGCATCGTTCCCGTTCGCGCGCGCCGACGGCGCGGTCGTGCTGACCGACGCGCAACTGGCGACGTCGAAGATCGCGCTCGCGAAGGCCGGCCCCGCGCAGATCGCGACGCCGTTCCAGTTGCCGGGCGAGATCAAGTTCAACGAGGATCGCACCGCGCACGTGGTGCCGCGCGTGGCCGGCATCGTCGAACAGGTATCGGTGTCGCTCGGGCAGAACGTCGCGAAGGGGCAGGTGCTTGCCGTGATCGCGAGCACCGATCTGGCGGACCGCCGAAGCGAACTGCTGACGGCCGAGCGCCGGTTATCGGGTGCGCGCGCAACCTACGAGCGTGAACGCACGCTGTGGCAGGAGCGCATCTCGGCCGAACAGGATTATCAGCAGGCGCAGGTGCAGTTGCGCGAGGCCGAGATCGCCGTGCAGAACGCGCGACAGAAGCTCGCCGCGCTGAACGCGCCGGCGGGCGCGGGCGCGCTGAACCGGTATGAACTGCGTGCGCCGTTCGCCGGCACGATCGTCGAGAAGCATGCGACGCCCGGCGAGGCGATCGCCGCCGATGCGAGCATGTTCGTGATCTCCGACCTGTCGACCGTGTGGGCCGAGATGGCCGTGCCGGCGCAGCGGCTGAACGACGTGCGCGTGGGCCGCGATGCGACCGTCAGCGCGACCGCGTTCGAATCGCGTTCGAGCGGCCCGATCGCGTATGTGGGTGCGCTGCTCGGCGAGCAGACGCGCACCGCGCCGGCGCGCGTCGTGCTGCCGAACCCCGACGGCGTGTGGCGCCCGGGGATGTTCGTGAACGTGTCGGTCGACGCGGGCCGCCAGGGCGTGCCGCTCGCGGTCGCGAGCGACGCGCTGCAGGACGTCGACGGCGCGCCGTCGGTGTTCGTGCGTTCGCCGAAGGGTTTCGTCGCACAGGCCGTCGAAACGGGGCGGCGCGACGAACGCGCGACCGAAGTGCTGAAGGGGCTCGAGCCGGGCCAGGAATACGCGGCGACGAACAGCTTCGTGTTGAAGGCCGAACTCGGCAAGGGGAGCGCGGAACATGAATGAGCAGCAATACGCGTGCGCCGTGGCGCGACTGGCGGCCCGATATGCGGCGCGCTTTCCGATCCGCCGCCTGACCGGCCGCGCAGCGCGTCCGGCGCGTGCGACCGTGCCCCGTTTCAAGGAATCCCGACATGTTTGAGCGCCTGATCCGCTTTGCGATCGCGCACCGCTGGCTCGTGATGCTGGCGATCGCGGCCGTGGCCGCGCTAGGCGTGTTCAGCTACCAGCGGCTGCCGATCGACGCGGTGCCCGACATCACGAACGTGCAGGTGCAGATCAACACGTCCGCGCCCGGCTACTCGCCGCTCGAGGCCGAGCAGCGCATCACCTATCCGGTCGAGACCGCGATGGCCGGGCTGCCCGGGCTCGAACAGACGCGTTCGATCTCGCGCTACGGGCTGTCGCAGGTCACCGTGATCTTCAAGGACGGCACCGACATCTACTTCGCGCGTCAGCTCGTCAACGAGCGCATCCAGGAAGCGAAGGACAAGCTGCCGGCCGGCGTCGCGCCCGCGATGGGCCCGACGTCGACGGGCCTCGGCGAGATCTACCTGTGGACCGTCGAAGCCGACGCCAACGCGCGCAAGCCCGACGGCACGCGCTACACGGCGGCCGACCTGCGCGAGCTGCAGGACTGGGTCGTGCGGCCGCAACTGCGCAACGTGCGCGGCGTGACCGAGGTCAACTCGATTGGCGGCTACGTGAAGGAGTATCGCGTCGCGCCGAATCCGGCGAAGCTGATGTCGTACGGGCTGACGCTCGCCGACGTCGTGCGGGCGCTCGAGCGCAACAACGACAACGTCGGCGCCGGTTACATCGAAAAGCGCGGCGAGCAGTATCTCGTGCGCGTGCCGGGCCAGGCGCGCACCGTCGACGACATCGCGAACATCGTGCTGACCAACGTCGGCGGCGTGCCGGTGCGGATGAAGGACGTCGGCGTCGTCGACGTCGGCCGCGAACTGCGCACCGGCGCCGCGACGTCGAACGGCGAGGAGGTCGTGCTCGGCACGGTGTTCATGTTGATGGGCGAGAACAGCCGGACGGTGTCGAAGGCCGTCGCCGCGAAGATGGAGGACGTGAACCGCACGCTGCCGGCCGGCGTGAAGGCGATTCCGGTGTACGACCGCACGGTGCTCGTCGAGAAGGCCGTCGCGACCGTGAAGAAGAACCTGCTCGAGGGCGCGGTGCTCGTGATCGCCGTGCTGTTCCTGTTCCTCGGCAACATCCGCGCGGCGCTGATCACCGCGCTCGTGATTCCGCTGTCGATGCTGATGACCTTCACGGGGATGGTCAACGCGAAGGTGAGCGCGAACCTGATGAGCCTCGGCGCGCTCGACTTCGGGATCATCGTCGACGGCGCGGTGGTGATCGTCGAGAACTGCGTGCGGCGGCTCGCGCATGCGCAGGCGGGGGCCGGGCGACCGCTCACGCGCGACGAGCGTTTCGCCGAAGTGTTCGGCGCATCGCAGGAGGCGCGCCGCGCGCTGATCTTCGGGCAACTGATCATCATGGTCGTGTACCTGCCGATCTTTGCGCTGACCGGCGTCGAGGGCAAGATGTTCCACCCGATGGCGATCACGGTCGTGATGGCGCTCGCTGCCGCGATGGTGCTCACCGTCACGTTCATTCCGGCGGCCGTCGCGCTATTCATCGGCGAGCGGGTCGAGGAGAAGGAGAACCGGCTGATGCGCTGGGCGCGGCGTGCGTACGAACCGGTGCTCGCCGGTTTCATGACGCGCCCGGCACGCGTGATGATCGGGGCGGGCGCGATCGTGCTCGCCACACTCGGACTCGCCACGCGGCTCGGCAGCGAGTTCATCCCGAGCCTGAACGAAGGCGACCTGGCCGTTGCCGCATTGCGAATTCCCGGCACGAGCCTGTCGCAGTCGGTCGAGATGCAGAAGTCGATCGAGAAGACGCTGAAGGCGCGCTTCCCCGAGATCGAGCGCGTGTTCGCGCGCACCGGCACGGCCGAGATCGCGGCCGACCCGATGCCGCCGAACCTGTCGGACGGCTACATCATGCTGAAGCCGGCCGACACGTGGCCCGATCCGAAGAAGCCGCGCGAGCGGCTCGTGAGCGAGATCGAGGAAGCGCTCGCCGAGCTGCCGGGTAACGCCTACGAGTTCTCGCAGCCGATCCAGCTGCGCTTCAACGAACTGATCTCGGGCGTGCGCAGCGACGTCGCCGTGAAGATCTTCGGCGACGACATGGCCGTGCTGAACCAGACCGGCGAACTGATCGCGGCCGCGTTGCAGAAGGTGCCGGGTGCATCGGAGGTGAAGGTCGAGCAGACCACGGGCCTGCCGGTGCTGACCGTCAACCTCGACCGCGACAAGCTCGCGCGCTACGGCGTGAGCGTCGCCGACCTGCAGGATTCGGTGGCCGCGGCCGTCGGCGGGCAGAAGGCCGGTACGCTGTTCCAGGGCGATCGCCGCTTCGACATCGTCGTGCGGTTGCCCGACGAGCTGCGCACCGACATCGAGGCGATCAAGCGGCTGCCGATCGCGCTGCCCGCGCCGACGGCCGGCGCCAGCGCACCGCTCGCAGCGGCGCCGTACGTGCCGCTCGCGGAGCTCGCGACGATCGACGTGGCGCCCGGCCCGAACCAGATCAGCCGCGAGGACGGCAAGCGGCGGGTGGTCGTCAGCGCGAACGTGCGCGGGCGCGACGTCGGCTCGTTCGTCGCCGATGCGCGCGAGCAGTTGCAGCAGGACGTGCGCGTGCCGGCCGGCTACTGGGTGTCGTGGGGCGGGCAGTTCGAGCAGTTGCAAAGCGCGAGCGAGCGCCTGAAGCTCGTCGTGCCGCTCGCGCTGTTCATGGTGTTCGTGCTGCTGTTCGTGATGTTCAACAACGTGAAGGACGGCTTGCTCGTATTCACCGGCATTCCGTTCGCGCTGAGCGGCGGCGTCGTGTCGCTGTGGCTGCGCGGGATTCCGCTGTCGATCACGGCGGCGGTCGGCTTCATCGCGCTGTCCGGCGTGGCCGTGCTCAACGGTCTCGTGATGATCTCGTTCATCCGCAACCTGCGCGACGAAGGGATGCCGCTCGACGCCGCGGTGCGCGACGGCGCGCTCACGCGGCTGCGGCCCGTGCTGATGACCGCGCTGGTCGCGTCGCTCGGCTTCCTGCCGATGGCGTTCGCGACCGGCACCGGCGCCGAGGTGCAGCGCCCGCTCGCGACGGTCGTGATCGGCGGTATCCTGTCGTCCACCGCGCTGACGCTGCTGGTGCTGCCGGTGCTGTACCGTGTCAGCCACGCGGTGTCGTGGCGCGCGGCGTTGCGCGGCGGGTTCGGCGCGGGCATGATGCGCCGGCTGCGTTTCTTCAAGGGTAATGCGTGATGCGAATTCTGATTGTCGAGGATGAACCGAAGACGGGCGCGTATCTGCGCAAGGGGTTGACCGAGGCCGGCTACGTCGTCGACTGGGTCGAGGACGGCATCACGGGCCAGCATCAGGCCGAAACGGAGGAGTACGACCTGCTCGTGCTCGACGTGATGCTGCCCGGGCAGGACGGCTGGACATTGCTGCAGAACCTGCGGCGCAGCAAGTCGACGCCCGTACTGTTCCTCACCGCGCGCGACGACGTCGGCGATCGCGTGAAGGGGCTCGAGCTCGGCGCGGACGACTATCTCGCGAAGCCGTTCGACTTCGTCGAGCTGACCGCGCGCATCAAGTCGATCCTGCGGCGCGGCCAGCCGCGCGATTCGAACACGCTGCGCGTGGCCGATCTCGAACTCGACCTGACGCGCCGCAAGGCCACGCGGCAGGGCGACACGATCCTGCTGACCGCGAAGGAGTTCGCGCTGCTGTGGCTGCTGATGCGCCGCGAAGGCGAGATCCTGCCGCGCGCGACGATCGCGTCGCAGGTGTGGGACATGAACTTCAACAGCGACACGAACGTCGTCGATTCGGCGATCCGCCGGCTGCGCTCGAAGATCGACGACGCGTACGAACCGAAGCTGATCCACACGGTGCGCGGGATGGGCTACGTGCTCGAAGCGCGCGGCGGCGCGGCCGCATGATCGCGCGCCTGCTGCCGCGGACGCTGCGCGGCCGGCTGACCGCGCTGATCATCCTGTCGACGTCGGTCATCCTCGCGTCGAGCGGCGTCGCACTGTACGAAGCGCTGAGCAACCGCGTCGAAACGACGGCAGCCGAGCAGATGGCCGGCATTTCGGCCGCATTGGGGGCGCACCTGGCCGAGGCGCGCACGACGGCCGACGTCGCGCGCGACACCGACATCTGGATCGACCAGTTGCACGGTCACCCGAACATGGACCTCGCGATCTTCGATGCCGGCGGCGCGCGCGTCGTCGGCACGCCCGGCTTTCGCCCGTACGCGCCGCTGCTGTCGATGAACACCGGGCGCGTGCCGGTCGGCGTCGCGCCGCCGGGCGCACGGCACCAGTACCTGCTGACGGCCGTCCCGCTCGCCGGCGCGGGTGCGCCCGTGGTGCGCGTCGCCGTGCAGTACGATCGCAGCGCCGACGTGCTGCTGTTGCGCACGCATGCTTATACGATCGTCGTGATCGAGGTGTTCGGCGTGGTGCTCGCGGCCGCGATCGCGTACGGCATCGCGGCGCTCGGGCTGAGCCCGCTGCGGCGGTTCGCGGCGCGTGCCGAGCAAATGTCGACGAGCCGGCTCGCGCATCCGCTGCCGGAACTCGATACGTCCGGCGAGCTGAAGGAGCTCGAGCATGCGTTCAACGGGATGCTCGAACGGCTGAACGAATCGTTCACGCGGCTGAGCCAGTTCTCGTCGAATCTCGCGCACGACATGCGCACGCCGCTCACGAACCTGCAGGCGGCCGCGCAGGTCGTGCTGTCGCAACCGCGCGGCGCGGACGAATACCGGAGCGTGATCGAGTCGAGCATCGACGAATACCAGCGGCTGTCGCGGATGATCGAGGACATGCTGTTTCTCGCGCGTTCGGAACAGGCCGGCACGTCGATCGGCGTGCGGCGGCTGAATGCGGCCGAGGAGGCGGAGCGGGTGGCCGGATACTACGAGCCGCTGGCGGAAGATGAAGGCGTGACCGTGAAGGTCGACGGCCACGCGTGGGTCGACGCGGATCTGACGCTGTATCAGCGCGCGTTGAGCAACCTGCTGTCGAATGCGCTGACCTATGCGCCGCGCGGCAGCGTCGTGACGATCGATTGCGTCGAGCAGGGCGGCGCGACGACGATCGCCGTGTCGGATACGGGGCCCGGCATCGCCGCGGAACATGTCGGGCGGATTTTCGAGCGCTTCTATCGCGTCGATCCGTCGCGGCACAATTCGGCGTCGGGCACGGGGCTCGGCCTCGCGATCGTCCGGTCGATCATGGACAACCACGGCGGCGAATGCGGCGTCGACAGCGAGCCGG
Source organism: Burkholderia sp. AU44665 (assembly GCF_030504405.1). Taxonomy (NCBI): domain Bacteria; kingdom Pseudomonadati; phylum Pseudomonadota; class Betaproteobacteria; order Burkholderiales; family Burkholderiaceae; genus Burkholderia; species Burkholderia sp. AU44665. The sequence continues at coordinate 67,518 of NZ_JAUJRI010000007.1, read as the reverse complement.
GCCGCCGCACGACCTTCTGGCTGCGCTTTCCGCGAAGGCCGGCCGAACCGGAGCGGCCGGCCGCTACTCGCACCTGACAGCGCGCGCGGCCACGCCTGCGCGTTCGCGGTGAGACAGCCGCGCGGCGCGCGCTGCCGGCGCCCGTGCGGCCGCGCATCATTGCTTCGCGGCCAGGCTGTCGTGGTCGTCGGTCTGCGGCTTCTGCTCGCCGCCATGCACCGAGATCTCGTGTAGCTCCTTGTTGCGCGCGATGAGCTCGCCGGTCGGCGGGTACTGCGTCTTGCTGATCGGCACGATGCCGTCGTGCTGCGCCTGCTTCAGTTCATTGACGACCTGCGTGCGGGTCTTGCCCTGCGTTTGCGTCTGGGCGAATGCGGCCTGCGTGGCCATGCCGAGCGACAGCGTGGCGACGACCAACCATGCTGCGAGGTTTGCGCTTTTCATTGAATGCTCTCCTTGATCAGGGCCGCCGGGGTGGCGAACCATGGACCCAGTATGCGAAAGCAGCCATGCGTGATCGTGATCGCGAGATGAAAAATGCGTCAGATTGCGGGGCGCGAGCGGGCCCCGTGTGGACACACCCGACATGACGCAACCGTCATGTTCGCGTCATGGGTGCGATGAGCGGGAAGCGGAACATGAAGTCTGCCGTTGGCCGAGCGTGCCGGCGGCGTGCATGCCGGTCGCGATAGCGGCATCGATCGCGGGCGGCGCCGTTCAGCTCTTCATTCCGGACCGAAAATTGCATCATCCCGTCATTCGCCTCGCCTTGACCGCAGCCTTGATCGTCCCGTTGTTCGCGGGCTGTGCGCCGACACGTTCCGACACTGCGACCACTGCCGCCGCAGTCGGCCGCAAACCCGTGCCGTCCGGCCTGATGCCCGGCGAGCAGGTCGACTATGGCGGGCATCGCTGCGGCAATCCGAACCTGTATGTGAAAACGCATCCGTGCGTGTACCCGCAGCGCAATTCGGTGCGGTGAGTGTCGGACACGCGTAAAAAAGCGGCCCGGCACTCGACGAGCCCGGGCCTAATGCGTGATCGTGCCGTGCGGCAGCGACCCGCTGCGTGGGTGGAAACGGGCTGGCCCGTGACGCGTTCGATGGTAGCGACGCGGCACATCGCGAACCTGATCGCAACATGACATTTTTGTCAGCCGGCGCTGTGCCGGCCACCGCACTCCATACGAAGAGGAGCATTCGATGCGTACTATCGCAAAAGGGATCGTGCTGGCGGCGTGTCTGATGTCGACGGCGGCAATGGCCGCAGGCTGGCCGGAACGTGCGCTGTCGCACGCATCGGCGCACGACGTTGGCAGTCGCGTGAACGAGCGGATGCGCTGCGAGTTGGCTGCCGTGCCGGCTGGCGCGTGGACCGCGACATTCGCGCGCGGGCAATGCGAAGTCGCCAGCGGCCGGCTGACGTTCGTGCCGGCCGATGCCGGCGACGCGCCGACCGTCACGGAGAAACGGATCGTGCTCGGCGACGTCCGTAGCGCGTCGCATCAGTCGCGCAAGCTCAAGGAACAGCTGCAACTGACGACGCGCGACGAAGTGATCGCGCTGAACGTGCTGACCGACGACGGCAGCCGCAAGTCGCGCGAACATGCGATCGACCTGTGGACCGCGCTGCGCAACGAGGGCGTCACGCCGGTCAACGGCACACGTATCGTCGATACCTATCCGACCGGCGCGACGACGTGGTAACCGTCGCGCCATCGCACGCGGCTTACCCGGCCTTCACCGATCCTTCGATCAGGAAGAACACGATGAACCCGATGAAGAACGAAGCCGTCGCGAACGGCGTTTCGGGCACCTCGTGCGCTTCGACCAGCAGTTCTTCGGTGACGAGGTACAGCAGCGCGACGGTACCCAGCCCCAGAAGGGCAGCATAGATATTCGCGGGCAGTCCGGCGAACGCCGCATTGCCGGCAACGGCCGCGACGCTCAGCAGCGCCGCGAGCACGACCGGTACGACGATCGACAGCATGCGGCCGATGCCGGCCGCGGCCAAGGCCGCGCTGACCGACAGCGCGAGGAACAGCACCTCGAGCGTCAGCGCGACGGTCAGGATGATGCCGCTTTCGTCGCTCGCGGAAAACGCGATGCCGAGCACGAGGCCGTCGACGACGAGGTCGATCGCGGTGACGATGATCAGGCTCACCGGCAAGCGCGCTTCCTCGAAACGTGTCTCGATCGCGCCCGACAGCGCGCGAATCGCCAGCATCAGCGCGATGCCGAGCACGAAACCGACGACGACCGGAAACAGCGCATGCGCGCGGTCCTGCGGCAGCAGTTCGAGCGCGGCGGCCGCGAACACGATGCCGCCGGTGAAATGCTGGATCACGCTCGACGTTTTCGGGCCGGGCGCGCGCCACGCGGCCGCGAGGGCGCCAAAACAGGCCGCCAGCACGGGCGGTAACGTGAGCAGCGCAAGCTTCGCGGTCGGTGTCATGGGGTCTCTCGGCGGTTGGCGTATCGCAGCGCAGGGGGCGTTGCACGATCGTACGCGCCGGGCGTCGCCCCGGCATCAACCGGGGATTGAACACCTTGAAGCCGCTCCAGGGTCAAGCGGTTCGATGCGGGCGCACCGGCAAGCCGGCGCGCCCGTTTCGCTCAAAGCTGCGCGAGCGCCTGGTCGAGATCGGCGAGCAGGTCGTCGATATGCTCGATGCCGATCGACAGCCGCACCGTTTCCTCCTTCACGCCGGCCTTCGCGAGTTCGGCCGGCGACAACTGACGGTGCGTCGTCGATGCCGGATGCGTCGCGAGCGACTTCGTGTCGCCGATGTTGACGAGCCGCGTGAACAGCTTCAGCGCATCCTGGAACTTCGCGCCGCCGTCGCGGCCGCCCTTCACGCCGAACGTCAGGATGCCCGGCGCACGGCCCGACAGGTAGCGGGCGACGAGCGGATGGTCGGGGTGATCGGGCAGGCCCGCATAATTCACCCATTCGACGTGTTCGTGGCGCGCGAGATGCTGCGCGACCTTCAGCGCGTTGTCGCTGATGCGCTCGACCCGCAGCGCGAGCGTCTCGATTCCCTGCAGGATCTGGAACGCATTGAATGGCGAGATCGCCGCGCCCATGTTGCGCAGCGGCACCACGCGGGCGCGGCCGATATACGCGGCCGGCCCGAACGCTTCGGTATAGACGACGCCGTGATAGCTGACGTCCGGCTCGTTGAGCCGCTTGAAGCGGTCCGCGTGCTCGGCCCACGGGAACTTGCCCGAATCGACGATCGCGCCGCCGAGGCTCGTGCCGTGCCCGCCGAGATACTTCGTCAGCGAATGCACGACGATGTCCGCGCCGTGCTCGAACGGGCGCAGCAGGTACGGCGACGGCACCGTGTTGTCGACGATCAGCGGGATGCCGCGGCGATGCGCGACCTCGGCGAGCGCGGCGATGTCGGTGACGTTGCCGAGCGGGTTGCCGACCGATTCCGCGAAGATCGCCTTCGTGCGCGCGTCGATCAGCGGCTCGAACGACGCGGGGTCGCGTGGGTCGGCGAAGCGCGTGGTGATTCCGTATTGCGGCAGCGTGTGCGCGAACAGGTTGTAGGTGCCGCCGTACAGCGAACTCGCGGACACGATGTTGTCGCCCGCTTCGGCGATCGTCTGGATCGCGTACGTGACGGCGGATTGCCCCGACGCGAGCGCGAGCGCGCCGATACCGCCCTCGAGCGCGGCGATCCGCTGCTCGAGCACGTCCGTCGTCGGGTTCATGATCCGCGTGTAGATGTTGCCCTGGACCTTCAGGTCGAACAGGTCCGCGCCGTGCTGCGTGTCGTCGAATGCGTACGCAACGGTCTGGTAGATCGGGACGGCGACCGCGCGCGTGGTCGGGTCGGGACGATAACCGCCGTGTACTGCGATGGTTTCGAGGCGCCAGTTCGATACGGCCTGATCGGTCATGGGTGCTCCTTCTGTTGTTGTGATGGTCGAGCGATTATAGGAGCACGTGCGCGGCAACCCTTAGAACGAATGGTTTGTTGCTTATGGCGGGGCGGTGCATAAAATGCCTTCTTCCGCGCACAAGGGATACTTGATGAATCAGGATCATTGGAACCAGTTGGATGCTTACTTCTCGGCAACGCTCGTGCCGTCGATTTCGATCGTCGGCGCCGCGTGACATGACGCCGGTACGCCCGTGCGGGCGTACCGCATGCTAGCTCTCGTCGGGATTCGAGTCGCTGCACTGGTCGGGATCGTCGCGCAACAGGATGCGGCGGATGCGGCCGTTGTCGTAGAACGGCACGTCGGGGCAGAACTTCATGCCGGCGCGCGTTGACGTGCGTTTCCAAGCGACCTTTTCGGTACGCACGAGCGTCGGGGCGCTGCCCGCCGCGCCCGGCTTCCAGATGTCGATATACACGCGCGACATCTGCGGCGAATCGCCCACCTCGCAATCCTTCGGTGCACCGAGCGTCGAGCGCAGTCCGGCATCGGTCTGCTCGATGCGTTGCGGAAACTCGATGTAACCGTCGCCGTAGCCGGGTACGACGTAGCAATAGCGACGCGTATTCCCGTCGAGCACGGGCAGCAAGTAGCTGCTCGCCGAGTCGACCTCCTTCACGTCGTTGCCCTGCCAGCGGTACGTCGTCACGCCGTGCTCGCAGCAGCTCGCGCGCCAGTTCGTCCATATGATCCGGTGCACCGGATCGAAATCCGGCGACGTGATGTCTTGCAGTCCCTGCGGCGCATCGACGAAGCGCCGCGTCTTCGGGTTGAAGATCCACGTCTGGTACGGAATGTTCGGGCTCGCCCCCATCCCTTGCGCAAGCATCAGGTCGGGCCAGCCGTCGAAGTTCACGTCGGCGAATTCGGGCGTGGGCAGGCCGCAGGTGCCTTGCGAATCCGTCTGCAGTGTCTGCACGAGGCGGCCGCGGTCGTACAGGCGAATCGCGAAGACGTGCGGCGGGTCGTTGCACGAACTGCTGTCGTCCGGCAGCTTGTCGGCGACGAGGCGGACCTCGTAAGGGAACGGCCTGCCGTCCTGTTTCGGTGCGAGCGAGACGGGCAGCGTGCGCTTGCCGTCCGGCGATGCCCACGTGCCGGTCACGGCGTTGTCGAAGGATGCCGCGCGCCACGTACCCGTTACGCGATCGGCGTTGGCTTTCGCGCCGCTGTCGCGTTCCGAAAGCGTGACACCGTGCGCGTCGAGCGTTCCCTTCAACGCGAGCCGATAGCGTTTGTCGGACGTGCAGGGCGCGTAGCAGTACGAGCCCGATACCGTGTCGGCCACGCGCGACAGCGAGACTTCGACATGCCGGTTGCCGATCGTGCCGGTCCAGTTACGCGACCAGAACGGGATTTCGACTGAATCGCCGGTGCTTGCCGCGTTTGCTGGCGAGAAGGCGAACGCGGTGACTGCGGTGACGGTGACCAGCGCGAACGCACGCGCGCCACGCCAGCCGCGCGTGCGCCGCGTCGCGGTCGGGTTGCGCGACGCGTCGATGAACGGGAGATACATGGTACGGCCCCTCGGTTTGTTATCGGTTATGTCTGCCGGCGTGTTTCGGTGCGATGCGTGCGTCAGCGGTTTCCTGCCGCATCGGCCCGGCGATACAGGTGCGGCCATTGGTCCCGGAACAGGCCGTTGCACGTGCTGTGCGTCGCGAGGCCGTCGAGTACGAAGCGCCGACCGTCGAAAACCCACGACGCGGTCGAGCCGCAATCGCCCGCGCTGCGCAGCCGGACCGTGCTCGACAGCGTCGCGCTCGCGGGATCGTAGCCGGCGTCGGTCAGTTCGTTCGCGAACGACGCAGCATCGAGGCCCGCGCTCGCGTTCTCGCCGAAGTTCATCGCGGCCGGCGCGTAGGGGGCAGTGCGGCGCACGCGATACCACAGGTCGGTGTGGTTATACAGGCTGCTGGTCTGGCACGGAATCGCGACGAGCGCTTCGTCGGACGAAATCGCGACGGCTCTCGACGCTTTCCTGCGATCGCTCGCCGACATTTCGTCTTCGACATCGGCCGCGCATTGCTTCACGTCGGCGCCGAATTTCGCGAGTACCGCGTCGACGAGCGGCCGCTGTTCGGCGGCCGACAGATTCGACACGGGCGGCGGGGCGGGCGTGACAGCGGGCGGCAAGGCGGGCGCGGCCGGTACCGACGACGCAGGCTTGAGGCCCGGGCGCAGCAACGCCGTGACCGTGCCGACGCGGCCCTGCGTGTCGTCGATCAGCAGCAGCGCGGCATTCAGTCCCGACAACGGCGTGCGAGCGGCGGGCGCCGATGCCGGATCGCCGAAGCTCAGCAGTTGCGCATTGCGCGCCGCGGCGAGCCACGCAGCCACCGTTGCCGGATCGTTGGTCCGGATTCGGAACGGGTGCGCCTGGTCGTCGGCTTTGTCGCCGAACGCATGCCATTGCGCCGGCATCGCATCGAACGGCCGGCCATCGACGCGTGCGGTGCGCAAGTCGATCGGCGCCGATGCGTAGAGATCGAGCGAGGGCTGCGCGTCCGGGCCGGCATCGCGCGTCACGCGCAGGATCAGGCCGGTGCGTGCATCGTCGATATCGTCGGCATGGCTTTCCGCGATACAGCGATTGCCGTTGTCGCAGACGACCGACCAGCTCTTGAATTCGCGCTCGACCGGCGGCCGCGCGAGCGGGCGAGCCTGGGCAACGATCGGGGAAACGGCGAGGAGGGCGGCGATGGCGAGCGAAAGGCGGTGCGACATGACGGTTCGTATCGACTGTGGATGGGCGCGCGGAAGACGTCGGGCTGCAAGCATATCGTCAGCAGGCGGGCAGGTCGAAGGCTGCGGCGCATGCGGCGGCGCGCGTCACCGAACGACATCGAGTATACCGCCGCAATGCGTTGCGATCGTGAAGACGACGCGTAGTGTGCGGGCACGACCGTTGCTCGCGTGCATGGGCCGGGCAGGTGCGGATGCAAATACGGCGCGATGCCCGCAGGCGTCGCGCCGTTCGCCTTTCATCGATCATCGACCACGTCGCGCAGGAACGCGTCGAGCATCGCCACGTCGCCCCACGGCCGCTTGTATTCGCGATCGTGTTCGGCATCGGCGAGCATCGTCTCGACGAGCGCGTGGATCGCCGGCCGGCGCGGCCCGTATTCGCTTTCGTTCGCGCTCATCTTCAGCGCGAGCAACGCGTCGAGTTCCGCGCGTACCGCCGGCTCGTGCACGGTGCCGTCGACGAGATCCACGAAGCGCATCGGCGGCATCCCGAGCCCGGAGTCGATCCAGCGTACCGCGAGCAGCGGCCGCAGCACGTACAGGTACTTCTTGTAACGCACCGTGTCGCCTTGCAGGTAGCCGCGAAAGTTCTTCTTGGCCATCGCGAGGTAGTGATGACGCCCGCGCACCGGCGAGAAGAACGCCGACGCCAGCGACCTGAGCCGTGGCGCCCAGCGCGCGTCTTCGCGATACACGACGGGCGAGTCGAGCCATTCGAGCAGCGTCGGGTTCGAGCGGCGCAGCAGTTGCAGCGCCTTGCGCAGTTCCCAACCGCTGACGTCGAGTTCGTCGTCGAGTGGCCGCTCGATCACGTCGCGCTGCGGTTCGACGCTCAGGTACCAGTCGCGCCGGTGTGCATACACGAAGCGCACGTCGTAGTCGCTGTCCGGCGACGCGAAGCCCCAGCCGCGGCTGCCCGATTCGCATGCGAACAGCACGGTCACGTCGTGGCGGCGCTCGACTTCCGCGAGTTCTGCCATCACGCGCGCCCGCACGGCCGGATCGACCGGGTGCGCGCTGCGCACGGGCGTCAATTGTTCCGTTTTCATTGTTGGTTCCCTTTTGTTGCGCGCGGCCGCCGGCCATTGGCCGCGCACCGCGCTATCCTTTCACGCACACCACCTGGCGCAGTGTATGCACGACTTCGACGAGGCTGCGCTGGGCCGCCATCACCGCGTCGATGTCCTTGTACGCCATCGGAATTTCATCGACGACGCCCGCGTCCTTCCGGCATTCGACGCCCTGCGTCGCCTTCGCCTGATCGTCGGCCGTGAAGCGGCGCTTCGCTTCGGTGCGGCTCATCGTCCGGCCCGCGCCGTGGCTGCACGAGCAGAAGCTTTCCGGATTGCCGAGCCCGCGCACGATGAAGCTCTTCGCGCCCATCGACCCCGGAATGATCCCGAGCTGCCCCTTCTGCGCGGACACCGCGCCCTTGCGCGTGACGAGCACCTCTTCGCCGAAGTGGCGTTCGCGCTGCACGTAGTTGTGGTGGCAGTTCACCGCGTGCTCGTCGACCGAAAACGGCTTCGCGATCACGCCGCGCGCCGCGCCGATCACCGCGTCCATCATCGCCTGCCGGTTGCGCCGCGCGTAGTCCTGCGCCCAGCCGACCGCCTCGACGTAATCGTCGAAGTGCCGGCTGCCCTCGGTGAAATACGCGAGATTGCGGTCCGGCAGGTTCGCGATGTGCTGCCGCATGTCGGCCTGCGCGAGTTCGATGAACAGGCTGCCGATCGCATTGCCGACGCCGCGCGAGCCGCTGTGCAGCATGAACCACACGCGGTCCGCTTCGTCGATGCACACTTCGATGAAGTGGTTGCCGGTGCCGAGCGTGCCGAGATGCGCGTAGTGGTTCGTCTTTTCCAGCTTCGGATACTTGTCGACGATCCGCTGGAAGCCCGGTTGCAGCGACTTCCATGCTTCGGTCACGGTGGCCGGCGCCCGATCACCCCATGCGCCCGGATCGCGGCGGCCCGGCGCGCGGCCGTGCGGCACCGCGCGTTCGATCGCGCCGCGCAGCCCACCAAGCGAATCCGGCAGGTCGGACGCCGTCAGCGTCGTGCGCGCGGCCATCATCCCGCAGCCGATGTCGACGCCGACCGCGGCCGGGATGATCGCGCCCTTCGTCGGAATCACGCTGCCGATCGTCGAACCCTTCCCGAGGTGCACGTCCGGCATCACCGCGACGTGGCCGAAGATGAACGGCATTTGCGCCGTGTTGCGCAGTTGTGCGCGCGCTTCCTCCTCGACGGCGACGCCTTGCGTCCACATCTTCACCGGCTTGCCGTTCGCCAGTTCCATTACCTGGTAATCCGTGTCTGTCATTTGCTTCACCTGATTCATTTCGGTATCCGGCGCGAGTTACCTGCATCGCGCCGGATCCCGCATTACGTGCCCTTGATGCTGACGAGTCCGTTCAGCACCTGATCGAGGCCGCCGAACACCGAGATGCGGTCGATCCGTTCCGCGACGCGCTCGAGCGTTTCCAGCTCCTTGAGCCGCAGCGCGGTCGGGTTTTCTTCCATCACCTTCGCGGTGTTCAGCAGCGAACGCGTGGCCGCCGTTTCCTCGCGGCGGCGAATCACGTTCGCCTGCGCGGACTTCTCGGCCTCGACCACCTGCGCGAGGATCGTCTTCATGTCGCCCGGCAGCACGATATCCTTCACGCCGACGCTGCGCACGTCCAGGCCCGAACCGTCGAGACGGGCGCGTACTTGCGCGATCACGACGTCGTCGAGCGACTGCTTGTCCTCCAGCAGCTCGTCGAGCGAGCGCGTGCCGACCGCCGAGCGCAGCGCGAACTGCAACTCGCGATACAGGTGTTCGACCGGCTTCTGCAACTGGCCGAACGCATGCAGCACGTCCGCATAGCGCCACGTCGCCGACAGGTTCAGCCGCAGCGCGACCTTGTCGCGCGTGAGGATTTCCTGCCCGCCGACTTCGATCGCCTGCACGCGCAGGTCGACCAGCTCGACCGCGACGTCGCGGTTGAAGCGCCAGAACGCCGACGTGCCCGCGTCCAGCAACCGCTCGATCTTGCCGTCGATCTTCAGTACACCGACGTGGTACGCCGGCACCTGCGCCAGCAGCACGCCCGTCAGGCCGGCCACGCCGCGCGCACGCAGCGACGGTTGCGCGATGCGCTTCACGAGCGCGTCGGGCAGCATGCTGTGCCGCGCGAGATCGACACGTTCCAGCCGATGCGCGGTCAGGCCGCGCCAGTACAGCCGGCGCGTGCCCGGCGCGAGGATCTCGACGAGCACGTCGTCTTCATAGCGCAGGCCCGCTTCATCGTCGGCGAGATCCATCGCGACGAAATACTGCGCAAGCACATCCTGTGCGTCGTGACGCAGATAGTCGGCCAACGCTTCGTCGGCGAGCGGCGCGTCGAGACGCGCGGTCTGCACCGACAAACGCTTGAACGGATCGAAGGCCTTGAACACGCCCGGTTCCAGCACCTTCACGAAATCGCCCTCATTCATCAGCAGCGCGCGCTCGTTCTTTTTCACTACATGTCGCATCCACATATTCTTGTCCTTTTCTTCAATGGCCGCCGGGTGGCGCGCATCGTGCGGATCGCGGTGCGACGCAATCGGGCGGGCGGCGCGCTGGCCGGCGTCGAAGCACAGGGCGACGCGTGTGGCATTGCGTCGTCGTGCGCCTTCGTGCGCTGGCCGTGTGGCCGCCCGGCCGATCGCGCGGAACTGCAACCGGTCCGACGCGCGGCGGGCCTTGCGGCCCGCACCGGCGGGTACTGCTTTTCATACGAGACCGTCCTTGCGGACAGCGTTCGAGCGGGATTTGAACCCGCCACCGGCCGGCTTTCGCCGGCTGCTCCACCTGGCTGAGCTTCCGAACAATGGGCGCTCCGGGATTCGAACCCGGACGAAGCATCCTGACGCGCGCCCGTTTGCCTTCGTCTGTCCATGGCGGCATGCGCTGCGGCGACGAACGAGGTTCGGCGGCGGCGCACCAGCAGGGCTTGTTGAACCCTGGCTCGTGGGCCAGCGGGACATCCGGCGTCTTCTATTTAGCGAGGAGCGTGCCAGCGGGCGTGCCGGGGCTTTGGGAATTTCCCAAGCAATTGAAAATAAAAGGAATTTATCTATTGTGCGTGGCTGGGGATCGACGTCGTGCCCAAAGGGTCATCACGATAATCCGATATAATCGGATCGCCTCTTATCCTGCAAGATAAATATGCGAAAGACTGTCGCCATCGGGTTTCTCGGCACGGTGCTCGACCAGGGTGGCCGCGCGCCGCGCCGTTACCGCAAATGGCGGCCGACGATTTCGTTGTGCGAGCAGCCGGAGTTGCCGATCGATCGGTTGGAACTGCTGCATTCGCCGGACTACACGCGTCTCGCCAACCAGGTGCGGGACGATCTCGCGCGCGTGTCGCCGCACACCGACGTGCGGCTCACGCCGGTCACGATCCGCGATCCGTGGGATTTCGAGGAGGTCTATGCGACGCTGCACGACTACGCACGCGCATATCCGTTCGACCTCGAACACGAGGATTACCTGATCCACATCACGACCGGCACGCACGTCGCGCAGATCTGCTGGTTCCTGCTGGCGGAAGCGCGCTACCTGCCCGCGCGCCTCGTGCAGACGGGGCCGCCGCAGCGGACCGACGAAGGGCCGAGCGGGCCGGGCACGATCTCGGTGATCGATCTCGACCTGTCCCGCTACAACCGGATCGCGCAGCGCTTCACGCGCGAGCGCGACGAAACGGTGTCGTTCCTGAAGGCCGGCATCGCGACGCGCAACGCGCGCTTCAATGCGCTGATCGAGCAACTCGAGCGCGTGGCCGTGCGTTCGCGCGCGCCGATGCTGCTGGTCGGGCCCACGGGGGCCGGCAAGTCGTTTCTCGCGAAGCGCGTGTACGAGCTGAAGCGCGGCCGGCATCGGCTCGCGGGGCCGTTCATCGAGATCAACTGCGCGACGCTGCGCGGCGACGCGGCGATGTCGACGCTGTTCGGTCACGTGAAGGGCGCGTTCACCGGCGCGCAGTCGGCGCGCGCGGGGCTGCTGCGCGCCGCGGACGGCGGCCTGCTGTTTCTCGACGAGATCGGCGAACTCGGGCTCGACGAGCAGGCGATGCTGCTGAAGGCGATCGAGGAGAAGCGCTTCCTGCCGGTGGGCGCGGACGTCGAGGCGACCAGCGATTTCGAGCTGATCGCGGGCACCCATCGCGACCTGCGGCAGATGGTGGCGGCCGGGACGTTCCGCGAGGATCTCTATGCACGGATCAACCTGTGGACCTACGAACTGCCGGGGCTCGCCGAGCGCCGCGAGGACATCGAGCCGAACCTCGAATTCGAGCTCGACCGTTTCGGCCGCGAGCAGGGCGAGCAGGTGCGGTTCAACGTGGAGGCGAAGCGGCGCTATCTCGCGTTCGCGACATCGCCGCGGGCGGCGTGGGCCGGCAATTTCCGCGAATTGTCCGCCTCGGTCACGCGGATGGCGACGCTGGCCGATGCCGGGCGGATTACCGAGGCGCTTGCCGAGCAGGAAGTCGAACGGCTGACGCGCACGTGGTCGTCGCCGGGCGGCGCGGGGGCGGCCGATGCATGCGTCGATGCGGTGTTCGGTGCGCGTGCGGCGGAACTCGACCTGTTCGACCGGGCGCAGCTCGAACGCGTGCTCGACGTGTGCCGGACGTCGGCGAGCCTGTCGGAAGCCGGGCGCACGCTGTTCGCGGTGTCGCGCCAGAGCAAGAAGCAGCCGAACGATGCCGACCGGCTGCGCAAGTATCTCGCGCGGTTCGGGCTCGATTGGGACGGTGTGCGGCGTGCGCTCGATCGCGCGTGATGACGCGTGGCGAACGAGGCGCATGATGTCTGCGCCGCGCCCGTTACGCGCGGCAGATCGCGATGATTTCCGCGCTGGTCGCTGCGTCGAACGGTGCGTGGTCCCAGTCGCCGCACCAGTCGGCCGACGCGAAACCGGCCGCCGTCACGTGCGCCTGCAGTTCAGGTTGCGAAATGAAACGCAGCCGGCTCGTATTCGTCAGCACCGTGTCGTCGCGGCGGAAGCGGTAGTGCGTGTCGAACGTCACGATCGCGTCGTCGATCGCACGCACCGCGTGATGGAGATCGACGATGCCGAATGCGTGCGATTCGACGCTGCGTGCCGACTGCACGGGCGTCCATGCTCGCCACGGTTCGGTGCGCGGGTTGCGGCTCTCGAACAGGAAGCGGCCGCCGTCGGCGAGCACGCGTCGCACGCCGCGCAGCGTCGCATCGATGTCGTCGTCGGTCAGCAGGCACTGAAACGCGTGCCCGGTCATCACGACCGCATCGAATCGCACACCGGGCGGCAGGCCGTCGAGCGCGCACGCGAACCAGCGGACGGCGCCGGCGCCCGGCTGGCGTCGCGCGTAATCGATCATCGCCGGCGCGGGATCGATCGCGACGACGTCATGCCCGGCCGACGCGAGCCGTCGCGCGAACGTGCCGGTGCCGCAGCCGAGATCGAGAATGCGTTGCCGGGCGGCGCCGATCGCCGCGGCATAGAACACGAAGTCCCGATCGCCCGCGTTGAACAGGTCGTACACCGCGACGAGGCGCGGGTCGGTGTAGAGCAGATCCGCGTCGGCGCGCGTCATGCGGTCGCGCCCATCAGCGCTGCTGCACGGCCACGCGCAGCCCGAGCGCAATGAAGATCGAGCCGATGATCCTGCCCTGCCAGCGCGTGAGCCACGTGAGCCGCTTCACGATGCGGCCGAGCGGGCGGATCGAGCACGCGATCAGCGTCGTGTAGAGCGAGCTGAGCACGACGAAGATCAGCCCGAGCACCGCGAACTGCACGAACGTCGAGCCACGTTCCGGATGCACGAACTGCGGCATGAACGCGAGAAAGAACAGCGCGGTTTTCGGATTCAGCACTTCGGCGGGAATCGCCTGCAAGTACGCGTTGAGCGGCGTGACGGCCGCCACCCGCGGCAGCGACGGATCGGACGGCTTCTCCAGCAGCGCGCGCACGCCGAGATAGATCAGGTACGCGGCGCCGATCAGCTTCACGATGTTGAACGCGAGCGCTGACGTCATCAGCAGCGCGGACAGCCCGACGGCCGCGAACAGCGTATGCACGAAGTCGCCGCTCGCGACGCCGAGGCCGGTCAGGATGCCGGTCGTGCGCCCGCCCTGCACGGTGCGGCTCAGCACGAGCAGCACGGCGGGGCCGGGGATCAGGAACAGGCCCAGAACGACGGCCGTGAAGGTGGTCAGCGTGGTCAGGTCGAACATGGCGGCTCCGGCGGGTTGGCGCGGCGGCAAGGGGATCGGCGCATTGTATTCGGTTCGGCGCGCGGCCGCGACGCCCCCGAACGGCGCGGCTGCGCCGGCGCCTTTCTGGTATAAGCACGACAGGACGCGCCGGCGTCCGGCCTTGTCCACAGCCCGCCGTTCCATGCGCGACCTTCCACCGATCACCGATCCCGCCGCGGACGCAGACGTCTATCACGTGCCGCGTCCGCTCATCGTGTTCGGCGGCTCCGTCGTCGAGCCCGAATGGCGGCTGGAGCGGCACAGCCATCGACAGGCGCAACTGCTCTACACGCTGACCGGCGTCGTCTATTGCGAGATCGACGGCGGCGTGTGGACCGCGCCGCCGCAATGCACGGTCTGGATTCCCGGCGATGTCGCGCATGCGGCGCGCGGCTCGGCCGGCGCGACCTTCTACGCGGTGCTGGTCGAACCCGACGCGGCGCTCGACTTGCCCAAGCGCTGCTGCACGCTGGGCATGTCGCCGCTGTTGCGCGAGCTGCTGCTGAAGGCGGCCAGTTTCCCGAACCTGTACGACGTCGACGGGCCGCAAGGGCGGCTGGTCGCGACGCTGCTCGACGAGCTCGTCGCGGCGCCGGTCGAGGACTTGTACCTGCCGATGCCGGCCGACCGCCGGCTGCGCAAGCTGATCGACCATCTGCTCGACGATCCGGCCGACAAGTCGCCGCTGCCCGAGCTCGCGCGGCGTGCGGGCATCAGCGAGCGCAGCCTGACGCGCCTCGCGACGAAGGAGCTCGGGATGAGCCTCGGCGACTGGCGCCGTCGGCTGCACGTCGCGCTGTCGCTGCGGATGCTGACGACCGGCCGTCGCGTGCACCAGATCGCGATCGATCTCGGCTACGAGAGCGCAAGCAGCTTCGTCACGATGTTCCGCAAGGCGACCGGCAAGCCGCCGACGCAATTCCTCACCGATCGGCAGCGCTGAACCGCCGGGCCGCACGCGCCCGTTTGGCCGGATTGAAAAAGCAGTTGGCCGGGACGAGAAATGACGCACGCGGTCTCGATCCATAGAATGAGAATCGTTCTCATCTTGAGGTCGACATGCAAATCGTCACGACTGAATTCCCGTTTGTCTGGCTGCGTTACAGCGGCTCGACCCACACCGATCCCGCCCGCTTGATTGCCGAACTCGACGCACTGCTCGCGCGCCGCGAACGCTTCGTTCTTCTGACCGACGATGCGCCGTCCGGCGACGATCGCGCCAATAACGATCACGAGATGCGCAAGCAGCTCGCGAAGTGGAGCAAGGCCAACCGTGCGCTGTCGCGCGAACGGATCCCCGGGATGATCGCGATCGAGCCCGATGCGGCGCGGCGCGTGGCGCTCAATGCCTTTTCGGGCGCCTTCGAGAAGGTCTGGGGTTATCCGCTGAACGCGGCGGCGACCCGCGACGACGCGCTGGCGCTCGCGCAACGGCTGCTCGCCGAACCGGCGCCCGGCGTCGCAGCGGCAAACGCCTGACCCGGCGGCCGCGCCGGTCGCGCGGCTTGCGTCGACATCGACACGCACGCGCGGTGCGCGAACGCCCGCGCCGCGGCCTGTCGCAACCCCGTAGAGGTGTCCGGTGGACAATCCGATCCGCGCGATGCGCATCTTCACGCGCATCGTCGAAATGAACAGCTTTACCCGTGCCGCGCAGGCGCTCGGCATCTCGCGCGCCACCGCGACGCGCACCGTGCAGGAGCTCGAAGCGGCGCTCGGCATGCCGCTGCTGGTGCGCACGACGCGCGCGTTGCGGGCCACGCCCGAAGGCGACGCGTATTACCGGCGCTGCGTCAGCATCACCGCGGACGTCGACGAGCTCGAAGCCAGCATTCGCGGCGCCGCGGTGCATCCGAGCGGGCCGCTGCGCGTGGAATTGCCGGCGTCGGTGGCGGGCGCGATCGTGCTGCCGGCGCTCGGCGAATTCCATGTGCGGCATCCCGATCTCGAACTGATGCTCGCCGTGGCCGGGCGCGCGGGCGATCGCGTCGGCGACGCGATCGACTGCAGTATCCGGCTCGGTGCGCTGCCCGATTCGTCGCTCGTCGCGCGCCGGCTCGGCTCGCTCGAGCGCGTGACGTGCGCGAGCCCCGCGTATCTCGACCGCTTCGGCGTGCCGCGCACGCCCGACGATCTGGGCGGGCATCGCGCGGTAGGCGAGTCGCACGTCTTCGGCCAGCGTCCGGCCGAGCTCGAGTTCGCGGTGGACGACGCGGTGCGCAAGGTGCGGCTCGACGGTATCGTCGGCGTGGATGACGAGCAGGCGTATCTCGCCTGCGGCGTGCACGGCCTCGGGCTGATCCAGCCGACGCGCGTCGCCGCGCAGGCGCTGATCGACGCGGGGCGGTTGCGGGAAGTGCTGGCGCGCTGGCAGCCCGATGCGCTGGCCGTGTCGGTCGTCTATGTGAAGCGCCCGCATGTGTCGCCCGGCGTGCGCGCGTTCGTCGACTGGATCGCCGAGCGTTTCGTGCAGGCCGGGCACGAGCAGGCAGGGCTGGCGGCGGCGGGGGCGGTGGGGTGGCGGCCGGCGCCGGGTGCAGTCGTTACCCCCGATCGCTACGGCGGGCTGGTGGCGGTGGCGTGACGGCGGGATGCGGACGGAAAATCCTCACGCGGTTGCGAGACGGAACGCGCTGGCCATCCGATCCTGTTCCCGAGCCGGCAGCGCGAGTCGCGTCGCGAGCGTTCTCCATTGACTGACGACACCACGGAAGTCGTCGATGATCTCGTCGGCATCGCTCAGACCGAGCCGAAAGAATTCGCAGACTTCACGGGCAAGCTCGAGGTTCAGCGCGTTGTCGGCTTCCGTGATATTGAGCTTGAGGCCGTCGGCGATCGCGACCGGATTCATGTCATAAGCCGCGGAGAGCCGCCAGCCCTTACCCGGTGCCAGAATGAATCCGTGATTGCGAAGATGGTCGTCGGTATTCGATACGAGAAGATTGAAGACGATCCGCGCCCAAAGTTCTCGCAGGTCGACATTCGGTTGCGCACCATGTTGTATGAGGACTTCCGCCAGTTCGAGATAGCTGACGCCGGTGGAGGCATCGTCGCCGTCGACGTGACCGGTCATGGTCATCGCCGAGGCAAAATGCAGGCGCCGTCCATCGGCCGTCCGGTCGAAGCGACGGACCAGGAAGCAATGATGGTCGCTGGCGAACTTTCGTGCCTCGGCTTGGGCGACATTCAGGCCGCAGCCGACCGCGAGCGCATTGACGACCATTTCCCAACCGCCTACGTCGTAATCGTCTCTTGCGCTGGGGAACTTCGCGATATACAGACGCCCCTGATCGTCGGCCACGCTTGCTTTCGGTCGTGCACCGCCGAGCGAGCCGCCAGGTGCGATGAGCATCGAGAGCCAGTCGCGGCCGTCCGGGGCGATGTTGTCGACATCCTCTTCCAGCGCCCGACTGACGCGTTCCAGTTCACGGATTTCCGCGAATGGCGGCGCGGCGAGATCAACGCGGTCGTCGAGAAACTCTCCTTCGTCGTCGAGCTTGTAACGCAGTGCGCCGACGCGATAGAGATCGTGGACGCCCAGCAGGTAATCCGATTCACGGAGCCGAGTGCCCTTCGGTCGAAGGCCTGCACGAATGTCTCGCTCCAGCCGACGGTCCATCAGCATGCGCCCCCACCGATCGGGGCTGGAATCGGCGAACGCACCGAACGAGTCTCGCGGCGGAGGTGGATATTGCGGTCCTTCGAAGAGGCCGATGCCGGGATCGAGCTGAACCCGGGCGAGTTCGGGAGCGCTCAAGGCGGTTGCGTCGTACTGGAATTCGAAACGTTCGCTTGCCCGCGTCTGTCGGCTGTGCAGAAGGCCGAGTTTCCGGGGAGCGGGCAGGCTGCTCCAGTCTGCGTAAACAGAGATGGTCGTCATTTCTCGCGAGATTTCCCCAGGTGTTTGCTCGCTGGCTTCAACAGCGCGGCCAGTTCCGCGGCCGTCGTACCGCGATGGTGGTCGGGCGCCGGGATGCTGGACGCCGATCCCGGTGCTTTCCTGGCGGGGGCCGGGGGCGTGGTCGTGGTGGCACGATCGCGCCGATCAGGTATGCGTGGCGACTCGGCGGACGACCGCAGGGCAACTCGTTTCACGGATCGCGGTTTGACGAGGCGAGCGTCTTGAAGCTGGCGGCCGAATGAGTCCGCAGCGGCCAGTTTTTCCAGATCGCCCTGGAGGCCCAGTACTTGCATGACGGCAAGATAGGCGCCCATTGTGACCCCCGAACCGCCTCCCTCCAGCGAGCGGAGTGTCATCGGCGACATTCCCGCGCGTTCAGCGACCTGCTTGGCCGTCAGCTTCCGGCGCAGACGGGCGAGCTTGAGCCGCTCGCCGAATTCGACGAGCAACCGACTGGATGCGGGCAAGAGAGGGGCGGTTTTCTTTGCCATGATGGCGCTAATATTTCACTTTTTTCGGTGCAATAGAGCTAAAATAATAGCACTTTAGCGCAGCGTGTCAGTGACTTTCGTCGAGGCGCTGCGCTGGTTTGTGTAAATATTTTGGCTCTACGATGCGAGATTTGCCAGAATATTGACTCCGTCGCTTGGCGGCCATACGCTCGGACGCGTGTCGTGAGCCGAAAAGCCGTGTACTCGCCCCGGCATCGCTTACCGATGCCTGGCCCGCAGCGGGCGTAACCGACGCCCTACGTCGCCTTCGGCCGCCCCAATTCTTCCGCCAGGAAATCGACGAACGCGCGAATCCGCGTGGACATCTGGTGACGCTGCGCATACACCGCGTAGATGTCGGCACCCGGCGTTTCATGGTCGGGCAGCACGACGACCAGCCGCCCGTCGGCGAGATAGTCGCGCAGGTCCCATTCCGCGCGCATCAGGATCCCGTGCCCGTCGAGCGCCCACTTCACCGCGATCTCGCCGTCGTTCGTCGTCAGGTTGCCGTTGATCCGCACGGCCTCCGTGTGGCGGGCCGCGCCGCGCCCGGTCGTCAGGCGCCACACGCCGTAACCTTCGTCGCCCTGCCGGATGCCGATGCAGTTGTGTCTCGTCAGGTCGTGCGGCGTGCCGGGTGTCCCATGCCGCGCCAGATAGGCGGGCGCCGCGCAGAGCAGCCGACGGTTCGGTGCGAGCCGCCGCGCGACGACGCGCGTGTCGGGCGGCTCGCCGAAGCGGATGCATACGTCGAACGTGTCGTCGGTGAGCGGCGGCGGCATCACCGACAACTGCAACTGCACCGACACCTCCGGATAGCGCGCGACGAAGCGCGAGATCGCCGGGCCGACGTGGCTGCGCCCGAACCCGAGCGTCGCGTTCACGCGCAGCAGGCCTTTCGGCCGCTGCTTCGCGCTGCCGAGCAGTTCGCCGAGTTCGTCCATCTGGTCGAGGATTCGCCGTGCGTACTCGAGATACACGTCGCCTTCGGGCGTCAGCATCATCCGCCGCGTCGTGCGATTGACGAGCGTCACGCCCGCGCGCCGCTCCATCTGCGTGAGCCGCTTGCTGACGGCCGCCGCGGTCAGCCCGAGCTCGCGCGCGGCCGCGCTCAGGCTGCCCGACGCGGCCAGCGTCGAGAAGAAGCCGAGATCGGCCGGCTGAACGGTATCCGCCATGACGAGATTCGTGAATTGAAGTTAAAGATGCATTGAGTATAGCCACGGTTTCTGCACTGCCGGTTCGGTAAAGTGCGTTCACGCTCACGACCAATCGAGGATGTCCGCATGAAGACCTACCGTATCGCAACGATTCCCGGCGACGGCATCGGCAAGGAGGTGGTGCCCGCGGCCAAGCAGGTACTGGAAGCGCTGGCCCGCGGCAGCGACCGCTTTGCGTTCGAGTTCGAGGATTTCGACTGGGGCGCCGATTACTACCGTCGGCACGGCGCGATGATGCCGGCCGACGGCCTCGACGCGCTGCGCGGCAAGGACGCGATCCTGTTCGGTTCCGCGGGCGACCCGGACGTGCCCGATCACGTGACGCTGTGGGGCCTGCGCCTGAAGATCTGCCAGGGCTTCGACCAGTACGCGAACGTGCGCCCGACGCGCATCCTGCCGGGCATCGATGCACCGCTGAAGCGCTGCGGGCCGGACGACCTGAACTGGGTGATCGTGCGCGAGAACTCGGAAGGCGAATACGCGGGCGTCGGCGGTCGCGTGCACCAGGGCCATCCGATCGAGGCCGCGACCGACGTGTCGATCCTCACGCGCGCCGGCGTCGAACGCATCATGCGCTTCGCGTTCCGGCTCGCGCAGTCGCGGCCGCGCAAGCTGCTGACCGTGATCACGAAGAGCAACGCGCAGCGGCACGCGATGGTGATGTGGGACGAGATTGCGAAACAGATTGCGCAGGAATTTCCCGACGTGGCGTGGGACAAGGAACTCGTCGATGCGGCGACCGCGCGCATGGTCAACCGCCCGGCGTCGCTCGACACGATCGTCGCGACCAATCTGCACGCGGACATCCTCAGCGATCTCGCCGCCGCGCTCGCGGGCAGCCTCGGCATCGCGCCGACCGGCAACATCGATCCGGAGCGCCGCTATCCGTCGATGTTCGAGCCGATCCACGGCTCCGCGTTCGACATCATGGGCAAGGGGCTCGCGAATCCGGTCGGCACGTTCTGGTCGGTCGTAATGCTGCTCGAGCATCTCGGCGAGACGGCAGCCGCCGCGCGCGTGATGCACGCGATCGAGGCCGTGACGGCCAACCCGTCGCTGCATACGCGCGACCTCGGCGGCAGCGCGACGACCGCGCAGGTGACGTTGGCCGTCTGCGAGCGCGTCGCGCACGCGGCCGCCGCGGCCTGACGGCGGCGAGGCGGTGTGGCGCTGACGGCCGCGCCTGCGCGCAGCCGAGCGTCGCGCGTTCGCTTCACTCAGGCATTTTCTGCCCGCGACTCGCGCATCCGACGCGAGCCGGGCGCCGGCCGGCGCCGCGGTCCACCGACCGACGGCGCACGGCCCGACCTCGAAGGAGGAGACACATGCAAGCAGATCTGGAAACCCGCGTCGCGCGGAAGCTGATGTGGCGCATCATTCCGTTCGTGATGCTGCTTTACTTCGTCAGCTTTCTCGATCGCGTCAACGTGGGCTTTGCCGCGATGACGATGAACAAGGCGATCGGCCTGTCGCCCACCGCGTTCGGATTCGGCGGCGGCCTGTTCTTCATCGGCTATTTTCTGTTCGAAGTGCCAAGCAACCTGATTCTCCATCGCGTCGGCGCGCGCATCTGGATCGCGCGCGTGATGATCACGTGGGGGATCGTGTCGGCCGTATCCGCGTTCGTGACCGGCCCGACGAGCTTCTACGTGCTGCGCTTTCTGCTGGGCATGGCCGAAGCCGGCTTTTTCCCCGGCATCATCCTGTACCTGAGCCTGTGGTTTCCCGCGAAGCAGCGCGCGGTGGCCGCCGCGTGGTTCATGGCGGCCGCGCCGATCTCGACCGCGATCGGTTCGCCGCTGTCGGGCGCGATCATGCAGATGCCGCCGATGTTCGGGCTTGCCGACTGGCAGATGCTGTACATCGTCGAAGCGCTGCCGGCGGTCGCGCTCGGCTTCGTCGTGCTGAAGTACCTGACCGATGCGCCGTCGCAGGCCGCGTGGCTGCGGTCCGACGAGCGCGACTGGCTGATCGCGAAGCTGAAGGCGGAGGCGGACGCGCGCCACACGCACGCCGGGCATACGGCCGGCGCGTGGCAGGCGCTGCGCGATCCGCGCGTGCTGGCGCTCGCGCTGATCTACTTCGGCACGTCGGCAGGACTGTACACGCTCGGGTTGTGGGCGCCGCTGATGATCAGGCAGTTCGGCTTCAGCGCGGTGCAAACGGGCCTGCTCACCGGCATTCCGAGCGTTGCCGCCGTGGTTGCGATGATCGTGTGGGCGCGGCATTCGGATCGCGTCGGCGAGCGCACATGGCACGTCGTGATTCCGTGCGTGCTCGCGTGCATCGGCTTCGTGTTCGCGGGGCAGGCGAGCACCGCGCTGCTGACCGTGCTCGCGCTGGTCGTCGTCAACGTCGGGATCAGCGCCGCGAAGGCGCCGCTGTGGGCGATGCCGAGCGCGTTCCTGTCGGGGGCCGGTGCGGCGGCGGGCATCGCGATGATCAACTCGATCGGCAATCTCGGTGGCTTCGTCGGGCCGTTCGCGATCGGCTGGCTCAAGCATGCGACGGGCGGGTATGCGGCGGGGTTGTATGTGGTTGCGGGGACGCTCGCGGTATCGGCGGTCGTTACGCTGATGCTGAGCCGGAAGGGGGCGCGCGAGCAGGTCGTGTCGGGCATCCGGCGGCATCACTGAGCGCGGCGAGCGATCTCCGTCGCGCACACGTCGGGCGATGCGTTCGACGTATCGATCACGCAATCGCTGAACCTGCGCGACGCATACCCTTCCCGATACATCTCGGCGATCCGTTGCCGCTCCCAGTCCGTGAGGGCACGCGTGCCGCGATTCGATGCCGCGACCGCTTCGGGCGGCGCGAGCGTGACGACGAACAATCGCGCATCGCGCGCAGCGCACGCCGTGCGCAGCCGCTCGAATTCCGCTTCGCCGATCGGATAGGCGATCACGAGGTGGCGTTCGCGCGCTTGCGCGATCTGCGCGACGAGCCGCTCCAACGCGATGGCCCATTGCACGTCGAACGGCGCGGATTCGGGCGCGTCGTGATCGTCGCCGTCGATGAAGCGCGCATCGGGCAGCACGCGTGCAAGTGCGCGACCGATCGTCGTCTTGCCGCTGTTGATCGGGCCGTTCAGATGGATGACGGTGAGCGGCGTGTTCGTCGATGTAGAGGGCATGAGGCGCGAGATTGACTGAATGCTTTCATTGTGCCTCGATGCGAAATGAATTTGTAATATCCGGTCAGAACGAATTAGAAAAATTATTCGATAAAGCGCCCTAAAGAAAGTCGTGGCCCCGCCGTTACTCTTCCTCGGTATCTCAAAAAAGTATGACGAAAGCAGTACGACCACACGACCAAAAAACCGAGGGCGCACGGCCGGCGAAGCCGTGCGCGGGATCAGAATGGGATGCACCGATTCAATGGCGCGCGCAGGCAGCGGGGGCTGGCGCGCGCTGTGCCTTTGCCTTGCCGTAACCGGACTGCTGCCGCATTGCGCCGCCGCCGCGGGGATCGTCCCGGACGGCGGCACGCCCACGAGCGTGTCGGTTGGGCCGAACGGCCGGCAGCTCGTCAATCTTGCGCCGGCGGTCGCCGGCGTATCGAGCAACACGTATTCGTCGTTCAACGTGACGACCGCCGGCGCGACGCTGAACAACGCCGGCATCAACGCGCGCACGATCGTCAACCAGGTGACGAGCACCAACCGCAGCCTGATCGAAGGCGAGATCGCCGTGGCGGGGCCGCGCGCGAACGTCGTGCTCGCGAACCCGAACGGCATCACGGTCAACGGCGGATCGTTCGTCAATACGGGGCACGTCGCGCTGTCCACCGGCAACGTGAGCTTCAACGACCTGCAGATCGCCCCCGGCGTGATCCAGCGCAACATCGTGCTCGATACGTCGACCGGCACGATCGTCGTCGGTCCGGGCGGCCTCGCCGGCGCGCTGATCGGGCTCGATCTGATCGCGAAGAACATCGTCGTCGACGGCGCGATCGACAACACGTTTTCGTCGGCGACGGCCGGCGTGCGCCTGCTGGCCGGACGCAGCCGTGTCGAGCTGAACACGGGGCTGTCGCCGAACGACAACGCGAACGACTGGCTCTCGCGTACCGCGACGACTCACCCTGACACCGCGTCGTCCTATGCGATCGACATCACTGCCGCGGGCAGCGTGACGAGCGGGCGCGTGCAGTTGATCGTCACGGACCGCGGCCCCGGCGTGCGCAGCGCCGGCGCGATGAATGCGTCGCTCGGGGATTTCACGCTGGCGTCGAACGGCAACGTCGAGATGTCCCATGCGAAGGTCGACGTCGCGCGAGATCTCGACGTGACCGTGCAGGGCGGCATCACGCTGACCGGCACCGACATGAAGGCGAAGGGCGGCCACGCGAACGTGTCGGCAGCCGATGCGATCGCATTGACGGGCAGCAGCCTGATGGCGTCGGGCAGCGTGAAGCTGAACGGCGCGGGCATCGCGCTGAATCCCGACGATGCGATGAAGGGCGCGACCGTGGCATCGTCGCAAAGCGGCGTGGTGCTCAAGAGCGCGGCGGACATCGTCAATGTCGGGTCGCTCGTGCAAGGGCAGACCGCGATCGACGCTGACCCGGATTCGATGGGCGCGGTGACGCTGAACGCGGCGGGCCGCATCCGGAACGAGTCGTTGCCGCAGACGCGGCTCGGCATCCTGTTCGGCGTTCAGGGCGACGTGTCGCTGACCGCGGGCGCCGATGTCGTCAACCGGAATGCGCGGATCCTGTCGAACCAGAGCATTTCGATCGCCGCGGGCGGAGACCTGCAGAACATCGTCGACCACAGCACCGGCGTGCAGAACGGCGCGGTGGTCGGCTTCTCCGAGCAGGGCGGCCGCTTCCTGTTCTTCAAGCATCGTAGCGACGGCTTCACCGTCGACTATGGCGCGCTGGCCGACGCATCGAAACTCGCGTACATCACGGCCGATGCGGGCAACGTGACCGTGCGCGCCGCGAACGTGACGAATATCGGCGGATCGATCCTGTCGAATGGCGGCGCGATCGATATCGCCGCGCGCGAAAACATTCTCACGCAAGCCGTTTTCACCGGGCAGGCAGCGTATCGGCGCTCGTGCTTCGTGTTCTGCCGCGCGAGCGCATCGTCGAACGTGCAGGCGTTCGGCGGCGTGATCGAGGCCAAGGCCGACATCCAGCTGAAAGCCGGTACGCAGATCACGAACACGGGCGGAACCGTGCTCGCGCTCGGCGCATTGACGCTCGACGCACCGAAAACGCTCGCGCAAGGCGTACCGGGCTACACGGTGGTCAACCGCGACCACGACCTGAAAGCGTGGTTCGGCAATCGCTGGGCGGCAATCTATGCAGCCGACACGGGCGGCGTGTTCACCGGAGGAACCGGCAAGGTGCGCCTGACCGGCGAGGCCGACATCGACGGCGGCGCGTACAGCGCGCCCGAAGGTGTGCTCGCGGCGCGCGGCATCGTGACGATCCGGCCGCCCCATCGCGATCTCGTGACGATCGGCAACCGCAATCACATGGGCCTCGTGTCGTGGTTCGGCCTGTGATGTCGCAGACGGACCACCGCATCGCCGCCGCGCTCGCGTTGACGCTCGGCGCGATGTCGCCGTGCGCGCACGCACAGCTCGCGGGCGCACCGCCGGCCGGCGCGCCGCCGGGCCTCGGCGCGCTTCCGGCCGGGTTCGCGGTGCCGCGTGCGGAGCAGGATCCCGCGCAGCGTCTGCTGCAGGAGCAGCGCGACCGGCAGCGCCGCGACGAGCTCGCGCAACCGCCGGCGCAGATCGCGGTGCCCGAGCAGCCGGCGATGCCCGACCTGCCGCCGGGCGCCGACGTCGACACGCTGCCGGACGTCGCGCCGACGTTCCCGATCGAGCGGATCGAATTCACCGGCGACGCGATCCTCGGGCAGCCCGAACTGGACCGTATCGCGGCGCCGTTCATCGGCAAGCAACTCGGGCGCAACCGGATCAATCTGCTGCTGCGCCGGCTGACCGAAGCGTTCATTTCGCGCGGCTACATCACGACGCGTGCGTACCTCGGGCCGCAGAATCTCGCGTCCGGCACGCTGAAGATCAACCTCGTCCCCGGTCGCGTGGCCGCGTTGACGTTGAACGGCAAGCCGCTGAGGCCGCGCGATCCCGACGAGAAGTGGTACGAAGTGCGCGGCGGCGGGCTGCTGACCGAAGCCGGCACCGCATGGGCGTTCGCGAGCACGCCGGGCGACGTGCTGCGCCTGCCCGACCTGGAGCAGGGCGTCGACCAGATCAACCGGTTGCGGCGCAATCAGGCCGAAATCCGGATTCTCCCCGGCGAAGCGCCGGGCGATTCGATCGTCGCGATCTCGAACCGCTATGGCGATCGTCTTCATTACGATTTCGGCATCGACAACTACGGCAGCTCGCAGACCGGCAGGACGCGCTATCGCGCCGGTGTCGAAGCCGACAACGTGATCGGACTGCAGGAATCGCTGTCGTTCAGCTACGTCGGGACGACCGACACGAACGCGGTCGTGTTGTCGGCGGCGGTGCCGTACGGGTATCAAACTTTCAGCTACACGGCGTCGATGTCCGAGTACCAGCAGGCGATCGGCGACGTCGCGCTGCTCGCCGGGCGCACGTTCAGCCAGATGCTCGGCTGGAACGACGTGCTGGTGCGGTCGCCGCGCGGGCGCATGAGCGTCGACGTCACGCTCAACAAGCTGCGCACCGAGCGCGACCTCAACGGCATTCCGTTGTCGCCGCAGAACCTGACGGTGCTGCGGGTCGCGCTGAACGGGCTGTCCCGCTTCGTCATGCGCGATCAGGGCGCGGCCGCGACCTGGGATGTCGGCGTGTCGCAGGGGTTGCCCTGGCTGGCGGCCAATCACGATGCGTCGGACATCGGCATCGACGACGCGCACAGCCAGTTCACGAAGCTCGATGCCACCGGCACGCTGCAGTTCACGCTCGGTACTGTTGCCGGTTCCCTGTGGGCGTATCGCGGCACGCTGCGCGCGCAGTACAGCCGCGTCGCGCTGTTCGGCAACGAGCAGATCTTTCTAGGCGGCATGGGCTCGGTCCGCGGGTTTACCGAAGGCGGGATCGCGGGCGACAGCGGCGCATTCGTGCGCAACGAGCTGGCCTGGCAGAACGTGCCGGCGTGGCACGACGCGCGCATCGAACCCTACGTGTTTCTGGACGGCGGCAAGACGCACCTGAACGCACAGGGCGGCTGGCCGTCGCTCGTCGGCACAGGTGTCGGCACGCGCGCGCAATGGCGTTTGAAAGGCGGAACCCTGTCGGCCGAAGTGCTGGTCGGGCAGGCGCTCGCGCAACCGGCCGCACTCGGCAAGAAGGCCAGCGTGTTGCTGGCCACACTCAACTGGACGGACTGATGGAGAACTTCATGAATCGCCTGTCGAACGGTCGCGAGATCGCGATGCAACCCAACCTGTCGGCGCGTATTCGCAAGATCGGCGTCACGCTCGTCGCGGCGACGCTGTGCGCCGCTGTCGCTTCGCACGCGTATGCGGTTCCCAAGGCGGCGAAGAAACCCGCCGATGCAGCCGCCGCGATGCCGGCCGATGCGATCGCGAGCGTGAACGGCGTGCCGATTCCGCAAGCGCAGGTCGACGAAGCCGTGCGCGCGTCGAAGGCGCCCGATACGCCGGCGCTGCGCGCGGCGCTGAAGAACCAGCTGATCGCGCGCGAGTTGTTTCGACAGGCGGCGCTCAAGCAGCACTACGACACGAAGCCGCGGGTCGTGGCCGCCGTCGAGCAGGCGAAGGCGCTCGCGATGACGCAGGCGTACCTGCGCGATCAGATCAAGCCGGCACCCGTCACGGACGCGGACGTCAAGGCGCGCTACGACGCGGTCGTCGCGACGCTCGGCGAGAACGAATACAAGCCGAGCGTGATTGCCGTCAACGACGCGGACACCGCCAGGCAGATCCTCGCGCGGCTCAAGAAAGGCGAGGACTTCGGCGGCCTCGCGCGGCAGTTCAGCAAGGGGCCGGCCGCGGCGCAGGGTGGCGCGCTGAACTGGATCTCGTTCAAGACGCCGATCGAGGCAGGCCACACGCAGAACTGGCCGCAGCCGCTTGCCGAAGCGCTCGTGAAACTGCCGCAGGGCGGCATGACGCGCGAGCCCGTGCAGGTCGGCGATGCGTACTGGATCGTGCGGGCCGACGACAAGCGGCCGACGCAGGTGCCGCCGTTCGACCAGGCGAAGGACACGCTGCGCCAGCAACTCGAGCAGGTCGCGATGGAGAAGGCGACCGCGCAGGTCGTTGCGGATCTGATCCGCAACGCGCGGATCCAGCAGTAGGCGGCAAGCAGCAGGTAGCAAGCAGCACGTAGCAGCGTCGGGCAGCCACCCGGCGAACACGCAAGCGATGCCGGGCGGGGAAACCCGGCATCGCGCGGCGCCACGGTCGGAGATCGGCTGACGGCGTCGTCGCGGGGCCATCGAACGAAGCGAACAACAGAAGATGAACACGTCCAAGCGTAAGACCTTGCAGCAGCTTGCCGCCGCCGGCGCGGCGCGAATCGGCGCACGTGCGCGGTCGGCGGCAGGTGCGCCGCGATGCTTCGCGGTCGAGCCGGCCGCGCGATCGTACCGCTGGTGGCAGCGTGCGACGAGCGCGCTCGTCGCACTGACGATGTTCATCGGGCCGATCACGGTCACCGTCGAGCAGTGCCGCGATGCGGCCGGCGTGCTCGGCGCGGGCAATCGCCGTGTCGACGACGACGCATGGCAGCGGTTGCTCGATCTCGCGTCGCTGCGCGTGCGATTCTCGATGCAGCTCGCGGCTGCCGCGCCGATCACGGACCCCACGGCGCCGATCTCGTTTCAGCCGGCCATCACGCAGTCGACCGGCGCGGGCGGCGGCGTGCCCGTCGTCAATATCACCGCGCCGAACGCGGCCGGCATTTCGCTGAACCAGTATCAGCAATTCAACATCGATCCGGTCGGGCTGATCCTGAACAACAGCCTGATGTCGGGCACGTCGCTGACGGGCGGCAACGTACAGGCCAACCCGAACCTGAACGGCCGCACGGCGAGCGTGATCGTCAACCAGGTCACGTCGACCGGCAATGCCTACGCGAGCTTGCTGAACGGTCCGCTCGAAGTGTTCGGTGCACCCGCGGCCGTCGTGATCGCGAACCCGAACGGAATCACGACGCGCGGCACCGGCTTTACCAACACGATCGGCGTGACGTTGTCGACCGGCGCGCCGCAGTTCCTCAGTGGCGTCGGCGGCAGCGCGACCGACTTCGCGAACGCGAAGGCGCTCGGCTACAACGTGACCGGCGGTCACCTGCAGATCGAAGGCAATGCCGGCGTCAACGGGCCCGGCGCGGGGATCGAGGGGACCGTGGGCACGATCGACCTGATCGGCGAGACGATCGGTATCAACGCGCCGCTCTATGCGGGCACGCGCATCAACGTGATCGCCGGGCGTCAGTTCGTGACGCCGGCCGCCGTCGATGCGTACGGCACCACGTACGGCACGGCGTCGAACGGCTCGGACAACTCCGCCGCGGCGATCAATGCCGCGAACGGCGGCGCGAATCGTTCGCTCGCCATCGACGCGACCGCGTTCGGCGCGATGACGGCGGGGCAGATCCAGGTCGTCAGCACCGCGGCGGGGATGGGCGTAAGGGCCGACGCGCAGCTCGCCGCGAATGCGGGCGACTTGCTGCTATCGGCGAACGGCGACGTGTCGGTCGCGGGTTCGGCCGCGCAGCAGCAGGCGACGGTTCATAGCGCCGGCAACGTGTCGATGACCGGTGCGCACATCGGGGTCGGCGGTTACGCGATCGATGCGAACGGCGACGTGACGTCGACCGGATCGATCCAGTCCGGCGGCAAGCTGGCGGTGGCGGCAGGCGGCAACGTGAACGTCGCGAATGCACAGGCGCACGGCGACATGACGGTCGCCGGCGGCACGAACGTCACGCTCGGCGACGTACAGGGCGGCGGTGCGTTGGCCGTTACCGCACGCGGCACCGACGGCACGGGCGACGTGAACCTGAACGGCACGTCGGTCGTGACCGGCGCAACGACCGTGCTGGCGGCCCGCGACGTCAACGTGAACGGGCAGACGAACAGCGGCACGCTGCGCGCGACCGCGCGACGTGATGCGACGGTCAACGCGGCGCTGCAGACGTCCGGTGCGCTGGCGTTGACGGCGACGCAGGGCAACGTCGCCACGCATGCGACGGTGAAGAGCGGTGGCGATCTGGCGCTGACGTCCGGACAGGACACCGTCGTCGCGTCGCAGGCGACCGCGCAGAACGCCGTCAGCGTGCAGGCGGGGCGCGACCTGAGCGTAAGCGGTTCACTCGCGAGCGGAACGACGTTTGCCGCCGATATCGCGCGCGACGCGTCGGTCGGCGGCTCGCTGATGGTCGGGACCGACGCGCGCGTGGATGCAGGGCGCAACGTCGATACGTCCGGTGTCGTGATCGTCCAGCGCAATGGATCACTGAGCGCACGCAACGACATCACGGGAAGCGGCTCGATCGCGTTCGGTCAGACCGGCGCGCTGAATGCCGCACATGACGTCGCGCTGACCGGCAAGCTGCTCGCCAATGGCCTGCAGGTCGACGCGGGCAACAGCGCGAGCCTCGCGACGGTCCAGGCGGGCGGCGCATTCGGCGTGACGGCAAGCGGTGGCGCTAGCGGCGGCGACGTCGTATTCAACGGCAACGCGGCCGCGCTCGGCGCCGCCGACGTGCACGCGTCGCGCGACGTCGTCGTGAACGGCACGCTCGCCGGCGGCGCGCAGGTCGCGCTTGCCGCGCAGCGCAACGTGATCGTCGGCGGCAGCGGCACCGTGCAGGCCGTCGGCGATCTGGCGATGACGGCGACCAGCGGCAGCGTCGCGTCGGCCGGCACGTTGAACGGCGCAGGCGCGTTGACGGTGCAGGGCGCGCAGGATGTCTCGCTGACCGGCGCGACCACCGTAACCGGCGACGTGACCGCGACGGCCGGCCGGGATCTCACGATCGGCGGCGCGTTGGCGGGGCAGGGCGTCGCGACGCTCACGGCAGCGCGCGACATCATGGCCGGCGGCACCAGCGGCTTCGCGCAGGACGCGACGTTGAGCGCCGGGCGCGATATCGGCGTGACCGGTGCGTTCCAGGGGCGCGCCGTCTCGATGACGGCAGCCGGTTCGATCGCGCTGAACGACGTGCAGGCCAACGCGGGGCTTCAGCTCGCGACCCGCACGGGCGACGTTTCGATCGGCGGCAACGTGAACTCGCTGACGAACGGGGCGATCGACGCGGCGCGCGACGTGATCGTCAACGGCACGCTGCGCACGGCGAGCGGCCTGGTCATCGGCGGCGGCCGCAATACGTCGATCGGCGGCACGGTCCAGTCGAACGGCGACGTCGCGCTGACGAATGCCGCTGGCTCGCTGACCAGCACCGGCAATATCCAGTCGGGCGGCAACCTGTCGGTGACGGCCGCGCAGTCCGTGGATCTGGGTGCGCAATCGACGTCGTCGCTCGGCAACCTGACCGTGGACGCGGGCCGTGACCTGACGATGAACGGCTCCGTCGTCGCGCAGGGCAACGGCACGCTGAACGCCGGCGGCGCGATAGGCGGCGCGGCCGCCATTGCGTTCGGGCTCGCGGCGAACCTCGGTTCCGGCGGCGATACGACTCTCACCGGTTCGCTGCGCGGCGGCAACGTGCGGACGACGGCGGGCGGTTCGGCCACGCTGCACGACGTGCAGGCGGCGTCGACGCTCGCGCTCGATGCGGCGAACGACCTGAGCGTGACCGGTGCGGTGACGGGCGGCGCGGACGTGGCGCTGGCCGCGGCGCGCAATATCGACATCGGCGGGTCGTTGCAGTCGGCCGGCAACACGTCGCTGCTGGCGACCGGCGGCAGCATCGGATCGACGGGGGCGATCGCGAGCAATGGCGCGTTCGACGCGCAGGCAGGCAGTGACATCAGCCTCGGCGGCAAGACGACCGTGTCGCGCGACACGACGCTCGCGGCCGGACGCGACGTCAACGTCAGCGGGTCGCTGGCCGGGCAGGGACAAGGCATCGTCAATGCGGCGCGCGACATCGTCGGCGCAGGCACGTTGACGTTCGGTCAGCAGGCCACGCTCGACGCCGGGCGCGACGTCGCGCAGCGCGGGCTGATCCAGGGACAGTCGGTCAGCGTGACTGCGGCCGGCAATGCGGCCGTGAACAACGTCGAGTCGACCGGCACGATCGCGCTGCGCGCGAACGGTACGAACACCGCAACGGGCGCAGGCGATCTGCGCATCGACGGTTCGGTCGCCGCCGCGGGCGCGATCACGGCGTTCGCGCAGAACGATGTCGCGATCGGCGGCAAGGCCGCGAGCGGTTCGACGGTCGGCGTGACCGCGCAGCGGGACATCGCCGTGAGCGGCGCGATCGAGTCGGTCGGCGATACGGCGCTGGCCGCGCGGCAAGGCAGCCTCAACGCGACCGGCGGCATCAACAGCGGCGGCAAGCTCGATATTGCGACCGGCCTCGACCTGTCGCTCGGCGCGAGCACCAGCGCGATCGGCGACTCGACGCTGACGGCCGGCCGCGATGCCACGCTGAACGGCACGATGGTCGGACAGGCCAACGGCACGGTGACGGCCGCGCGCGACATCAACGGCGGCGGCAAGCAGGCGTTTGCCGCGACCGCGAACTATGCGGCGCAGCATGACGTCGCGCTGACCGGCGGCATGCAGGCGGCGGCGATCACGGTGACGGGCGGGAACAACGCGACGTTGCACGATGCGTCGTCGTCGACCACGTTGACGCTGACGGCGAACGGCAACGCCGGCGAAGGCGATGCGGGCGTCACAGGGGCGGCGTCCGCGCAGGGAGCGGCGAACGTGACGGGCACGCGGGATGTGTCGATCAGCGGCACGCTCGGCAGCGGCGGAGCGCTTGCATTGAGCGCGCAACGCAACGTGGCGGTTGGCGGCGGCGTGGAGTCGAACGGCGATCTGACGGCAACCGCCGCGAACGGCAGCGTCGTGCTCACGGGGGCGACCACGACCGCGGGCGCGTTCAACGCCACCTCCGGGCTCGATACGCAGCTCGGCGGCCAGATCGCGGTGGCGAAGTCGTCGAACGTGCAGGCCGGTCGCGATATCGCGTTGACGGGGGCACTCGCGGGTCAACGCGACGGCACGCTGAGCGCGGGGCACGACATCAACGGTGCAGGCTCCGCGGCATTCGCCCAGGCGACGACGCTCGATGCCGCGCACGACGTCGCGCTGACGGGCGCGCTGCAAGCGGCGGCCATCAACGTGACGGGCGGCAACAATGCAGGACTCGGCACGATCCAGGCCGTCAGCGGCAATCTCGACGTCACGGCCAAGGGCGGTGCCGGCGGCGGCGATGTGACGATCGGCGGAGCGGCCACCGCGTTCGGCGCGATGCAGTTGCAAGCCGCACGGGACGCTTCCGTTGCGGGTGCAATCAACACCGGCGGCACGACGACGATCAATGCGGCGCGCAGTGTCGCGCTTTCGGCCGTCAATTCGGCCGGCGATCTCGCCGTAACCGCTTCGGGCGGCAACGCGAGCGCGACGAGCCTGACGACGCAGGGCAACCTGAACGTCGTTGCGGCACAGGACATCGCGGTGACCGGGCAGAGTGTCGCGGGCGGCAATGCTTCGCTGAACGCGGGCCGCGACATGACGCTCGCAGGCGTTGGCGCGCAGCAAAGCGGCACGTTGACGGCGGGCGGCTCGGTGAATGCCGGCGCGATCGCGTTCGCGCACCAGGCGAACGTCAACGCGGGCGGCAATATTGCGGTAACGGGCAACGTCGCGACCAACGGCGATCTCGCGATGACCGCCGGCAACGACTTGTCGGTCGGCTCGGTCCAGGCGGGCGGCGCAATCGGATTGCAGGCGCAGGGCCGCAACGGCGCCGGCGACGTGATGGTGAACGGCGCGGTGACGTCGGGCACCGCGACGACGATTACGGCCGCGCGCGATGCGGGTATCGGTGCGGCATCCAGCGGCGGTGCGCTGAACGTGACGGCCGGGCGCACCCTCGGTGTCGCGGGCGGGATCAATTCGACCGGCGACGCGACGCTGACCGCGACGGCGGGCAATCTCGGCGTCGGCGGCGCGGTCGTGTCGACCGGCAATCTCCGGGCCAATGCGGGCGGCGGCCTCGCGCTGCTTTCCGGCGGGCTCGTGAACGGCGATACGGCGTTGACGTCGGGCGGCGCGATGACGCTCGGCGGCGCGCTGTTCGGTCTCGGGGCCGCGACTATCGACGCGGGCGGTGCGCTCGGCGGCGGCGCGGCACTGACGTACGGCAAGGACATCACCGTCAATGCCAGAAACAGCATCACGCTCGGCGCGATTCAGGGCGCCGGCAAGTTGACGGCGGTGTCCGGCGGCGATATGTCGCTCGGTGCGACCACCGCGGTCGGCGACGTGTCGGCAAAGTCGACCGCCGGCAGCGTGTCCTTCGGCGGGTTGTTGCAGTCGGGCGGCAACGTCGTGGTACAGGCCGCGAACAACGTGTCGCTCGCGGGCGGCGTGGGTTCGATGGGCACGGTCGACATCAACGGCATCGGCGGCAACGTGTCGGTCGCGGGCGTGTCGGCGAACGGCGACGCGACGCTGCATGCGGGGCAAACCGTCGCGCTGACCGGCAACAGCATCGTGGCCGGGCAACTGGGTGTGTCGGGCGGCAACGTCACGCTGAGCGGTTCGGCCGTCGGATCGAAGAACGTGACCGTTTCCGCGCAGGGAACGGTCGATGCCGGCAATGCATCGCTCGTCGCATCGCAGAACCTGCAGGTGAACGGCTCGAACGTGACGCTCGGCAACGCGACGGTCGGCGGCGCGCTCACCGCGCAGGCGTCGAACCAGCTCACGCTGGCGGGCGGCAAGGCGGTGAACGTCGTCGGCAACGCGACGCTGACTTCGCAGAACGGGCTGTACAACGCCGCGAACGTGCTGGCCGGATCGCTCAACGTGTCGGCGCCGAGCCTGACGAACGCGGCCGGTGCGTCGCTCGCGTCGATCGGCACGACGACGATCAATGCATCGAGCTTCGCGAACGCCGGACTGGTGAACGGGACGACGACGAACGTCACCGTCGGGGGCGCGCTGACGAACGTGGGCGGCTCGCTGATGGCGGTGAACGCGCTCAACGTCAATACCGGTACGCTGAACAACCAGAACGGGATCGTTTTTGCCGGCAACCCGAAGGCCGCGACCGGTGCGACCGGCGACGTGTCGCTGACGATCAATGGCGGCAATGGCGCGTTCTACAACGCGGGCGGACAGTTGCTCGCGCAACGGAACATGGGGATCAGCGCGGCCAACATGGCGTTCGATCCGTCGCAGGGGACGATCAGCCAGGGCGGCAATCTGTCCATCACGGCCGGGTACGTGAGTGTCGGCGGCACGTGGAATTACGGCGGGCAGGGCGTTTCGCTGACGGGGCTGAACGGGATCACGAACGACGGCACGATCACCGGGACGTCGCCGTTGACGCTGACGGCCGGCGGCAGCTTCGAGAATCACGGACAGGTCACCGGGTCGGATGTGACGTTCAACGGCACGCTGAATAATGCGGCCGGGGCGGTGGTGCATGCGGATAACGCGTTGACGCTGAATGGCGATACGACGAACCGCGGGACGGTTGAGGCAGGGAACGTTCTCAACGTCAATGGTGGCAACTACGACAACCAGGGCGCGACGACGCAGTCGAAGGGCGATGCGAATTTCAATCTCGGCGGTTCGCTGCTCAATACGGGGGGCTCGATATTCGCCGGGCGGAACATCGGCATTTCCGCTGCGCAGGTGATCAACGATCAGACTGCTCCGCAAGGGGCCGTCACGACGACCACGCAGATCAACGACCCGGCGCTCCTGATGTCAGGGTCGGTCGGCTGGGTGACGGTCGGCTACGAAGATGTCAAAAATGGAGACCATGGATACGTTCGGGCTGCGTACAAAGACCTGCCTGCGACGCTCGGCGGCCTGTTGGCGCCGACTGGCTCGACCACGAACACCAGTGGGTTATCGGCTTCCGATCCGGTCGCGACATCCGGCACGGTGACGTTCAATCAGTATCGCATCCTGACCGGTATCAACGACCACGGCGTTTCGCAGTATTCGAACTACTGGTTTATCGGAACGGCTCCGGATGCCGGTGCGCTCAAGTCGGCGACGTTCACGCTGCCTACTGTCTATCAGACGACGACGAATCAACAGGCAGGAACCTCGGGCGTCATTTCGGCGGGCGGTTCGATCACTTTGGCTGCTGGCACCCTGTCGAATCGGGGCGGGCAGATCGCGGCGCAAGGTAATATCTCGCTGAATGTTCAGTCGTTGAGCAATGGAGCGGTTGCGCCGACCACGACGGTCGCCAATTCAACGTACGTCGACCAGGCTCAATACACAGCCTTTCTGGGGCAGCTTGCTTCGCTCGGTGTGATTGGCGTGCAAGGTACAGGAAATCCGACCGGCGCATTCAATTGCGATTCGGGCAATTACTGCCAAGTTGGCGATCCTTACCTGCCGACCGCATTTCAAATCAACAAGAGCGCCGCCGCCCCCACCGCAACGGGTTCGCTTACGTTTACTACGCCGACGGGCATGATCGCGGCGGGCAACAACCTGACGATCGGCGGCGGAAATCTGACGAACGGGGGGCTGCTGTATGCCGGCAACAACGTTGGCATTACGTCCGGCACGCTGACCAACCAGGGCGGCAACCAACAGAACTACTCAAGCCAGGTCGGCTGCGCCTCCGGCGTGCCGAACTCCGCCTGCGGCAACGCAGGCCAACCGCGCGGCAACAACCCGACCACGACGACGTTCGGCTACAGCCAGAACGACGCGACGATCTATGCCGGCCACGATCTCGTGATCGCGGCTGGCCAGATCAACAATACGTACGGCAACCTGCTCGCGGGCCACGACATCGTCATCGGCGGTGTCGGCACGACAGCAAGCTCGACCACGCCCGCACAGAGCCTGAACAACACGTCCGGCAACATTGTCGCGGGCAACGACATCAAGCTCAACGTATCGGGTGCGATCACCAACAATCTGCCGCCGCCCGTGCCGGTACACGAGAACTACGGCAAGCACGAGCAATACTCGGGCTGCATGACAGCCGGCGGCTACAAGGAAAGCTACTGCGAGGGTTATGTCGACCAGCAGTCGGGCAGCTCGTCGGTGATCAGCGCGGGCAACAACCTGCAGATCAACGCGGGCAGCCTGACGAACATCGGCAGCCTGATCGCCGCGGGTAACAACGCGACGATCGCCGTCGCAGGCCCCGTCGTGAACGAGGCGCAGGTGCTGAACGCCTACTGGCACTCGCATTGGGTGCAGGAAACCGGCATGTTCAGTAGCGACAAGCGTCACGACATCTGGGCGTGTGGCACGCCGGAGCAGTGCAAGGCGTTGTACGGGAGCGCATACACGAGCACGGGCGGCACCATCGATCCGCCTACGCCGGTCGGCAACATCGCGGCGACCATTCAGGCGCCGAACCTGTCGATCTCGTCGAACGGACAGATCCAGAACGTCGGCAACGTGATCGGCACGTACGTGTCGCTGACGGGCCAGAAGCTGATCAACGGGATCACGACCGCCAACACCTACACGCCGCGTGTCAATGCACCGTCGCAAGTCATTTCGCTGAGCCCGGTGGACTTGCCGGGGCTGAACCTGTCGGTGCCTCGTGCAGTCGGCACCGGCAAGCTGCCGACACCGGTCGCGGGCGCTGCGTCTTACGTCGACGCGTCGCTCGGCGGTTCCGTGCTCGGCTCGCTCGGGCCGCAGGACTTGCTGAACAACTTGCCGTCGGCGCTGCAGCCATCGTCGACGCTGTTCTATTACAACCCGCAGGAAGAGGACCTGCTGTTGCAGCAGGCGGCGCTGAAGCAGACCGGCAAGTCGAGCTTCGTCGATGGCCTGACGTACGACAACAAGAAAAACCTGTCGGTGACGGCACAGGAAAAGATGTACCTGTACCAGAACGCGGTCGATTACTCGAAGGCGCACGACCTGCAACTCGGCGCCGCGCTGACGCAGGAGCAGATCAACACGCTCGACAAGCCGATGCTGTGGTACGTCGAGCAGACGGTGCCGGACCCGACGTGTCACGCGACGGGCACGGCGTCGTGCCCGACGATTACGGCGCTGATGCCGCAGGTGTATTTGCCGCAGGACACGCAGGCGATGTCGGCGGGCGGCAACATCTCCGGACACGACGTCACGCTGAAGTTCAATCAGGACGGTAACGGCAGCATTCTCAATACGGGGAGCATCACGGCGTCGGGGACGCTGAGCGTCGACACGCACACGCTGACGAACCAGGCGAATCAGGTCAACGTCGGCGAGATCTGGCAGAAGGTCGATGGCGGGTATCTGAAGACGACGGGGACGGTGGTGCAGCCGGGCGGGTTCATGAGCGCGGCGAACATGGAGTTGAATGTTCAGGCGCTCAATCAGATCGGTGGGGCGCTGCAGAAGCTGGCGGCCGACGGAACGATCGATCAGAGTGGGACCCAGCAAGCGCTTGCGGCGCTTCAACAGCAACTGGGCGGCAACTTCACGCAGACGGCACTGAGCGACAACCTTCATCAGGATTTCGTGAAGGAAGGTGGCTCGTTCGGGATGACGCAGATCTTCTCGATGGTCGTCGCTGTTGCTGCCGCGATCATGATGCAGCCGGAAATCTCGGCTGCGATTGCGTCGATGTCGGGCGCTGCCGAAGCGGCAACCACCGCGGCATTCATGGCGGCGCAGCAGGGGCTGACAGGCGCTGCCATTACCGCGGCCGCAAGTGCGGCAGGCGGTTCGCTGGCCGTTGGTGGGTTGGCCAACACGATGATTGCAGTCGGGTTGAGTTCGTTTGCCTCGAGCGCGCTCGGCCAGGTGGTAGCTACCGGGAAGATCGATTTCGGCGCGAGCCTGAAGAATGGCCTGATCGGGGCGGTGACTGCCGGGCTGACGAACGGCATCACGTTTGACAGCGGTTCGGGCTCATTCGGGTTCAGCGCGAATGCTGCATTCGAGGGAAGTGCGCCGTCTCTTTCGGCGCTGGCCGGTGTGCAGACGACGGGTAACGCGTTGGTGCCGCAGGCGGGTGCGGCGGCTGGATCGCTGCCGACCGCAGCGTTGGCGATGTCTGCCAATGCGGCGATTCAGGCCGGCACGCAGACGCTGATTGGCGGGGGAAGTTTCCTCGATAGCTTGCGAGACAGCTTCGTCAGGGATGCGGCAGCAGCAGCGGCGTATGCGATAGGGAATGCAAATGGAGCCAAGGTCTTTGGCGACGGGCTTCAAGGAGAATTGAGTTATGTAGCGTCGCATGCGGCACTTGGTTGTCTCGCGGGTGCCGCTAACGGGCAAGGGTGTGGGGGCGGAGCCATTGGTGGCGGGGCGAGTGCGGCGTTTTCGCCGGACTTCGTGAAGGCGATTGACCCGACGGGCGCAGCGCTTGATCCAGGTCAACAGGCAGCACTGGCTGCGTTTGCGACGCTGGCCGGTGGTGGGCTCGCCGGTCTGGCTGGCGTGAACGTGAACGGTGCGATGACGGCGGCGCAGAACGAGGCACTGAATAACACCGGTGATCACGCGGCCGATGCCGCGAAAAACGGTGGCATGCTGAACGCGTTCGGGACGTGGTTGCAGAATACCTATGGCGATCCGATTGGCTCCTTCAAGAACTGGGGAAACCAGTTCTTGGGGATGGTGCAGGCCAACAATGGACAGACACCACCGTCCGATCCGAATCCGTTAGTGCAGGCGAACAACGGCAATCCGCCGGCGGCAGGTGGAGCAGTGGTGACGCCGCTGGTGGTGGCCTGTGTGCCAGGTGCGGGATGCGTGGTTACGCCTCCAATTGCTTCTCCGGGTGCGACTGGTTCGCCGAGCAATGCCACCCTGTCGAGCGGAAACAGCGACAGCGGTTCAGGCAGCGGCACGAGCGGTCAAGGTGCCACAAACACGTCGGGCGATGCCGCGCGGTTCGTGGGGCAAAGTCGCGAGACGTCAGTGGCCAACATCGTCAATGGCTCAATATCCGGCGAGAAGGTCGCTGTACCTGGGCTCGGTTCCACAGATATCGACGTTGTTGCGGCGAATGGCAACTTAATCGCTGTGGGGGGGCCGGCGAAAGCTAATAATCTTGGGAAGTTGGGGCAAGAGCTTCGTATCTACCAAACGATCGCTGATCAACGCGGGGTGTCTGCACAGGCTTACTTCGCCGAAGGTACGCCTCAGTCGGCGATCAACCTTGCGACTAGAATACTTGGCGCAGGTAATGTCAAGATTTTTCCCGGGAGCAAATGATGGCGAGGCCAGTGTGTCGTGTATTAATTCCGGAAACGTTGGAGCAAGCATTCCTTTTTGTCGTTGCCTTGCTGGAGGCGCTTGGTCTGACGCTAACGAATCCAGGAAGCGCAAAGATAACTACGTGGACCGATGGTGGTGACCAAGTAGAGATCGCTGCAGCGAAAGTGCTTTCGGAAGTGCTCTCAGGGTCTCTTCGTAACGTCCAATTCTGGAGAACCGCGAGCGAAGACGTGTTTGTTGCGTGGGAGAATGTTCAAGGCAGATGCACTTTTTCAATTTACCTCGATGGGTTGGATTCGGCTTTCGCGGTCATGCTGACGTCGAGGCTCGTGGAATCGGTGTTGACGAGGTTTCGGTCGAGATACGACGGCTGCCAAGCGTTCGCTATCGAGTTTGAATAGCGATCGATTGCTGGGAGTTGCGAACGGGGGACGCATCAGGTGCCTGCCCCCTGCAAACAGGGCCAGCCGGAGTCTAGTAAAGTTCGTTTTCGGAGAAGAAGACGAACATGAAGAAGCGCTTTACGGAACAGCAAATCATCGGGTTTCGGAAGGAAGCCGAAGCCGGTATGCCGGTCAAGGAACTGTGCAGGAAGCACGGGTTCAGTGACGCGTCGTTCTACACCTGGCGCGCAAAGTTCGGCGGCATGGAAGTCTCGGAAGCCCGCCGGCTTAAGGACCTTGAGGTGGAGAATGCCCGGCTGAAGAAACTGTTGGCCGAAGCAATGCTCGATATGGAAGCGTTGAAGGTCGTGGTCAAGGGAAAGCCCTGAGCCCGCAAGCCAAACGCGAAGCAGCGTCGGCGATTCGGGAGAAGGTCAACATCTCCGAGCGCCGCGCCTGCCGGCTTGTTGGGCTTTCTCGCAGCGTGCTGCATTACGACGCGAAGCCGGACCACGAGAATGAGATGCTAGCGGCGCGTCTAGTGGAGTTGGCGCACGAACGTCGTCGATTCGGATACCGCCGGCTGCACGCCTTGGTGGAATGCGAAGGCACGCACGCCAATCACGAGCGCATCTATCGCCTGTACCGTGAGGCAGGGCTGGCTGTGCGGCGCCGTCGCAAGCGCCACGGCGTAATGATCGAGCGCGAGCAACTGGCATTGCCGAGCGCGCCCAACGAGGTGTGGTCAATCGATTTCGTGATGGATGCGCTTTCCAACGGCCGGCGCGTGAAGTGCCTGACCGTCGTCGACGACTTCACGAAAGAGGCTGTCGACATCGTCGTCGACCATGGCATCTCAGGTTTGTATGTCGCTCGGGCATTGGACCGTGCAGCTCGCTTCCGTGGCTATCCCAAGGCGGTGCGAACAGACCAGGGCCCCGAATTTACGAGCCGGGCGCTTGACCAGTGGGCGTATGCGAACGGCGTCACTCTGAAGTTGATTCAGGCGGGCAAGCCGACGCAGAATGCGTACATCGAATCGTTCAACGGCAAATTCCGCGACGAATGCGTTAACGAGCACTGGTTCACGACGCTCGCGCACGCTCGGGCTGTCATCGCGGCATGGCGTCAGGACTACAACGAGCAAAGGCCGCACAGCGCACTGAACTACCTTGCGCCGTCAGAGTTTGCGGCGAAACATCGGGCAACCGCGGATGCTCCTGCCGCTTTCCAGGAGTTGGTTTAAAGGGACTTTGCTAGAAGCCCATTGGCCCTATTGAAGGGGGCAGGTCAAAACCCCCTAAAGAAATCGCCACCACCGCCGTTACCCTTCTTCGGTAGCTCAAAAAAGTATTACCAGAGCCGTAAAACCGAACCACACGACCAGATAACCGAGGGGGCGCCCGGCCGTCGAAGCCGTGCGCAGTATCAGAAGATGGAATGCACCGATTCGATGGGGCGCGCAGGCACCGGGGGCTGGCGCGCTTTGTGCCTTTGCCTTGCCGCGACATGCCTGCTGCTGCATGCGGTTCTCACCGCTGCGTGCGCGTTCCCGCACGACCACACCTCCACGCTCGTATCCGTCGTGCCGAATATCCGGCAACCGACGCCCCCCGCATCGTCCTTCCCCAACACATCACACCACGCACCCAACGTCACTCGAGGAGGCCCACACACCACACCCGAAAAGTAACCCGATTCGAATCTGAACCACTAAAAAAAACGCATCAAAAAAATCGAGGATTGAATTGAACAAGCATTCCCTTTGTCTACTGGCCGCAGCCGCAATCTCGGTATTCGTCGTCGCTGGTTGCGGCGGCGGCGACGGCTCGTCGAACGCAAGCAGCGGCACGCCCGCCAACACCGGCGGCGCCAACAACGCAGCCAGCGCACCGTCCGTCGCGTCCACGCCGCTCGCGGCTCCCCCCGCAAGCGCCCCCGTCGCATCGTCGCAGCCGGTGACGGTCGGCGAGGCACTGCCCAGCCTGACGACCCCGCAAGCCGGTTCGACGGCCGCAACGGCCACCGGCCCGGTCGGGATCTGGTCGGCATCCGGCAACCTCGGCTACTCGACCATCGCCCTGGTCGATCCGCACAACAACCTGAGCACGCTCAATCTGCTCGGATCGTTCGTGATGTCCGACGATTTCACGAATCTGACCGTCAACGGTTCGACGTGGTCGCTTGCCCCGGGTATCAACTTCGCAGGAACGAGCGGCATCGTCACGAAGATCGATTCGGGCTCGGGCGCATACAGCCCGAAGCAGACGTTGTCCGGCACGATCACCCGCAACGGTACGGCGTCGAATTTCACGTGGACCTACAACGCCGCGAACGCACTTGCCGTCACGCAGGACAGCGTGGTGGGCACGTGGGCGACGACCAACGCATCGTTCGCGATTGCATCGGGCGGTACGCTGACCGGCACGCTGAGCGGTTGCAACCTGAGCGGCACGTTGCTGCTTTCCACGCCCGGCTCGAGCCAGAACATGTACGACATGACGGTGACGGCCTCCGCATCGACGGGCTGCAAGCTGCCGGCCGGCGTTCCGCTGTCGGGCAGCGCCGCGATCATGTTCGTGCCGATCACGGGAACCAACGGCTTCAAGCGCTCGATCCTCTACGTGCTGCGCGCGGCTGATTACAGCTTCATCGCGTACGGTCAGGTGATCAAACAATAAACGCACGGTCGCACCGCACACGGCGCGTCGACGCGCCGCGTGCGGCGGCCCGATGAACACGTTCCGTCAACAACGAAAGCCACTGATCCAATGAAGAACTCATCCAAAGCCACCCTGGTCGGTTGCGGCCTGCTCGTGACGCTGCTGTCCGGCTGCACCACGGTGCCGAACACGGACATGACGCCCGAGGCGCGTCAGAAGCTGCATTCGATCGCGATGCTCGACGTCATCGAGCCGAAGCGTGTCGCGGTCGTCAATTTCGGCGGCGCGGCGGCCGGGTTCGGGTTGATCGGCGCGCTCGCGCAAGGCGCCGTCAACGCAAGCCATACGAGCACCTACACGGACCACGTGGCCGCCGGCAAGATCCTCTTCGCACCGGACATCGCGGACGGCGTGGCGGGCCGCCTCACCGGCAACGGCTATCAGGTCGTGAAGCTGGACGGGCAGAAGGTGAAGCTTTCCGATGACGGCAAGTCGGACGACTACTCGGCGATCCAGACCGACGCGGATGCGATCATGAACGTGTGGTTCACGTCGTTCGGCTATATCTCGCCGCCTCAGCAGCTCGACTACATCCCGTGGGTCGTCATCCGCGCGCGCATTCTCGATGCGAAGACGAAGCAGGACCTCTATTACAAGACGTTCGCGTGCGGCTACGACGTCAAGGCGAACAGCGTCCACATCGACAGCGATTTCGCGTACACGTACGGCAGCTTCAGCGACCTCGAGAAGAATTTCGACAAGTCGGTGGAAGGGATCAAGTCGTGCGAGAAGTCGGTCGCGGACATGATCGGTCAGGATCTGGCGCGCACGCCGGCGTCGGCGCCGGCCAATGCCACCGCTTCCACGACGATGACGAGGCCTGCAGCCACTGCGACGGCCACGGTGTCGAAAAAACTCTGACGCGCCTGCAGGATCGTCGCGATACGCGTTCCGAATCCGGCAGTGCTTGAAGAAAAAGCGGGAAGGGAAGTACTGTACGCAGCCGGGCGGTTGTCACACCGCCCGGCCGCTCGCGAAAGCGACTGACTTACTTGTCGCTGTCGCCCTTGATCTGCGGCAGCGCCGACGCTTCACCCGGCGTCAGCAGCCCGACTTGCGAATACACGCGCAGCTTGTCGCGCGTATCGGTGATGTCGAGGTTGCGCATCGTCAGTTGGCCGATCCGGTCGCGCGGCGAGAACGTCGACGCCACCTTCTCCATCGACAGGCGTTCCGGCTGATACGTGAGGTTCGGCGACTTGGTGCTCAGGATCGAGTAGTCGTTGCCGCGGCGCAGTTCGATCTTCACTTCGCCGGTGATCGCGCGCGCGACCCAGCGCTGGGCGGTTTCGCGCAGCATGATCGCCTGCGGGTCGAACCAGCGGCCCTGGTACAGCAGGCGGCCGAGGCGGCGGCCGTTCTCGCGGTACTGCTCGATCGTGTCTTCGTTGTGGATGCCGGTGACGAGACGCTCGTACGCGATGTACAGCAGCGCGAGGCCCGGGGCTTCGTAGATGCCGCGGCTCTTCGCCTCGATGATGCGGTTCTCGATCTGGTCGCTCATGCCGAGGCCGTGGCGGCCGCCGATGCGGTTCGCCTCCAGCAGCAGCTCGACCTGATCCTTGAACTCGACGCCGTTCAGCGCGACCGGCTGGCCGGCTTCGAAGCGCACCGTCACTTCCTCGGCGGCGATCTTCACGTC
The DNA here is from genome assembly GCF_030504405.1 of Burkholderia sp. AU44665. Taxonomy (NCBI): domain Bacteria; kingdom Pseudomonadati; phylum Pseudomonadota; class Betaproteobacteria; order Burkholderiales; family Burkholderiaceae; genus Burkholderia; species Burkholderia sp. AU44665. Next base: position 22,899 of record NZ_JAUJRI010000007.1, on the reverse strand, counting down.
GTCGCGCCAGAACGCGACGCCCATGATCGGGTTCACGATCTTGATGCCGCTTTCGAGGCTTTCCAGATCCTTCGCTTCGTGCGTCGCGCCGAGCAGGTTCGAGTCGGTCGAATACGCCTTCTCGGCCGACATCTTGTACGCGAAGCCGGCCTGGTTCATGAATTCGGACATTTCGGCGCGGCCGCCGAGCTCGTCGATGAACGTCTGGTCGAGCCACGGCTTGTAGATCTTCAGATCCGGGTTCACGAGCAGGCCGTAGCGGTAGAAGCGCTCGATGTCGTTGCCCTTGTACGTGCTGCCGTCGCCCCAGATGTTGACGCCGTCTTCCTTCATCGCGGCGACGAGCATCGTGCCCGTCACGGCGCGGCCGATCGGCGTCGTGTTGAAGTACGTGACGCCGGCCGTCGTGATGTGGAACGCGCCGCTTTGCAGCGCCGCGATGCCTTCGGCGACGAGCTGCGCGCGGCAGTCGATCAGGCGGGCGCCGGCTGCGCCGTATTCGATCGCGCGTTTCGGGATCGCGTCGTAATCGTCTTCGTCGGGCTGGCCGAGGTTCGCCGTGTATGCGTACGGGACGGCGCCCTTCAGTTTCATCCAGTGCAGCGCGGCGCTGGTGTCCAGGCCGCCGGAGAAGGCGATACCGACCTTCTGGCCGGTCGGGAGGCTTTCGAGAATCGTGCTCATAGGAATTACCGTGGATTGAAGCCGGTGGGATCGTATTTCGCGGAATATGCGAGTATCGGCTGTCCGGGAAGTTGGAGCAAGGGTTGATTTTGGTGCGGAACCGGCGTCGAGCCTGTCGCGGCGGGCCTGACGGGCGGTTAACCGGGTGGAGAACGCCGTGCCGGACGGCGTTGCATCGCCGCCGAAACACGCACGCCCGCGCCGGGGCGGCGGCCGGATTTCCGGGGCCGGATCGGGCGAGAGCCCCCGATCATCGTCGCCGGCGTGTCGTCGCGCCACACAGAAAGGCAAATGAAAGACTGACGCGTGAACCCCGGATTCCCGGAACGTCAGATATTCCACGACCGCGCGGTATCGAGCAGCCGCTCGCGCAGCTGGTCCACTTCGCCGGCGAGCTTGGCGGTGATCGACACGTAGCCGGACAACTGCGGCGGCGGCGCGTCGTGCAGCGGCTCGACCGGCCGGCGGCGCGGGGCGAGCCGGCTCGGCGTGCCGAACTTGAGCGCGCGGCTCGCGCCGACCAGCGTGTCGCGGATGCGCCGGTTCAACGGCTTCATCTCGACGCGCATGTATTCGCGGGCCGCCGCGTCGTCGCGGGCCGGCAGCGCGCTCGACAGGATCTCCAGATAACCGATGCACAGGCGCAGGCTGCGCTGGATCGCCTCGAGCTGCGTCATCGACGTCTCGCATTCCTTCGACACCGACGGCATCAGCGAGCGCAACTGCACGAGCAGCGTGCTCAGCGCGGCCATTTCCTTCAGGTGCGCGTCGTCGCCGACCGGGCGGTCGCCCGCGAGCCGCGCATGCACGGCCGCGCACGCGCGCAGCGCGTCGGCGAGCTTGTAGCGCCACGAGTAGGTCGCATAGAGCGGCAGCGCGAACGAGAACGCCAGCGCGATCGCGATGCCGACCAGCACGTTCACCGCGCGCCACAGGCCGTCGACGATCTCGTTGTCGCCGTGCCCGGCGACGATCACCATCGTGATCGCCGACAGCAGCGCGATGTAGCCGGCCTTGCCGATCGCGTGATACGCGCAGACGCCGCATCCGACGGACATCAGCAGGTAGATGACGAACGGCGCATGCAAAGCGGAATAGAGAAGGATCAGCGCGAGGCCCGCGAGCGCGCCGATCGACGTGCCGAGCGCGCGCTCGGCCGCCTTCTTGCGGATGTTGCCGTGATGCTGCAGCCCGCCGACGACGATCAGCACGGTGATCGTCGACCATTCGCCGTGCGGCACGTTCAGCCCCGTGGACAGCGCGATCGACACCAGAATCGCTAGCGCGACGCGCGCCGCATGGATCAGCTTCGCGTGGCGGTAGCGGCGGTACGGGTCGAGCAACGGGCGAAGCGCGTGGCGCACGAGCGGCGGCAATCGAGTCGGGAGCGGGGCGTTCATGACGGAGCAGGAGTGGCCGGAACGCGCACGGCGGCCCGCGCGGGCCGGCGCCGCGCCGCATGCGCAGCAGACGTAACGCTAGCCGAACGCGCGCGGGCTGTCCACGGCGTGGCCGCAGGACCGGGCGGCAGGCGGCCGCGTCACGTCACGCGGCAGCCAGCATCACGGCGCATCACGTCGCGTCAAGCGTCGGCCGCGCTCGACTGCGCGTCCAGCACGCGGTTGCGGCCGCCGGACTTCGCGCGGTACAGCGCTTCGTCGGCGCGCCGCAGCAGCGTCGCGGCGTTCATCCGGCCGTCGGCGGCGGTGGCCGTGCCGATGCTGGCCGTGACGCGGCCGTACGGGCTCTTCACGTGTTCGATCTCGAGCCCCGCGATCGTGCGCCGGATGCTTTCGGCGACGGTCGCCGCGCCTTGCGCGTCGGTGTCGGGGAGCGTGACGACGAATTCCTCGCCGCCGTAGCGCGCGACGTGATCGCTGTCGCGGCGCAGGCAGCGCGACAGCGATTGCGCGACCTGCCGCAGCACGTCGTCGCCGGCCGGGTGGCCGTAGTAGTCGTTGAACGCCTTGAAGTGATCGACGTCGACGAACAGCACGGACAACGGGCGCCCGCTGCGCGACGCGCGCTGGGCCTCCTTCGCGAGCACCGCATCGAACGTGCCGCGGTTGTCGAGGCCCGTCAGCGAATCGGTGTGCGCGAGCCGGTACAGCTTGGATTCGGCGACCTGCCGGCGCTTCAGCTCGCGCGACAGCGCGAGCGAGCCCCACGCGATGAACGCCGTGAACAGGCTCATCAGCACGACGGTCCAGACCGCGCGGTGGCGCCATGACGCGTAGATGTCGATTTCGGCGGGCGCGACGTCGACGATCAGCGGCAGCCCGGCGAGATGCTTGTAAACATAGACGCGCCGCACGCCGTCGATGGCGCCGACGCCCGTCAGCTCGCCGGCGCGTCCGCGCTGCGCGTCGATGAACAGCGGCGAGTCGTGCAGGTCGAGGCCGACCACCCGCGTGTCGTACGGCAGGCGCGACACGAGCGTGCCGTTGTCCTCGACGATCGCCGCGCTGCCGTGCCGGCCGACCGCGATGCCGTCGAGCAGCGCGCGGAAGTAGTCGATGCTGAGCGTGCCGACGACGATCCCGCCGAACGTGCCGTCGGGCCGGTTGATCCGGCGGCTCAGCGCGATCGTCAGCGCGCCGCCGCGCAGCCGCGACGCGTACGGCCGGCTGATGTAGAGGCCGGGGGCAAGCCGGTCGCGGTGCACGGCGAAATAGTCGCGGTCGGCGAAATTGCCTTGCCGCGCGGGCGACGCGCTGGAGTCGATCACGATATTGCCGTGCGCATCCATCACGAAAATCGAGCCGAGATAGGCGCCGGTCGCCGCGCGGTCGAACAGCAGCCGGTGGCGCTGGCGCGGCGGCAATGTCATCAGTTCCGGATCGGCCACGCCGTCGACGACGTTTTGCAGCGACAAATCGTAGAGTTCGATATTGCGCGCGATGTCGCGTTCGATCAGCAGCATCAGGTTGCGCGCATTTTCGACCGCATGGTCATACGCGTCGCGTCGCGCCTCGATTAATAGCGACGTGGAGAGTCCCCAACTGAACATCAGCAGGACGATGCCCGCCACGAGTACGCCGCGGGGCGACAGAATGCGTGCCACGATCGACGCGGTTTGGCGGCGCAGCGTGGCGGGCAGCGGGAATGACTTCATCCTCGGGCGCTGGGGCGGCGGCTGTTCGCATCGTTGGCGGTTCCGCGCGCGGATTATTTCGAATTAAACGTCATTATCCCGCGAATTCCCGAATTTCGCGCGTACATGCAAAACATGCATGTAGACAGCGTGACGCGCGACGGTTACGCATCATTACCGCATCGCGTACGGGCAACTTGATTTGAATCAATTAACAGTGTCGGTCTTTTTGTCTGATTAATCGCATAATCATCAGTCGATTTTGCCTATTGCAGCGGTATTTGGCGGATCGGGACAGGATTACCTGCCGACCGCGACAAATGAAAATCGAATGACCCGGTCGCAATCGTGGTTTTTGCAACGTTTGAGGAAATCGCGGCGGCCGACGCGGCCAACGCGTTGATTCCGCGAAATCTCCGGCGCGGCAGCGGGCGCGCCGACCTCGGCTGTCCCCCTGTCGAATCAGGTAGAATCCGCGCTTCGCCGCAGGCGCCCGCCGCGCAACGCGTATCGGGGCCGCATCGAATGCATCGCAGGACGCGCGCCGCGCTCCGATTCCGCATGCGCCGGCTACGGATGCCGGCTCGCTCAACGTTCGTCTCGTTTATGTCCGCAATTCCGAATTCCGACCCACCCGGTTCGCCCGCGAACCCACCCAAGCTTCATCGCGCGCTGAAGGCGCGCCACCTGACGATGATCGCCATCGGCGGCTCGATCGGCACGGGCCTGTTCGTCGCGTCCGGCGCGTCGATCTCGCAGGCCGGCCCCGGCGGCGCGATGGTCGCGTACATGCTGATCGGCCTGATGGTCTACTTCCTGATGACGAGCCTCGGCGAGATGGCCGCGTTCATGCCGGTGTCGGGCTCGTTCGCGACCTACGGCGCGAAATACGTCGACGAAGGCTTCGGCTTCGCGCTCGGCTGGAACTACTGGTACAACTGGGCGGTGACGATCGCGGTGGAGCTCGTCGCCGCGCAGCTCGTGATGCACTACTGGTTTCCGGACGTGCCGGGCGTGTGGTGGAGCGCGGCGTTCCTCGCCGTGATGTTCCTGCTCAACGCGCTCACCGTGCGCGGTTTCGGCGAAGCCGAATACTGGTTCGCGCTGATCAAGGTCGTCACCGTGGTCGCGTTCATCGGCGTCGGCCTGTTGATGATCTTCGGCATTCTGAAGGGCGCTCCGGCCAATGGCTGGGGCAACCTGACGATCGGCGACGCACCGTTCGCGGGCGGCCTGCCGGCGCTGATGGGCGTCGCGATGATCGCGGGGTTCTCGTTCCAGGGCACCGAGCTGATCGGCGTCGCGGCCGGCGAATCGGAGCACCCGCGCACGACGATTCCGCGTGCGGTGCGCCAGGTGTTCTGGCGCATCCTGCTGTTCTACGTGTTCGCGATCTTCGTGATCGGCGTGCTGATTCCGTATACCGACCCGAACCTGCTGAAGACGGACGTGACCGACATCGGCGTGAGCCCGTTCACGCTCGTGTTCCGCCACGCGGGCCTGGCCTTCGCGGCCGGCGTGATGAACGCGGTGATCCTGACGGCCGTGCTGTCGGCCGGCAATTCGGGCATGTATGCATCCACGCGGATGCTGTACAACCTCGCCACCGAGGGCCGCGCGCCGAAGGTGTTCGCGAAGCTGTCGCCGGGCGGCGTGCCGCGCAACGCGCTGTACGCGACCACCGCCGTCGGCGCGCTGTGCTTCTTCACGTCGCTGTACGGCGACAAGACCGTGTACCTGTGGCTGCTGAACACGTCGGGGATGACGGGCTTCATCGCGTGGCTCGGCATCGCCATCAGCCACTACCGGTTCCGCAAGGGTTACGTGAAGCAGGGTTACGCGCTCGATCAACTGCCGTACCAGTCGAAGTGGTTCCCGTTCGGCCCGCTGTTCGCGTTCGTGCTGTGCCTCGTGATCGCGCTCGGCCAGGACTATCAGGCGTTCCTCGCGAACCGGATCGACTGGGCCGGTGTGGCCGCCACCTATGTCGGCATTCCGCTGTTCCTCGTCGTGTGGCTCGGCTTCCGGTTCCTGAAGAAGAGCCGGTTCGTGCGCTACGAGGACATGGAGATCGCGCCGTGGGTCGCCGCCAATCGCGGCGCGCAGCGGCCGCCGGTGGCGAACCGCGAAACCGCGGGCTGACGCCGGCACGGCAGGCGGCCGCGCGACGGGACGAAACGGGAAGCCGCGCGCTCCCCGTTTTTTTTGCCCGGCTTTTGCCTGCACGGGGTCAAAGCCGGTTATATTGCCCGACCCTACCGGGCCACGGCCCGGCCGGCGCGACAGGCGCGGCGCGGATCGGCATCCGGCGCGCGCCGCGTGCGGCGGCCGGCGAGCGGCCCGGCGTTTTCATCGTTCCATCCGGGCCGGCACGGCCCGCGGAGCGCGCAACTTAGAGGAATCCATGAGCGCATCACCCGCCGAGCGGAAGGCCGGACCCGTTTCCATCGTGCGAATCGAAGCCGCGATCAACGCGTGGCGCGAAGTCTACCCGCCGGCGCCGAACGGCGAAGACGGCTACGCGCTCGACGCGGGCAGCAACTGCCTCGCCGAGCTGTACGGCAAGATGATCTGCTACCAGTTGCCGGACGTGCCGCTCGACTCGTTGAGCCACGAGCAGCGCGACGCGCTGTACGCGACCGAGGTGTGATGCGCGGTCGCGCCGCCGCGGCCGCCGCGGCGATGAAGCGACGGGAAGCTTGCGGGCTTCCCGTTTTGCTTGGGGCGGCCCCGGACGTCGCCGCGGGCACGACGCTGCTTGCGCCAGGATCGGCGCCGGCTGAGGTATCGTGACGGGATCGGGAAGCAGGCGATCGAGGAAGCCGGTACGGATGGCCGGCGACGGTGACCGGTGCGGGCGCTGTCCGTGCGGTGCCGAAGGAGCGTCCGGCGCCTGTCCCGGGAGGATTCGAACATGGAGTTGAGACACCTCCGCTACTTCGTCGCGGTGGCCGAAGAGCGGAACTTCACACGGGCGGCGGAACGGCTGCATATCGCGCAGCCGCCGCTGAGCCGGCAGATCCAGCAGCTCGAGGAAGCGCTCGGCGTGCCGCTGTTCGAGCGCAACGCGCGGCCGCTGAAGCTGACCGACGCGGGGCGCTTCTTCTATTCGCACGCGGTGCAGTTGCTCGCGCAGACGACCGAGCTCGAATCGATGACGAAGCGGGTCGGCAAGATCGAGCGCAGCATGTCGGTCGGTTTCGTCGGCTCGACGCTGTACGGGATGCTGCCGAAGATCATCCGGCGCTTTCGCAGCGAATATCCGGCCGTCGAGCTGAGCCTGCACGAGATGTCGACGATGGATCAGATCAAGGCGCTGAAGGAAGGGCGTATCGACGTCGGGTTCGGCCGCATCCGCCACGAGGACCCGAGCGTGCGGCGCGTCGTGCTGCGCGAGGAGCGGATGATCGTCGCGCTGCCGGTCGGTCACGTGCTCGACAGCGCGAAGCCCGTGCTGTCGCTGCACGATCTCGTGAACGACACGCTGATCATCTTTCCGAAGGCGCCGCGTCCGAGCTACGCGGACCAGGTGCTCGCGGCCTTCCACGATCGCGCGCTGCAACCGCGCCGGATCTACGAGACGCGCGAATTGCAGATCGCGCTCGGCCTCGTCGCGATGGGCGAGGGCGTGTCCGTCGTGCCGCATAGCGTGTACGGGCTGAAGCGCGACGACATCAGCTACAAGCCGCTCGACGATCCGAACCTCGTATCGCCGATCATCATGAGCATGCGCATGCTCGACGAATCGGAGGACATCCGCGCGATGCAGGCGCTGATCTACCGGCTGTACGACGAAGCCCAGATGGAGTATCTGCCGCCGCAGCCCGAATGAGTGCGTAGGCAAAAGAGGCTTGGGCTTGCTTGACGCCGCGCGCGCCGGCAGGCCACCATGTGCCGATTCGATGCGGCCGCCGACCGGCGGCCGCTTTCATGCGGACGACCGACACATGACCGATATCGTGACCGAGGAGATGACAGTCGAGACGCCGCAAGGGCGTCTCTTTGCGAAACGCTGGCGTGCGGAGCCGGCGCACCACGCGGCCGCGCCTGGGCCGGCCGCGCCTGAGCCGGCCGCGCCTAAGCCGGCCGCGCCGATCGTGCTGCTGCACGATTCGCTCGGCTGCGTCGACCTGTGGCGCGACTTTCCCGCGCAGCTTGCACGCGCCACGCAACGCGACGTGATCGCATACGATCGCCTCGGTTTCGGCCGTTCGGATCGTCATCCGGGCCAGCTCGGCACGACATTCGTGCGCGACGAGGCCGATCATGCGTTCGTCGCGGTACTGGAACAGCTCGGCGTCGATGCGTTCGTCGCGTTCGGGCACAGCGTCGGCGGCGGGATGGCGGTCGGCTGTGCGGCCGCGTATCCGGCGCGTTGCCGCGCCCTCGTGACGGTCGCCGCGCAGGCGTTCGTCGAGGATTGCACGCTGGCCGGCATTCGCGACGCGGGGCGGCAGTTCGACGAGCCGGGGCAGCTCGACCGGCTCGCGCGCTATCACGGCGACAAGGCCGAATGGGTGCTGCGCGCGTGGGTCGACACGTGGCTGTCGCCGGCGTTCCGCGACTGGAATCTCGACGGCGACTTGCCGCGCGTGCAGTGCGCGACGCTCGCGATTCACGGCGAGGACGACGAATACGGGTCCGACGTGCATCCGAAGCGGATCGCCGCGCGCGTCGCGGGGCCGTCGTCGTTTCTGTTGCTCCCCCGCTGCGGGCACATGCCGCACCGCGAGCGAACGGACGACGTGCTGACCGCCGTCGCGACGTTGCTGCGCGACGCGAGCGCCTGAGCGCGCTCGCCATCGTCGGCGGGCGTCCGCCCGCCGGCCGTCAGAACGAAAGCTGGATCGCGAGATCGATCGCCAGCAACGCGATCGACAGGCCGATGCCGAGAACCACGTTCGGCAACCGGTGCTCGAAATCGCGATGATCCTTGCGCATCGCGGCGCCGAGCAGGAAGATCGCCTCGACGACGATCTGCAGCCCGACGAACAGCAGCATCAGCAGATACTCGTAGCCCATCTGCTTGAACGCGACGAATTGCATCCCGTGATCGCGGATCCACTGGCCGACGCGCAGCAGTTCGTACACGAACAGCAACGCGGGGAACAGGTAACTGATGAAGTAGGTCGGCGCGGTGGCGTGCCGTAGTTCGAGGTGGAAGTGCTGATGCGTGGTAGCCATCACAACCCTCCTTGCAACGCATGATTGCGGTCGCGACGGCGGCGCGATTGCGTGCGAACCAGGGGGTTGCCCGATGCGCAGTGCGCAGCCGTACGTCATCAGCATACTGCCGCGCGCGGAATTTGGCATGCAATGCGTGTGTTCGTTGTAACAGTGTGTATGCGCCGCGCGACGCGTTGGCCGCGTCCCGCCGCCGGTCGCGCTGCGTCACCGTTTCGCTTCCGCGCCTTCGATGAACAGCTTCGCGACCGCCTGAAACTCCCGTTTCAGCGACAGTCCCGGCACGGTCAGCCAGCGCAGCATCGCCGCGAGATACAGGTGATGGAACCACGTTGCGAGCTGGTCGGCCCGCAGCGTGCGGTTCAGTTCGCCGGCCTGCTGGCCGGCTGCGATCAGTTGCAGCCACACCGGCGCGATATCGCCGCCGTTCTCTCCCGCACGCTCGGGTTCGGCCGCGCCGATGCCGAGGAAGCGATGCCGGAGGTACGCGAGCAGGTACGCCGGATGTTGCTCGCACCAGGCGGCCGACGCGTCGAGCACGCAGCCGATGCGCGACGCAAAGGTCTTGCGCCGCGCGACGTCGTGCTGCAGATGCGCGAGATCGCGCGCGAGTTCGCCTTCGAGCCAGTGCGCGAGCACGGCTTCCTTCGTCGGAAAGTGGTTGTACAGCGTGCGCTTCGCGACATCGGCCTCGGCGGCGATCTGCTCCATCGTGACGGCTTCGTAGCCGTGCGCGTCGAACAGGCGCGCGGCGGTGGCGGCAAGATGCGCGAGCATCTGAATGCGTTTGCGCGCGCGGCGGCCCGGATCGTCGGTCGGAATCGTCATGGCAGGGGTTGACTGAAAGTGTACGGATTGCATTAGTATACGACGTGCACGTTTTTTGAATCCAACCTTTTCGGCTTTTCCGCCGTGTACGAGGCGCCCCGCATGAAACTCGTCATCGCCACCTACGGCACCGAAGGCGACACGCGTCCGCTCGCGGCGCTCGGCCGCGCGCTGATGGACGCCGGCCACGACGTCCGCCTGCTGGCCGATGCCGCGACGCTCGGGTCGGCCGACGCACTCGGCGTGCCGTCGGCGCCGCTGTCCGGCGACATCCGTCGCGCGATTGCGCCGGAAGGCGTGTTGGCCGATGCGGTGCGCGGGCGCGGCGGCTTCCACGATACGTCGAAGGCGCTTGCCGCGATCGCGAATGCGAACACGGCCGCGTGGATGCGCGAAGTCGCGGACGCGTCGGCCGGGCGCGACGCGCTTCTCGTGTCGGGGCTTGCATCGTTCGTCGGGTTGTCGGTCGCCGAATATCGCGGCATACCTGCGATCGGCACGGGCATGATCCCGATCACGCCGACCGCCGAATTCGCGTCTCCGTTCCTGCCGCCGGGGAAGTTGCCGCGCGGGCTGAATCGCGCGAGCCATCGGCTCGTGAACGCGTTGCTGTGGCAGGCGTTCAGGAAGTCGACGAATGCCGCGCGCGCCGGCGTATGCGGATTGCCGCCGCGCAAGCGCGTGTGGACCGATCATCCGATGCTGTATGGCGTGTCGCCGGCGCTGTTGTCCGGCCCGGCCGACTGGCCGGCCAACGTGCACGCATGCGGCCAGTGGCGAATCGATGCGCATGCATGGGCGCCGCCGCCCGACCTGTCGGCGTTTCTCGACGCGGGCGAGCCGCCCGTGTACATCGGGTTCGGCAGCATGGCCGGCTTCGATCGTGCGGCGCTGGCCGCCGCGCTGACGCATGCGCTGGCCGGCCGGCGCGCGCTGTTTTATCCGGGCTGGAGCGGCATCGATGCGTCGCTGCTGCCCGCGCACATCCGCGTGATCGACGACACGCCGCACGACTGGCTGTTCCCGCGCGTCGCGATGGCGGTGCATCACGGCGGGTCGGGCACCACGCATTCGGCGGCGCGGGCCGGCATTCCGTCGGTGGTCGTGCCGTTCGCGGGCGATCAGTTCTTCTGGGCGAACCGGCTGCAGCGGCTCGGTGTCGCCGATGCGCCGATCGCCGGCAGGCGCATGGACGCTGCCGCGCTGGCGCGGGCGATCGCGTTTGCCGAGCGCGGCGACACGAAGGCGCGTGCGACGGAGCTCGGTGCGCGCCTCGCGCGGGAGGATGGCTTGAAGCTGGCCGTCAGCGCGATCGAACGATGCGCGCAACCGCGCGCGAGGTGAGCGCGCGCATCGGCATCAGAAATGCCCGGTGAACCGGTAACGGCTGCCCGGGTGCCACAGATTGGCGACCGACGCGACCATCCCTTGCGACCACGTGCGCCGGTGCAGCAGCAGGCACGGCTCGCGATCGTCCATCGTCAGGTGGTGGCGCGTTTCGGCGTCGGGCATCGCGGCCTCGATCCGGTATTCGACACGCTGCAGCGGCGCGACGCGCGTCAGGTACTGGTTCGGCGTCGTCGTCGTGAAGTCCTGCAGCGCGTATTCGGGCGCGCAGGCCGGATTGACCCAGCGTTCCTCGAGTTGTACGGGCGTGTCGTTCTCGAAATGCAGCACGCGCGAATGGAAGATCGGGCTGCCGGCGTCGAGCCGCAGTTCGTCGGCGAGCTTCGCGTCGGCGACGGCCGCGCCGACCTGCAGCACCTGCGCGCGATAGCCGTGGCCGCGCGCGGCGACTTCGTCGGAGATGCTGCGGATCGCGACGAGCGTCGACTCGTATTTCGGCGACGCCACGTAAGTGCCCGAGCCGCGCGTGCGCGTGAGCACCTGTTCGGCGGTCAGTTCGCGCAGCGCGCGGTTGACGGTCATCCGCGCGACGTTGAATTCGCGCGCGAGCTCGTTCTCCGACGGCACCTGGTCGCCTTCCGCCCATTCGCCGGCATGAATGCGCGCGAGGATGAAGTCCTTGATTTCCTGATAGATCGGTGTGGTCATGGGATCACGATTCAGAGTCGGCGGCGGGCCGCCGCCGAATGCCGATCCGGCGCGCGCCCGGCGCCGAGTGTACCGGTTTCGCGGGCGCGCCGGCCCGGATTCCCCGAATGATCCCTGTTCGGCCCGCGCGCGTCCATGCGGGATTGCACAGAGCGCGGGCCCGCGGCGGCTCGCGCGCGATCAGAACCGATGCCGGATGCCGACCGTTGCGACCACCTGCGTGCGCGTCGACGAAGCCGCGAGCCCCGTGACGTTCGCGAACCCGAGCGTCGCGCCCGACGGCACGCCGAACGCGTGCTGGTACACGGTTTCCGCGTACACGTCGGTGCGCTTGCTCAGCGCGTAGTCGGCCATCAGCGTCGCCTGGTGCCACTTCGGCCGGTGGCTGCCGGTTGCGTCGTCGTAGCGGCCGTCGGTGAACGTATAGGCGAGCGCGAACGAGACCGCCGGCGTCAACGCGTAGCGCGCGTTGACCTCGTAGTTGTCGAAGCGCAGCGCGTTCAGCGCGCCGGGCAGCGACGACGCGGCCGTCTCGTCGAACATCGAGTGCGTCCACAACGCGCCGATCGTCAGCCGATCGAACGCATAGCTGCCGCCGGCGCCCATCACGCGCTGCCGGACGGCCGGGAAGTTCGGCGCGTCGTTCGTCGACAGTGCGCCGCCGGCCGTCAGGCCGCCCCGATTGAGCTGCAGGTACGCGGCGCCGAGGCTGACCGGCCCGTTCGCATACGACACGCCCGCGCTGTATGCGCGGTTGCTCGCGAAGCCGCCGGCCGCGTTGCTGAACCCGTACAGGCCGCCGAACTGCCAGCCGGCGAGCGTCGGGCTCGTGTATTTCACCGCGTTGTCGATGTAGAACGAATCGTCGATGTTGTCGTTGTCGAACGGATGCGACGCGAGGTTGTTGCCGTCGCCGTTGTTCGCCATCGCGAGCGGGCCGAGATAGTCGACCACGGCGTCGTATTGACGGCCGAGCGTCAGCGCGCCGTACCGGTCGCTCTGCAGCCCGACGTACGCGCGGCGGCCGAACGTCGTATTTCGATAGGACTGCGTGCCGTTGTTCAGATTGAAGCCGCTTTCGAGGCGGAACAGCGCGTGCAGGCCGCCGCCGAGATCCTCGTTGCCGCTCAGCCCGAAGATCGTATTGGACAGCAGCCCGCTGCCTTGCTGCCACGTGCTTTTGCCAGACTGGTTGTTCGTATAGGCGATACCGGCATCCAGCATCCCGTAGAGCGTGACGCTGCTTTGCGCGTGCGCGGCGGCGCTGAAGAGTGCAAGCGAGAGGGTTCCGACAACTGCTTTTTTCATTGCATGTATTTCCTGGAAAGGCCCGTTTCGACGGGAACGGCGATCCGTCACGCGTGCCCGCGCGGGCACACGTGTGCGAATCGATGAAAGCGGGAGCGCGTGACACGTGTCACGCGCGGCGGCGAATGCCGGCTAGTGCTGCAACAGGCGGATCGTGCCGAACTCGGCGGCCGGCAGCACGCGCAGGATCGACAGGATCGCGGGCGACGCCTGCGAGCGCGCGACTTCGAGCTCGATGCACGCGCGCCCGGTGCGGCTGTCGAGCGAGGCCGTGTAGCAGTTGAGCGCGGCGCCGACGGCCTGATGCAACTGGCGCCGCACGAGCGCAAGGTCGTCCGATTCGACGCGGATCGACAGCAGCACGAGCGGGTCCGCGGCACAACGACGCCGCGAACGGGCGAGCGGCAGACCGCGTGAAGCAGCGCATTCGGTTCTGGTCGATTTCATGTGTTCATCCCCGGCTCGCATCGTGCTCCGCACTGCAGAGATCGCATATCGGACATGGCGCCCATTCTAGGAAGCGCGGTGACGATGCGGTGTATAGACTCGCGCCCACCCCGAAAAGAACCCGTAAAAACGCGATACCGCCTGGTTCCGCCCCGACGAGTTCGGTCTTCTCGTAAAGGCATTCGCTTGCGCGGCGTGCGCGGGTACACGGCGAACTTGCGCCGCACATGCCAATCGCGGCCGATTCGGCCCGGGCATCCACCAGCGGAATCGCCATTCGCCCGCCCGCTGGTCGGGCCGGGAACGGTCGGCTCGGCGAACGGGAAACCTGGCGATGGCTTGATAAGTATAGACAAGTGAGGGCGCGTCTCTAGTCTGGGTCGATCGTTGGGAGAAGTCCCGTGTTTAGCTTGATGTGATGCGCAATTGGTTGAAAAACAAAGGAAAAATTTCATCGGTGAAAGAATCCGCCGACGACTAGAGATAAACCCGGATTGCCGGGCATTCCTCGGAAAAGGCAAAGTTGTATGTACAACTTTGAGCGTCGCCGGAAGGGGCGATCGCCGGGTTGGCAGGGTTCGCGGCGGGGGCGCGGTGCCGGCGGCGCCGGCGCGGGCTGCCCGACAGGGCCCGCCCAGTTCGCCTCTGACAGGAACGCCATGAAGAAACTCGCGCTCAGTATTGCCCCCGCTTGCATCGCGATCGGTGCCCATGCCAACGATGGGTCGACGATCCGCTTCGGTACTTCGCATTCGACGTCTACGGCGGTTGATCGGCCCGCGCGCCGCGCGCTGCGCCCGGGCTGATGAGCAGGTGCATCAGTCAGTGCGCAGAACTCGTTTGATGCGCGGTTAATGGCTATTGACGATCAGCCACATCGTTCCGGATTCTTCATATGATCTTCCAAGGATTTGGCCCGCTGCTGTGGGCCGGCACGGTCGAGACCGTGAAGCTCGCGGTGCTGTCGCTCGCCGCGTCGCTCGTGCTGGGCCTCATCGGTGCGAGCGCGAAACTGTCGACCCACCGCATGCTCAAGTCGATCGGCACCTTCTATACGACGCTGATCCGCGCGGTGCCCGATCTCGTCCTGATGCTGCTGCTGTTCTACGGGATGCAGATCCTGCTGAACAACGTCACCGACGCGCTCGGCTGGCGCCAGATCGACATCGATCCGTTCGTCGCCGGCGTCATCACGCTCGGCTTCATCTACGGCGCGTACTTCACCGAAACGTTCCGCGGCGCGTTCCTCGCGGTGCCGCGCGGCCAGCTCGAAGCCGGCTTCGCGTACGGCATGAGCGGCTGGCGCGTGTTTCGCCGCATCCTGTTTCCGCAGATGATGCGCTTCGCGTTGCCCGGCATCGGCAACAACTGGCAGGTGCTCGTGAAGGCCACCGCGCTCGTGTCGATCATCGGCCTCGCCGATGTCGTGAAGGCGTCGCAGGACGCCGGCAAGAGCACGCTCGATTTCTTTTTCTTCACGCTGGCCGCGGGCGCGATCTACCTCGCGATCACGACGGTGTCCAACGTCGTGTTGCATCACCTCGAGAAGCGTTATTCCGTCGGCGTCCGGAGGCTTGCACTGTGATCGAACTCGTCAGCCAGTACTGGCAAAACTTTCTCTATACCGACGGCTACCGCTTCAGCGGCCTCGCGATCACGCTGTGGCTGCTGGTCGTGTCGATCGCGCTCGGTTTCGCGCTTGCCGTGCCGCTCGCGATCGCGCGCGCGTCGTCGAACCGCTGGATCTCGGGCCCCGTGTGGCTCTACACGTACGTGTTCCGCGGCACGCCGCTCTACGTGCAACTGCTGATGTGCTACACGGGCATCTACAGCCTGCAGGTCGTGCACGACCACGTGCTCCTCGACACATTCTTTCGCAACGCGATGAACTGCACGCTGCTCGCGTTCGTGCTGAACGAATGCGCGTATGCGACGGAGATCTTCGCGGGCGCGATCAAGGCGACGTCGGCCGGCGAGATCGAGGCCGGGATGGCGTACGGGATGTCGCGCTTCAAGCTCTATACGCGCATCATCCTGCCGTCCGCGCTGCGCCGCTCGCTGCCGAGCTACAGCAACGAAGTGATCCTGATGCTGCACGCGACGACGCTCGCGTTCACCGCGACCGTGCCCGACATCCTGAAGGTCACGCGCGACGTCAATTCGGCGACGTACATGTCGTTCCAGGCGTACGGCATCGCGGCCGTGCTGTACGCCGTCGTCGTGTTCGCGCTCATCTGGGCGTTTCGCAAGCTCGAGACGCGCTGGCTCGCGTACCTCGCGCCGCGCAGCCATTAACGCATTCGCAAGATCCGCAACGAAGGACCCAGCATGTACAAGCTTACCGTTGAGAACCTGCACAAGAAATTCGGCGACAACGAGGTGTTGAAGGGCGTGTCGATGAAGGCGAAGGCCGGCGACGTGATCAGCATCATCGGCTCGAGCGGCTCCGGCAAGAGCACGTTCCTGCGCTGCATCAACTTCCTCGAACAGCCGTGCTCGGGACAGATCACGATCGGCAGCGAGCCGATCCAGACCACGCGCGAGCGCAACGGCTCGCTGCGCGTGGCCGACCAGAAGCAACTGCAGCGGATGCGCACGAAGCTGTCGATGGTGTTCCAGCACTTCAACCTGTGGGCGCACATGACGGTGCTGGAGAACGTGATCGAGGCGCCGATGGCCGTGCTCGGCGTCGGCAAGGACGAGGCGACCGCGCGGGCGCGCACGTATCTGGAGAAGGTCGGGCTCGCGCCGCGCGTCGAGGGCATGTATCCGTCGCACCTGTCGGGCGGCCAGCAGCAGCGCGTCGCGATTGCGCGCGCCCTCGCGATGGAGCCGGAAGTGATGCTGTTCGACGAGCCGACATCCGCGCTCGACCCGGAGCTGGTGGGCGAGGTGCTGAAGGTGATGCAGCAGCTCGCCGAGGAAGGCCGCACGATGGTCGTCGTCACGCACGAGATGGGCTTCGCGCGCAACGTGTCGAACCACGTGATCTTCCTGCATCAGGGGAAGATCGAGGAAGAGGGCGATCCGCAGCAGATTCTCGTGAATCCGAAGAGCGAGCGGCTCAGGCAGTTTCTGTCGGGACGGTTGAAGTAAGCCCGCGCGCGTTTCGCGCCGCCGCAAACTGGAACGCTAAATGCTTGTCTCGCGTGATCCTTTCGATGAAGGAGCACCGCGATGAGCACGCCGACCACCACTGCTTTTTCCCACGTGAAGCCGCAGGACACCGCCTTTCAAGGCGAGGGCCTGCGCGACTTCTTCCTGTACCGCGATCTCGGTATCGCCGCCGCGACGAACGGCAAGGTCGTCGCGCAACTCGTCAGGGCCAATCATGCACCGGAGGCGGGCACCGGCTGGCACCGTCACGAAGCCGAATTCCATATCGTGATCATGCTGAAGGGCTGGGCGCGCTTCATGTACGGCGAACAGGAAACGCTGGTGGCGGCCGGAGACTGCGTGCATCAGGCGCCGGGGATCGTTCACTACCTGTTCGACTACTCGCCGGACATGGAGTACCTGGAGATCGTCGGGCCCGCCGACTTCAAATCGATCGACGTCGACGGGCCGTGCGCGGTGCCGGAGCCGACGCCGTGGGGCGAGGCCGGTGCGTAGCGTGCCGGTTGGGTGTGCGTTTTCGACGAACCGCCTTCGGGCGGTTCTTTATTGCTCCGCCGGCATCCGCGACTTACCTTCCGCTTCGGCCTATTGATTCGAATTCCAAACGGCCCCGAAGCTGAAGAGTCGGAAAGAAGGGAAAGACATTCGTCAGCTTCGGCCGTCGATTGGCGACGCGATGTCAAAGATCGTCAATTGCATGCAGGTGCGGTGCACGGCCGGTCGACGACCGGCGTTAAGGAGGTACCAGCCGGATCACCGGCTGACCTATCCGGGAGAGTTTCACCATGAACCGCATCGCGAAGATCCTGACGGCAACCGCACTGGCTTGCGCCGTGCTCGTGCCGGCACTGGCCGAGGCGCATTCGCACCGCGTGTGCCACGTCGACCATCACCACCACCGCGTGTGCCGCTGGGTGCGGTAACCGTGGCTGTTCCCGGGGAGGTCCCGGACGCTTTCATCATTCAGGCAAATCAGGAGAGGACCATGAAAAAAACGATGTTGATTGCCGCGCTGGTCGCCGGCATGGGTGTGTCGATCGGTGCGTTCGCGCAGGTTCCGGCCAGCGCTCCGGCCGGCACGACCGGGCTGTGCAAGGACGGCTCGTTCTACTCGGGCGCGTCGAAGAAGGGCGCATGTGCAGGCCACAAGGGCGTGAAGACGTGGTACGGCGCATCGGCCGCTGCCGCGGCGAGCGCACCGGCCGCCGCGCCGGCAACGGCGGCTTCCGCCGCGCCGGCATCGGGCACCGCACCCGCGAAGAGCGCCGCCGCGACGACCGCGGCCGCAGCGCCGGGCGGCGGCGCGGGCAAGGTGTGGGCGAACGATACCTCGAAGGTCTATCACTGCTCGACCGACAAGTACTACGGCAAGACCAAGCACGGCAGCTACATGTCGGAAGCCGACGCGAAGGCGAAGGGCTACCACGCGTCGCACGGCAAGGCTTGCTCGTAACGAGCCGGCCCGGCGCGCGAGTGGTCCGCTCGCGCGTCGTCCGGATGCTGATGCAAACATCGCCCCGCCTTTCCGGTGGGGCGATTCACTGTGTCACTACCCGCGTTCAGTGCGCGTGATCCGATTGCGCTTCAATCGCCGTATCGATCCGGGCCGTGCGCGCATCGAGCAGCGCGCGCAGCGTGACGTAATAGGTGCCGCTTGTGTCGCCTTCCGCATCCGCGGTGCGATCGTACGGCTCGTTGTCGTGAATCGTCGCCCGCACGATCGGATAAATCTGCGTTTCCCACCGGCTGCCGTTGAACACGCCGTAGTGCCCCACACCCGTCTGTACATGGTGCGTCTTCAGGTACGACGGTAACCCCGAACACAGTTCCTGCGCGGCCACCGTCTGGCCCACTGCGCAGATATCGTCTTTCTCGCCTTCGACCGTCAACAGCGCGGTGCGATGAATCGCCGCCGGTTCGACGAGCGTGCCGTCGACGGTCAGCTCGCCGCGTGCGAGCGCGTACTGCTGGAACACCTTCTCGACCGTTTCCAGATAGAACTCCGCGGTGAGGTCGGCCGTCGCGAAATATTCGTCGTAGAAATGCCGCAACGTGTCGGCTTTCGCCGGGTCGCCTTTCGCGCGTTCGTAGTACAGATCGGCGAACGACGACGCATGCCGGTCCGGGTTCATCGACATGAACGCGCCGACCTGCACGAAGCCCGGATACACGCACCGCTGGGCGCCGACGAAACCCGCCGGCACCACGCTGATCAGGTTGCGCTCGAACCATTCGATCGGCTGGCTCGTCGCGAGTGCGTTGACCTTCGTCGGATTCACGCGGCAGTCGATCGGGCCGGCCATCAGCGTGAGGCTCGCGGGCTGCGCCGGATCGCCGCCGGCCGCCATCAGCGAGACCGCCGCGAGCGACGCGACGGTCGGCTGGCAGATGGCGAGCACGTGGGCGTCCGGGCCGATGTGACGGATGAAGTCGATCACGTGTGTGACGTATTCGTCGAAACCGAAACGCCCGGCCGCCAGCGGGATGTCGCGCGGGTTGTGCCAGTCGGTGATGTACACGTCGTGATCGGCCAGCATCGTGCGCACCGTGCCGCGCAGCAGCGTCGCGAAGTGCCCGGACATCGGCGCGACGATCAGCACGCGCGGCTGGCGCGCGACCGGCCGCGCCTTGCGGAAATGCAGCAGCGTCGCGAACGGCGTGGCCGCGGCCGCTTCCTCGACGATCGGCACCGTTTCGCCGTCGACGACGACCGACGCGATCCCGAACGGCGGCCGCCGATGCGAGAACGCGCAGCATTCGAGCAGTTCGCACAGCGCGTCGACCATGCGGCCCGTCGGTGTCGACGTCGCCGGCGGCCACAGCGACATCGTCGCGCGCGTGGCGGCTGCCCATGCACGCGCCGGGCGCAGGCATTCCGCAGACCATTGATAAAACGGATAGGCAAGCAGATTCATCAGACCGCCGCTCGTGACGCCGCATTGCAGGGAACGAGGCAAGCCGTATGCCAGCATGCGGCTGGCACGCGCGTTGCAGCGGTTCGGGAGCGCGGCGACGCGCGCGGTAGGTGATGAGCGGGCGAAGGCGATGCATTGCCTTGCTGGTCGGGCGCGCGACACCTGTCGCGATGCCGTGTGACGGTGCGCCACTTCGGCGAGCGGATTGCACGGGCGTGGTGCGCGCGGTCATGCGGCGCGTCCGTTTACGGTGCAGGGGCACGAACGACATTCAGCAGGGTGAGCGACATGGAATCCAACGCACGGACGACGCTGACCATCAGCAGCCGCAATTACTCGTCGTGGTCGATGCGCGGCTGGTTGCTCGCGAAGCTGAGCGGGCTCGCGTTCGAGACGATCAGCGTGCCGATCGATGCCGCTTCGCGCGCGGAGCTGCTGCTGCTGTCGCCGTCGATCCTCGTGCCGTGCCTGACGCACGACGGCAACGCGGTGTGGGACACGCTCGCGATCGCCGAATACCTGAACGAGATCAGGCCGCAGGCGCGGCTGCTTCCCGACGAACGCCATGCTCGCGCGCATTGCCGGTCGATCTGCGGCGAGATGCATTCCGGCTTCAGCGCATTGCGATCCGCGCTGCCGATGAACCTGCGGGGGCATTTCCCCGGCTTCCGGATCTGGTCGCGCGCGCAGCACGACATCGAGCGGATCGTGACGATCTGGCGCGAGTGCCTGGCCGAGTACGGCGGCCCGTGGTTGTTCGGGGCCGAGATCGGCATCGCCGACGCGATGTATGCGCCGGTCGTCACGCGCTTTTTGACCTATGACGTGAAGCTCGAACCGGACGTCGCCGAGTACTGCATGCAGGTGCTCGCGCACCCGTTCGTCGCCGAGTGGATCGACGCGGCGAAGGCCGAGCACGAAGACATCGACGAACTCGATATGGAGTTCTGACCTGACGCGGGCGATCGTGGCAGGCATTTCAATGCTCGTCGCGGGGGACGATGCGGCATCAAGAGCGCGAAACCGGCGCGTGACGATTTCCGTCGCGAATTGATTGGCGTTCAGGTTGCGCCGTTTCTGCCTATATAGGCGGCCGCATATGCCAGCCCGACAACAACATAACGAATCTCGAATGATCGCTATCTGAAATCAGCGATGCGGTTCTGCGCCCGCATGCCGATAACCCAATCTGGCTCAGACCGAGCGGTTATCGAGGGTTCCCCATGCATTTCTGGCGCAAGCTTTCCATTCAGAACAAGCTGATTCTCAGCATGACGAGTTGCCTGCTCGTGTTCGTCGCGATTTCGAGCGGGCTCAGCGTTCGTCTGATCGGCAACGCGGTGCGCGATCGCGTCGTCCGCGAAGAACTGCCGACCGCTGTCAACGGCATTCGCGCCGACGTGCAGCGCCAGATGGCCGGCCCGATCGCCGCGTCGCGCATTCTCGCGCGCGATGCGTTCCTGCTGCAATGGGAAGCCGACGGCGAACCCGATGCCGGCACGCGTAACTGGATCCAGTTCGCGAAGAACGTGAAGGACGAGCAGAAAGCCGCGTCCGTGCAGTGGGTGTCGGTGAAGAGCGGCAACTACTACAACGAAGCCGGCCTGCAGCGGAAGGTGACCGACAAGGATCAGTGGCTCACCAGCTTCCTGTCGTCCGGCAAGGCGTTCGACGTGAACATGGATCGCGAAGTGACCGTCGGCGGATACATGATGTTCATCAACAGCCGCGTGGAACTCGACGGCGTGCCGGTTGGCGCGGCAAGCATGAGCCTGTCCGTCGATGCGCTCGCGAAGGGTATCTCGGCTTACCGGATCGGCGAGACCGGGTTTGCGTATCTCGTGCGTCCCGACGGCGCGATCATGATGCATCGCGTTACGTCGCTGATCGACGGCAAGCATTTTCTGAAGGATGAGCCGGGGCTGCCGGGTGATGCGTCGGCGACGTTGCTTGCAGGCAAGCCGTATGCGTACCTGAGCTACGAGGGCGATGGCGGCGCGCGCTTCATCGCGACGTCGTTCATTCCGGAGCTGAATGCGTATGTGGTCGTCCAGGTGCCGCAGGCCGAACTGCTCGGGCCGGTGACGCGTGCGATCCGCAGCGCGGCGCTGGTCGCGGCAGTGGTGGGCCTTGGGGTTGCGCTGCTCGTGATCTGGCTGGTGGGGCGTGCGATCGCCGCGCCGATTCGCCGCGCGGCGACGCTGCTGTCGGAGATTGCCAGCGGTCAGGGCGATTTGACGCGCCGCATGGCGGTGGAGAGTGAGGACGAGATCGGGCAGTTGTCGGATGCGTTCAATCGGTTCGTGTCGTCGCTGTCGACGCTGGTTCATCGGATTCGTGCAGCTTCGGCGTCGATTGCGACCGGGTCGGCGCAGATTGCTTCGGGGAATGCGGATCTCAGCGAGCGCACCGAAGCGCAGTCGAGCAACCTGGAGCGGACGGCTTCGTCGATGGAAGAGATCACGGCCGTGGTGCGCAACAACACAGAGACGGCGACGACGGCCGCGAAGATGATCAACGGCGCGGCGGATACGGCGGCGCGTGGCGGGCAGGTGGTGGGCGAGGTCGTGACGACGATGGAGCAGATCAGTAACGCTTCGCAACGAATTTCCGAGATCATCGTGATGATCGACAGTATTTCGTTTCAGACGAATATTCTGGCGTTGAATGCAGCGGTGGAGGCGGCGCGGGCGGGGGAGCAGGGGCGTGGGTTTGCTGTTGTCGCTTCGGAGGTGCGGAATCTGGCGCAGCGTAGTGCGCAGGCGGCGAAGGAGATCAAATCGCTGATCGAGCATAGCGCGGGGACGGTGGGTGCCGGGTCGCGGCTAGTGAGTGAGGCGGGGAAGGTGATGAGCGATGTTGTCTCGCAGGTTCAGGGCGTTAGCGCGATGATGAGCGAGATTGCAGAGGCTAGCCTGGAGCAGAGTGCCGGGATCGATCAGATCGGGGATGCGGTGCAGTCGCTCGATCAGATGACGCAGCAGAATGCGGCTTTGGTCGAGGAAAGCGCGGCGGCAGCGGAGAGTTTGAAGCAGCAAGCGGCGGAATTGACCAAGCTGGTTTCGGCTTTTAAGGTGGGTGAGTAAGGGCTGGTTTGGGGTGTCGAATGGAGCATTTCTGAGGGACGGCTGCCGTGGGATTGGAGTTGCCCCTGTAACTCAGGACACGCGGACACCGTTAGGTTGATGACACCGCATTACGCCTGAACTCGCGAGGCGAGCGGTATTTCAGGGCTTTGTGCGGGTGGCGCTCATTGTAGTGTTCAAA
>NZ_JAUJRI010000006.1:0-372759 GCF_030504405.1 Burkholderia sp. AU44665 | reverse complement strand
CGCTGGCCGTTGCCGCGCCTCTGTCGCCGCTGGCCGTTGCCGCGCCGCTGTCGCCGCTGGCCGTTGC
The DNA here is from genome assembly GCF_030504405.1 of Burkholderia sp. AU44665. Classification (NCBI taxonomy): domain Bacteria; kingdom Pseudomonadati; phylum Pseudomonadota; class Betaproteobacteria; order Burkholderiales; family Burkholderiaceae; genus Burkholderia; species Burkholderia sp. AU44665. The sequence continues at coordinate 372,692 of NZ_JAUJRI010000006.1, read as the reverse complement.
CGCGCCTCTGTCGCCGCTGGCCGTTGCCGCGCCGCTGTCGCCGCTGGCCGTTGCCGCGCCTCTGTCGCCGCTGGCCGTTGCCGCGCCGCTGTCGCCGCTGGCCGTTGCCGCGCCGCTGTCGCCGCTGGCCGTTGCCAGACCATTCTCAGCAGTCGAATATGCTGGTGAATTCGGATCGATCGGCTTCGCGCGGCTGAATGTGTACTCGACCGCCGCCTTAATCAGACCCGGGAGGGTCAGCTCGACACCGATCTTGATCTTCGAGCTCGCGATCTTCGAATCTTCGCCATGGCGCGCGAGCGTGCCGCTCTGCTCGACAACGAAGAAGCGCGACGTGTTCGGCGGATAGTAGCGAAGCACGTCGAGCGGGTATTCGCAGGCGTGGAATCCGGACGCGCAGGCTTCGACATCACCCGTGTGGGCGTATTCCTCGCCGGCCGCGTACTGGAAGCCACGGCACTTCATGTCTGCGTCGAAGCCTTTGTAGCTCGTCACAACCTCTTCGTTCTGGCTCATCTCAATCCCCTAAGTGTTATTTCCTGAATGTGCGCCGTTCACAAACTCGGCACTCGATCAAATTTCCTAAATTCCCGGTACACCACCCAGCCGAACAGACAGAGCGATGCAATCAGTGCGGCAAGGGTGATGTACATATGGATTCCTAAATTCGTGACTGATAAAGCAGCCCAGTCAAGCAGCCGACAGATTCTGCATCAGGCAGCGGTTATGAAGTTTCATCCCTAAGCGTGTTATATGGTTGACGAGGCCCGGCCATCAATGTCTGAGGGTTGCTTGTGTAGGGTGCCTTTGTGGGGCGGCCCGATAACGAGGGCCAGCCGGCATTCCCTAACTAATACGGAGTCACCTTCTCGGGAGAATGCGGCACCCAAGGGGTCATCGGCTGCGTATCAGCCCACCTTCCGGCAGTTAAGCTGCATTAAAACAGCTTCATCGGTAGGACCGATGGCCTGTCATGTCCATCAGTTTTCAAGCGTTTCTCATATCGACGGCTTACTCGTGCTGCCTTCACCCGTCTAAGCTCCACGCTACCTACCGCTCAAGCTGCTTGATGGGAGCACAAGGCTCCCACCCATTACATCAGAAAACCGCAAGTGAATACTTTGTCAATTCCTGCAGTATTCGGCAGTTCGGCTTCGTCGATCTTGAAGCGATACCATTTCCCGAAATCAGCGCCAGCTTTATGCAAATAATCTGTCGCATAAAGATCCTTTTGATGCGGATCGCATAGAAAATAACTTATCTTGTCGAGCGCAGCCTCGGTTGCATCGTCGGTATTACAAGAATTCGTGAAGCTGCCGTGAGCAGCGTTCAAAATTTCAAGGTCTTCGGCGCTCGGATTGGGAACGACAAGCCAATCCACGCTTTCCGGCACATTCTGATAAACGAGCAAAACTTTCATATTTCCTCCGTTGTTTGTCCGAAACAGCTTCAGTGGATGGCGCTGTGGCCGGTCGCTACTGCGGCTCTTCCGGGTGTCGGAATACCCCGTCAGACAGGGTAGCGTTTCTGCATTCAACGCCGCACAGCGCCATCCACTCAAACTGCTTGCAATGCTTCTGAGAAGGCGCTGTTGCTATACAGCGGATTTCGGCTAACCTACTGCACCAACCCGCCACGAGGGACTGGGAATTAAGGTGGATCGGTTTCGCGGTTACTCGTCCGTGCAGGGAGTTCAGCGGCCTTCTCAGAAGAACTGCGTGCCCGCATCGGCGCCGGCTACACCCTGCTATGCAGGCTCCGGCTACCGATGCAAGTCTTCAACTACCGCAATCGTTCTATAGCGCCTCTGGACGCCAGGCGATGAGGTAGTAGCCGTCGATCTTCGGTTCTTCTCAGGGGTAACGGGTTGAGCCCTGTGCCTATCCGCCCTTTCGGGCTATGAGCATGTTCTATCTCTTGCGTTGTGGATCGAATGTCGTCAGGGCGCGCCACCCACGCTTTATCAGTGGGATCGTCCCAAGCGCCGCTCAACGAGCACCGGGTGACGCGCCCTGACTAACATTCGTCCACGTTGTTAAAGAACCCGCCCGCTGTCACCGGAACGGCGCGCCCGTTGGCGCTTGATCTCATCAGCAGTGGCATAACCACTGGATCACCCGGCTCAAACTTCCTCCGGGGATTTCGATCTTGTGCTGCGTCTTTCTCCTGTAGCGGGAGCGGTTTAATAGCCGAGCCAGTCGCGAGCGGCCTTGAGCGTCGCCGGAATGGTCGAGTATTCGGTGAATACGCGACGATCAGCCGCAACCGACACGCACGAAACGTTCAGCGTGCCGTCGCCGTTGTCGATCGTCGGCTCTGCGGTGCCGTGGCTGTCAATCCAGGTGATCAGGTCTTGCGTGCTCATGTCCGGCTCCTCGGTTGTTCGTCTGTCGTGACGTTGTGCTGCGGTGTGATTGAATCTTAGGGCACCCTAAAACCGAGGTCAAGAACTTTTTTAGGTCGCCCTAAAGCTGAGGGCAAAAATAAAGCCGCTTGCGCGGCTTAGCGGCCCAGGGCCAATTTACTTGACGGTTGCATCACGAACCATGTCCGTCAACATTTCCAGGGATCGCAGCAAGCGTCGTAGCATCGCCTTCTGGTGATCCTCATATATGTCCTTCGATGTAGCGCGCATACCTTTTATCTTCCTACCCCGCTCAATTGGTATGGCGCCAGACCGCCCGCTGTTCGTCTTTCCCACGGTTCGCCTCGCTCGCTTTCGGCCATTAGTATGAATCTTACTGTTTGCTGCCAGTAGATAATGGACGTGTCCCAGCCGCCAATTAACTAGGGTTTACGCTTGCCAGATACAGCTAATTTCGGGTATTCGATCCTGCTCCGCAGCAATCTTCCTAGTAGCTCGATGACATCCTCGCGCTCTTGGCCGCCATCATGATCTATGTCAACGAGAGCCATGATTAGAGTCAGCATCTCATCGCTGATGTTTGTGGGACGGTCTGGCCGCATTGGCTCTTGGTTGAGAATTAGCCAGTGTGGGCGAATGTTGAGCAAATCGCACGCCTTCAGCATCAACTCAGATTTGATGTGCTTGGTCGGCGTGATGCTGGCGGCACCAATCCACCCGGCGACAGTGGGGGCGGATACCCCCATCGCGGTGGCAAAAGAATTGGGGTTGTAGTCGCTCTCAGCCAATGCTTTGGCGAGGCGCGTGTTCCATGTATTCATTAGGCTAGGCTAAACGAAAAACCTTTAGGCTCCCCTTGCACTTTTCATTAGGCCGCCCTAAAATGGAGGCGTACCTTGATGAAAAGTCACATGGAACTTGATCCGAACATTGTCATTGATCGCCTCGGCGGGACTGGAGCTGTTGCAGATATCTGCGACATCAAAGATCCGTCCGTGTCCGGTTGGCGCAAGCACGGAATCCCGAAGCCGTGGCTGAGGTTCCTCAAGGTGGCATTCCCGGATGCTTTCCGGCCGGTTGAATCATCCGGCAACGAAATTTCTGAGGCGGCCGAAAAGTAGCCGTCTTGATGCAGGTGGTCTCCACACACTCCACCCCGAAGTGTGATGGTTTGAGCGATGTTCGCATCGCTCTTTTTTACAGCATGCCGGCTGGCGTTTTGCGGGTCGGTTAGGTAGTTCATGAAATTAGGCGTCCTATGTGGCGCCTTCATTTGACGCGATGCACAACCGGTGATTCAAGCGGTTACGCGATTGATTTTTATAAAAAGGTGAAAGAAATGAGTGACTTGGGGCTGTTTGGCGGTGTTGTGAATGGTCCGTCGTTCTTGCCGGCTGACGCTGTATCGAAGTGCAAGAGCTATCGGGAAATCGTCCGCGTGTCGTGGGCAAACCGACGCTCCAAAGGGATGACGCAGCGAACCTTGGCTGAATGCATCGGCTGCTACGCATCCCACGTCTCGGACTATCTGCAGGCAGATGACAAGCCGACACGGCGAGATCTTCCCGCAGAGCGCCTGAAAGAATGGGCTGCAACGGTTGGCAACTGGGGAGTCCAGCAATGGATGGCTCGTCAAGCCAATTTGACGATCATGGAAGAAGTCATTGCGCAGAGGGCGGCATGACGATTAACGCAGAAATCGTTGCGGTATTGGCGGAAGTTTCCGACGCCGTCCAACGGGTCAATCTGAGCACGGGTCTTGAATTGATCGGCCAACAATGGGGGCACCGCGCCTATCGGCTCCGATCCTATTGCTCGATCGAGCGTGGCCTCTTTGCGGTCAATTATGTCGTCATGCACCAAGAAAGTTTGGCAGTGATCGGCCTTGGAGAATCGAAGGCAGTCGCTCTCTCGATGGCCCGCAGATTTCTTTCGAAGTCGTATGACAGCGTTGCCGAGCTGATTCGGACCGTTTCGGCTAAGCGCGATTCTGAGATTGCGCTGGCTATAGCTGAGATTGAATCCGTCCGTCGTGTTCCGGACAAGCCAATGCCTAAACGTGTCGGTACGCGCCGCGCGCAGATTTTCCAGAAGTCGGGAGGTCGTTGCCACTATTGCTCGGCCGAGCTAGATCTTCATGGCAAATGGCATGTAGAGCACATGATGCCAAAGGCGCTTGGCGGCGGGAATGAACCAGGCAATCTTGTCGCTTCGTGCGTCACATGCAACCAGCAGAAGAAGGACAAGACGGCTGAAGAGTTCATCTACAGCCGATCTGGAAAGGACGGCGCGAAGGTCGCCGCATTGGAGGCAGCAGCATGATCAGCTTCATCGACCTATTCATGGTTTTCGTGATCAGTTTTGCGTTCGGTGGTGCCTGGAGGTTTGTATGCCCGACCTTCTGAACGCTAAAACGTCGGAACAGCAGAAGCAGATGGACATGGCCCGAAACATCGGCCACCTCCGCAGCAAGCAAGCCAAGCGCCAGCAAGCACACATGCTCTGTCTGGCAATGATTCGGATGATCAGGGGAAAGTGAGTGCCAGTACGAATCCTTCGCGAGGGAATCCTGACGAGCGAGCGCGTCGATCTGCTTAGCCCAGAGGGCGAGGTGTTTTACCGGCGCCTCATGTCGGTTGTGGATGACTTCGGTCGGTATTCGGCAAATCCGAAATTGCTTCGAGCGGCGTGCTATCCGCTGCGACTCGACACCGTAAAAGATGCGGATATCGCCGTTTGGTTGGAAGAGATTCAGAAAGCAGGACTTGTAGCGCTCTATGAGGTGTCTGCTAAGCAGTACTTAGAGCTTGCTGATTTTAGGCAACAGATCCGGGCAAAGGAAAGCAAATATCCGAATCCGGCAGCGGGCGATAAGCAGCCGTTAGCAGATGCTAAGCAGATTCCGGAAGATGCTCACTTAGACGGAGACGGAGACGGAGACGGAGACGGTAATACGTCGGGCATGCCCGACACTGCTCGTCGAATTCTTGGCTATCTGAACGAACAAGCTGATCGCGCTTATCAGCCCGTCGAATCGAATTTGAGGCTGATCCTTGCCAGACTGAAGGAGGGGGCGACCGAGCAGCAGTGCCGAGACGTGATAGATGCAAAAGTCGACGAGTGGCTGAACGATTCGAAATGGTCGAAATACCTCCGTCCGGAAACACTGTTCAACGCAACGAAGTTTGCGAGCTACGTTGGTCAGCTTGGCCCTCCGCACGGGGGTGCTAGCAAGTATGGAAGTGGGGAGAAGTACCTGTGATGGCCGCCAACGCATCCGCAATCGCATCGCTACGCGAGCAAGGCAAGCAGCCCGCGTCTTGGGTGCTGGTGTCCTTCATCGGGCGCATCGTGGCGAAAGACGATGGGTTCACGGTGTATGCGAAGGACGATCGAGACTATGACTGGCGGTGGGCTGTAGGACTTGACCTGATCGCATTTGCAAAGCGCGGTCAGGCGGTTGCGAGCCAGTTGAAAGCTATCCGCAACGAGCGTCCTAAGTCTCTTTCGATTTGGGACATAGACCGCAAGATCGGGGCGCAAGTCTATTTCGCGTACCCCGCCGAGACACAAGAGATGATCCACAAGACGCGGACGAAATCGCTGGGGATCGAGCTGATGCCTTGGTTCGACTGGCAAACGAAGGAATTTATGGGGATGGGTTTCTGAGATGCAGATCATCGACGGCGACAAGATAAACCTGTCCGATTACATGTCGGAGCCGGAAGATGTTCATAAGATCCGGCCGGCGAGCGAATGGTCCGAAGGCGTTATCGCGGCGCTCTACACCCGAGCCGCTACGCCCGATGTTCAGCTTGGCTGGCTCAAGACCGAAGGTCGATTTGCGTTTCGTCCTGCTGAACTTACGATCTGGGGTGGTATCAATGGTCATGGGAAGTCGATGCTGACAAGCCAGGTAGCGCTTGACCTTTGCCTCCAGAACCAGAGGGTCTGCATCGCATCACTGGAAATGAAGCCCGAGAAGACGATGTTGCGCATGACCAAACAGGCAGCCGGCGATTCGCGCCCGTCTCAGGAATTCATCCGCAGCATGCATAGCTGGACCGATGACCGCCTGTGGCTTTATGACCATACCGGGAGTGTGCAGCCTCGAAAGATGTTGGCCGTCGTCCGATACGCAGTCGAGAATTATCGAATCCAGCACTTCGTGATTGACAATCTCATGAAGTGTGTTCCTGGGGACGATGATTACAACGGCCAGAAGGATTTCGTGAACTCGCTGACGGCCATCGCTCAGGACACTGGCGCTCACATTCATCTGATAGCGCACGTGAAGAAAGCTGGCAGCGAATACGATCGTCCGGGAAAGTTCGACATCAAGGGAAGTGGCTCTATCACCGACCTTGCGGACAACCTGTTCATAGTTTGGCGTAATAAGCGGAAGGAAGCGGTGGGTAGCGAGAAGCTGAAGCTCAAGCGCGATGAAGCAGATGCCGTGATGGCCGAACCCGATTGTTACCTGTCGCTTGAGAAGCAGCGAAATGGCGATTATGAGGGTGTATTTGGATTTTGGTTTGATGGGCCCTCCATGCAGTATGTCGAGAATCGCGGCCAACTACCTCGGAAGTATCCAGTCGATGGCGCAGCAGTCGATCTGGAGGATTTTTGATGAGAATATCTCCGGAACTTCTCCAAGATCTCAAATATCTGGCGTGGTACTACGACTGGAAGGAGTCGATGAAGGATTACGTGAAGGTCGCGCTTCGTGAGTCACCGGTCGAGTTCACTCACTACCTCTCATCGCTGGCCAAAGCCCATCGAGCCGGCTACGCGGAGAATCATGGCAACGGATTGGCAGTATTCTGCGCGACACATGGAATCCCTCATCCATATGTGGGCGAACTAGAAGACACGGTAGACGCATAAGCGTTACCGAAAACGCGAAGAAATCCATGCAACGAACTAAGCAGTACGAATGGAGTAACAGATTGAAGCGATCACCGTCCGCACTGACTGCGGAAATGCTGCAAAAGGATGGATGGTTGGTTTGGACGGTGGAGCGATGGATACCTGGAGCTCGAATCCGGGTTGACCTTTTCGGATTTTTGGATCAGATCGCGATTCGTGACGGCGAGGTGATCGGGCTGCAACCAACCAGTTGGGCGAATGTCCCGGCGCGCGTGAAGAAGATCGCAGACTCCGAACATATCGGAGAAGTACGGAAGTTGGGCTGGACGCTTTGGGTGATCGGATGGAAGTGGGACCCCAAAGCACATGAATGGAAGCATCGCATCGTTGACGTTTCATAGGGGATGAATCATGGCCGGAACGAAAAAACCTCGTCGCAAGTATGACCCTACTCGTTGGCTCGCGCGCAGCGTATCGCGCGCGGAGAATCGCCGCGATGCGAATCCGCTTAAAGACGATCAGCAACGCGACCTCGCCCTCTGCTACCACATCTCCTTCGAGAACATGCTCAAGCGCGGCAATGAAGAGGATTGGTATGTTTTGGCCGCCACGATGAACGTTGCCCTTGTCCTCGCAGAACAGGGCTATGGCGCGGAATACATACCCGAGATCAAGAGCGCGATGGAATCGCTGATGGATCTGAAATATCGCGCCGACCGCACGGGGCAATGGGCATTCGATGGCGCCGGCATCCAACACATGCGGATTGCGCTCGAACTGCACGACCAGCAATGCGCACTTGCGAATCGCGGCGAGATTAAGAAGGCGCTTAAGGCCATCGTGAAGCGAGCCAACGAGGGGCATATGTATGCAACGCATGAGTGTGAATTGGGGGTGGCGTGATGGACTGGACCGAACAACAGGATGCCGATTTGATCCGGATTTGGCTTGGCAAGGAAAACTTGAAGGCCAATCTTCACCTCTTCGGCGGCCGGAGCTATGGAGCCGTGGTCAATCACGCGCATGCCCTTAAGCTCGGGCCTCGGCCATTTTCTGATCGAGGAGTAAAACCGTTCGCGCTTGATGTTGTACTTGCTGAATTGAAGAAGTCGCCTGGAACGATACCTGAGCTGGCTGAACGCACGAGGCTTACGCGATCTGCCGTATGTGCACATGTCAAGCCAAAATGGGCCGGGAAGAAAGGGGCATACCATGTTATCGATTGGCGCAGGCGTAAGCATGGCGGAAGCTATGTTCCGGTGTTTGAATTCGGTCCGGGAGAAAACGCACCGGTTCCGGCAGCCAAGACTAATTCAGAACTTTGTCGAGATAAGCGCAATCGGCGACGCATGAATACGCTCGCGAATGGCGAGCGTCCGCGATTCGTAAATCCATTCGCTGTGGCGGCTGGTCTAATGCCTGCGCCTGTAGGCATACCGGGGCGTGTCTATCAACAATCGATGTCGATCAAAGACGAATAACTGGAGGAAGCATGAAGAAAGCTATTTTTGTGGCCGCATGTCTCTCGGTGCTTGCAGGATGCAATGATGCCGATGTGGCATCACGGAACCTCTCACAAGCTGCCGACAACTTCCAAGTCAACCGCCGCATCGTGTTCTACAACGGCATTACTGGCGACTACATGCTGTCGATCGAGGGGCTGTGCTCGCTCGGCAACAACGACAAAGCGCGTGAGCTCTCGGTGACGTGTAAGACCGGGCCGAACAGCTACAAGAAGCACTTTCTCGGCTTGTCGGACAACGTGACGTTTTTCGTCGAACAGGTCGAGTCGGCTGACGTGAGCGCGTACCACTACAAGGTTGTGTTCAAGCCTTCGGTGATTGTTCCGGACATCACGGTCAAATAATGCAATCCCGTCGAGTCTCGATGATCGAGGCAGGCACGAGCGCGATAGCGGGATGCGTGCTCGGCATGGTCACGAACTACATTGTGCTTCCCCGCTATGGGATGAGAGTGAGCCTGATCGACAACATGAGCTTGACGGGGATTTTTACGGCCGTGTCGTTTGCAAAATCGTATTGCGTGCGGCGCGGATTCGAGAGATTTAGAGAGTGGAGAAAGGCATGATCGCGATTGGACTTGTGATGGGGGTTATTGGTTGGGTTTGCATAATTGCGATGAGCCGGGCAAACCCGTTACATTGGACCAAAAGTAGATGGTCAGATGTATGGACGGTAATGTTTTATGGCGGTGGGCTGCTTGTGCTAATTGGCGGCGCAAAAATTATCTGGAATATTGCTCCTTAACACGGGGGGATATATGCAATCAAACACCGCCGACTATGTGGTCACCATCAGCAACCTGACGCATCAGATCAACGAGGCGTCGGCCAAGGGATTTTTGAACAATCCGAACGCGGTAGCGCTCGTGACCCAACTGAAGCAGCAGGCCGAGAAGCTGGAAGAACTTGCGCTGGCTGAGTGCGTGGGGAGGAAGGTATGAGCGACGAACGTAACTGCGCTACCTGCGCACATCGTCACGGTTTGGTGCGCGAATTCTGGAAATGCCAAGCAACCGGATGGTTTTGCTCAACCGAAGCAAAATATGGTGGCATCTGCCGGCGCACAAGTGGATTTGCGTTGTGGGAACCCCGCCGTCCGATTCAGCAACGAGTGATTCGATTCTTCGTGGGAGCAAAGGCATGAGCGATCCGCAAGCAATCAGCGGCACGCGTCGCGCTATTAAGGAGATGTCGGATGGAACGATCCGTGTTCAGATCGACATTGATCCACGTTTCCGCTCGACGTTCTGGGCATTGTTTCCGAATATAGATATGCCAGTGGCGCTTGCCCCGCTGGAAGCCAACTTTGAGCAACGCGATAACACGGCCAAGGGAAATAACACGGCCAAGGGCGGTGCGCTTGCGGTACTTGCTGGACGCTTATGCGCCGACGAACGTTTCCATGAGTTTGTCGCATCTGAATATGGGGTGATATGGCGGGTTGGTCATGCTGCCGACGACATTGCCCAATGGATGCGCGAGCAATGCGACATCGAAAGCAGAGCAGAACTCGACCATAACGAAGCAGCCGCAGAGGCGTTTCATCGCATCATTCGCGGACCATGGCAAAAGTGCTGTCAGCAAAGGGGATGGAAGTGAATGCACCATTTTTTGTTGGATTAGTAGCATGCATGTTTTTCGCTCGGGCCACTCCAGAAAACAAAGCGGTTGCAGTCGGATGGGGATTTTGCCTGCTTCAGTTTCTTTTGGTGGTGAGTGAATGGGCGGTGCGATGACGGCGCGCGTGATCGGCTTTCCAAAGCAAAAGACGTTCCGAAGCGAGAAGTTGCGCCGCGCCGTCGCCGCCCTTCCTTGCGTTGACTGCGGTCGTGAGGGGCAGACGCAGGCGGCGCATTCCAATCAAGGAAAGGGGCTTTCGATCAAGGCAAGCGACGCACGCTTGATGGCACTTTGCGTAACGTGCCATTCAAAGTTAGACCAAGGTGGCGTCTTAACGAAAGACGAACGACGCCGGTACGAAGACGAAATGGTGGCGCGCACGCTCGTCGCGCTGATCGAGAACGGTACATTGGAGGTGGCATGAAACTGTTTAAGAGATTTATGAAACGGGGTAGCAAGAATTCCGTTTCGGGTTCCTTGGCGACAAACGCACGAATCGCAACATCCCCCCGCCCCATCAATAGTGGATATCAGCCGCTGCGGGCGGATGATCCAACTGATCTGACGAATCCTCTAAATCCACTGAGTCCATTCAGTCCTCTGCATCAGGCACTCTACTCTCAGTCGCTTTATTCGGCTTCGGACTCGTCATCAAGTAGTAACTACGATGCATCGACGACATCGAGCAGTCACGATTGCTCGTCGAGTCATAGCCACGATTACAGCAGTGCCTCCACTTCATGGGATTCAGGAAGCAGCAGTTGCGATAGTGGATCAAGCAGTTTTGACACGGGATCGTCTAGCAGCAGCTCAGATTGGTAGGAGAACCGCTTGAAAAACGTGTTCGTACAGCGCTACGAAAAGAACGAGACTGGTCGAGATCTCGCAGTCGGTGATATTCATGGATGTTTCGGAAAACTCGAAGCTGCCCTCACTGATTTTGGCTTCGACGAATCGCGCGACCGTCTGTTCTCAGTTGGCGATCTAGTGGATCGCGGTCCCGAATCGGAGCGTGTGCTTGAGTGGCTGGAGAAGCCGTGGTTCCATCCGGTGCAGGGCAACCATGAGGACATGGCGATTCGCTTCACGCATGGAACGCGTGATGCCGATCACTACCTGATGAATGGTGGATCGTGGCTCGTCTGCAAACTGCCACAAGAACAGATCCCGTTTGCCGATGCAATGGTCATGCTGCCCTATGCAATCGAGGTCGAGACTGATGGCGGACTCGTCGGCATCGTGCATGCGGACGTGGCAGGATCGACGTGGAGCGGCATGATCGAGGCCTTCGCCCAGGTGACAAGCAAGAACAAGCTCCGGGCCATCACTGACGATTGCCTCTGGAATCGCGATCGCATTCAGTCGGAGGATCGCTCGGGTGTTCCGGATGTTAGGGCAGTCATCGTCGGCCATACTCCCATCAAGCGTCCTGCCGTGCTTGGCAACGTCTATCACATTGATACTGCGGGATGGACGCGCACGGGGCATTTCACATTCATTGATCTGGCGACGCTCGAAATGTATCCGGCCGCGCCTGAAAAATTGGAGTGGGCATGATTTGGAATCATCGAGTAATCGAGCACGAAGCGAACGGCGAAAAATGGCGCTCTATTCACGAAGTCTATTACGACGATACTGGCGTACCATGGGCCTACACAGAAAACCCCACTCCCGTGCAATGGTCGGAGGGCGATAACCCGACTTGGATACTGGATCAGATGCACAAGGCATTGGATGCGCCAGTGCTACGCGAGACAGATTTCGTTGGGAGAGCGCTTGGGGCCGAAGACGGAGAAGACGAATGAGCAAAACCATCGAGTTCCGCCGCTGGAACAGCCGGCGTACGTATGTGTTCTGCTTCACCGAAGAAGGCGAACTGAAACTGTTCAAAACGAAATCGGCCGCGCAGACATGGGCTGATCGTCAGGGGTTCAAGGCTGTGTTTGTGGGGGAATGATGATGAGATATGCGCCGAAGTTGATCGAAGTGGCTAGGAATTGCTATGTGATGTCTGACGTTATCCATCGAGTCCTAGTTCAAATGTGGACTGGCGGGTCTTGGTATGTCGAAACTTTTCTTCGTGGTAATGAAGCCAAAACGTTCACTCAATTCTTCCACCCCGATCAGAACGAGAAAAGTCCGCAGGAGCGTGCTGAGGCATATGCAGCGCGGATAGTTCGAGACTGTAACTAAGAGGATTCAATGAGCGCCTTATCCAACACAATCCGCAAGCTGTCCGGCCGGCTCGCCCTGCTACGTGCTGAACGCGAGCGCTACCAAGCGCTATGCGCTGCTGCGTATCAGCTCGCGGGGGCCGTCAACGCGCCTGTCCGATTTCTCGATGCGCTTGCTGATGGCGCAAACGGCGAGATCGAGGCGCGTCAGAAGACGGATGATCTACTCCCGCTGACGAGGGAAGACATCAAAACTATGAAGGTGATTGAATGACTTTGATCTACGTATGCATCGCTGGATGGATTTTTCTTAACTGCCTTCGTATTTATATCGTTGCCCGTTTCGACAGAAATAATCTTAAGGTATCTATGGATTCGCATACGGCGTGGCTCGCCGAACGAAATCCTCATTGTGATTCTTGTTCGATGAAGGAAGGCATCGAACCTATCACGCCAGTTATGCGATGCGCGAAGTGCAGTTATTGCGTATCATTGTGGACTGGCGATCCGATGTTTGGATTCGATTTCGAAAAATACAAGTCAAAGTAAGAGAATCGGGGTAGCTCAATGCAAGGAGTCAAGCATGCGCTACGCAACCGAAGTCATCGATCTGCTGTCGGCTCATCCGGGCCACGAGTTCAAGAAGCAAGTCATCGTCAATCACGTAGCAGAGCATCATCGCAAGGATAAGCGCATCCTTCGCGTTGGAGTTTGGCGCGTTCTAAAGATGCTTGAGGCATCAGCGCAAATCGAAGTGATGGACAAAGGACAGGCGCATCACTATGTCTGGGTCGCAAAAACTATAACATCAGGTTCTGGACAATATCCACAGAATTGATACGCTTATATAAATCCGATAGGCGTACTAAACATGGCTACCAGGCGCACAAAGAAGATTGCTGTCGAAGACCCGACGAACACATGCAAGTTCTGTCGGCATTGCCATGTGCTGCCCGAAGGATTCGCGTTGTGCCGTCGCTTTCCTCCGGTCGTCGTTTATGACACCGACGACCACGACATTTTCAGTACCTTCCCTATCACACCACTGGATTCTTCTTGCGGGGAGTTTTCGGTGATTCTGAATTCCTGACGCAATGGATGACAAACTGAAGGAATTCGCCACTGATCGCCAAAGAGAAATCCTAGAGGCGATCGAACGATGCGGCACGCAACGTGCCGCGGCCGAGGCGCTCGGCATCTCTAGGGGCTCGGTCAGCAAGGCGGTTGAGAATCTTCAAAAGCGTGCTGTCCGAGCTGGCTGGAGCCCGGATCACGATATGACGCATGCTGTTCCGGACGGCTATGGCGTCAAGGGGGTCAGCAGCTACTACGGGAAAGATGGCGCGCTACGTGGGCAGTGGGTGAAGTCTTTTATTGACCGCGAGCGGCAAATGGAAATCATGCGGGAAGCCGCCGATGCCATGGCTGAAGCGCTGCCGCGGAGGTTCCCCGCGCCCTATGATGGTTTCCGCAACGATGCACTGTGCAACCTGGTTGTGTTCACGGACTACCATCTTGGGATGCTTGCATGGCACAAAGAAGGGGGCGCCGATTGGGATCTGAAGATCGCAGAGGCTCTGATGGTTTCAAGCTTCCTGCATATGCTCCAAGCTGCGCCGCGCGCTTCTAAGTGTGTTTTGACGATCCAGGGAGACTTCCTGCACTCGGATGGCCTATTGCCGCTCACGCCTGCGCACAAGAACATCCTTGATACGGATGGGCGGTTCAGCAAGATCGTAGCGGCCGCCATACGAGTACTTCGGCACCTTGTTGACTATGCGCTTGTGCGGCATGCCGAGGTTCATTTGGTGGTAGTCGAAGGCAATCACGATGAGGCCAGTTCCGTATGGGTGCGCCAGATGTTCGCCGCTCTATACGAAAACGAGCCTCGCCTTACGGTCAATGATTCTGAGCTGCCATTCTATGTTCACCAGCATGGCGATGTCATGCTCTGCTTCCACCACGGTCATAAGGTGAAGAATGAGGCGCTCCCGATGCTATTCGCGGCGCAGTATCCCAAAATTTGGGGCGCGACGACAAAGCGCTACTGCCATACGGGCCATCGCCATCACGTTGACGAGAAGGAATATTCCGGCATCACGGTTATCCAACACCCGACTCTGGCAGCTCGCGACGCTCATGCAGCACGCGGCGGATGGATTTCTGAACGCGCGGCGCAGGTCATTACCTACCATGAGAAGTTCGGGCAAGTAGCTCGGAATTTCGTGGTGCCAGAGATGTTCGAGGAAGCGGCATGACACCCCGCAAGCATAAGTTCGAAACATCGCCCGAGGCGCTCCGCGATTTCCTGAAAGAACGGCGCCCGTACACACTTCCCGAGTTGATGATGACGTTTGCTGGCGATGAAGAGTCGGTTCAATTCGCGCTTTTCACGGCACAGCAGCTAGGATGGGTGACGTATTTCCCCCCAGGCCGGAAGCGCTGCGCACGCTGGGCATACAACGAGCAATCAGACAATTCCGTAGCCGGGCCGCGCATCTCCCCTCTTTCGACCGGCACCGATTTCAAGTACGACCTATATTCGCACGCCAATCTCACGAAAGGATTCCGGAGACAGTAGTTGCGCGCTTTCACTATGGGCCTAGCATAGACGTAGAAACCGCCATTCTGGCGGCGCTCACTCATTTGGAGTACAGAATGGCGATCAAAGACGGTAGCAATCTCGGCGCGGCGGCCAGTTGTGTGCACAAGGCTCGCACTGGTAAGGCTGGCGAGTACAAGGCAGAGCCGCCGAAAGGGCCGAAGGCTGAACCGGTGCGTGTCAATGGGATCAAGGCTCCCAAAGAGCGTGGCGTCAGCAAGTAATGGCCGAGAAGAAGTGGATCGCAGGAGCGATCAATCCGAAGCATAAAGGCGCCCTTCGCAAAGAACTGGGCGTCAAGAAAGGCGAGAAGATCCCCGAGAAAAAGCTTGAGGCGGCTGCGAAGAAGCCCGGCAAGGAAGGTCAACGTGCTCGGCTCGCTGAAACCCTGAAGGGAATGAAGAAGAAATGAGCGACGAACAAACGCAAGAAGCGCCTGACGTGGTTGGGCAAGTCATCACGACGATGGCGGATGTTGGCGAGGTCGTCGCTGCTATCGCTGGCCCAAATGCAGCATTCACGGCTGAAATCACCGCCGCAACGCTTCTGCTTCGTGCAGTCAATGAGATCAAGAAGGTTGGGCGAGGTCTGTCGCCGGAGATGGAATCGGTGCTGGCGGACGCGCAGAAATATCTCGGGCTGTAATTCGTATCGGCTCGGGAACGTAGTAAGCGGCAGCGAAGCGCAATCAGGGGATTCGTTGCCGAGCGGTTACCAATCCGAATGGCGGCAGAGGAATGGGCGGTGTCCCTCTCTGCTTGCCTGCCGGACCCATATGCAGGCGCTTTGGATGCTTCTGGACGAGTACCCGGTGGCTTCAGTTGGCCGACACTAGAGCGTCTTCACGTGGGAGGGGGAAATCGCAGCCGCGAAAGTACAAACGGCTCTCCCGAATCGGTGCGCGAGGTTTGCGCCGGCCGCCTCACGAAACGAGGCGCTTTCACGCATGGCAATACAGTGGGCTCCAGCGTGCCAGTAGCGATGTTGCCTTCATCGGTTCGACTCCGACGCTGTTCTGGCTGCCAGCCGTGAGAGCGAATGCGCAGGCTGATGCGCTCATGACCAGTAGCAGAGCGTGCGGGATCTACTGTAGCCACTTCGTTAGCACATGCCGGAGATCAGCACCGGCCGCTCTCTTCAATTCTGCGGGCTTGGCTGATCGGTTAGGTTGTGGCCTTCCAAGCCACTTAGGCGAGTTCGATTCTCGCAGCCCGCTCCATGTACACCTGTACACATTCCATGTACAGCGCATAAGAAGTGTACATAGTTCCGCGGAAACCGCAACAAAGCAGGCTGCCCCTCTATAAGCGCAATTGTTCTGGTAAATCGGGGATAACCGGAGAGAATGATGAAAGTAATCGTGACGGTTCATGATGCGAAGAAAACGGCCGAACAGGAGTTCGAAGCTGATAGTTGGTCCGCCGATTCTTCTTTGCGTTTGTACAAAGGCGAGAAATTGATCGCTGAGTTTGCTAACTACGTATGGGTTAGCGTGAGAGTTGCATGAGATCCCCAAAAGCCTATAAGGCCGTAGTGAAGATGGAAGTTTCGTTGGTGGGCACAAGCAATACAGATATCGAATTTGCAGCTACGTCAATGACGAAGGGGATCGCAAAATATCTTGCAGCGATGTTTCAGCCTACTTCTCCGCCCCTCATCAGCTCTGTCGAAATTACCCCTCTTTACGATGACGCCAGTTGAAGGGAGAGACGCATGAATGTCCTGTATGGAGACGGCATTCGAGATGATACGTACGCCCTCCAGGCACTTGTAAGCGGAGCGGAAGTGGTTCTGGAAACGGGAGAGCCGATTACGCTTCAAGAGATTTGCGAATCGCGCTTGACGTGCCGCACCTCGCGGCCAATTGAGCTTACTTCTTCAACCTTGATACATGGAGTCTTATGGAGACTCGATGGCCCCCATTTCATTTGGAATTTTGGAGGCGCTAGGGGCGAAGATGAAGAATAACGGGATTGAATACCGCATCCGCCGCAAGTCCGAGTTGAACGACTTCATGGGCGCATCCATTGACGAGCTTGTGGAAGAGGAGGCGCGCCAAGCCCGAGCCCGTATCGCGGCCGAGGTGATCGCGTCGTATGTGGCTCGCTGCCGGGTGAGCGCTGGGAATATTGGCGAGATGGCTATTGCTGCGCGGGCGCGCGAGCTTCGTAACCGTCCCGAGTAGCAAAAAATAGTAACCGAGTAGCAAACATGGCAAGAGGATCAGCACCAGGCGAACGACGCGGCGGCCGGGCAAAGGGTACGCCGAATGCCGCGACAAACAAACGACGTGAGGTGGCCGAGGCTGCGCTTGCGTCTGGCCTTACCCCGCTGGATGTGATGCTTAATACGATGCGCAAGCTTTGGGAGAAGGCCGAAACGGGCGAATGTGAGGTTCAGGGCGAAGGCGAACGAGCGAAGATCGTCACGCCGATGGAGATGCGCCTGATGGCGGCGGATGTGGCGCAGAAGGCGGCTCCGTTTGTGCACCCGAAGTTGTCGAACATTGAGGCGAATGTGACTGCTCAGGTTGGCGTGCGGGTGGTTGCTTCGCCGGAAGATGAGGCGCTTTGAAACTCCACGCCAAACAACAGGAAGCGCAACAGGTGCTAGCCGGCTTGGCGACGCACATCATGCTTTTTGGCGGCTCGCGTAGCGGCAAGACATTCCTGTTGGTGCGTAACGTCGTGATGCGGGCACTGAAGGCTCCAGGCAGCCGGCACGCCATCTTGCGCTTCCGTTTCAACGCGGTGAAGAACTCGATCATTTTCGACACGTTCCCGAAGGTCATGCAATTGGCCTTCCCGGACGTGAAATACAAGCTGGATAAGACTAACTGGTTTGCCGAGTTAGAGATCGACGGCGGCAAGAGCCAAATCTGGTTTGGTGGGCTGGACGACAAAGAGCGCACCGAGAAGATCCTCGGCATGGAATTCGTGACGATCTACCTGAATGAGTGTTCGCAGATCGCATGGGCTACGGTAGGTATCGTGATTACACGCCTAGCACAGAAATGCATGCAGAAGATCGAGGGCAGGCCTGATCGGCTAATGACCCCACGCCTGTACTACGACTGCAACCCGCCCAGCAAGGCGCACTGGTCCTATCTAGTGTTCGTGAAGAAGGTAGACCCTGAGACGAAACAGCCGCTGGCGAAACCGACTGATTACGCGTTCTTCCAGATCAATCCGCACGACAACGCAGAAAACCTTTCCGAAGGGTATTTGGACACGCTCAAATCGCTGTCAGCTCGCCTTCGCAAGCGCTTTCTGGATGGAGAATTTGCCGACGCCACGCCTAACCAGCTTTTCAGCGACGAGACGATCGAGAAGTGGCGACACGACGGGGGTGATCCTCTGCCTGATCTTGTGCGTGTTGTTGTGGCTGTTGACCCCTCTGGCTCTGGAGACGTGGATAACGCGGATAACGATGAGATCGGCATTATCGTGGCTGGCCTTGGCACTGACGGCAATGCGTACGTGCTCGAAGACTGCACGGTGAAGGCTGGCCCCGCTACTTGGGGCGCGATTGCTACGAGCGCATTCGACCGGCACGCAGCAGATGTGATCGTGGGCGAAACAAACTACGGCGGCGCAATGGTCCAGCACGTTGTGCTTACGGCCAGGCCGCGGACACCATTCAAGATGGTCACCGCCTCCCGAGGTAAGGCGGTTCGTGCGGAGCCCTTCTCTGCTCTCTACGAGCAAGGCAAAGTGCGGCACGTTGGCGGCGTAGAGACATTCCGCGAGCTCGAAGACGAGTTGACGGCCTTTTCTACTGTTGGCTATCTAGGCGGTAAGTCTCCGAACCGGGCTGATGCGCTTATTTGGGCGTTGGCCGAGCTATTCCCCGGCATGATCCGCGCCAAGAAAGAGAAGAAGGATTTCCAAACGATGGCGCCGCGCGCCCCGCTTAACACCGGCCGCAATTTCGGCGGCCAATGGATGTAAAAAATGGCCGAATCGCGAAAAGACATCATTAAACGAGCACATGACCGGTTTAAGTCATGCGTTCAATGGGAGGGCGACGCTCGGCAACGGTTTAAGGACGATATTCAGTTCCTCTATGCCGATCCTGACAATCAGGAGCAATGGAATGCCGCTGTCCGGGCGCAGCGCCAGTTGGCCGGCCAGCCGATGGTCACGATCAATAAGGTACACACCCACTGGCTGCACGTCGTCAACCAAGGCAAAGAGAACAAGCCGCAGATCCAGATCAGCCCTACCGGCGACGAGGCCACTTACGAATCGGCGCAGATCTTCGAACAGATCATCCGGCGCATTGAGTACATCTCGGACGCGCAGACGGCGTACGACAAGGCCAGCGAGTTCCAGGTGGGCGGCGGCATTGGCTACTGGCGCATCGTGAGCCGATATACCGACGACAACACGTTTGACCAAGAGCTGTACATCGATCAGGTTCCGGATCCTCTGTCGGTCTACATGGACCCTAACATCAAGAAGCAGGATGGATCGGATGCTCGGTTCGCCTTCATCTACGACGAAATGCCGCGAGATGAGGCGCAGAAAAAGTATCCGAACATCGTCAAGCGCCAGAACCATGGCGGTGATGACGCGCTGGAATGGTCGCGGCGCGACACGGTACGCGTGGCCGAATACTACGAGCGGTCGGAGTCGAAGGATTGGCTGTATGCAATTCCGCGTGACGATGGCGGCGTCATGCTTGTGCGTGAGTCGAGCATGCCGGACGAGGCGCGAGACATGCTTAAGCAAGCGCTTGATAGCGGCTCGAACGTTCAACGCCGGCGCATCCCAAAGTTCTCGGTTGACTGGTACCTGATCGTTGGCGACGAGATTGCGGAGAAGTCGGAATGGCTCGGCAAGTACATCCCGATCATCCGCGTTCCTGGTGAGGAAGTGATCATCGAGGGCCGGCTCGATCGCAAGGGGATGGTGCGATATCTGAAGGACGCCCAGCGCGCATTCAACTACAACGCGTCGGCCGCGCTGGAATATGGCGCCCTGCAAAGCAAGTCGCCGTACATCGCGCCGGTTGAGGCAATCGAGGGACTGGAGAACTACTGGGCGACGGCGAACACGCAGAACCATGCGTATCTGCCGTTCAACAATGCCGATGAGCAGGGCAACCCTATCCAGCCCCCTACCCGCCAACCCGCGCCCGGTTCCGCGCCGGTGTTCATGGATGGCATGCAGGCCGCCGAGCACGAGATGATGATGGCGTCGGGCCAGTACGAGGCGACATTCTCGGCACAGGGCAATGAGGTAAGCGGCATCTCGATTGAGCAGCGCCAGAAACAGGGCGAGCGCGTGACGTTCCACTTCCAGGACAACCTTGCCAAAGCTATCAAGTTCACAGGCAAGCAGCTCATTGACCTGATCCCGAAGTACTACGACACGCGCCGGGTGATCCGCATCATGTCGGAGTCGGGCGAAGAACAGCAGATCCAAATCGACCCGCAAGCCAAACAGGCGCTCCAGCAACAGCAGGATGAGGGGGAGTCGAAGGTAGCGGCGATCTTCAACCCGAATGTGGGTACGTACGAAGTCATGGCATCGGTCGGCCCGAACTTCGAGACGCGGCGCAAGCAGGCATTCGATGCGATGACGCAGCTTCTGATGAACAACCCGACGTTGCCGAACGTCATCGGCGACCTGTACATGGGCTCTGCTGACTTCCCGACCGCAGACAAGCTGCAAGAGCGCATGCGGAACTGGATCAAGGCAACGAATCCGGCCGTGCTTGGCGAGATCGACCCGCGCATCCAGCAGCTCGATCAGCAACTCCAGGCAGCGGCGCAATTCATCAAGGAACTCCAGCAGCAGCTACACGACAAGAGCGTCGAGCAGCAGCTCCAAGCCAAGCGCGTGGATATCGACGCGCTGAACCATCTCGCGCTGCGCATGGAGAACGACAACGAGGCGATCCGCAAGGCGTTTGAGGCAGAAACGAACCGCCTCAAGGTGATGTGGCCGGCAATGGCTGCCGAAGCGATGGAGCCGGTTGTGCGCAAGACGCTCGCTGAATTGCTGCGTGCTGCACCTCCGGATGGCGGCGTTCAGCCCGATCCGGTAGACCCGGCCAATGCCTACGCCGCAGGCATCCAAGAGGTTCTGCAACCCGTTCCGCAGATCGAGCAAGAGAAGTCACAAGGGGCGCAGCAAGCCCATCAGCAGAGCATGAATCAAGCCGCGCAGCAGTTGGCGCAATCACAACAGCCCGCAACGACGGGCCAGTAACCGGAGAAGGAAATGGATCAGTATCAGCAATGCACCATCAAAGAGTCGCTTTGGCAAGCCCAGCAACGAGCGTCCGTGAATAACTTGGGCGGTCTTGCAATTCAGGGTGGCTTGGCATCGCAATGCGCAGAGCAACAGCTCAACTATCCGCATCTCAATACCCCGCCGATGCCCAACACAGTTCGATCGCTTACGGAACAGGCACACATCGCGCTTGGCGTTCTAGAAAGCGAGATAACTCGTCTTGCGGACACGCTTCAACCCGTTCGCGAGCCGATGCCTAGTCCAGAACCCACTGGGTGCAAACAGGCATCTATCGCCCCACCCTGCATTCATCAGCTTCAATCGCTCATTGCACGTATCGAGAATCAGATGCGATGGGTGCGACAAATCGCAGAAGAGCTGCGCGTCTAAATAGAACCGGAGAACCCATGAGCGACATCCAAACAGAACAAGTCACCGAAACCCCGGTTGAAACGACCGCAACGGAGACTGCAACCGAAACGACGCAGGAAACCACCCAAGAGACGACCCAGCACGACACGAGCTGGGTGCCGAAGCGCATCAGCGAGATCACTGCGGCTCGACGGAAGGCCGAGGAAGAGCGCGACGCATTGCGTGCGGAGATTGAGCGCCTGAAGTCCGCAACGCCTGCTGATTCGGCACAAACCACCACGGCAGCGCCGCCGCAAGACATTGAGAAGCTGGCCGACGCCCTGGCCGAGCGCAAGCTCAACGATCGAGAGATGAACCGCAAGATCGCGGCCATCAACGAGGCCGGCGCGAAGGAGTTTGGAGATGACTTCGAAAAATCGGTGCAGAACCTGAACATGGCGGGCATCGGTGGCCCGGATTTCCTTAAGGTACTCACAAGCATCGACGGCGCGGAAAAGGTGGTGACGTACCTCGGCAAGCCAGAGCACCTGAACGAAGCACTTCGCATCGGATCGCTCGACCCGGTACAGATGGGCATCGAAATGGTCAAGCTGTCGGAGAAGGCAAACAAGGCATTTGCCAAGCAGGTTAGCAAAGTGCCGCCGCCTATCGATCCGGTGACCAGCCGCGGCAATGCCGGCGGTGATGGCGTCGAGCCTGACCCGAGCGATCAAAAGGCTTGGATCGCATGGCGCAACAAGAATGCGCGGAAGAAGCGTTAAGGTAGTTTCCCGCCGAAGCATCGCCAATATTCTGCGCGTTCTATATAGATAAGTGCTGAAATACTGGCTATGGGTTGTATCAGGGGATTACAGGCTTCACCTTGTTGCATTGTTTCACTATAGGCCTACGATGTGATTTACCGGGGCACGACTAGCGGTTAGTAGTGCTTCGGGATACAGGCTGAGACGAGCCGTAATCGTCGGGTGAGCCCGTCAAGTTGGTCTCCGCAGGGCAGAGACAAGTCGCCAGAAATGGCTTCCATGTTTTTGCTTTCGGAGATTTGCAATGGCCTCGAACGGGCTCCTGACAATCAATCAAATTACGAACGAGGCTGTCCGCCTCTTCACGCAGTCCAACGCTTTCCTTCGCACGGTTTCGCGTCAGTACGACGATCAGTTCGCTCGCTCTGGCGCCAAGATCGGCAACACGCTGCGCATCCGCCTGCCGAACGATTACGTCGTCAACACGGGCCCGGCGATTACGCCGCAAGGCACCAACGAACAGAACACCACGCTGACGGTTGCGACCCAGGCGAACGTGCCGGTTTCGTTCGGTACGGCTGAGAAAACGATGTCGTTGGACGACTACAGCGAGCGCATTCTCGCGCCGGCTATCAACCGTCTCGCCGCGTACGTGGCGAACGACCTGATGGGCGTTGCGCAGCAGTCGTGCAACATCGTCTACAAGACGGATGGTGGTGGCAACATCGTTTCGCCGGACGCATCGACGTTCCTGTCGGCTGGTGCGAACATCACCAGCAACCTTGCGCCGGAAATGGATCGCAAGATCATCCTTGACCCGCTGACGATGGCGCGCAGCACCGCTTCGCTGGCTGGTCTGTTCAACCCGCAACGCAAGATCAGCGAGCAGTACGAAACCGGCATTATCTCGACCGATACCCTCGGCTTCGACTGGATGCAGGATCAAACGACCCGCGTTCACACCGTGGGCACGTTCTCGGCCGGTACGGTCAACGGCGCAGGCCAAACGGGCAATACCCTGACGGTCAACGCGATCACCGGCACGCTGAATGCGGGCGACCTGATCACGATCGCTGGCGTCAACGCGATCAACCGCCTGACCGGCCAAGACCAAGGCGTCGCGCGTCAGTTTGTTGTGACCGCCAACGTTGCTTCGGGCGCTACGTCGATTCCGATCTACCCCGCAATCGTCCCGGCACCGGCAGCGTTCAACACGGTCACGGCATCGCCGGCCAACAGCGCAGCGATCAGCCTCGTGATTCCGGCTTCGACCAAGTATCGCCAGAACCTGGCGTACTACCCCGAAGCCTTCACCCTTGCGACGGCTGACCTTGAAATGCCGACGACTGGTGTGGTTGAGGCCGCGCGGGCCGAGTTTGATGGCATCAGCATGCGTCTCCTGACCGCCTATGACGTCATGTCGGACTCGCTGGTAACCCGTATTGACATCCTGTACGGGTATGCCGCGATTCGTCCGGAATGGGCGTGTATCGTGGCCGACCAGGTTTAAGTTCTCCTCCGGTGCGGTTTGGAGCCGGGGGAATACCTCGGCTCCTTTTTTGGATCACTAATGAACCGGATCAACCTCTCCAATGGCCGCAATTTCAAGGCCGACTACACGTTCTCCGAGTATCCCAAGTGGGTAACGCTTGCAGATGGCTCGCAAGTCATCGTGCATGACGAGGACGAAGAGGCGTCTGCAATGGGCGCTGACGAAGCTGACGCCCCGTCGCTTCGAGAAGAAATCGCCGAGCGTGAGCGCCTGTTTGCTGAGGCCAAATCGCTGGGGTTGAAGCCGCACCACAAGATGCGGCCTGAACGATTGCGGGAATTGATCAATTCTGCGAAGGAGTAATTGGTGGCGAATCCCGTATTCAATAACAGCGGTTCGTACTCGACTGTTTATACACAGCAAGGCGTCTACTTTTATCAGTCCGGGAATTACTTCGACCAATCGTTCGCCTACGTCGGTGCATCACTTCCGGCGCAGCGCCAGTCGATGAGTAGTGAGCGGTCGGATTCGGTAAGCATCCTCGGAGGCTCGATTGATGGGGTAACACTGGGAAGCGGAGTGACAGTAACCGGAGGGGCATCCCCTACTGGTGCTGCTGGTGGAGATTTGAGTGGCACATATCCGAATCCAGCGGTATCCAAGATTACGAATCCGCTGAGCCAATACGGGGGCTTCCCGCTAGTCGGAATGGGAATTCCTGCTGAGGTTGCGCAACAAAATATCGCGAGCCTAAACGCAAATGTGGCCTCTACGACCCTTTATGCTGTCCCTGCCAATGGTGCGGGCATGTATCGAGTTTCGTGCTACGCAGTTGAAACTACGGCCGATGCCGCTTCATCGACGCTGCCCAATATTGGTATTGGCTGGACTGACAAGGATTCCAGCGTTGCCCTTCTGGCTGGAACCGTAACGTCAACAAATACCGCAAATGCTCCCGGTGCATTCGCCCAAGGGCAGCAAGTTATTTACGCAAAGGCGAGCACCAACATCACGTATCAGACAAGCAATTACGCGTCTGGAACGGCCGGGGCAATGAAGTATGCAGTTCATATCGCGCTCGAATACCTCGGGTAGTAACTTCCTTCCACCAGGAGAATTTCGTGAAGAAGTTTCTTAGTTTCGCCGCGACTGCTATCGCTGTTGCATTTTCTGCGCTTTCGGCTCCGGCCCATGCTCAGTTCAACGCAAGCAATAGCTTCTCGACCATCAACACGCAGTGCGGCACGTATTTCCTGCAAGGTAGCACGTACTACAACTGGCAGGGCGTAAGTGTTGGCTCGACGCTGCCTTATTGCGGTGGATCGCTGTCGAGTCAGAACTCGGGCAGCGTTTCGCTTCAACCGGCGAAGTACACGAACGCAACGCTTCCGACATGCAACGCGTCGTCGTCTGGTCTGATTGCAGTCGAGACGGACGGGGCAGCGAGCCCGGTGTATGCGGCTACCGCGACGGGCGGCGGCACGCTGGCTGTTCAAGTTATGTGCACGAACTCAAATGGTTCGTATAGCTGGACGAACCATTAAATGTCTGTTCCGGTCCCGACCACTCCGCGTGACCTGATTAACCTCGCGCTCAAGACGGCGAATGTCTTGGGCGTGGGCCAGGTCGCGTCGGCCGAGGACGTGAATGATGCATTTAACTTGCTGAACATGTTGATGGCGCAGCTCCAGCGGCGCCGTTACATGATCTACCAGCTTGTGACCCTGGCGAAACAGGCTACCGGCGCTATTTCCTATACGGTTGGGCCGGGCGGAGATTTCAACGTCGCGCGGCCTGCAAAACTGGAATCGGCGTTCTTTCGTCAGAACGTGCAGACTCCGCTGCCGGTGGATTACCCACTGGAAATTCTTCGCTCGACTGAGGACTACAACCGGATCTCGATCAAGAACCTGAACGCTTTCCCTCGATTCGCCTTTTACGATATGGCGTACCCGATGGGTAACCTGTATGTATGGCCGGTGCCGAACTCGATGTACGAGATTCACATCACGGTCATGCAACAGCTTCAGCAGTTCCAGAATCTGAGCGATCAGATCGCGATGCCGCCGGAATACAGCGCGGCGCTCATGTGGAACTTGACACTGGAGCTCTACCCGTTTTACGGGCTGCCAGTGAGCGATGTTGTGCGCGGGAAAGCGGAAGCATCCCTTCGAATCATCGAAGAGGCTAATACCGCTATTCCGCAGCTCCAGTTGCCGCCTGCGGTGCGCCCGCAGCGCGGAGCAACTTACAACATCTACGGTGATTTCCAGATCGGGAGTACGCCGTGAAATTCCCGTTGACCACCGGGGCGTATTCCGCCAAGTCACTGGTGGCGAACGCGCAGCGTTGCGTCAATCTGTATGCCGAAGAGAATACGAAGGACTCGCCGTTCCCATTCACGTATTACCAGACGCCGGGGCTTACTCTACTGGCTCAGGCAATCCCTTCGCTTGGTTCGGGATGGCGTTGTTTGTTCGAGGCGTCTGACGGGTTTGGGTACGGCGTATGTGGCTCAACGGTCTATAAGATAGACGCCAATTGGAGCTTGACTAATCTGGGCGACATTTCGAGCGATACTGGCCCCGTCTCGATGGTGGACAATGGTACAACGCTCGTCATTGTGGACGGCAGCAATAGCGGATGGAAGGTGACGCTTTCTACTGGTGTCTTTTCCGCAATTGCAAATGCTGGATTCTACGGATCGTCAAGAGTTGACTTTGTTGACGGGTATTTGGTTTTCAACCGTCCGGACACCGCCCAGTGGTACATCTCGCTCGTCAACGAAGTTAATTTCGACGCGACCGACTTTGCATCAAAATCCGGCTATTCGGACAACCTGGTTGCCGTTGCTGTCGCGAAGCGGTATGCGTATCTGTTTGGGGAGGCAACGACAGAAGTATGGTTCGATGCTGGCGACACGCCATTCCCATTCAGCCGGTTGCCAGGCGTATTTATGCAGTTTGGATGCACATCGGCGGCGTCCATATCCCAGATGGATGGGGATATTTACTGGTTGGCCCAGTCGCCACAAGGCAACGCAGTCGTTTGTAAGACGGAACAGTTTAGTGCGTCTCAGATTTCCACTTTTGCTATTGATAACGAGATCGCCTCCTATCCGGATCTGGGACAAGCAATCGGGTTCTCGTACCAGATAGAAGGCCATTTTTTCTACGTGTTGACCTTCCCTGTCAGCGATAAGACGTGGCAGTTCGACCTTAGCACGGGGCAATGGAACGAGCTTGCATGGGTTGATACGAACGGGAATCTGCATCGCCATCGTGCAAATTGCTATGCATTTATCAATGGCGTTCCGGTAGTTGGAGACTGGGAAAATGGCAATCTGTACAAATGGGACGTGAGTAGCTACACGGATAACGGAAATCCGATCCCGCGCATTCGGTCATTCATGCATAGTGTGGATGACAACTCGGATCGAATTCGGTATCGCGAATTTATCGCGAATATGGAGGTTGGAAACGGTGAAAACTACGATCCAGTTCCAGTCTTCCTGCGCTGGAGCGATAGCCGCGGTAAGTCGTGGGGTAACGCGATCAGCACAAGCCTTGGTATGGAGGGCGAATACCTGACTTCGTTGCAGTTTCAACGGCTCGGAATGGCCCGCGATCGGGTCTTCGAGCTTTCATGGTCGGCACCTGTCAAGACCGCACTCCTTGGGGCGTGGGTGCAGGCGCAATCGAATAATCAGTGACCATGGCGAATCTGCAAGCAAACGTCCCGCTGATTGATGTTCCGCCTATTGACCCAAAGACCGGCAAATGGACGGAAGCGTGGTTTCTTTTCATCATCCAGTTGTTCCGCCGAACTGGAGGAACCAGTGGTGGTGATGGTCAATTGACGATCGATGATGTTTTGGGGATTGAGGAGACATTCGCATTTCCCCCCATTGATTCGAATGTCCAGCTTAGCGAAATGACGATGGCGCAACCGTCCACGGATTCGCTGATAGATATGCTGTTTGCGCCGGCCGCGAATACTGACTATGCGCAGGCCGCGTCCACGGTAACGCTCGGCGCATCTCCCGCAACCTATACGGCCACGTCTCGCCAAGGATTCCACATCACTGGAGGCGCAGTAACGGCGCTGACGCTTCAACGAGGGCCAACAGTGCTGCCGGTTGGTAATTCGGCATCAGACATCGTTGACAAAACATTCGTCTCGGGACCGGATTTCACGCCAGGCACGACCACGACGCTGACTTTGCCGAATGCATTTGGCGCGATCTCGCGCCTTTGGTTGTTCTTCGATGCGGCGTTCCAAGGCGACGACCAGATCGCATCCCTAGTCGGCACGACACTGACATTGACGAGTGCAATCCCAGTAGGAACGAGCCGCGTGTATGTGAAAGGGCTGCTGCAAGGCGCTGTAGGTGTCGGGTCAACAATCCTTGAATTGAATGCCGGGGACAAGGTGAATGTGACGTACTCCAGCGCTCCGACTGTAACGATTTTACCGAGGTAGTAATGAAGCGCGTTCCAGTACCAATCGTTCCGGTCCAGCTATCAACAAGTCCAGTGACGGTTTATACCGTGCCGGCAGGAACAGTTTCGACGCTTGCGAATCTTTCGATTACGAATACTTCTGCAAATGTCGTGTCGGTGAATTTGTACAACGTGCCTTCTGGCGGTTCTCCGTCCTCGGCAAATCAGTTTGCTCCTACGTTTGCCCTGTCTCCGGGTCAACCATGGGTGCCGCCTCCTGCTATCGGCCTGAGCATGGGCGCTGGTTCAACTTTACAGGCTAGTGCGTCCGCCGCAGGGTCTTTGACGCTTATGGGCGGCGTCTATGAAACGAGTGGGAGTTAATCAATGAGCAATTACCAAGGCGTCGCCACTGATGATGTCGTCGCAAACACGTTGACGTTTAAGCAAGTTCCAGGCGATACGATCCAATCCATCTATCACCTTTCCGTAACTTGGTCGCCGGTGGCGGTTGCCGCGAACACGACCGCAGAACAGACGGTCACGGTAAAGGGTTTGCGTGTGGGTGATGTGGTGTATGTGACGAAGCCGACTGCACAAGCCGGCCTCGGTATTGTGAATGCCCGAGCCAGTGCGAACGACACGTTGGCTGTCACGTTCTCGAACAATACCGCGTCCCCTATCACTCCGACCGCTTCGGAAGTCTATCAAGTGGGCGGAATTCGCTGATGCGCAATTTCCAGAAGATCGCAGAGGGCGTCAATGTAACGCCCTTGCTTAACGCACTGTACCGGAAGCCTGAACTTTGGAAGGCCGACGACTTCCTGCGTAAATATCCGCAGGGGCCTTTTGGCGACACCGACACGATCTATTTGCGGTTTCAAGATCACGTTCAAGTCTCGTCTGCCGAAGAAGAAGAGTTGTACAAGCAAAACAAGCTTGCTGGTCACGACCTGCATGAATGTCCGTGGCGCCAGGAAGTAAATGAGCTTCCTGAAGCACGAGCCCACATCATGGCGCTGATGACTGCACTTGGCGGAACGCGTCTCGGTCGGTGCATGGTGAATCGCCTTAAGGCCGGAGGTCGGATCTTTCCGCATGCTGACTCTCCTTGGCACGCGGAATACTGGGATAGGTATCACCTTGTTCTGCAATCCGAGCCGGGTAACACCTTCCGCTGTGCCGATGAGCAAGTGTGGATGAGGCCAGGTGAGATCTGGTGGTTCGAAAACTCGCTAGAGCATGAAGTCGTGAACAACAGCGCAGATGATCGGATTCACCTTGTAATTGATGTGAGGTTCTAGTGATCACATTCGCGATCGAGCGTTTCAGTGATGTGTACGGCGAGCTGAAGCCGTTGCTTGAAGAGCACTATGGCGAAATTTCGACGCATATCCATCATGGGATCGCGCTGGAGCCGCAAGAAGAAGTGTATCGAGCCCGCGAGGCAGATGGCTCGTTGATGATGGTAATCGGTCGTGAGGCTGGCGAGATTGTGGCCTACTTCGTGTGCTTCATCGCGCCGGGGCTTCATTACCGCTCATGCCTCACATGCTCGCCGGACATTTTCTACGTAGCTCCGGAGCGGCGTACCGAGTTGGCCGGCATTCGAATGTTCCGGTTCGTGGAAAAGGAATTGAAGCGCCGCGGCGTTAAGAGATGGGCTGTTGGCAGCAAAGTGCAACACGATGCATCGGCTCTGTTTAAGTTTTTGAAGTTCGAGCCCGTCGAAACGACATACGAAAAGTGGCTGTAAAAGGGAGTTGATATGGTAGCGGCAGCAATCGGTGGTGCGGCGGTAGCAGGCTTGGCGGGTTCCGCCATGCAAGCCGGGGCGGCCTCGGACGCTGCTAGCTCTCAGGCAGACGCAGCAAATAACGCGGCTAATCTTCAGTGGCAGCAGTTCCAGCAGATGCAGAAGAACTTGCAGCCATACATGAACCTTGGTACTGACAATATCCAAGGGATGCAGAATCAGCTTGCTAAACTGGGAGGGATGCAGTTCAGCTTTAACCCCACGCAGGCACAGCTTGAACAAACGCCGGGATATCAGTTCACTCTGCAACAGGGGATGAAGAATACGAACAATGCCCTTGCTGCAAAAGGCCTTAACCTCTCAGGTGCTCAGGCTAAAGGGCTGGCCGACTACACAACCGGCCTTGCAGATCAGACATTCCAGCAGCAATATCAAAATGCCCTTCAGCAATTTGCGACGAATTACGGCGTGAATACCGATCAGTTCAATCGGTTGTCGGGCCTTGTCGGTCTTGGTGAGAACGCTGCGGCGGGAGTTGGCAATGCGGGGCTTCAGACTGCATCTAATGCAGGCAACATCCTTATGTCTGGCGCAAATGCTCGTGCTGCTGGTACGGTTGGTGCCGCAAATGCTATCGGAGGCGGATTATCGTCGCTTGGAGGTAATGGACTGCTCTATTCACTCATGAATAACAGTGCCGGTAGCGGTGGAGGATTCTATGGCGCGAATTTCAGCACCGGCATTAATCCTGCCGACGCTGCGACTGCCTCAATGTCCGGCCTTGGTGGCCTCGGCTATGGGTACTAGGAGATAACATGCCGCTCGATCCGAGTATCCCCCTCCAAATTCAGACTCAACAGAACCCGTTTCAGGCGATCCAACAGCCGATTCAGACTGCTGCCGGCCTACTCGCGCTTAAACAGAATTCGATGAAGTTGAACGCGAATCAGGCGATCTCGGACGCCTATTCGCAGTCTCTCAATTCGGATGGTTCCGTAGACTTCAACAAACTACAGACGCTCGCAAGCCAGAATGGCGCGGGCGCTTTCCTGCCCGAATTCATGGGGCAGATTGCACAACAGCGCAATAGCCAGCTTCAGTATGATACTGGCAAGCTCGATCTTGCATTGAAACAACAACAGGATATCCGCAACCGCATTGGATCGCTTGCGCTTGACCCAAATCTCGGGAAAGCGGACATGTCAAGTTCCATCGTGCAGCAGATTACGCAAGCCGTTCAGAACGGAACGTTGCCGCTTGACCAAGGAGTCCGAGAGATTCAGTCGATTCCTTCCGATCCTAATGCTCAAGCCGGATGGGTTCGCAATCACCTCATGAATTCGCTGTCTGGCGAGGCTAAGATCCAAGCACTTATGCCGAAGGTGCAGACGATTGATAGTGGCGCCCAGGTCAACATCGTACCGCTTAACCCGATGACTGGTGCCCCACAAGGGCAAGTCACGACTATCAGCAAGTCGCTTACTCCGGGTGAGGCAGCGCAAAACGTTGATGTCGTTGATCCAAACACGGGCGCCCATTATGCGATCACGAAGGAACAGCAGTTGGGCATGGGTGGTGCGGGCGGCTATACGGGGCGTTTCCCACGCGAAAACGGACAACAAGGCGGCGTCCCTGGTGGCCTTCAAACGTCGCTAGGACCGGGCCAGCAAACGGCTTTGGCAGCCCAGGCGGGAACATCCAACACTGCGGCCCAAACGCTTCACGATGCCGCAGCTGATGCCCCTATGCGCCTCAACCTGCTGTCGCAAGCTCGCGATGCGCTCGCCGGCATCAATACCGGACCAGGATCTGACTGGCGCAACCAAGCGAAGTCTTTTTTCAATGCTCTGGCTCCGGATACTGCGAAGGCGATCGGTTTCACTGGCGAAGTAAAGGATTACGACGAGTTCAAGAAGATCCTGACGAACTACGCGTCTTCGGTATCTGGATCGTTGGGCACTGGCACAGATGCGCGCCTGAATGCTGCCGTGACGGGTAACGCAAACCCCGGAATTTCGAAGATGGCGAACGAAGACATTCTCGCCAAGACGATGGCTGCCGAAAAGATGCGTGCTGCGCAGGACTACGCGTTCCAAAACTCGGGCTTGACGACTGACAAGTTTAACCAGTGGCAATCGCAGTGGAACAAGGCTGTTGACCCGCAGGCATTCGTCTACGACTCGATGAGCCCGAAGCAACGCCGCGCAATGCTTGAACGCATGTCGCCTCAACAGGTTCAGCAACTGCGTAGCAACTATAACTCTCTCGTCGGTCAAGGGATCATTCAACCGGGAGGCGGTCAATAATGGACCTGAGCGGCATCATCTTCGCATCTGCGCGCAAGCACAATCTTGACCCGAACTTGATCAATGCTGTTGTTCAGCAAGAGTCGAGCGGGAACCCTTCCGCATGGAATAAGAGCGGGGGCGGTCAAGGTGCGGCCGGCGCGATGCAGGTGCGTGCCCCTGCTCTCTCCGATTACAACACCGCCAATGGCACGAAATACACCATGCAAGACCTCACCAATCCCCAGGTTGGTGTCGAGGTTGGGTCGTGGTATCTCGGCCAGCAACTTGATCGATTCAATGATCCGCGTAAGGCCGTAGCAGCATACAAGGACGGTGCTGGATCGCAGCAAGCGCAAACGGGTAACAGCCCTTATGCGCAACAAGTTTTCGGACGGCTCAATATGCCTCAGAAACAGCAACAGTCATCGCTTCCGGGAATACCCGTGATGCAGGCTGCATCTTCGCAGGGCGCCGATCCGTTTTCGAGCCTGGCGGTTGATGGTCAGAATAAGGCGGCCGCCCCTGCTGCCGGTAATGATCCGTTCTCGGCGCTACCTGTTGAACCGAAGCAAGGTGCTAAACAGGCTATCCAACCGACTACTGCTCCACAACCGGCAGCATCAGGTCAGCAACCCGGCGGCCTTGAATCGTTCGCCGCTGGCTTGGGAAAGGGATTTGGCTCTACTGTTCTCGGAGCGCAACAGTTGCTTGGTCACGGGCTGCAATCGCTCGGCTCAAATTCGCAGGGCATGACGCAAAGCGGTAGCGATCTGATGGGTATGATCGGACGCGCAGGTAGCTGGCTTGTGAATGATGCGAATTCGGGCTTGAAGAATCTGAACCAGCAATATTCGCCATACTCTCAGGCTCATCCGATTGCGGCCGGCGCTGGCAATCTTGGCGGCTCGCTAGTTGCCACCGCACCGCTTGCGGCAGCCGCTCCTATCGCTCGCGGATACCTTGGTGCGACCGCAATTGGCGCGGGGCTTAGTGCGGCGACGGGGGCATTGGCACCTGTCGAAAATGACAATCCAGCCAATTTGACTTCGCTGGTTGCGGGTCAGCAACCTACCGATTTTTGGTCGGAAAAGCTGAAGCAGATCGGACTCAGTGCGGCCGCAGGTGGCGTAATGTCGCCACTTGCGATGCTCGCAGGACGAGTCGTCTCCCCGCAAATCTCTGACGATGTGCGCACTCTTCTGGATTCCGGAGTGACGCCCACCCCGGGCCAGATTATGGGCGGGGGCTTTGCTCGGACGGAAGCGAAACTGTCTAGCGTTCCGGTTCTCGGCGATCTTATCAAGAACGCTCAGCAGCGCGCTGTTGGTCAGTTCAATGAAGCGGCCTATAACCAAGCACTTGCTCCGATCGGAGAAAAGTTCGCTGGGAAGGTCGGCCAAGAGGGAATCGAACAGGTTGGGAACAAGATCGGTGCCGTCTACGACAAGATTCTGCCCCAAATGCAGATGCGCGTTGATCCTCAGTTTCAGAGCGAAGTGATAAATCTGGGTCAGATGGCACAGTCTTTGCCACAATCCCAACAGAACACATTTATGAACGTTCTGAAGACCCAGATTTTCGACAAACTTGGCCCGCAAGGGAATATGGACGGCCAAACTCTCAAAGGCGTCCAAAGCGAACTTGCGCGCACTGCCAAGGGATACCTCGGCGACCCTTCGTTCGATAATCGACAACTAGGCGCAGCCATCAGTGCTTTGCGGGATTCGGTGGACGGAAACTTGACGCGTGTGAATCCACCGGCATTGAGCCAACAACTTTCCAATGCAAACGAAGCTTGGGCAAATTTTGCTCGTCTTCGAGCTGCGGCTGCCTCGACCGGCGCAATGAACAACGAAGGAGTATTTACAGCCGCCCAACTCCAAAGTGCGGTGCGCAGCGCAGACAAGTCAGTCGGGAAGGGGGCAACAGCCACGGGTAATGCCTTAATGCAAGACCTTTCCGGGGCTGGACAGCGCGTATTGGGTTCGAAGTATCCGGACTCTGGAACGGCTGGGCGCGGTCTAATGGCGCTCTTGGCTCCGGGTGGGATAGCTGCTGGACTTACAACGGCCCCAGGCCCCACGCTCATGACTCTCGGAAGCATCGGTCTTGGCTCGCTTCCATATACGCAATTGGGGCAGCGAGCTACTGCCGCACTACTTACGTCTCGCCCACAGTTTGCCCAACCGGTAGCCAACGCGGTAACGAAGTTCGGTCCGAAAGTCGTAGCCGGGAGCTTGCCGGCGTTGCTTTCGCTCGGCCAATGAACATTTGATGCCATAAATGGCAGCTGTACCAACCGCCATTCCAATGGCGTGAAATTCTGATTCAGTCATAGGTCTAGTCGTACCTCAAATCGACGGTGGCCCGTCAAAGAGTCTCCCGAGGGCAGAGACAGGTAAGCGAACCGGAGTTCGCTTGCGTGATTCTACATCTCTGCGTTGAGACTTACATGAAAGATCCGGCCGCAATCAGCACGGCAGCATCGACGCCCGCAGTGGCAGTTACGGCGGCCCATTGGTTCGGGGCGCATATCCCTGAATACGTGATGGTCGCTACGGCCGTCCTTACAACGATCAATCTCGCAGCATGGGTCTATAAGTTGGCGCGCTGGGCTGCCGGCAAGGGGACGTTGAATGGCAACGATTGACGCCCAGGCTGCGGGTGGTAAAAACCGCGTCGCGTTGCTGGATGTGATCGCGGTCAGCGAGATTGGGACTGCGCTTCTGGCAATGCCCCAAACCGATGATGGGTATCTGGTCTTGGTCGGTGCCACGCCACAAAACCCGCTGACGTTTAGTAATTTCGCGAAGCATCCAAACATTTACAACGCGCAATGTGGGTCTACGGCAGCCGGTAGATACCAGATCCTCTATCGCTGGTGGGTGATTTATCAGAAGCGCCTTAGCTTGCCTGATTTCTCGCCATTGTCTCAGGACAAATACGCTCTTCAACAGTTCAAGGAGCGCGGCGCCCTTCCCCTGATTGACGCTGGAAATTTGCAAGGCGCTCTGGCAAAGGTCAACAACATTTGGGCTTCCCTGCCGGGTTCGCCTTACGGACAACATACCAACGAATATGCGCAGCTCGAAGCCGCATATCTGAAAGCCGGGGGCACTCTCTCAAGGTAATTGATATGGACAAAACCTCCAGCTTTGTTACTGGCGGCGTCACATTGAGCGCCGCGACCATCGAACCTCTCGTCGCGTGGGGAATGGGCGGATTCCATGCGCCGGTTCCCGCATCGGTTCCGCTCGTGGTGGCGTCCCTCGCAATCACGGGCCTACACGCCACATACAACCTCCTGCGCGCCCGATTCGCTGCGAAAGCAGCAGATAAGGCCGCGCCTCAACAGTAAGGAAAGGAAATGAAGAAGCTTCTCGCAATTGCTGCTCTCATCGCGCTTGCGGCATGCACCGCAGCCCAACAACAGAACGTCGCCACTCTGGCGGCAAATGCCCAAAAGCAAGTCGGCAATGCATGCCTGGTCGTACAGCCGACACTCGCCGATTTGAGTGCCTCGATGCCGGGTGACGAAAAGCTGGCGAAACTCACTGCCGCAAACGCCAAGATTTGCACCGCTGTTGCGTCGCTGAACGCCGCCAATGCGCAAAGTCTGATCGATACGGTTATTCCGCAGGTGATCGGCCTAGTATCGCTGCTCCCGATCGATCCCGCAACTCAGACAACGATCAAGATCGCGCTGGGGGCTGCCTCGTTGGCGCTGACCAACTGGCTGATGGTCTATGGTCAACCAGCGGCCACCGTGACTCCTGCGTCGGCATGATCGATTTCGATCAAATCCTCGCGGCGGCAGAACGTGCCAATGCAGCGTATTTGGACGCGACAGACAAGGCGCGCACCGCATTCGTCACTCTCGGCCTAGAATTTCTAGGTCAGTACCAGAATGCCTCGCACCAAGCGTGCCTGTCCCGCGATGCTGAAAACGTCTATCTGTCGATCTCCGGAACGCGCTTTAGCCAACGGAAATTTGGTGACCTGTTCAGCGATATCGACCTTGATCCGATAGACGTAGGAGAAGGCGCGAAAGTAACCGCTGGAGCCTATGAGGGTATGGCGGACATGTGGGAATGGGCGCGCGACATCGTGAATGATGATGTTGTGTGGAATGTCGAGGGGCACAGTCTAGGAGCATGGCGCGCGCGTTATACCCCGCTATTCGTCAAGCCCGAGAAGATCGGCATGCTCCATAGCTTTGAGTCTCCCAAAGGCGCGAATCGAGAATATTGGCAGAAATACGAAGGCGAACTCGCCTCGATGGTTTCTGTTGTCAACGGTCGGGATTGCTGGGTCAGTTGGCCGTTCAAAATTATCAACGATTGGGCCGTTCATCCTGATCGTGATTTTATCTGGCTGAGCTCAGACTCATTCTCGATTTCAACACCAGATGCATGGCCCGGCGGCTTTTCCGCGCGCGATCACGATATGGACTTGGTAGTGAAAAGGATTCGAGCCCTTGCGCAAAGCAGTAAGGAAGCAGCATAAGCAGTAGGTCTAGCCGACCTAATCGGCGGTAGCCCGTTAAGCAGTCTCCCTAGGGCAGAGACAACCGGATTGTCCGGCATAGGGCGCCAAGCGCCATGTTTCTGCGCAGGTAAAAAATGACGGCTACTCTGCTGCCTAACGCCAAAACACAATTTCTAGACGGGAATGGTAAGCCATTAGCCGGCGGGTCTGTGTATTTCTACATTCCGAATACATCGACCAAAAAAGATACTTATCAGGATGCGGCACAAACCATCCTGAATACCAACCCGATCATTCTCGATGCTAGCGGCGAAGC
Organism: Burkholderia sp. AU44665; assembly: GCF_030504405.1. Lineage (NCBI taxonomy): Bacteria > Pseudomonadati > Pseudomonadota > Betaproteobacteria > Burkholderiales > Burkholderiaceae > Burkholderia > Burkholderia sp. AU44665. The sequence goes on along the minus strand of NZ_JAUJRI010000006.1, from coordinate 335,401 downwards.
TATTATCTGGGGCGCCGGTACATATCGACAAGTAGTTTATGACCAGTACGGCAATCTCATTTGGGACCAGATCACTTCCGACGTGACGGGTGGATTGCTCGGAGATATGGTCGATGACGTGTTCATCGCCGGGGTCGATTTCACGCCGGGAACTACTACAGTTCTTAATCTTACCGCCGCTCCCGGTTCCATCCCGAACACGTGGATTTATTTCGATGCTGCGTATCAGGATGATGCGCAAGCAACAGTAGTCGGCAAGGTTCTCACATTCGCATCGCCCATCCCAGTCGGCGTCGGAAAAGTAACGGTAAAAATTGGATCTACCGTTGCAATCGGTACTCCCGGCGATGGAACCGTCACTGACGCGACTGTGGCTTCCGGCGCAGCGATTAACTCATCCAAACTTTCTTATAACGAGGGTGGCTCAGGGGCTGTAACGCGTACGGTTCGCTCTAGACTTCAGGATTTTATTAGTCTCAAGGACTTCGGCGCTAAGGGCGATGGCGTAACAGATGACTCCGCAGCAATTCAAAACGCTACAAATGAAGCCAGCACCAACGGGAAGAAATTGTTTCTTCCTGCGGGGAATTATTGCCTTAAGTCTTTTGTGACATGGCCCGCTGGAACATCATGGGTTGGTGAGCCAGGCACACAAATCTATCTTGACCCGGCGATGACGCTCGGCATCAATATAGGCGGATACAATCGTGGTCTATACAACACCGGGGCGGGGTCTCTTTCTCTTGACGGCATTGTTTTTGCAAGTTCCAAGAACGGGCTTACTCAATCTGTTTCTATAGCGTTAGATCATGCAGTAGGTGTTCGCATTACGAATTGTTCATTCCATGATTTTGGGAACGCCACTTATTATTCACAGGGGTTTATTGCATTCCAAACATCTGATATCCGTCTTCTGAATAGTCGGTTTTATAACTGTTCTGGTGACGGCGCTGCGCTTGCAAGCAACGTCGTGAACTTCAATGTCTCCGGATGTGAATTTTCGCAAAACGGCGACTGGGGACTTGCCCTTTCAGTCGGGGTTACCCAAGGCACAGTTCAAGGTAACATGTTTATCGGAAACTTTGGTACTGCCGTAGGCGCAGACCGGTGCACCGACGTAGCATTTATCGGCAACACGATGGTGAATAACGCGCATGGTGTGCGCGTATGCAAATTCGGCGCAACGCCGGATGTGAATAGAAATATTACGATCTCTGGTAACAACATCGTCAATGCAGGAAGTATCGGCATTTCTGTCGAGCAATCAGGAGATTTTAATACTGGCGCCAATGCCAACATCACAGTAACCGGGAATACGATTACCGGTTCCGGTGGTCAAGGTATCAACGTGAATGACTCGACCGATGTCGCCATCGTCGGCAATGCGGTTTTCTCGACCGTGAACGAGGGCATTCTAATTAATGCGCTTACCGCTGGGTGGGAGACTGGTCGAATCACGGTCAGCGGAAACAAAGTCGATACCTGCTCGTATGGGATTCGTCAACTGTCCGGTTCTGGTACGGCGTCGCGCTCTACTGTGGTAGGGAATGATATTACTGGCGCATCGGTTTCTGCTATCAGCTTCCCCAACCCGGCACTCGTTGATTATATCGACGGGAATAGCAATGCCGCATATTTCGATATTTCTAAAACCATAAATATCCCATCCGGGAGTATGTCTACGTCGGCATCGTCCGGCGGACTCGCGCTGCCCGCGCAAGTGTGGCAGTACTTGCCGATCTACATAGGCGGCACGCTTAAGAAAATACCCGTTTATAACGCCTAACCAAATTCCTGCATAGATCAAGGAATAGAAATGAGAAACGCTTCGGTCGTCGCATTTATTGCCGGATTGCTTTCGGCATCTGCATTCGGCGCAACATATGTGCCGCCTCAACTAATCAACCCATCAGGGTCTATCTCTGGGCAAGCCATTGTCTCCAATGGACCATCTGTCGGCCCGACGTTTGGAACGGTGGGGATTTCTGGTGGAGGCACAGGTGCTACAACTGCACTTGGGGCGACCTCCAACATTCAGTTTCAACAGAGTGGAACTGGAGCTGCGGCGCGATCTGTTCAGAGCAAGCTCTCTGATATCGTCAGTGTTTTGGATTATGGCGCAAAATGCGATGGTTCAACCGACGATACGACAAAGTTCACAAACGCTCTCAACAGTTTTGGCTCTAATGGTGGAACACTGCTTCTTCCTCCCGGGACGTGCATTGTATCCAGCATCACCGCTCCGATCGGAGTAACCATCGCAGGTTGGGGGGTTGGGGCTACTACATTAGCAACCAACAGCACCACTGGTAATATGCTGACTTTCAGCAGTACCGGTGGTGGATTACGCGATATCCAGCTTGCATCAACTGTTACCCGCACTTCGGGCGCTTACGTTACATCACAAAATGGCATCACTGTTAGAAATGTCGCATCGAAAGGGCATTTCGTTGGGTTCAATATTTCCGGTGCTTCATCTTCGTCCCTTGCAGTAAATCCTTCCTTCACGAACATCAATATGTTTCTGCCTGCAACCGGAGCCGGTTCGGCAGCGATGATTTTCCAGAATTATTCGAATGCCGTGATTAAGGGTTCTGTAATTACCGGAACTCCGTCAGGACAACAGCCTGACTATGGGATTTTGTTAAAGAATGGCGATACTGCATTCATTTCCGATACGAATGTAACCAGAAATGGTTACGCTCTTGCGGTTACCCCAGGTGCCGGAGAAAACAATTATTCTTTGAACGTTTCTAACAGCGATTTTGATAGCGCCGGCGTTATCAGTGGCAGCATTAACGCAGCATCGTGCCTAATTCAACCTATCGGTACTGGAAATATCTACGAATCGCATTTCACAAACGTCTGGTGTGGCTTGGCCGCAGGGGATGGCGCAACCATCGGTTCAACTGGGACGGGTTTTATCGATGGGATGCACTGGGTCGCGGGCCTATTTGATGGCAATGGCGGGAGCGGCTTCCACGTAACCAACAACGTCAAGAACTGGAGCACGATTGGCGGTCATGCCGCAGGCAATGGCGGAGCTGGCTATTACGTGTCGGCAGCGAGTACCGACTGGCGCATCATCGGTGTCCAAGCAGGCCCGGTATCCCAACGCGGTTCGAATACGAGCACAGGCATCAATGTGGGCGTCGCAGCCTCGAATAATTACATCATCAGCCACAACGACGTGTGCGGGAATGCAGGTGGCACGATCTTTGACGGCGGTACCGGCGCGACGAAGTACGTCACGCAGAACTCATGCTACAACCCGCTGAACGGATCGGTAACGGTCGGAGCATCGCCGTTCACATGGACGAACTCAACCGGCGCGGCAGTAACCGCGATCGTTAATGGTGGTACGGTTTCGTCGATCACGCTCGGCGGCAGTACAGTAGCCACGGCGACCAATACATCTGTTGCTGTGCCGCCGGGGCAGACTATCGTCATCACTTATTCATCTGCCCCCACGCTATCGTACAAGGGTTTCTGATTGCCGATTCGGTCGATTAACAATACATCTTGATGGACCGATGTATTTCAATAAAGAAACTGCAACCCCCACAGAACGATCGTCTGTCGAACCGCGAATCACATCAGAAATTCGAATCTGATCACACTGGATCGACAGACGCCCCGCGTCCGATGCCCCCACGATCACGGGCTGAGCGCGTCCGGCCCGGATCTTGATTTTTTCCAGACACTCGCCGCGTGCAATCGTGACATTGCGATCGATGGGCAGGAAGTTGTGAAGCGTAAGTTCGATTGATTCCGTGCGCCTGGAATCGTCAATGCCGATCGATGCTGATCCCCTCGTCCAACGAGCATTTCCCTCGCCGGGATACCACCCATCGTCTCCGGCCGACGACTCAATCACATACGACGGATCGGCAACGTTTACTGCATCGCCGTATTGTTCCGCCACGTAAATGTCGCCGCGGGCTGTTGCATGGCACTTCGTGAACTTGACGAGCCAACCGGAGCGCATCATGCGCTCGACGAAGTACTCGCGCTGGAATCCAAGTTCACACCAACCGTAATTGCGCATGGCGCGCAACGATAACCCGTCAAGCCTCGGCCCCCACGCAAACGGAACGATCTGGCGCCAGTAGTCATTCTGCGGAATGACGGGCTCCCCGGCGAGCAAAATCTTTCCGTCCGGTTTGACCACAGAGCGCAGGCGAGCCAGCACGTGGGCGTGGTCTAGGCTATGGTGGAAAGCCTCGTAGAAGAGGACGCGATCAAACTGCTTTCCATCGATGCCGTCGCCGAACAAGCCTTTGACCGTGTTGATGTTCACGCCAAGCGCTTTCGCCTGCCTTTGGATGATTTCAAGATATCGCTCATCGATGTCGATGACCCAGACATCGCACCCCATCCTGGCAAGAGCAAGAGATATCTGCCCGTCTCCGGCGCCGTACTCCAATACGCTATCGCCCTTCCGAACATTCATGATCTGCAATATCGAGCCCGCCGCGCTGAACGAATCCCCCAGCATTCGGCTGTCCTCGTACCGGTATACAGACGGAACGTAGTGATCTCCGGAGAATCCATCGAGAAAGTCAGATCGTTCGCTTACCTCCGGAGAGTAATTTTCTCCACCTGAAATAGAACCGAGAAAATCCTTGCACGCCTCTCGATAGGCAACCGAAAAAGGGTCGCCGCTGAGCAGTGACGCTGGAACCGCCTCGGGGGAAAGAACACATTCGCAGAATGCGTCTATTCGATCCATTTCTCGTGGAAATCTTTCGATCTCTGCGGCTACAACAGCGAACTCGTCAAGCGATTTTATGGCTTTTTTCATGGTCGATATGGTTATAGTTGAATAGAAAATCGCGTACCATTTTGCGATGCGCCATAACCCCTATTCTCCGGGCCACCAAGCCTTGTGCGCTTGATCAATCAAGTACGCGTCCAGATTCTTTCCCTGAAGCCATCTTGGGCGCGGCCCTTTCCCTGACCACTTCTTCCCAGACGACGGGTCGTAATACTTAGCCACGGCGCGTTTTCGAGGCTTCATGAAGCCAGCCGCGCGTAGTAGTTCGTCTTGACTGATACCGAGTGTTTGAACGCGTTCCGCGACCGTCGCGAGCCATTCCCGACGCTCTTGTGCTCGCGCCTCCGCGATCTGCACGTTCACTTCCCTGAGCTTGGCCTGTAGTTCTTTGAGTTCCATGTCTGTCTGGAATTTTGGTTGCCTGGGTGCCAATACGGTGCCACCAGAACTTCAACACCATCTAAGCACTTGATTTCTATGATGGTTTCCAGATGTGCGGATTCCATCGATGATTGTTCTCGTTGCGTTGACTGATGGTGCACGGCATCAACATAGAGGTGTCCGTCTGACAGTTCTATATTGACGGCGGCGGGTCATTCTATCACCCGCCCGTGTCGCCAAATGTCGGGAATGCCGCCCGCAGGCGCGGCGACGGCCGGTTTGCGATGCATCGCAAAAAAGTGTTGACAGGGATAATTGGGGCGCTATAATTTCGCTTCTTTGCAGCAAGCAGCTCCTGCAAAACGTGCCCAGGTGGCGGAATTGGTAGACGCACTAGGTTCAGGTCCTAGCGGTGGCAACATCGTGGAGGTTCGAGTCCTCTCCTGGGCACCATCTGTTTTTAAAAAGGTCGGCTTCTAGCCGGCCTTTTTTCATTTTCAGCCCAAGAAGCAAAGTGCTTCCGGCATTCAAAAAGGTCAGAGAAAGCCGACCTTTTTCGTTTGCCCGGCGGACGCCGCCGGCCGTACCGTGCCGTACGCGGTCCCGCCCCAGCCCTCCCTTTCACCGGCTCAGGCGGCACGCGAGCAACCTGTTGCGCGTCGACACGAAACGCCAGACATCTGGCTGGTAATGAAGTGCAGCGGAAGTGCAGCGAGAATCCGGCCACCATCGTGCACAGGATCAGGACCGCGAAGATCCAGTAGAGTGCACGGGAAAAGCAATCGTCGCTCTGGATCTTGAACTCGCCTTTGTTCGAGAGGGCCGCGGCCGGCAGCGACATCCCCGCGACACGAATCGCCTGCAGCCCGACATGCAATAGTTCGTGGTCCGAATTGCCGGTCCTGACCACGGACCGCGGGGCCGGCTCGCGTCGATACGGAACCACGGGACCGGAACCTCGCCGCAACTGGGCGCCTCCGATTCGTCGAGGTGCGAACGTGCGATCGAGCGCGACTGAATATTTTGGGGGCTTCGATGAAATTGTGTTGACAGCCACTCGGGACCAGCTATAATTGCGGTCTTTCGCATCGCAGCAAGCGTAAACGTGCCCAGGTGGCGGAATTGGTAGACGCACTAGGTTCAGGTCCTAGCGGTGGCAACATCGTGGAGGTTCGAGTCCTCTCCTGGGCACCATCTGTTTTTTAAAAGGCCGGCTTCTAGCCGGCCTTTTTCATTTCAAGCCCAGGAAGCAAAGCGCCTGCGCGCTTTGCGCGAGGACTCGAAAGGCTGCGCTTGCAAGCGCAGCCGGGGTCGCGCACGGGTGACCGAGTCCTCTCCTGGGCACCATCTGTTTTCGAAAAGGTCGGCTTCTAGCCGGCCTTTTTTCATTTCAAGCCCAGGAAGCAAAGCGCCTGTCTTCGGCCCTTATGTCGGCCGCTCCGATCGATAGCAGAATTTATCGGTTATCAATCACCCTCTCCCGTTGTTACGTTAGCCGCCTCGCTTTCAACGCATCCAACGAGGAGCCCCCTTCATGACGTCGATGAACCGCCGCGCGTTCGCACGCGCAATGCTGGCCGCAGGCCTCGCTGCCGCCGGCGTCCGCGCGCACGCCGAGAATGCGCCGGGCACATTGCGCATCGGCTACCAGAAGTCGTCGACGCTGATCACGCTGCTCAAGACGCGCGGCACGCTCGAGCAGGCGCTGACGCCGCTCGGCCTGCGCGTGTCATGGCATGAATTCGCGAGCGGATTGCCGCTGACCGAAGCGCTCAATGTCGGCGCCGTCGACTTCAGTGCCGATGTGGCCGATACGGTCCCGGTCTTCGCACAGGCCGCGCATGCGCATTTCGTGTACGTCGCGCAGGAGGCGCCTTCGCCGAAAGCGCAGGCGATCGTCGTCAAGCAGGACAGCGCGCTGCGCACGCTCGCCGATCTCAAGGGCCGGCGTATCGCGGTCACCAAGGCGGCCGGCAGCCACTACCTGCTGCTTGCCGCGCTCGCACGCGCGAAGCTCGCGCCCGCCGAGGTGGCGATCCATTACCTGACGCCCGCGGACGGCCGCGCCGCGTTCGAGCGCGGCAGCGTGGACGCATGGATCACGTGGGACCCCTATGTCGCGTCGGTCGACCGGAATCCCGACGTACGGATCCTGGCCGACGGCAACGGACTCGCGTCGTACCAGCGCTATTACCTTGCATCGAGCAGCTTTGCCGCCGCGCGCCCCGACGTCGTCCAGATTCTGTTCGACCAACTGTCGCTGGCCGGCGCGTGGCTGCGCGACCATCCGCAGGAGGCCGCGAACACGCTCGCACCGATCTGGGGGCTCGATGCCGCGACGATCGCGCGGGCGAATGCGCGACGCAGCTACCTCGTCCGCGCGGCGACCACGCAAAACTTCGGCGAACAGCAGAAGATCGCCGATACGTTCCTGGCGGCTGGACTGCTACCCGCCCGCGTCGATACGAGCCAGGCGCAGCGCTGGAATTTCGCCGCGAAGCGTGCGGAACCGGTCGGCGCGTGACGGGCTCGTGGCGCAATATTTTTATCGTCGCGAATGAAATTATGTTGACAGGCTCAGTCAGCGCGCTATAATTTCGGTCTTTCGCATCGCAGCAAGCGAAACGTGCCCAGGTGGCGGAATTGGTAGACGCACTAGGTTCAGGTCCTAGCGGTGGCAACATCGTGGAGGTTCGAGTCCTCTCCTGGGCACCATCTGTTTTTTAAAAAGGTCGGCTTCTAGCCGGCCTTTTTCATTTCAAGCCCAGGAAGCAAAGCGCCTGCGCGCTTTGCGCGAGGACTCGAAAGGCTGCGCTTGCAAGCGCAGCCGGGGTCGCGCATGGGTGACCGAGTCCTCTCCTGGGCACCATCTGTTTTCGAAAAGGTCGGCTTCTAGCCGGCCTTTTTTCATTTCAAGCCCAGGAAGCAAAGCGCCTGCGCGCTTTGCGCGAGGACTCGAAAGGCTGCGCTTGCAAGCCTGTCGCACGCAGGCCCGAGCGGCAATCGCGATGCGCACCCAGCCGCAAATTCATCCGACCAATCCGAAATTCCCGGCCTCGCGGCGAGCCGCGTGTGCCCTGCCCGGCGCGCCTTCCCGGCCGCAACCGGGATTTCCCTAGGCTGACAGGTCGCCGCTCACGCGGTTAAATAAATCAACGTGATTTATTTAATGCGCCGCCGCACGGCGCGCCATGGAAGGAGACGCCATGAGAAGCCCGCACTTCGGCCAGGGGAGCAATTCGGCCAACGTGCGCCGTTACAACGAGCGCCTGCTGCTGAAGACGCTGCGCCGCGCGGGCAGCGCATCGAAGGCCGATCTCGCCCGTCTCGCGAGCATGACGGGTACGGCGGTTGGCAGCATCATCGCATCGCTCGCCGACGCGAAGCTGATCCAGTTCGCCGGCCGCACCGAAGGCCAGCGCGGCCAACCCGCTTCGCTGATCCGTCTCGATCCGCGCGGCGCGTTCGGCATTGGCGTCCATCTCGACCGCATGCGCATCGAGACGGCGCTCGTCAACTTCGCCGGCGACGTGCTCGGCCGCCGCTCGCACGACACGCTGCTGCCCCCGCCCGCCGACGTGCTCGAAATCGTGCGTCGCGACATCGACGCGATGCAGGCCCTGCTCCCCGACCATGAACGCGCGCGCCTGACCGGCGTCGGCGTCGCGCAGCCGTACAACCTCGGCGCGTGGATGCGCGAGCTCGGTCTCGCGCCCGACACGTTTCACGCCTGGGAAGACGTCGATTTCGCGGCCAACCTCGGCCGCACGCTGTCGCTGCCCGTGTTCGGCGAAAACGACGGCAACGCGGCCGCGATCGCCGAACTGTTCTACGGATACGGCCGCCAGTGCGACGACTTCGTCTACCTGTTCATCGGGCCGGCGATCGGCGGCGGCATCGCGATCGACGGCGACTGCCTGCGTGGCGTGACCGGCAACGCGGGCGACATCGCGGTGATTCCGGTGCCGCCGAGCCGGCTGGCCTCCGCGCCGCCGCCGCGCGGCCCGTGGGACATCCTGCTCGCACGCGCATCGCTGCATGCGCTCGTGCGCCACCTGCGCCATCACGGCGAGACGGTCGAGAACCGCGCCGATCTCGAAGCATGCATCGCCCGCGGCCTGCCGGCCGTCGACGAATGGATCGACGACTGCGTCGACGCGCTCGCGCCGGCGTTGCGCGCGGTGCTGTGCGTGATCGACGCGCCGGTGGTCGTGCTCGACGCCGACACCGACGCGGGCCTGCTCGACGCGGTCACGACCCGCCTGCGCGCGGCGCTCGTGGCCACCGCGCCCGAGGCGCGCGGCACGCCGGTGCTCGTACGCGGCACGTTCGGCGCCGACGCCGGCGCGATCGGCGCCGCCACGCTGCCGATGTTTTTCAACTTCTCCCCGCGGGCCGGCATCCTCAAGGGCGCCCGCACCGATTCGCAGGAGGTCCACCATGTCGCGTTCTGAGTCGCCCCGTCCGCTGCTCGAAATGCGCGGGATCAGCAAGACGTTCCCGGCCGTACGCGCGCTCGACAACGTCAGCCTGACCGTCTATCCGGGCGAGATCCATTCGCTGATGGGCGAGAACGGCGCAGGCAAGTCGACGCTGATGAAGATCCTGTCGGGCGCATACCGCGCCGACGCCGGCGGCGAGATCCTGATCGACGGCGAACGCATCGACATCGACGGCCCGCTCGCCGCGCGCGATGCCGGCGTCGCGGTGATCTACCAGGAGCTGTGCCTGTCGCCGAACCTGACCGTCGCGGAAAACATCTACGTCGGCCGCGAACTGCGCCGCGGCAACCGGCGCTGGGGCACGATCGACCGCGCGGCGATGGCGCGCGGCTGCCAGGACGTGCTCGCGCGCCTCGGCGCCCCGTTCGGGCCCGACACGCTCGTCGACACGCTGTCGATCGCCGAACAGCAGCTCGTCGAAATCGCGCGCGCCGTGCACACCCGCGCCCGGATCCTCGTGATGGACGAGCCGACCACGCCGCTGTCGTCGCGCGAAACCGAACACCTGTTCCGACTGATCCGCCAGTTGCGCGAGGAAGGTCTCGCGATCATCTACATCAGCCACCGGATGGCGGAGATCTACGAGCTGTCCGATCGCGTGTCGGTGCTGCGCGACGGCACGTACGTCGGCACGCTGGAGCGCGAGGCGCTGTCGGCCGACCGGCTCGTCGGGATGATGGTCGGCCGCGACATCTCCGGTTTCTACAAGAAGGAACACGCACCGTACGACCCCGGCCACCTGCTGCTGTCGGTCCGCGACATCGCCGACGGCGCGCGCGTACGCGGCTGCAGCCTCGATCTGCACGCAGGCGAGGTGCTCGGCATCGCGGGGCTCGTCGGCGCGGGCCGCACCGAGCTCGCGCGGCTGATCTTCGGGGCCGAGCCGCGCGTGCGCGGCGACGTGAAGCTCGGCGAGCGCACGTTCGGCGCGCACTCGCCGCGCGACGCGATCGACGCGGGCCTCGTCTACCTGACGGAAGACCGCAAGCGCCAGGGCCTGTTCCTCGACATGAGCGTGCGCGACAACATCAACATCTCGGTGTGCAACCGCGATGCCCGGCTCGGCGCGCTCGACCTCGCGCGCGGCGCCGAACGTGCGCGCGACGCCATCGCATCGCTGTCGATCCGCGTCCCGCACGCGAACGTCAACGTCGGCGCGCTGTCGGGCGGCAACCAGCAGAAAGTGCTGCTGTCGCGCCTGCTCGAGACGAAGCCGCGCGTGCTGATCCTCGACGAACCGACACGCGGCGTGGACATCGGCGCGAAATCCGAGATCTACCGGATCATCAACGAACTGGCCCGCGCCGGCGTGGGCGTGATCGTGATCTCCAGCGAGCTGCCGGAAATCATCGGCGTCGCCGATCGCGTGCTCGTGATGCGCGAAGGCGAGATCGCGGGCGAACTCGGCGGACACACGCATACGCCGATCACGCAGGAAGCGATCATCGCGCTCGCCACCGGCTCGCAGGCCGAACTGGCCGACGCGCACTGAGCCGCCCTTTTCATTTCACTCTTACCTTCAGGCTACCGAAATGATCAACCCGACCAAGCAGCGGAACCTCGCTTCCGCGACCGCCCAGCCGGTCGCCAACCGCACGCCCCTGATGCGCGGCGCCGATCATCGCGCCCGCATGCAATCGCTGATCCGCACGGCCGGCATGCTGCCGGTGCTGCTGGTCCTGTGCGTCGGCTTCGGCTTCCTGACCGACGGCTTCTTCACGTGGCAGAACCTGTCGATCGTCACGCAGCAGGCGTCGATCAACATCGTGCTCGCCGCCGGCATGACGTTCGTGATCCTGACGGGCGGCATCGACCTGTCGGTCGGCTCGGTGCTCGCCGCCGCGGCCGTCGCGGCGCTCATCGCGTCGACCATTCCCGGCTGGGGCTGGCTCGGCGTGCCGTTCGCGCTCGCCGTCGGCCTCGTGTTCGGCGCGATCAACGGCGGGCTGATCTCGTTCCTGCGCCTGCCGCCGTTCATCGTCACGCTCGGCGCGATGACGGCCGTACGCGGCGTCGCGCGCCTGATCGGCAACGACACGACCGTGTTCAACCCGCAACTGCCGTTCGCGTTCATCGGCAACGGCTCGATCCTCGGCGTGCCGTGGCTCGTCGTGATCGCGTGCGCGGTGATCGCGATCTCGTGGTTCATCCTGCGCCGCACGGTGCTCGGGATGCGCATCTATTCGGTCGGCGGCAACCCCGAAGCCGCGCGCCTGTCGGGCATCAACGTGCGGGCGATCCAGATGTTCGTGTATGCGGCGTCGGGCCTGCTCGCGGGCCTCGGCGCGGTGATGTCGGCCGCGCGCCTGTATGCGGCCAACGGCCTGCAGCTCGGCCAGTCGTACGAGCTCGACGCGATCGCCGCGGTGATCCTCGGCGGCACGAGCTTCGTCGGCGGCGTCGGATCGATCGTCGGCACGCTGATCGGCGCGCTGATCATCGCGGTACTGACCAACGGCCTCGTGCTGCTCGGCGTGTCCGACATCTGGCAGTACATCATCAAGGGGCTGGTGATCATCGGCGCGGTCGCGCTCGACCGCTATCGCCAGCGCGACTCGGCCCGTACCTGACACGCTTGCCTCACCGCGCATTTCTTGTCGCGCATTCGTTATCGTTCAACCATCGGCGCGCAGGCAGGTCCTCCTGCGCCCGTTCGCCAACAGACCTCTCGGAGACACAACGACATGTTCAAGCACACCGCCGCCCTGACCGCCGTCGCCTGCGCACTCGCCTTCGGCGCCACCGCCGCCCAGGCAGCCGACAAGCCGCTGAAATCGATCGGCGTCACGGTCGGGTCGCTCGGCAATCCGTACTTCGTCACGATCGTGAAAGGCGCCGAAGCACGCGCGAAGCAGCTCAACCCGAATGCGAAAGTCACGGCCGTATCGGCCGATTACGACCTGAACAAGCAGTTCACGCAGATCGACAACTTCATCTCCGCGCACGTCGACATGATCCTGCTCAACGCGACCGACCCGAAGGCGATCGAGCCAGCGGTGAAGAAGGCGCAGGCGGCCGGCATCACGGTCGTCGCGGTGGACGTCGCGGCGGCCGGCGCGAACGCGACCGTGCAGACCAACAACGTGAAGGCCGGCGAACTCGCGTGCGACTACCTCGCGAAGAAGCTGAACGGCAAGGGCAACGTGATCATCGAGAACGGCCCGCAGGTGTCGGCCGTGATCGACCGCGTGAACGGCTGCAAGACCGTGCTCGCGAAGAACCCGGGCATCAAGCTGCTGTCGAGCGACCAGGACGGCAAGGGCTCGCGCGAAGGCGGGATGAATGCGATGCAGGGCTACCTGACGCGCTTTCCGAAGCTCGACGGCGTATTCACGATCAACGACCCGCAGGCGATCGGCACCGATCTCGCGGCGAAGCAGCTGAACCGCCCGAACATCGTGATCACGTCGGTCGACGGCGCACCCGACATCGAGGTGGCGCTGAAGTCGAACACGCTCGTGCAGGCGTCGTCGAGCCAGGATCCGTGGGCGATGGCGCAGCAGGCCGTCAACGTCGGCTACGGGATCATGAACGGCCAGAAGCCGGCCAATCCGATGATCCTGATCGAGCCGACACTCGTCACGCGCGACAACGTGAAGACCTACAAGGGCTGGAGCTCCCCGCGCTGATCGCGGCGCCCGCGCCCGCCCGCCCGCGAGGCCGGGCGGTGCCGGGCCGCGTCTGCGCGCGCGACGGCCGGCACTGCCCGCCTGTTCAGATCAACCGCTGTACGGCCGCATGCGATGCCGCGGCACAAGGTTTCCCCATGACGACGACGTTTCCCCGCCTGATCGTGTTCGGCGAAGCGCTGACCGACTTCATCCGCGACGACGCGCAGCACTGGCGCAGCATCGCCGGCGGCTCGTGCTGGAACGTCGCGCGCGTCGGCGCGCGGCTCGGCGCGCCGACCGCCTTTGCCGGCACGGTCAGCCGCGATACCTTCGGCGACGAGCTGATGCGCAAGAGCGCCGACGCGGGGCTCGACATGCGCTTCATCCGGCAGGTCGACCGCGCACCGCTGCTCGCGATGGTCGTGTCGAAGCAGCCGCCCCACTATTTCTTCATCGGCGAAAACAGCGCCGATCTCGCGTTCGATCCGGCCGACTTGCCGGCCGGCGCCTTCGACGCGGCCGACATCGTGCACGTCGGCTCGCTCGGCGTGGTGCGCGAGCCGCTCGCGTCGCGCCTGATCGAAGTCGCGCAGGCCGCGCGGGCGGCCGGCAAGCGGATCTCGTTCGATCCGAACTTCCGCGCGCCGATGGCCGCGCCGTCGTACCGCGACACGCTGCGCCGGCTGAGCGCGCTCGCCGACTGGATCAAGGTATCCGACGAGGACCTGCGCGGGCTCTTTCCCGAACTCGACGAAGCGGCCGCGCTCGCGCAACTGCGTGCATGGGCGCCCGACGCGACGATGCTCGTCACGCGCGGCGCAGCCGGGATGCAACTGCTGCATCGCGATACCGTGCTGTTTCAGCCCGCGTTCCCGACCGAGGTCGCCGACACGGTCGGCTGTGGCGACGCGAGCATCGGCGGCTGGCTCGCGAGCCAGCTCGCCCGGCCCGACGCGTCGGCCGCCGAGCATCTGCGCTACGCGGCCGCTTGCGCGGCCGTCGTCTGCGAGCATGCGGGCGCCTATGCGCCGACGGCCGCGGAAGTGGCCGGCATGATCGAGCGCACCGGCGCCAGCGTCGGCGCCGCGCTTTCGCAATAGACGACGCCGACGCGCGGCGCGGGCGGTGCGTCGAGCGCCGCGAAATGATCGGGCTGCGGCGAGTCGGCGTCGGGGCGGATCGTCCTCGAGCCCCGTCAGCGCCTTACGCGTGATCGCGCGAACCGTTGATCCATCACGACCGCGATACGCATCCGGTTGACGATCTCCGACATCCGCCACGTGCGCGACGCCGCGCTACGCGCGCAAATCGTCGCGTTCGAGGCGATGACGAATGTAAGGAATGCCGTCGTGCACGACGCTCACGCGCCGCATGCCGAGCTTGCGTGCCACGTTCAGCGAGCCGCTGTTGGCCTCCGCGATATCGGCGATCACGCGCGGCAGGCGCAAGGTGTCGAACGCGTGCCGCACGACGGCCGCCGCGGCTTCGCTCGCGATGCCGCGCCCCCACGTCGCCCGCACGAGCCGCCAGCCGATCTCGACGTCGCGCGAGCCGTCCTTGTAGTCGGGAATCAGCAGGATCCAGCCGACGAACACCTCGGGCGCGGCCTTCTCGAAGATCGACCAGTAACCGAGGCCCGGCGGATAATCGCGCGTGATCCGGTGCGTGACGAAGCGGCGATGCTCGACGGGGTCGTGCCACGGGCCCGCGATATGCCGCGTGACCTCGGGATCGCGATCCATCTCGAGGCATGCATCGAGATCGGCCAGCACACGTGGACGCAGCCACAGCCGCGCGGTTTCGAGCACGGGCAACGGGGCGGCGGAATGGTCGTTCATCCGGACTCCTGATTCGGTGACGATGCGCATCGAATGCATTACAGAACTGATACAAAAAGCCTTCCGGAATGATACAGGCACCTGACGCGTGCCTCGCGCGGTGCCGTTTCCGTTTCCGAAACAGTGCATTTCGTAGGGATTATTCCCGATTCGGGCGTATCGCGCCCCACGTCGCGCGGTGCGCAAGCCTACACTCGATCAGTGCGCCCGCACCGCGCGCGAGCGGGCCGGCATCCGCATGCCTGTCGCGAGCGCGCAAGCCAACGAGGAGACCCGGACATGAGCTGGACCCGCGAGCAACGCAACGTCACGATCGCCGCCTACCTGGGCTGGACGCTCGATGCGTTCGATTTTTTCCTGATGGTTTTCGTGCTGAAGGACATTGCCGCTGAATTCGCGTCGACGATCCCCGCCGTCGCGTTCGCGCTCACGCTCACGCTCGCGATGCGCCCGCTCGGCGCGCTGATCTTCGGCCGGCTCGCCGATCGCTTCGGTCGCCGCCCGACGCTGATGGTCAACATCGCGTGCTATTCGTTGCTCGAACTTGCGTCGGGTTTCGCGCCGAGCCTGACCGCGCTGCTCGTGCTGCGCGCGCTGTTCGGCATCGCGATGGGCGGCGAATGGGGCGTCGGGTCCGCACTGACCATGGAAACCGTGCCGACCCACGCGCGCGGCGTCGTGTCCGGGCTGCTGCAGGCCGGCTATCCGAGCGGCTATCTGCTCGCGTCGGTCGTGTTCGGCCTGTTCTACCAATACATCGGCTGGCGCGGGATGTTCATGGTCGGCGTGCTGCCCGCGCTGCTCGTGCTGTACGTGCGTGCGCACGTGCCCGAATCGCCGGCGTGGAAACAGATGGAGAAGCGAGCGCGCCCGAGCCTCGGCGCCACGCTGAAGCAGAACTGGAAACTCACGCTCTACGCGATCGTGCTGATGACCGCATTCAACTTCTTCTCGCACGGCACGCAGGATCTCTATCCGACCTTCCTGCGCGAACAGCATCACTTCGATCCGCATACCGTGTCGTGGATCACGATCGTGTTGAACGTCGGCGCGATCGTCGGCGGCCTGTCGTTCGGCGCGATCTCGGAGCGGATCGGCCGGCGCCGCGCGATCTTCATCGCCGCGCTGATCGCGCTGCCCGTGCTGCCGCTGTGGGCGTTCTCGAGCGGCGCGATCGCGCTCGCCGCCGGCGCGTTCCTGATGCAGATCTCGGTACAGGGCGCGTGGGGCGTGATACCGGTTCACCTGAACGAGATCTCGCCCGACGAAATCCGCGCGACCTTCCCCGGCGTCGTCTACCAGCTCGGCAACCTGCTCGCGTCGGGCAACGCGACGATGCAGGCGTCGCTCGCCGTGTCGAACGGCAACAATTACGGCTTTGCGCTCGCGCTCGTGGCCGGCATCGTCGCCGTCGCGATCGCCGTGCTGATCCTGTTCAGCCGCGAACGGCGCGGCATCGACATGACGCAATCGGTCAATACGCGTAGCACCGTCGGGTGAACCCGCGTGTTGCGGCACCGCATCATCGCTCGCGCCCCGCCCGGCCGCGAGCCGGTGCCGCGCTTTCCGCACCTGCACATCGAACTAGAGGAATTGGTCCAGATTCCGCGCTTGCCCCCTCCACCCGCGTTTTTTTATCTTAATAAAAACGACTGTTTGAATCGAACAATCAAAATCACCTGTTCGCGGCCGGGAAACCGGCATGGGAGGCGGAACATGGCAGTAAGTCAGGAGGGGCGGCCATCTTCGGGACGGCCGTCCGGGGCACGGTCATCCGGCACCCGGCAGACCGGCGGGACGAAGGCCCGCATTCTCGATGCGGCCGAGGATCTGTTCATCGAACATGGCTTCGAGGCGATGTCGATGCGGCAGATCACGTCGCGCGCGGCGGTCAATCTCGCCGCGGTCAACTACCACTTCGGCAGCAAGGAAGCGCTGATCCACGCGATGCTGTCGCGCCGGCTCGATCAGTTGAACCAGGAACGCCTCGGCATCCTCGACCGCTTCGACGCGCAACTCGGTGCGCACATCACCTGCGAGCACGTGCTCGGCGCGATGTTCATTCCGGCGCTGAAGGCGTCGCGCAACCCCGAACGCGGCGGGCCCGGGTTCCTGCGGCTGATCGGCCGCGCATACACCGACCCTTCGCCGTTCGTGCGCAACTTCCTGACCGCGCACTACGCGAGCGTCGCGGGCCGCTTCTTCGACGCCTTCCAGCGCGCGCTGCCGCACCTGCCACGCACCGAGCTCGGCTGGCGGCTGCACTTCGCGATCGGCGCGCTGTCCGGCGCGCTCGCGGGCGCCGAAACGGAAAGCCTGATCGACGAATTCTCGCAAGGCCGCACGATGAACGACGTGCAGATGATCGCGCGGCTGTCGTCGCTGATCGTCGCCGCGCTGAAGGCGCCGATGCCCGACAGCGCGCAGCTGTCGATCTTCGCGGCCGTGCTCGACGACGCGGGCGCAAGCGAAGCGTTCGGGCTGCCGCAGTCGTGCGCGGCGACGACCGCCGAGACGGCCACGCTGCATTCCACGAACTGAGCGCGCGAGGCCAACGCGCGGCTGCCTGTTCACGATTTGATTGATACGCGCGGTCAGGCGCGGCGTCGAGACGCCCGCGCCGGCCGGCCGCGAAGCACGGGGCATGGGCACGCGCCGAAGCGCGGCCCTCGCCGAGAGCCAAGACCGGAGACACGTCATGTCATCTTCCGCAGCACCCACCTCGGCCCAGCTTCCGCCGAACACCGACGGCATCTGGTACGCGTCGTACCCGCCCGGCGTCCCGCACGAGATCGACGTCACGCAATACGCGTCGCTCGTGCAGTTCTTCGACGAATGCACGACCCGCTTCGCCGAGCGCGTCGCCTACGTGAGCGCCGGCGCGTCGATGACCTACCGCACGCTCGCGCGGAAGGTCGACGCGTTCGCGTCGTATCTGCAAAGCCTCGGCGTGAAGCCCGGCGACCGCGTCGCGATCATGCTGCCGAACACGTTCCAGTATCCGGTCGCGCTGTTCGGCGCGCTGAAGGCCGGCGCGATCGTCGTCAACGTGAATCCGCTCTATACCGTGCGCGAGCTCGCGCACCAGTTGAAGGACAGCGGCGCGCAGACGATCGTCGTGTTCGAGAACTTCGCGCGCACGCTGCAGGACGCGCTGCCCGAAACGCAGGTGAAGCACATCGTCGTCACCGCGCTCGGCGACCTGCTCGCCGACGGCTTCAACGCGAAAGGACGCCTGATCAATTTCGTGCTGAAGCACGTGAAGAAGCTCGTGCCGGCCTACCACCTGCCGCAGGCGATCCGGCTGCGCTCCGCCCTCGCGCTCGGCGCGCGCGGCAAGCCGCAGCCGGTGCCGACCACGCGCGACGATCTCGCGTTCCTGCAGTACACGGGCGGCACGACCGGCGTCGCGAAAGGCGCGATGCTCACGCACGGCAACCTGATCGCGAACCTGCTGCAGGCGAAGGCCTGGATCGCCGACCAGGTGTCGGGCGACGTCGAAACCGTGCTCACGCCGCTGCCGCTCTATCACATCTATTCGCTGACGGTGAACGCGTTCATCTTCATGGGGCTCGGCGGGCGCAACATCCTGATCGCGAACCCGCGCGACATGAAGATGGTGATGAAGATCATCCGCCACGAGACGTTCACGGGAATCACCGGCATCAACACGCTGTACAACGCGTTCCTCGACAACGAGGAATTCCGCAAGCGCGACTTCTCGAAGCTCAAGCTCGCGATGGCGGGCGGGATGGCGATGCAGCGCGCGGTCGCGGAGCGCTTCCAGCAGGTGACGGGCCGGCCGGTGGTCGAAGGCTACGGCCTCACCGAATGCTCGCCGATCGTCACGATGAACCCCGTGGACCTGAACGACATGGCCGCGTTCAGCGGTTCCATCGGCCTGCCCGCGCCGTCGACCCTCGTGCGCTTTCGCCGCGAGGACGGCACCTGGGCCGCCATCGGCGAGCCCGGCGAGCTGTGCGTGCACGGCCCGCAGGTGATGCGCGGCTACTGGCAGCGCCCCGACGAGACGGCCAAGGTGCTGGATGCCGACGGCTGGCTCGCCACCGGCGACATCGGCGTGATGGACGAGCGCGGCTTCATCCGCCTGATCGACCGCAAGAAGGACATGATCCTCGTGTCGGGCTTCAACGTGTATCCGAACGAGATCGAGGAAGTGCTCGTGATGCATCCCGGCATCAGCGAGGCCGCGGCGATCGGCATTCCGGACGCGGTACAGGGCGAGCGGATCAAGGTGTTCGTCGTGCGCCGCGACCCGTCGCTGACGGCCGAGGACGTGCTCGCGCACTGCCGCAAGAACCTGACCGGCTACAAGATGCCGAAGTTCGTCGAGTTCCGCGACGCACTGCCGCAGACGAACGTCGGCAAGATCCTGCGCCGCGCGCTGCGCGACGAGGAACTCGCCAAACTCAATGCCGCGAAGCAGAGCTGAACGATCCATCGCTCCGGGAGACGCCGTCGATGAACGAAGGAATGAAACGCCGCGCGCGGCATGCCGCGGCGGCAGCCATCGCGGGCGTGCTGTCGCTCGCACAGGCAGGACTGCATGCACAGGAGACGGCAGGCGCCGCGAGCGCGGCACAGGAAGTCGCGCTGTCGGCAGACCTCGCGAAGGTCACGCACGAGCCGCTCGCGCAACAGGCGCGCTGGCTGCGCACGGCGGCCCAGCGCGGCACGCTCGCGCAACTCGACGACGCGACGCTCACGGCGCTCTTCAAGGCGCTGGACCCGCTCGCCGTGCCGCTTTACATCCGCAACGGCCCGAACGGCTATCCGTCCTACCAGTTCACGATGGTGCGCCAGGAGCGCATCGGCGGAAAATGGTCCGACACGCCCGACCGCATGCTCGTGAAGACGACCCGCGAACCGCTGCGCGTGTATGCGAAATGGCTGCCGGGCGGCGCGCATGCCGGACAGGAGACGATCTACGACACGACCCAGCGCAAGGACGAGATGTATGGCCACCTCGGCGGCCTGCTCGGCAAGATTCCGCTATGGACGGCGATCGACGGCGCGCTGGCGCGCGCCCAGTCGAATCATCAGGTGAAGGACCTCGGCACCGAATTCATCGCGAACCTGTACCTGGCCGAAGGGAAGAAATACCTGGAAGCCGGCGTGCAGCGCCCGACGGATGTCGAAGCCAAGACGATCGGCGGCGTGCGCGTCGTCGCGCTCACCTACGAAACGCCGACCGGGCGGCCGCAGTTCTATGCGAAAAAGGAAGTGCTCGGGCTCGATCTGCACGCACCCTATTTCCGGACCGTCGAGTCCTATGACAACGACGGCAGGATCTTCGAGCGGATCGTCATCGAGAAAATCGCGCCGACGCCGCTCGACGACACCGCATTCGACCCGAAAAACCCCGACTACGCGTTCTGACGCGCGCTGGCCGGCCGGTTTCGGGCTCAGTCGTCATCGTCGTCGTGGTGCCGATGCCGGTGCTTGTAGTAGTGCTTGCGCCACTTGCGGTAGCGATCGTCGTCGTCATCGCCGTAACGGCCGTACCCATAGCCCGGATAGGCGACGACGGCGGGTTGCGGCGCCACATAGACCGGCGCCGGCTCGACATAGACCGGCGCGACCGGTACGCCGATGCCGACCGACAGGTCCACATGGCCCGCCATTGCACTGCCCGAAACGAGCAACGCCATGCTCCCGATCATCCCTGCCACTTGCCTCTTGTTCATGCTCCGCATCCCTGATAAGCCGGCCCGCCCGGCTCGCGCGACCAATGTAAGCGCGGTGTGCGCGCCAAGGTGATACGGGGCGGCGAGAGTCGTAACGCGACGTAACCGAACGGCTTTCGCCGTTCGGCCGAATCGCGAAAATGCGCGGGAACGTCTATAGTGGGTTACGGTTCGACACAATCACGACTGCGCGCTTCCCTATCGAACAAGGTAGAATTCCGCCAAACACCATGTGGACGAACACGCCACACACACGCACAACATATTCTCTGACGCAGGCTCCTGCCGCACCTCAATGGCCAATCCCGCAGAATCCCATCCGCAAAACGACTTCATCAATTCGGCGCGCAAGGAACGTAAGCGTGTTGAAATCTATCTCGTCAACGGCATTCGTCTGACGGGGTGTATCGAGTCGTTCGACCAGTATCTGGTGATGCTGCGCACCCCCGTGGGTCTGCAAGGCATCTACAAGCGTGCGATTTCCACGATCCAGCTCGACACGGGCGGCTCGCGCCCGGGCGGCGGCCCCCGCGGCCCGCGCACCGGCGGTCGCCCCGGCGGCCGTGAAGGCGGCGGTCACAGCCCGTACGGCTCGCACGGCGGCCCGCGCGAATCGCGCGGCGACGGCGGCTACGGCTCCCGCGAGCCGCGTGAAGGCTACGGTTCGCGCGAACCGCGCGAGGGTTACGGCTCGCGTGAGCCGCGCGAAGGCTATGGCGCGCCGCGTGAACCGCGCGAAAGCTACGGCGCGCCGCGCGATACCGGCGACGCATCCGGCAACGCCGCACCGTCGGATTCCCGCGGCGGCAACGGGCCGGTCATCGTGACGCGCCGCCGGCGAATCGTGCCGGACGGTCAGTAAAACAAAAAGGGCAAGCCAACCGGCTTGCCCTTTTCACTTGTACGACCGGCGCGGCACGTCGCCGCACCGCCGCTACCGCGTTCAGCGTGCCGTCGTCGGCAGGCCCGCGTTGGCCTCGCGCTGCAGCGAACGCACCTGCTGCTGCAACGCCCGCAGTTGCGACTGGAGCTGGGCCTGTTGCGCCTGCAGCGCCGCCGTTTCGCTCCGCACGCTCTTCTGGCGATCCGCCACCGCCGCCTGCTGCTGCCGGGCGATCGAGATGTCCGCCTGCAGGCGCCGCGCGCGGTTCTGCGCAACTTCGATCTGCTTGTCCATCTGTGCCTTCTGCGATTCCAGCTTCGCCGCCCGCAGTTCGTCGACGGCCAGCCGCTCGGCCTGGCGCGAGAAATCGCGGTAGATCGCTTCCGCCCGTGTTTCGTCGTAAGTCTTGATCACGCGCCAGAACGCCTTCTGCTGGAACAACGCGACGAAGTACGCACCGTCCTTGACGTTGAACAGCAGGCTCGCGCCATAGCTGCCGTTGTAGCTCGTGCGCATTTCCGTCAGCGAATGCGCCTGGATCTGCCGCTGCAAGTCGTCGACCGTGCTCGGCCCCGTCGTCTCGCCGGCCTGCGGCTGCACCGACGTCTGAGCCTGCGAGTCGATCACCGGAATCGCGGCCACCGGCGCCGACGCCGGCTGCACCGCCGACGAATCGCTGCCTGCCAGCCCTTGCGCGAACGCGCCGTGCATGCCTCCCACCATCGCGAGCACCATGCTCACCCGCCCCAACCCCGTCATATGGCTCATGAAGTTTTATTCCCGCCCGAGTCGTTGTAATTCACCGCGATTTTATCTCATTAATTACTCGCTTTCGCGGGTCTCGGGCTCTTCGTCGAAGATCTGGTATTTGCGCATTTTTTCCCACAACACCTTGCGGCTGATGCCGAGCTGCTGGGCCGTGTCCTGACGCCGCCAACCATTTGCGTCGAGCGCCGCGATCACGCGATTGCGCTCGTTCATGTCCCACTTGCTGCGATCGACGAACACCTCGGCCGCGCTCTCCGCCGGCACCGGCTGGGCCGAACTACGTGCGTGCGCGATCAGCCGCTGCAGCCGCGCGGCATCCCAGCCGCCCGTCTGCCGCACCGTCACGCCGACGCGCTCGGCGAGGTTGCGCAGTTCGCGCACGTTGCCGGGGAAGTAGCTGTCCGCGACCGAATCCGTGAGCCAGTACGGCAGATCGGACAATTCGGCGAGCCGCTCCGCGCCCACGACCTGCGCGACGAACGACTTGAACAGCGCGATCTTGTCCACTGCACCACGCTCCTCCAGCGACGGAATGCTCAGCTCGATCACCGCGAGCCGGTAGTACAGATCGGCGCGGAACAGCCCATCCTTCACGAGCTGCGGCAGTTTCTTGTTGCTCGCCGCGACCAAGCGGAAATCGACCTTGACCGGCGCCGTCGCGCCGACCCGCAGCACCGCGCCGTCCTCGAGCACGCGCAGCAGCTTGACCTGCTGGTACAGCGGCAGATCGCCGACTTCGTCGAGGAACAGCGTGCCGCCGGCCGCCTGCTCGAAATAGCCTTTATGCGCAACAACCGCGCCGGTGAACGATCCTTTCGCATGGCCGAAGAACAGCGATTCGAACAGGCCGTCGGGAATCGCGCCGCAGTTCACCGGCACGAATTCGCCGTGCCGGTAGCGTGAATGCTTTTCGTGCAGCAGTTGCGCGATGCGCTCCTTGCCGACGCCGGTTTCGCCGTGCAGCAGCACGTTGGTGTCGCAGTCGGCGAACGTATCGACTTCGTGCAGCAGTGCCTGCATCGATTCGGAGTGCGCGACGAGTTCCGACGGCTGCAACGTTTCGGCCGCGTGCGCGCGCAGTTGCGTGACGAGCTTGCCGATCATGCCGCGCAGTTCGGCGCACGTGAAGTCGAGCGGCAGGATGTGCGAATACTCGGGCGGATACTGCGACGCGTCGTGGTCGCGCGCGGCGCCGACCCAGACCACCGGCATGCCGATGTTGGCCTGCCAGTCGCGCAGGAATGCCGCGCCGCCTTCGATCATCGTCACGCTGATGATCGCCAGCGACCGCCGCAACGCGGCGCGCTCGGGCGAGACCGTCGCGTTGTCGGCACGGATCACTTCGACGTCGAAGCTCGCCATGCATCGGGCGACACGGTCGACGATGTCCGCCTTGCCTTCCCAGACGTACAGGTCGAGCTCTTCGATTGCGGGCGTGGTTCTCATGTTTCGGGTGCGGCTTCAGTAATTGACGGGTTGCGTGGCGTGGCGGACCAGTAGCCGGATGCTGGCGGCGGCCACACCGCCTGCTTCGGTAACGGCACGTTCAGGTGTTCATTGAACCAGCATGGGATCGCCGCATTTGATCGAATCCGGTGTGTTGGTGACATAGGCATTCCCCAGGCTCAGGCCAAGGAGCCCCGTGACGGAAGTCAGGAGCGAATCGATCGGTTGCAGGAGCAGCGGAACGAGTGTGTTCCCGAGCGCGCTCAGAAGCGGACCTAGCAGCTTACTCAACACCTGACTCAGTACTCCGCTCAGATCGATGCCAACTGCCTTCAACGCCGCAAGCAGTCCACTGTCACCCAGCGTCAACGACACGGTCAGACCATTATTCGTGATGCCGGTCACTGCGGGCGACAGAAACTGGTCCGTTCCGACGCCCAATGTGTACGGCGCCGGCGGATTCGGCGCAGCGGACGACTGCGGCCCGGGATACGAGAACAGCAACTGCGTCGGACTTTGGTTAGCGACGGGCACCGTCGTCATTTGCCCGGGCCGCAGGCCGATGTTGACCGAAATTGCGTTCAGGTCGACGATGCCGAGCGTCAGGGTCTTGACCAAGACCGCCAGCGTGGACGATAACCCGCCAAGGTTCAGCAGATTGAGCAGGCTGCTTAGATTGACGGACACCAGTTGAATCGGAGCCGCGCTGCTGTCGGGCGAATAACCCGACGGCGCAGAGAGATTGATCTTCGTACTTGAAGAACCACCGACATAGACGGCGACGACGCCGGTCTGTACGTTCACTGTCGCGCTTTTCGTACCGTTCGCAGAACAACTGACAGACGCCAAGCCGGCCGTGGCGGGCGCCACGTATGCCGTAATCGGCAATTGAACGGCGGCAAGCGGCGTCGCGCTACCCGACGGGCAACTGCCCCCCGGAAAGACCAACCCGCCAGTAGGGCAGCTCGACAGCAGCGAGATCGACGTATTGAGGAACACGTTGCCCTGCGCGCTCGACGTGTTCGTCGTGCAATCGGATGTTCCGCAATTCGATGGCCCGGGCTGACCGCTCGCAGTGGACGGCGGATTGGCCCCCAACTTGACTGAACCCGAGACGGTCACGTTCAGCAGCGGTGACAGCACCGTAGGCGTCTGAACCGTGACGCTCGGAATGTCGACGGAATTCGTGCCGTTCGCGATCTGCAACGCCGTCGACAGCAAGCCGAGCGCATTGACGCTGGCGTTGACGGCGGAGCTTCCCGTCGCGGTCGCGGCGGAAACGAGTTGACCGAGCGCGATCTGCGGGCCGCCGCAGGCTCCGCCCGGACAAAGGGCGATGACCAGTGCGTTCAGCACCTTCAGGTTCGCCGCGGCCACGCCTTGCTGCGTCGCTGCCTGCACCGCGGCATTGGCCAGTTGACCGAGCGTCACGGTGCCGTTCAGCACGCCCGTACTGGTGCCGACCGGGAGATTGGCCAGAATGCCGGCCAGCTTCAAGTTGACTTGTGCGAGCCCCTGATAGTCGACCAGTTGAAGATTCAGCGCATTGTCGTTCGATCGGGTCAGCGCCTTGAGCAATTGGTTGGCCAATCCACCGTTCAACGCTGCAAGCGACGTGGTCAGCGTAAAAGTGTCGGTGGGTACGCTCTTGGCAATGGCAGATCCGCCAATCGTGACGCCACCGCGAAAAACCCCGTCGACCGGCTCGGTCACCGTGACGCAAACGGCGTTGATCGACTGGCCATTGACCGCTCCGGCCGATAGACCCGCGCACTGGTTTCCGCTGATCGAGTCACCCGACACCGGTGTGAACTGCGCGCTGCCACTGCCCTGGGGCGCGGTCCAGATGCCGCACGACACGGAAACTTTCGAACCCGCCGGCAATGCATTCGTCGCCGGGTTCGCGATTTGACTGGCTGCGGTCCTCGCCGCCTGACAAGTCGAGTCGGTCGTGACCTGAGAGACCGCCGACAACGCGGCCAGATCGGCCGCCGCTTGCATCCGGCGTCTTTCGGCATAGAAATGACCGACGTCGATCGCCCCCAGGATAATGATCGCGGCCAGCGCCCAGATCGTCGCCATGATCGCGACGCCACCGCGCTGGCGACTTCCGCCGGGACTGCCGGCGCTCCTCCGCCGCCCCGCGTGCGATTGATCTGCGCGCATGGTCATCCCGCTTATTGCGCGCCCTGCCCGCCGCCCGACATGCCACCCACTGCGCCGAGCTGCGAACTCATCGAATCCGGAATCTTGTTCTTGAACGAATCCAGATAGCGCTGGTACGCGAGCGACGCGACGTCGCCGAACACAGGTTGCGTCGGAGCCGCCGCGCGGTTGTCGCGTTGCATCGCGAGCCAGTCTTTGGTCGAGCGGCCGACCTCGGACGCACCCAGTGTCACGGCGTCTTGACCGTATGCGGCAGCAGAACCCGTTACGATGCAGACGATAGCGGCCAGCGCCGCCATCCGCCCCGCGCGTGCGCTTCGATTGTGTGTGTTGTCGTTCATATCGTTCCCCGATAGCTGTTCATTGCGCAAACCGTTGCAGCAGCGGCACAGTCTGGTCGTAACCGAAGTTGTTCGCCATCGGCGTGATCGCCGTCGTCGCGCCGGGCCGCGACACCACCGGCGGCGTCGCGATCGCGCGCTGCTGCGCACGCACTGCCGCGGCAATCTTCGCGGCATCACCATTGATGTCCTTGCGAATTTCCGGCGGCAGATGCTGCTGGTTCATCAGCCGTTGCGCATCCTGCGCACGTCCTGCCGCAAACAGATACAGCACAAGGTTGCTGACGATTTTTGGATTGCGCTGATCGAGTTCGGCAGCTTTCATCAGCGGCACTCGCGCGCCGACGACGTCGCCGCTGCGCAACTTCGCATAAGCAAGGTCGGACAGTAGCGACGGATCCGTCGGCGCGAGCTCCGACGCTTGCGTCAGCGCTTGCACCGCACGGTCGAAATCGCCTGCGGCGCCCGCAAGCAACCCCAGCCCGCGATAGCCGCGTGCCGCAAGCGGCGTCTTCAGCAATTGTCCATACACAGCGGCACTTGCGGCCGGCTGGTCGGTCATCCGCAGCGCGTCCGCACGCAACAGGATCGATTCCGGCATGACACCGTATGTCTTGTCATATGCATCGATGTGCGCGAGCGACGCGTAATAGAGTCCCTGCGCTTGCATGCGCTGAATCAGACCGAGATACATCCCCGGCGTATCGGGCACGGACTGCTTCTGATCTGCTGCTTGCATCAGTGCCGCACGCTCGGTCTGCGCGCCGACGCCATACCCGCTTTCCTTGGTCGCGCATGCACCGAGCAGCAGCGCCGCCGCCAGCATGCCCGCCCGGGTTACCGCTTCGCCGATTCGCTTCATCGTCTGTCCTTCCATCCTTCAATGCTGCGACGACAACGCGCGCATCACCGCCAGCATGCCCGGTCCCGCCGTCACGATCAGCAAGGCCGGCAACAGCGTCAGCACCATCACGCCCGTCATCTTTACCGTCAATCTGCCGATCCGTTCGCGCAGCATCGCACGACGCGTCTCGCGCAAACGATCGCCGAACTGCTTGAGCGGTTCCTGCACCGCACCGCCATGCTTGTCGACCTGAATCATCAATCGCACGATCGCGCGCAAATCCTCGTTGTCGAATCCACTGGACAGCCGCTGCAGCGACTGCTCGCGCGTACGGCCCGCGGCGAACTGACGCTGCGCGATTCCCACCTCCGACGACAAGACCGGCAGCATCCCCCGAAAATCGTTCGTCACGACCTGCAGGCTTTGATCGAGCGACAGGCCGACGCCTTGCAGCAAGCGCAACATGTCGACGAGTAGCGGCAATTCGTCGACGACGCTCTGTCGCCGCGACGCGGCGCGGCGCTGCACGTAGAGTTTCGGCAGCATGAAGCCGAGCCCGAAGGCAGCGCACATGCCGACCATCCAGATGCTGCCTTTCATGCGCCCGCTCGCGAAAATCGCGAACAGCAGCGGCAACACGATCCCGCATGCCACCCGCGCGCTCAGAAACAGCCCACGCGTGCGTGCATCGACATACCCGCACTGCTCCAGCAGGCGACGATCCTCTTCCGCGACGGCATATTTGCCGAATCCGGTGTCCAGCCAGCGCATGCCTGCCGCCGACAGGCGATCCAGCCAACGTTCGACGCGCCGCCCGCGACGCGCGTTGGCTTTCGCCTGCGCATCGCCATCCTGCGCGGGCCGCGCTTTCGCCGCCTCCAGTGCAGCCATTCGCCGATCCAGCGCATCGACCAATGCTCGTTCCGCCCGCGCCGCGGCATTCGCACGTAACGTCACGGCCATCCCGAGGAGCAGCACCCCGAGCGCGCCCACGGCCAACGCAATCGCCCCGATCTGAGTTGCTGTCATAGCGTCACCTGAGCCGAGCCATTCGATACAACCATATGCTGCCGACCACTTGAGCCAGGAACGCGATCATGAGCAGCGACCGCCCGCTCGGATCGCCCCACATCCCGTACAGGTACTTCGGATTGGTCATCACGACAAAGCTCCCGATTGCGATCGGCAGCATGACGAGGACGAACGCGGACAGCCGCGTCTCCGACGACATCGCGGTCAATTCACGCTCGGCCTGCTCGAGATCGCGCATGAATACGGCCATCCGCTCGAGCATCACATCCGCACGACCGCCATATTTGACCGACAAACGCAACACCGACCCGACGAGCTCAAACTCTTCGGTCCGGTAGATCTTCGCGATGTGCATCATGGCGCGGTCGATCTCGATACCGCCGCGCAGCATCCGCGACACGACGTCGAGACAGCCGCGCAGCGGCTCCTCGGTCGTCAACAGTGACGACTGGAAAGCAGCCGGTACGCTGTTGCCCAGTGTCACGAGACGCACGATCCCGTCGAGGAACGACGGGATCTGCCGGACGATCTTCAGCCGTCGCCGCTGGATCCGCGACGCGAGCCAGACACCGAGTATCGCGCTACCGCAAATGATCGCCGCGCAACACGCCAGCATGCCGCCGTGACTGCCGGCGATGACCGCAGCCGCAACGAGCGCGGCAAGCGCGACGACCGCCTTGCCGCGCGCATCGTCTATCCCCGCACGGCTTGCAAGGTTGGACAGATATTCGGATGCGGTCGCATACCAGTGCACCCAAAAGGCATCCGACGATACCTTCCGTGCCGCTCCCGGCTGCTGTACGGCACGCACTGCACCAGCCGCCGGCGCACGCTTCGCCGGTGCGTCGACACGTGCGCCAGGCTCGAGCCGGCTGTCGATGAAACGCTTCGCGTCGGTCCTTACGCGCCGGGTCTGCGCGTGATGCCACAGCATCATCGCAGCCGCGACACACAGCATCGCGAGCGCCAGCGCCCACACCATCCCGCTATACATTGAAGCCCCCGCCGCCGCGGCCGAACCCGCCACCGCCAAAGCCGCCGCCACCGAATCCGGCATCGCCGAACCCACCGCTCGTCAGCGTCTGACGGAAGCGCGCAAGCTTCGGTGAATGCGGATGAATGCCCAGGGTTTCCCAGTGATCGACTTCCTCGCCCTCCGGCGTCACACGCGCTTCATAGCGGTAAAGCTCCTGGGTCGCGATGATGTTGTCGGACAGCCCGGTCACTTCGGTGATCGACAGAATCCGTCTCCGCCCGTTCGACAGGCGTCCTATCTGCACGATGAAGTCGATGGCGTTCGCGATCTGCCGACGCAGGCTCGACTCGGTGCCCTGGAAACCTGCAAAACCGGCAAGCATCTCGAGACGGTACAGACACTCGCGTGGAGAACTCGCGTGCACCGTGCCCATCGAGCCGTCGTGGCCTGTGTTCATGGCCTGCAGCATTTCAAGCACCTCGCCGCCGCGTACTTCGCCGACGATGATCCGGTCCGGACGCATCCGCAACGTATTGCGCAGCAAGTCGCGAATCGACACGATACCGGTGCCGTCGAACCCGCCCGGACGGCTCTCGAGCCGCACGACGTGCGGGTGGTTCAGCGACAACTCGGCCGTATCCTCGATCGTCACGACACGCTCGATTTCCGGAATATGGAACGCGAGCGCGTTGAGCAGTGAGGTCTTGCCGGAACTCGTACCGCCCGACACGAGAATGTTGCAGCGCGCCTCGACCGCCGCCTGAAGCAACGTGTTGATCTCTTCGTTGAATGTCCCGTTACCAAGCAGGTCGGACGGCTTCAGCGGATCCTTGCGGAATTTCCGGATCGACACGACCGGACCATCGATCGACAGCGGCTCGATCACGACGTTCACGCGGCCGCCGTCGGGCAGCCGTGCATCGACCATCGGATTCGACTCGTCGAGCCGGCGGCCGATCGGCGCGAGTATCCGCCGCACGATGCGCAACAGGTGCGCGTTATCGGTGAAACGCACCGGCAGCTTGGCAAGAATCCCGTGACGCGACACATACACGTCGTTGTAGCCGTTGATCAGGATGTCCTCGACCGCCGGATCCGCCAGCAAATCCTCGATCGGGCCGAAACCCGCGAGTTCCTTCGTCAGCGCCTCCGCGATCGTCCGTACCTCGTTTTCGTTGAGCGGAATGCGGCGCAGTCGCACGAAGCTGTCGATCTCGAGATCGACGAACTGGTTGATCGCCTGGCGGGACCATCTGCCAAACTCGGCGCCCAATTCTTCGATGCGCGTCAGCAAGTGTTCGTGCGCGGCATTCTTGATGTCATGGAACTGCTGAGTCTGGGAGAACGGCGCTGCGCCGTCGGCAAATTGAATGTCGTGTGCCATCGCTTACGACCGCTTGGACAAGGGTTGAATGAAACGCTTCAGCGCGGACAGTCCAGACGCCGGACCGGGTGCAGCCGGACGAATCGACACGCCCGGCAGCCGCGCGGCGAGCGACTCGAGCGCGCGCACGTACGGATCGCGCTCCGCCATATCGACGATGAGTCGCCCCTGGTTTGCCGCATGACCGATCGCGACGCGGCGCGACGGCAACGTGCCGGCCAGCGACAGCCCGAGCCGCTCCGCGATCTGCCCGGGCGTCAGATCGAGCGCGGGGTCGTACTGGTTGACGACGAGCCGCATGCGATCGGTCTCGACACCCGCATCGCGCAGCCCGGTGAGCAAATCGGCCGCCGATACGATCGACGCGACGCCCTGATCGCAGACGAGCCATGCTTCGTCGGCGGAGCTCGTGATTTGTGCCACGAATTCGCGGTTCGAAAAACCGCCGAGGTCGACGATCTGCTGATCGAAGAATGCGCGAAACCGGTTCAGCAAACCGGCGCACGACGCGTACGACACGTCGCGCAGCGCGCCAAGATCCGCCGGCAGCGTCGTCAACGCAACGCCGCTCTCGTGCCGGGTCAGCGCGGTATTCACGAAGGTCCTGTCGATGCGGCGCAAGTTGTGAACCGCATCGATGAAATGGAATTCACAGCGGGTATTCAGGAACAACGCGCCATCACCCGCTGGCAACCCGAGGTCGACGAGCGCGGTCTGGCGACCGGCCGGCGTCCCGCCGTTCGGCACGCCGCTCCCGTCCGGGCTCACCGAGCGCTTCTGCAACCATACGGCCAGATTCGCCGCGAGCGTGCTCACCCCCATGCCCGCACGCGCGCCGAGCAATGCAACGAGCTTGCCGTGGCGGCTCGCCGGCTCGCCGACGTTCTCCAGCAACCCGCGCGTGGTGCGCAAAGCATCTTCCGCCGGAGCCGACACGTCGATGAAATCGCGAACGCCGGCGCGCAAGGCAGCGAGCGTGCTCTCCGGCTGTGCGAGCGAACCCAGCGCGACGATCGGCAGCCCCGGATGCGTGGCGCGAATCGCAGCCGCGGCAATGCTCGCCGCCGTGCTGCCGTCGGAGAAATCGATAAAAACGAGCGTCGGATTGAGGCCCGTAATGCGTTGCGCCAGCACACCCGGATCGAGCGATGCGGCCTCGACCGCGCCGGCCGATACGAGCGTATCGGCCAGCCAGCGGACATGTGCCTCATGCTGCGACGCACAAACGAAATAGTCGGTCACGGCGGGTTCACACAAGGATTGAATTCGCGCATTCATGTCGAACACCCCCGATTACACAAGGCGTGGCGTTGCATCGCAAGCCGCGAGACATTCCACTCATTTCGAAAATCCGGGAGCAGCGTCGGGCGACGCAACTCCGCCCAGATACGATTTCCAGACCGGCCCGTCGCGCTGCTCGGACAACTCGCCGGGCGTCGCGGGCAACACTGCACCCTTGGCAATCGGCGCAACGAGATGCGGCGTCACGATGATCAGCAGTTCCTTGTCGTTCTGCTGATAGCTCAGATTCTTGAAGAAGGACCCGATGATCGGCAGATCGCCGAGCAACGGCACCTTGCTCACGTTCGACATCGTCTGGCGATCGATCAGCCCGCCAATCACGAAGCTCTCGCCGTCGCCCAGTTCGACGGTCGTATCCGCGCGGCGCGTCGTAATGCCGGGCACTGCGACGCCGCTGATCGTCACGCTGTTCACGAAGTCGAGCTGACTCGATTCGGGCGCGACCTTCAGCGCGATCCGGCTCGGACTCAAGACCGTCGGCGTCAACGAGAGCCCGACGCCGTATTGCTTCCACTGGATCGCCGTCGAACCGAGCCCCTGCGGCGATGGCACCGGAATCTCGCCTCCCGCGAGGAAGCTCGCGCTCTGCCCGGACAGCGCGACCAGTGTCGGCTCGGCCAACACGCGCGCGAGATTGTTCGCCTCCAGCAGAGACAGGTCGGCAAAGATGCCGCGTCCGGCCGCGTTCACGACCAGGTTGAATGCGGACGCGACTGGCGATCCGAGCGTCGGAACGTATCCCCCGGTCCCCGGGCCCGACCCGCCGCTATAGGATTGCACGCCGCCCGGCGAAAACGATCCGAACGAAAAGCCGTTGCTTTGCTTGAAGAAATTGAACCCGACCTGCTTGAGCACCGAACGGCTGAATTCGACGACCCGCACATCGACTTGCACGACGCTCTTGCCGGGCACCGTCGAGCGGTCGATCACGGCGCCCTTGCCGCTCATGTTCTTGCCGACCGCGGCCGCACGCGCATGTGCCTCGAGCGACGCGGCCGAGCCTTGCAGCACGGCCGTGCCGCCGTATGCATTCACGCGCGGCGTAGCGCCGTCGAGCACGGCTTGCGCGGCCGCGTCGACCACCGCGACGTTCCAGATCCTTGGTTCATCGTGCCCGCGCTCCCACAGCATCACGTTGGTTGCGCCGGGAGCCTTCGCAGTGAGCAGCACGGAACCGGAGCGGCTACCCTTCATGATCAGCACGTCGGCAATTGCCGGATCACCGACTGCGACGCGCTGCAGCGTGCGGCCCGCCGAAATCTGCCGTTGTGCGCCGACGGCGAGTTCGATCGTAGCGCTCGCGCTTGCGAGCGAAGCGAAGGTCATGATGCAGATGGCAATCGCGAATGCAATCAGAGTGTTTTTCATCGTTTGGTAGACCGGCGCGCGGCCTTTTGCTTGTCGTCGCTGGTATCGATGGCCGTCGACCTGGTTCAATAAGCAACCGTTTCCGACCGGCCGCCGCGAATCACTTCGATGCCGCCCCCCCCGCTCGGCCGTACAGGCGGCGGCAGGTGCGACGGCAACGGAGGCAGGTTCGTACTGGCTACGGGCGTTCTCGGTGTGCCCGACAGTTGCTGCAGCGAGACGCCTGCTGCGGCCAGCGCCGACGGCGACAGCTTGTTATCCGTACGTACTGCGACCGTCTGCAGCGCAAGATCGTCGTCACGCGGGTTGCGCAATGCCAAGGTCAGGCGGCCGGTCGCCTCGCCGAGCGTCAGCGCATCGACCTGCGCGGTCGGCACCGCGAGCACCGCGATGCGGGCGCCGGTCGGTTGCCCATTACCACCGTTGTTGTTGCCGCTGTCGCGCTCGGCGGTCGCATCGCCGAACGACAGCACCCTGACCTTCGACAACAGAAGCCGCGCCTGTGTCTGCGAAACCTCGCCGTCAAGCATCGTGCTGCCGACTTCGCGTTTCAGGTTCAGGAACACGTCGACGAAATTTCCGGGCCGCAGGCGGTTGCCGACCGCGTTCGTTTCGTCGACCCGAACCGCAACCGCGCGCTCGCCGGGCTGCACGTCCTCGGCAAGCCCCGACACGAGTGCATCCGCAACGACCGGGGTCGAGGCCGGAATGTCGCGAATCGGCACGCGGCCAGCCAGCGCAGCGGGGTCGCTGAAAGCGCCTGCCGGTGCCGGCACCGTCGCCTGGATCTTCAGCGCATCGGCCGGGATCGGCTGTCCACCGGACAAAGCACGCGTTGCAATGACGATCGGCACCGCCGTTGCCGCCACCATCGGCTGTGCCGGCGTGGGACTTGACACGCTGCGTCCAAGCACCCATGCATAGATTCCGAGCAGAACCGCGATCGCAATCAGCAGCCCCGCGATGATCTTCGTTATGTTGTTGGCCATGTTGTCGTATGGATGCCGGATTGAATCCAATCAGTTTCTTCTTGTCGCGCGATTTGCACGTGACAGATCTATCGCATCATGATGCCCAACTCACAGCATCGACTGCGGAATTTGCACCACTGCCGTACCCGTCAGTGGTTTGGTCATGATCGTCCCGAGGAACGGCATGATCGTCATCCAGCTATCAGGCGTATAGCTCACCGTGACCGTCAGGCAGTACAGCAACGGCGTAGGCGTTCCGTTGTAGTTGCACTGCTGCGCCACCACGTTGGGCGGACTGCTGTTCAGCCAACCTAGAACGTTCTGCGTGGTCGTCTTGGCGTTCGCGACGCGCGTCGAGAGGTCCGGTGCATAAGCCAACCCAGCACGCGCGCCCTCGCTTGCAGCCAGCGTCAAGCTCTGCTGAATAAGGAAAATCATCCCGAAACTCAGAATCGCGTAAAAAATCACGAAGAACAGCGGAAACACGATTGCAAACTCCACCGCTGTCGCTCCACGTTGCCGTCGCCATCTCCGGCATGCGTTCTGTCGTTTCATCGCACGCCCCCGATTGCGACCAGATAGACCAACCAGGCGGCAGCCGGCACCGCGAGGCATGCGGCATAAGGCGTCGCGCGATACCCGCCAACTGCCAGCACTGGCGCGCGCTGCCGCCACAAGCCTCCGAGCGACGTGCGCGACAACAGCATCAGCACGAGCGCGTGCAGCCCTGCAGCCAGACTGGCAGCCACCCAGAGCCAAAGCAGCGCATGCGCACCGCACCAGATGCCGAGCACGGCGAAAATTTTGACGTCTGCTGCGCCCATGACGCGCAGAAGGAAAAACGGCATCAAACCGATCAGGCCGATCAGCATGCCGACCACTGCCTGATGCACGGAAATGCCAAATGGACTCGCGGCCACGCATGCAGCGCCGACCCCGCCGATTAATCCGGCCACGACAAGGGTGTTCGAAATACGGCGGAAACGAATATCGCTGACCACGACCGAGCCAGCCCAGGTCAGAAATATCCCGCTAAAAATGAGATGTTCCATCGCACCACGATCCGCAGCAGATGCAAGGGCGGGCGGATTACCGAGGTAGTCCGCCCGCTACTGCGCCACGACGACTTCCGGAAAAGAAGAAGTCGGCTTAGGTCGTCGGGGTTGCCCGAATCGCGGAGGCAGAACAGTTCGTAGACGAAGGAGACGACACGCACGTGCCGAGATTGGTGAACATGTTGCCGAGACTGCTGCCGATGTTCGTCACCCCGGCGACGATCGCGACAGCGATAAGACCCGCGATCAGCCCATACTCAATCGCGGTAACCCCGTCTTCTTCCTTAAGGAAACGCTTGATGATTGCTTTCATTTTATTCCTCGTGCCTGTATTTACGTTTTCTGGCCTTTTATACGTATACGTCCCCGCATATCTGGCCGTTTGCCCCGGACCGTTCGTCACATCTGCTGTAACGACAACCGGGTGCGCTTTCTTTATAGGTCGCCCCGAAGGGCATTGCTCACGATTTGATGCAAGTTAACATTCGCGATAGCGCTCCTCCTCGAACGTAGTGTACCGAACCGTACATACCCTTACATCTGCTCCGGATTCTATATCCGATCCTATTTGAATTCCAACCTCTTTTAGCCACTCTGCCGGAAAAAAATGACCAGGAGCACAACGTATTTGTACGGCGTTTCGGTACGACTTACACATAGGATTTACGATAGGTTAGATGTGCACACCTAATCCACCAGTAAAACAATTGCCGCGTCCACCAAGCCCGTGTGGGCCCCGCGTTACGCCCCACGCGTAACGCCATTGTTGTGACGTTACGTTACGAAACGGGCGAAACCGTTCTCATTCCCCTGCACTTAAACAGATTCAACAATCTTTCAATTTCCGGAACTTCCTTTTCCAACAAGGAATTGCCTCGTTTAAAACCTGTTGCCGAGCCGTTGGGCATCGAAATGGCACGACAGTTGCAGAGTAGTCCTCGCACCACTCAACACAACGCAGTTCACAACACACTTCTAATGCGAGGACGAAATGGACATTAAGGTTATCCCTCATGGCGTGTTCCGGACGACTCTGATCGCGGCCACCGTTGCAGCCATGCTTTCCCTCTCCGCGTGCGGCGGCTCCGGCTCCATCAGCCAGGGCCTCGGCGGCGGCTCGAGCTCGGGCGGCGGCGATACGATCTCCACGTCGGGCGGCAATGGCTCGAGCGGCACGTCGGGCACGAGCGGTACGTCCGGCACCAGCGGCACCTCGGGCACGAGCGGCACGTCCGGCACTAGCGGGACCTCGGGTACGAGCGGTACGTCGGGCACCAGCGGAAGTTCGGGCACGAGCGGTACGTCCGGCACGTCGGGTGTGTCGGCCAATCCAGTGGGAAATGTCCTCGCAAGCACCGGCAACATCATCACGAATGCCGGCGGCACCGTCTCCGGCCTCGGCTCCGTCATCGGCAGCCAGACGCTGCCGGGCGTCAATCCGGCCACCACGCAAGCCGCGGGCGGCATCGTACAAAGCGTGGGCGGCGCGGTTACCGCCCTGGGCAACGGCCTCGGCAGCGGTCTCGGCCAGCTCGGCGCGACGAAGGATCCGGTCGGCACCACGGTTGCCAGCACCGGCGGCGTGGTCAATCAGCTCGGCGGCGCAGTCACGCAAACGGGCAACCTGGTCACGAGCCTCGGCAGCGGCCCGCTGTCGCCGCTCGCGCCCGTCACGGGCGCCGTCGGCGGCCTCGTCTCGACGCTCGGCGGTGCCGTGTCGAACGGCGGCACCACGCTCACCAACGCGCTGTCGACCGGCCCGATCCAGCAAGTCACGCAAACGGTCAGCTCGGCCATCACGCCGATCACGACGATGGTCGGCCAGACGACCCAGACGATCGGTTCGGCAACCGGCCTCGGCGCACCGGTCAACACGCTGCTCGGCACGGTCGGCAACGGCCTGAACCAGGCCGGCGCCCTGCTCGCATCGACGGGCGGCAACCCGGTCACCACGGGCCTCGGCAACACCGTCTCGTCGACCGGCAACACCGTGAAGGCGGTCGGCGGCCTGCTCACGGGCGGCACCGGCGGCGTGACCAACCCGCTCGCTCCGCTCACCGGCATCGTCTCGACGGTCACCGGCGCCCTCGGCGGCGCAACGGGTGGCGGCAGCGGCCCGCTCGCGCCGGTCACGGGTCTCGTCTCCACGGTCACCGGTGCACTGGGTGGCGCAGCAGGCGGCAGCGGCGGCCCGCTTGCGCCGGTCACGGGTCTCGTGTCCACGGTCACCGGTGCACTGGGTGGCGCAGCAGGCGGCAGCGGTGGTCCGCTCGCGCCGGTCACGGGCCTTGTCTCGACGGTCACGGGTGCACTGGGTGGCGCAGCAGGCGGCAGCGGTGGTCCGCTCGCGCCGGTTACCGGTCTGGTCTCCACCGTGACGGGCGCGCTCGGCGGCGCAGCAGGCGGCAACGGCGGCCCGCTCGCCCCGGTTACGGGCCTCGTCTCCGCGGTCACCGGCGCACTCGGCAGCGTAGCGGGCGGCGGTAATCCGATTGCCGCTCCGGTCCCCGCTGTCACCAGCACGGTTGGCGCACCGGCACTGAGCGGCGGCACGGGTGCCGTCACGAACTCGGGTTCGTCGTCGAATCTGCTTGCGCCCGTCACGTCGCTGATCGGCGGCCTGCTCGGCGGCACGCACGGCAAGTAATCCGACATCCATTCATCGAAAAGACAGCGAGGAGTCCATCATGTCCCAGCAACGTTCCGTCACGACCGCCGCCCTGCGCCAGTGGCGCGTGCCCCTCACCGCCTTCGCCGCGGCGTGCCT
This sequence comes from Burkholderia sp. AU44665, assembly GCF_030504405.1. Lineage (NCBI taxonomy): Bacteria > Pseudomonadati > Pseudomonadota > Betaproteobacteria > Burkholderiales > Burkholderiaceae > Burkholderia > Burkholderia sp. AU44665. The sequence goes on along the minus strand of NZ_JAUJRI010000006.1, from coordinate 297,281 downwards.
GCTGGCCGCCTGCGGCGGCGGCGGCGTCAGCTCGCCGCCGACCAGCAGCAACGACAACAACAACCCGAGCACGAGCGGCACGCCGGGCACGAGCGGCACCAGCGGCTCGTCGACCGGCACCAAGGGCGTCATCAGCACGGTCGGCCAGACGGCCAGCGACCTCGGCAGCACGGTCGGCAACATCAGCCTGCCGGGCCTCGGCGACGGCGTGACGAAGGGCGTCGGCAGCACACTGGCGAGCACCGGCACGATCGTCGGCGCGGCAGCCGACGCGGTGAGCAACGGACTCGGGCAGATCGGCTCGACGAAGGACCCGGTCGGCACCACGGTGGCCGGTCTCGGCAACGTCGTCGGTGCCACCAGCAACACGGTGTCCGGCCTGAGCTCCACGGTGAAGGCGCTGGGCACGGGCCCGCTGGCACCGCTCGCGCCGGTCACGACGCCGGTCGGCACCGTGCTGGACACGGTCGCCAACGGCCTGACGGCCGCCGGCACGACGATCGGCTCGACGCTGTCGTCGGGCGCCGTGCAGCAGGTCACGCAGCCGATCAGCTCGGCGATCACGCCGCTCGTGATCACCGCCGGCCAGGTCACGCAGCAGGTCGGCACAACGACCGGCCTCGGCCAACCCGTCTCGGGCCTGCTCGGCCAGATCGGCGGCGCCATCAGCTCGGCCGGCAAGCAGGTCGGCGCAACGTCGAGCCAGCCGCTCGTCGGCGACGTCGGCCAGCTCGTGACCGCGGTCGGCAATACCGTGACCAACGCCGGCGGCCTCGTCAATCCGAACGGCCCGAACGGCGCGGCACCGATTCCCGGCCTGATCACGAGCCTCGTCGGCGGCTCGACGGCAACCGTCCAGAACGGCTCGTCATCGGGTTCCGGTTCGACGAACCCGCTCGGCGGCCTGTTGTCGGGTCTCGGCTCGACGCCGCTCGGCTCGCTCACGGGCGCGCTCGGTGGTGCAACGGGCGGCTCGGGCAGCAGCCCGCTCGCACCGGTCACGGGCCTCGTCTCGACGGTCACCGGCACGCTCGGCGGCGCAACGGGTGGCGCAGGCAGTGCAAACCCTCTCGCGCCCGTCACCGGTTTGCTGAATACTGTCACCGGAGCAGTGGGCAGTGCGGCAGGGTCCGGGGGCTCGAGCCCGCTCGCGCCCGTCACGTCGCTGGTCGGCAGCGTGTCGGGTACGGCATCGTCCGGCAGCGGTTCGACGGGCCTGCTGGCGCCGGTCACGGGGTTGCTGGGTACGCTGGGTAGCGTCGGCAAGTAAGGAGGACGGCCGCGTCATCGCAGCCGGAGCGAATGACGCGGCCGTACCAACACGCCCGGCATGGCGGCACGCGGCGCGCGACACCCTGGTGTCGCGTGCCGGCATTACAAAGAAGACGAAAAGCAAGGCCTACGAGGAAGAACAATGAAATCCAGACTCGACAGATGGATGATGCTGCTCGCCATCGCGGCAGCAGGCACGGCACAGGCACAAACGCGCGTCGGCGGTAACCCGCTCGACTCCCTCCCCCAGATCAACGCACCGAAGACGGGCCCGAACGTCACCGTTCAGGTCGCGCCGCAGGCCCCGCAATTGCAGGAGCTGCTGTCGCGGCACCTGACGCCGAAGACGTTCCAGGTCGAAGGCGTGAAGTCGATACCGTTCGAGGAAATCACGCGCCGCTTCACGCCGCTCGTCGGCAAGGACATCACGATCGGCGAGCTGATCGAAACCGCCAACGGCGTGACGAAGCTGTATCAGGAACGCGGCTACGCGCTGTCGTTCGCGTTCGTTCCCGCGCAGACGTTCGAGAACGGCGTCGTGCGCATCACGGTGGTCGAAGGGTATGTGTCGGACGTCAAGGTCACCGGCAAACCCGGCGCGATGGAACCGAAGATTCGCGCGATTGCCGCGAACATCACGGCCGATCGTCCGCTGCGCCGGGCCACGTTCGAGCGCTACGTGAACACGTTCGGCCTGCTGCCCGGCCTCACGGTGAAAGCGAACGTCCCGCCGCCGCAAACCACCGACGGCGCGACGACGCTCGAGCTCGCAGTCGATCGCAAGCCATTCAACGTCAGCACGGGGGTCGACTTCAACCACCCGGGCGTCCAGGGCCTCATCACCGCGACCGAAAACGGCCTTACGCGGTTCGGCGAGCAGTTGAGCATCTCGGCGCTCGCACCGCCGGGACGCGACAAGCAGACCTACTTCGCGTTCAGCGGCGCGCTGCCGGTCGGCAGCAGCGGCCTGATCACGCGTCTCGATGCGAGCACGTATCGCGGCAAGCCGACCGACAACCCCGGCCTGCCGTCGTCAGTCGAGCGCACGGTCAAGAACGAGAAACTCGGTCTTTCGGCGTCCTATCCGATCTTGCTGAACAACCAGCGCAGCCTGCTCGGCACCGTGTCTGGCTATGCGTCGCACAACGAAGATCGTTACCAGAGCAAGATCAACGGCAACAGCATCGACACGCGCTCGCAAGTCCGCGTGCTGCAGATGCAGCTCGACTACACGAGTGTCCAGCCGAAACAGGTGCAGAAGCTGAGCGTCAACGTCGCGAAGGGCTTCAATATCCTCGGCGCATCGAAAGCGCAGGACATTACCGTCGGTACGACGACGACCTCGGTGGACAGCCCGATCTCGCTGACTTTCGTTCGCACCGGCGCGACCTTCACGCAGACGAACGAATGGCCGTTCCGGATCGGCACGTCGGTTTCGCTGACCGGGCAATACAGTCCCGACTCGCTGCCGACGTCCGAACAGATATCGTTCGGCTCGACCCGTTACGCGCTCGGTTACCAGCCGGGCGAAACGTCGGGCGACTCGGGCTGGGGGATGTCGCTGGAAGTCAACCGCGGCTTCACGCCGGGCTGGACGTATCTGAAATCGATCACGCCGTACATCGCGTACGACATGGCCCGCGTGTATCTGCACGCGGGCACGCCATCGCCGAACCGCATGTCGTCGGTCGCCGTCGGCGTGCGGCTCACGGACAGCCGCTACTACAGCCTCGATCTGAACGTCGCGAAACCGGTGGGCGATGCGCCGGTCGAAAGCGCGTCACGCAGCCCGCGCATCAACGCCGCGTTCTCGTATCAGCTCAACTGATCGGTCACCCAAACCACGAAACGGCCGGCGCCATGCCGGCTGTTTCGATTAGAGTCCCCTCTATCAAACGTGGCGTGCTGTTTCACGTATTCTGGCGAAGCTCGCAACATGCCCGCCCCATGCAGACGGTCGTGCGAGCGAATCGACAGACATGCAAAACAAGGAGGAAGACAATGATTCAACTGACCCGCCCATTGCGTGCAATCGCCATCGCCGGCGCCCTGCTCGCGTGCGCAGCGCCCACGTTCGCGCAGGCCGACAGCCCGATCGGCATGTGGCAGACGATCGACGACAACACCCATCAACCGAAGGCACTGGTACAGATCGCCGAGGACGGCGACGGCTCGCTGACGGGCAAGGTCGTCAAGGGACTCGGCGCGAACGATACACCCGATCGCCGCTGCACCGCGTGCACGGACGAGCGCAAGGATCAGCTCATCAAGGGCATGACGATCATCAAGGCGATGAAGAAGGACGGCGACCACTGGGACGGCGGCAACATCCTCGACCCGGAGAACGGCAAGGTCTACAAGTGCAAGATGACGCTTGAAGACGGCGGCCAGAAGCTCGTGGTGCGCGGCTACATCGGCGTGTCGCTGCTGGGCCGGTCACAAACCTGGGTTCGCCAGCAATAACGCGGTACGCGCCCGAACGCGCGATTAGCAGGGCTCAATAAAAAATCGGCCTGCGACGACGTCGCCAGGCCGATTGCTTTTGGTGCGCGCACAACGGAAACCGATGGCCATCACGCTGCGTGCTTCATCGCATCCGGTGCATAGCTGCCCGGTGCGCGATATGCGGGCGCCGCGTTGCTGCGCGCCTGCGCCGCCTTCGATTGCGTGTGCTTGCGCATCCGCGCGGACAGTTCATTGCAAAGATTCATGCCGGCGTCGCCATAGAGCTCGCGCATCACGTTCATCAACGTGCCCGTTTCGTGCCATACCTTGAAGCGGCGATGACATGTTTGATACGACGGGTAACGGCGCGGCATGGCCGACCACGTTGCGCCGCTGTAGATCACCCACAGCACACCGTTCAGCACGGCGCGTGTATTGGCTAACGGCCGGCCGCGCAACTCGGTGCGCGGCTGCATTTCGGGCAGAAGCGGCGCGACGCAGCGCCATTCGTGGTCGGTCAAATCGCGATACGGTGTCATGGACATCTCCAGCCTTAATAACCATGACACCACAATATCCGCTCACCTCAACGATGAATATAAGACAAATCCGAAAATACCCGAAGATTGACGAAATTTAACCGAAATTGATGTTTAAACCCCGCCACTTCCCCGACCGGCAACCGGTTCAGGTCAACGACGTATCGACGATACGGCGCGGCGTTTCGAGATACTCCTTCGACTGCATCTCGACGATGCGCGAGACCGTACGCGCGAATTCGTTGGCCATCGGGCCTTCGACGTACAACGCCTCCGCCGGCACCGCCGCGGACATCAGCAGCTTGACCTTGTGATCGTACAGCACGTCGATGAGCCACGTGAAGCGGCGCGCTTCGGACGCCATCCGCGGCGACATCTGCGGCACCTCGGACAGCACGATCGCATGGAAGCGGCTCGCCAGTTCGAGGTAATCGTTCTGCGAACGCGGGCCGCCGCACAACGTCGCGAAATCGAACCACACGACACCGTCCGCCTTGCGCAGCGCCTTGAGCTCACGCTTCTCGATATGCAGGATCGGGCTCTCGTCGGGCACGGCCGCGAGCTTGCCGAATGCATGGCGCAATTCGCGATCGGCGTCCGCGCCGAGCGGCGTGTGATACATCTTCACCTGCGCGAGCGTGCGCTGGCGATAGTCGACGCCCGCATCGACGTTGAGCACGTCGAGCTTCTCCTTGATCAGCGCGATCGCCGGCAGCATGCGGTCGCGATGCAGGCCGTCCGGATACAGGTCGTCGGGATCGTAATTGGACGTCATCACGAACTGCACGCCGTTGTTGAACAGGCGATCGAGCAGCCGGTACAGGATCATCGCGTCGGCGATGTCCGACACGTGGAACTCGTCGAAGCAGATCAGCCGGTAGCGCTTCGCGATGCGTCGTGCGAGTTCGTCGAGCGGATCGGCCTGCCCTTTCAGCTCCTCGAGCTCGCGGTGCACTTCGCGCATGAATTCGTGGAAATGCAGGCGCGTCTTGCGCTGCACGGGCACCACCGCGTAGAAGCTATCCATCAGGAAGCTCTTGCCGCGGCCGACACCGCCCCACATGTAGACGCCGCGCGGGAGATCCGGATGATTGATCAGCTTCTTGAACGCGTTCGAGCGGCGCGCCTTGTACTCGACCCATTCGTCGAAACAGCGCTGCAGGCGATCGACGGCCGCGCGCTGAGCGGGATCGGACTGATAGCCGCGCGTGGTCAGCTCGCGCGTGTAGTATTCGGTGACGTTCATCGGGCAAACCGGAAAGGACGAAGGCGAGCGGGAAACCCCGCCCGCCTTCGTCATGAGACGGCTGCGCCGGCCGACGGCCGGCAGGCGCTACGCCGTGCTCAGCTGTTCAGCGAGCGCTTGTCGACGGCGAGCGCCGCTTCGCGCATCACTTCCGACATCGACGGGTGCGGATGGCAGATGCGGGCGATGTCTTCCGACGCCGCCTTGAATTCCATCGCCACCACGGCTTCCGCGATCAGGTCCGACGCGTTCGCGGCGATCACGTGCACGCCGAGCAGTTCGTCGGTCTTCGCATCCGCGATCATCTTCACGAAGCCGTCCGGCGCGTTCATGCCGAGCGCGCGGCCGTTGATCGAGAACGGGAACTTGCCCGTCTTGATCTCGCGGCCTTCCGCCTTCAGCTGCTGCTCCGTCTTGCCGACCCATGCGATTTCCGGGTACGTGTAGATCACCCACGGAATGCAGTTGTAGTCGATGTGCGGCTTCTGGCCGTCGATCACTTCCGCGACCAGCACGCCTTCGTCTTCCGCCTTGTGCGCGAGCATCGGGCCGCGCACCACGTCGCCGATCGCGTAGACGTTCGGCACGGCCGTACGGCAGTGGTCGTCCACATCGATGAAGCCGCGCTCGTTCGCCTTCAGGCCGATGGCCTCGAGGCCGAGGTTGTCGGTGTTCGGCACGCGGCCGACCGACACGATCAGGCGGTCGGCGTCGAGCGTCTGCGCATTGCCGTCCTTGTCCGTGTAGGCGATCGACACGCCGTTCGCGGTCGTCTTCACGTCACCGATCTTCACGCCGAGATGGATGTCGAGGCCCTGCTTCTTGAACAGCTTGGCCGCTTCCTTCGCGAGCGCTTCGTCGGCTGCGCCGAGGAATGCCGGCAGCGCTTCGAGCACCGTCACTTCGGCGCCCAGACGGCGCCACACCGAGCCGAGCTCGAGGCCGATCACGCCTGCGCCGATCACGGCGAGCTTCTTCGGCACCGAGTCGAACGTCAGCGCGCCTTCGTTGTCCGACACGATCGTGTTGTCGACCGGAATGCCCGGCAGATGACGCGCCTTCGAGCCCGTCGCGATGATCACGTTCTTCGCGGTGACGACTTCGGCTTCGCCCTCGCCGCTCACTTCGATCTGCACGCCGGCATCGGTCTTGCCGGTGAACTTGCCATGGCCCTTCAGCCAGGTGATCTTGTTCTTCTTGAACAGGAACTCGATCCCGCTCGTCATCTTCTCGACGATCGCATCCTTGCGGCCGAGCATCTTCGCGACGTCGATCTTCACGCCGTCGACGGTGATGCCGTGGTCGGCCAGGTGATGCGACGTGTTCTCGAACTCTTCCGACGAAGCCAGCAGCGCCTTCGACGGGATGCAGCCGACGTTCAGGCAGGTGCCGCCGAGCTTCAGCGCGCCGGCCGGGTTCTTCCATTTCTCGATACAGGCAACGGTCTTGCCGAGCTGCGCGGCGCGAATCGCGGCGATGTAGCCGCCAGGGCCGGCGCCGATCACGACGACGTCAAATTCCTTGGACATGACAATCCTTTCTACTTGTACGCCTGCACGTTCGCGCGTGGGCGCGAACGTGCAGAACGGGTCGATGCAGTGAGACTCGGCTTACAGGTCGAGCAGCAGGCGTGCCGGATCTTCCAGCGCGTCCTTCATCGCGACGAGCGACAGCACGGCTTCGCGGCCGTCGATGATGCGGTGGTCGTACGACAGCGCGAGGTAGTTGATCGGGCGGATCACGATCTGGCCGTTTTCGACGACCGGGCGCTCCTTCGTCGCGTGCACGCCGAGGATGGCCGACTGCGGCGGGTTGATGATCGGGGTCGAAAGCATCGAGCCGAACACACCGCCGTTCGAGATCGAGAACGTACCGCCCGTCATTTCCTCGATCGACAGCTTGCCGTCCTTCGCCTTCTGGCCGAATTCGGCGATCTTCTTCTCGATCTCGGCGAGGCTCAGCTGATCCGCGTTGCGCAGGATCGGCACGACCAGGCCGCGCGGCGAACCGACCGCGATACCGATGTCGAAGTAGCCGTGGTAGACGATGTCGTTGCCGTCGATCGACGCGTTCACCAGCGGGAACTTCTTCAGTGCATGGACGGCCGCCTTCACGAAGAACGACATGAAGCCGAGCTTCACGCCATGTTCCTTCTCGAACTTGTCCTTGTACTTGTTACGCAGCTCCATGACCGGAGCCATGTTCACTTCGTTGAACGTCGTCAGGATCGCGTTGGTCTGCTGCGACTCGAGCAGACGCTCGGCGATACGCGCACGCAGGCGCGACATCGGCACGCGCTGTTCCGGACGGTCGTTCAGCCAGGTCGCTGCCGACGCCGGCACCTTCACTTCCGGCAGCGACGGCTTCGCGGCGGCGGTCTTCGCCGGTGCGGCGGCCGGAGCAGCCTTCGGTGCGCTGCCTGCCGCCAGCGCGTCGCCCTTCGTGACGCGGCCGTCGCGGCCCGAACCCGCGACGTCGCCCGTCGACAGGCCCTTCTCGGCCAGCAGCTTGGTCGCGGCCGGCGACGCGGCCGCCGAGCTCGATGCGGTGGCGGCGGCCGGTTGCGCAGCCGGTGCGGCCGCGGCGGGCGCCGCAGCCGGCTTGACTTCGGCGGCCCCTGCCGCGGCTTCGGCGGCACCTGCCTTCGCTTCGGTGTCGATCGTCGCGATCACCTGATCGGCGACCACCGTGTCACCGTCGTCCTGCAGCACTTGCGCGAGCACGCCCGCCGCCGGCGCCGGCACTTCGAGGACGACCTTGTCGGTCTCGAGTTCGATCAGGATTTCGTCCTGCGCGACTGCTTCGCCCGGCTTTTTCTTCCACTGCAGCATGGTGGCTTCCGACACCGACTCCGACAGCTGGGGGACTTTGACTTCTACGATAGCCATGTGATTTTCCTGGATGCTTAATCTGGGGTATGACGAGGTTCGTGCGATTCCTTCGGCCGGTGCGGCGCGCCACGCGCCGGCGGGCCAAAAGGAACGGGAAAGCGCCGTGCGCCTTCCCGTTTCGCTTGACGTCGGTTATTTCGCGATCGATGCGCTCTTCAGGCGGCCGAATGCACCTTCGATCAGGGCCTTCTGCTGCTCGTAGTGCTTCGCGTAGTAGCCAACCGCCGGCGAGGCCGAAGCCGGACGGCCGCTGTACGCCAGCTTCTGCCCTTCCTTCATGCCTTCCTTCAGGTGGTGCTCGACGTAGAACCAGGGGCCCTGGTTCTGCGGCTCGTCCTGCACCCAGACCACTTCAGTCGCGTTCTCGTACTTCTTCATTTCGGCTTCGAACTGCTTGTGCGCGAACGGATACAGCTGCTCGATACGGATGATCGCGACGTCGTTCGCCTTCGCTTCGCGGCGGTGCGCGACGAGGTCGTAGTACACGCGGCCCGAGCACACCAGCACGCGCTTGACCTTCTTCGCGTCGATGCCGCCGTCGATTTCGCCCAGCACCGGCTGGAACGAGCCCTTCGCGAGTTCCGACAGGTCCGACACCGCTTCCTTGTGGCGCAGCAGCGACTTCGGCGTCGCGACGATCAGCGGCTTGCGGAACAGGCGGATCATCTGGCGGCGCAGCAGATGGAAAATCTGCGCCGGCGTCGTCGGCTGGACGACCTGCATGTTGTGATCGGCACACAGCTGCAGGAAACGCTCGATACGCGTGGACGAGTGTTCCGGACCCTGGCCTTCGTAGCCGTGCGGCAGCAGCATCGTGAGACCCGACACGCGGCCCCACTTCACTTCGCCCGACGAGATGAACTGGTCGATCACGACCTGCGCGCCGTTGACGAAGTCGCCGAACTGCGCTTCCCACAGCACGAGCGTGTTCGGCTCGGCGGTCGAGTAACCGTATTCGAAGCCCAGCACCGCTTCTTCCGACAGCACCGAGTCGATCACCGTGAACTTCGCCTGGCCTTCGGCGATGTTCTGCAGCGGCACGTACGTGCCGTCGTTCCAGCGCTCGCGGTTCTGGTCGTGCAGCACCGCGTGACGGTGCGTGAACGTGCCGCGGCCCGAGTCCTGGCCCGTCAGGCGCACCGAGTAGCCCGATGCGACGAGCGACGCGAATGCGAGATGCTCGGCCATGCCCCAGTCGAGCGGCTGGTCGCCGCGCGCCATGTTGCGGCGGTCGTTGATCACGCGCTCGACGAGCGGGTGAACCTTGAAGTTTTCCGGGACCGTCGTGATGCGTTCGCCCAGGCGCTTCAGTTCGGCGAGCGGCACGGCCGTGTCGGCCGCGTCCGTCCACTTGCGGTTCAGGAACGGCACCCAGTCGACCGCGTACTTGCTCTTGTAGTTCGACAGGACCGGGTCGACGGTGTGGTGGCCGTCGTCCATCGCCTTGCGGTACGCCTTCACGTAGTTGTCGGCGTCTTCGGCGGTGATCACGCCCTGCTGCACGAGCTTCTCGGCGTACAGCGCACGGGTGCCCGGGTGCTGCGCGATCTTCTTGTACATCAGCGGCTGCGTGACGGCCGGCGTGTCCTGCTCGTTGTGCCCCAGCTTGCGGAAGCAGACGATGTCGATCACGACATCCTTGTGGAACTGCATCCGGTAGTCGATCGCGATCTGGATCGCGAGCACGACGGCTTCCGGATCGTCGCCGTTCACGTGCAGCACCGGCGCTTCGATCATCTTGACGACGTCGGTACAGTACAGCGTCGAGCGCGCGTCGCGCGGGTCGGACGTCGTGAAGCCGATCTGGTTGTTGATGACGATGTGCAGCGTGCCGTGCGTGCCGTAACCGCGCGTCTGCGCGAGGTTCAGCGTTTCCATCACGACGCCCTGGCCGGCGAAGGCCGCGTCGCCGTGGATCTGCACCGGCAGCACTTGCAGGCCGTCCTCGTCGCCGCGGCGGTCCATCCGCGCCTTCGCGGAACCTTCGACCACCGGGTTCACGATTTCGAGGTGCGACGGGTTGAACGCGAGCGACAGGTGGACCGGGCCACCTTCCGTCGACACGTCCGACGAGAAGCCCTTGTGGTACTTCACGTCGCCGGCCGGCAGATCGTCGACGTGCTTGCCTTCGAATTCGGCGAACAGGTCGGCCGGCATCTTGCCCAGCGTGTTGACCAGCACGTTCAGACGGCCGCGGTGCGCCATGCCGATGATGATTTCCTGCACGCCGCTCTTGCCCGCGTGCTGGACGACTTCGTCCATCGCCGCGATGAAGCTTTCGCCGCCTTCGAGCGAGAAGCGCTTCTGGCCGACGTACTTGGTGTGCAGGTAGCGCTCGAGGCCTTCGGCGGCCGTCAGGCGATTCAGGATGTGCTTCTTCTTGTCGGCCGAGAACGACGGCGTCGCGCGGGTCGACTCCAGGCGCTCCTGCCACCAGCGCTTCTGTTCCGGATCGCTGATGTACATGTACTCGGCGCCGATCGTGCCGCAGTACGTGTCGCGCAGGCCCTTGACGATGTCGCGCAGCGACGCCTGGTCGAAACCGAAGTACAGGTTGCTTGCGCTGTACGTCTGGTCGAGATCGCCTTCGGAGAAGTCGTAGAAAGCCGGTTCGAGCTCGGGGATGGCGGGACGTTCGCGGCGCTTCAGCGGATCGAGATTGGCCCATTGCGAGCCGAGGAAGCGGTAGGCGCTGATCAGCGACTGGACGTGCACCTGCTTGCGTGCGGTCGCGAGGTTGCTGGTGCTTTCGCGCGGGATGAAGGCATTGGCCTTCGCACGCTCGGCGAACGATTCGACGATCGGGAAGTGAGCGACGTCATTGGCGTTCGAGCCGTCCGTTGCAGGCACGTTCTGCAGCGCGTCGAAATACTCTCGCCAGTTCTCCGGCACCGACGCCGGATTGTTGAGGTATGCATCGTACAGTTCTTCAACGTACGAAGCATTGCCGCCGAACAGATAGGAGTTCAGCTGAAACTGCTTCATTACATCTGACATTTTACGCTCACCTTTCTTCGAGCTTCTCGAGAAATAGCGGGTTACTCAACCTTCCGCGACACGGCCTGACCGTTTAGCGGATTGCGAATCAAGTCTTGCTTGGAAGGACCTAAAACTTGCGTGCGCGCAGCATATCACAGAACCGATACCGGAGTTCGCGGCGAAATGTGCGTGAAAGCACCGCGCGACGGGGTTTTGCCGGATTGCGGCGGCCCGCGGGAACAGTGTTTTGCAGGCAACCCGGCTGCACGGTGCGCGGATGCGAAAAAGGCTGCCCGAAGGCAGCCTTTTCGTCGTGCTCGGGAACGGCCGATGCTCAGTCGACCGCACCTTCGCGGCTCGCGCGGCGACGCTCGTGCTCCTTCAGGAAGCGCTTGCGCAGGCGGATCGACTGCGGCGTCACTTCGACGAGTTCGTCGTCGTCGATGAATTCGACCGCGTATTCCAGCGACATCTGGACCGGCGGCACGAGACGCACGGCTTCGTCGGTACCCGACGCACGCACGTTGGTCAGCTGCTTGCCCTTGATCGGGTTCACGACGAGGTCGTTGTCGCGGCTGTGGATGCCGATGATCATGCCCTCATACAGCGCGTCGCCCGGCTTCACGAACATGCGGCCGCGATCCTGCAGCTTCCACAGTGCGTAGGCGACCGCTGCGCCGTCGTCCTGCGAGATCAGCACGCCGTTGCGCCGCTCGAACACCGAGCCGTCCTTGACGGGCGCGTACGAGTCGAAGATGTGGCTCATCAGGCCCGTGCCGCGCGTGAGCGTCAGGAATTCGCTCTGGAAGCCGATCAGGCCGCGCGCCGAGATCTTGTATTCCAGACGCGTACGGCCGCGGCCGTCCGACGCCATGTCGAGCATTTCGCCCTTGCGGCGGCCAAGCTCTTCCATCACGCCGCCCTGGTGTTCGTCTTCGACGTCGACCGTCAGCAGCTCGTACGGCTCGTGACGCACGCCGTCGATCTCCTGCATGACCACGCGCGGACGCGACACGGCCAGCTCGTAGCCTTCGCGACGCATGTTTTCGACGAGAATCGTCAGATGCAGCTCGCCACGGCCCGACACTTCGAACACCGTTTCGTCGCCGGTGTCCTTCACGCGCAGCGCGACGTTGTGGTTCAGCTCCTTCATCAGGCGGTCGCGGATCTGGCGGCTCGTCACGAACTTGCCTTCGCGGCCGGCGAGCGGCGACGAGTTGACGAGGAAGTTCATCGTCAGCGTCGGCTCGTCGACGGTGATCATCGGCAGCGCCTCCGGCGTGTCGACCGCGCAGATCGTCGCGCCGATGCCGACGTCTTCAATGCCGTTGATCAGCACGATGTCGCCCGCTTCGGCCGACTCGACCTGCACGCGCTCCAGGCCCTTGAACGACAGCACCTGGTTGATCTTGCGGTTCAGCACTTCGCCCTCCGGGCCGAAACGCATCACGACCGGCTGGCCCGGCTTGATGCGGCCGCGCGTGATGCGGCCGACGCCGATCCGGCCGACGTACGTCGAATAGTCGAGCGACGTGATCTGGAGCTGCAGCGGGGCTTCCGGATCGGCCGGGCGAACCGGCACGTGCGCGAGGATCGCTTCGAACAGCGGGCGCATGTCGCCTTCGCGCGTGGCCGGATCGAGCGACGCATAGCCGTTCAGGCCCGACGCGTAGACGATCGGGAAGTCGAGCTGCTCTTCGGTCGCGCCGAGCTTGTCGAACAGGTCGAAGGTCTGGTTGATCACCCAGTCGATCCGCGCGCCCGGACGATCGATCTTGTTGATGACGACGATCGGCTTCAGGCCGAGCGCGAGCGCCTTCTTCGTGACGAAGCGCGTCTGCGGCATCGGGCCTTCGACCGCGTCGACGAGCAGCAGCACCGAGTCGACCATCGACAGCACGCGCTCGACTTCGCCGCCGAAGTCCGCGTGCCCCGGCGTGTCGACGATGTTGATGTGCGTGCCTTCGTACTCGACCGCGCAGTTCTTCGCGAGAATCGTGATCCCGCGCTCTTTTTCGATGTCGTTCGAGTCCATCACCCGCTCCGCAATCTGCTGGTTCTCGCGGAAGGTGCCGGACTGGCGGAGCAGTTGGTCGACGAGCGTGGTCTTGCCGTGGTCGACGTGGGCGATGATGGCGATATTGCGAAGGGCGCGGGTCATAGAAACCTGGAAATCGTTTGAACGCGCATACGCGCGCGCTCGTGTTTTTCACGGGCGCGCGCGTTGCAGCTTGGAAAGCCTCAAATTATAGCACGTGCGCGTGTCGAGAGCCGACCTGCCCGTTGCAACGCAGCAAAACGGCTGCGCCGCGCGGCGCTCCCGAACCGCTCAAAGGTCCGGCGCACCGGCACCGTGCGGCGAAGAAACCTTACCCGGACAAGGGACTCTCGCGGGACACAGCGCGCGTTTTGCCGTTCGATTAACATTTGCCGCGGCAAGCAATTGTGCCTATACTGCTGCCTAGTCAACTATTGCAGCTTCAGGGTTTTATGTCGGATTCTTCTACCCCACCGCCCGTTTCGCCGCTGTCTACGTATCAGATGAACGATAGCGTCGGTTATCTGATGTCCCGCGTGAAGTCGGTGATGACCAACCTCGTCACGCAGCGCACGCAGGAAGAACTCGGCATCACGGGCACGCAGGCGAGCATGCTGTTCATGATCGCCGTCGGCAAGTGCTCGACGGCCGCCGAACTCGCGCGCGAATACGGGATCGACGCCAGCGCGGTCACGCGTCTGCTCGACCGGGTCGAGAAACGCGGCCTGCTGTCGCGTGTGCGCAGCATCGAGGATCGTCGCGTCGTGCGCCTCGAGCTCACCGACGAAGGCCGTGCGCTGGCCGAACGGCTGCCGCCCATTTTCCGCAGCGTGCTCGACCAGGTGCTGGACGGGTTTACGCCGGAAGAAGTCGGGTTCCTGAAGAGCATGCTGCGCCGCATTCTCAGCAACTATTGCGAGACGGCCGGCGGTAGCGTCACGTAATAGTTGCCATAACAATTACTTTTGACAGATTAATGTAAGGAAATCCTTGCAGTGTCCATCATTCATTCCGAGTCAGGGGTTAGCGCGATGAAATCCTCCCCGTTGTCCGTGCGCGCCGGGTCGTGCCGCGCCGCCGTCGCCGCCGCGGTCGCCGCGCTGGCGCTCGCGGGCTGCGCGAATTACATCGGCATCAAGAGCGACAAGCAGATCGCCCCCGCGTCGCAATTCGAATCCGCCCAGAGCCTGCCGGCCCAGGGCGGCCAGTGGCCCGCGCTCGACTGGGCCAGCCAGTTCGGCGATCCGCAGTTGCCGAAGCTGATCGACGAAGCGTTGCAGGGCAACCCGTCGATCGCGCAGGCACAGGCGCGCATCGCGAAGGCCTCGTCGTACATCGAGTCGTCGCGCTCGAACCTGATGCCGAAGGCCGAAGCCAGCTATTCGTGGACGCGCGAGCTGTACTCGTCGAACGCGCTGTTCCCGCCCCCGTACGGCGGCCAGTGGTACAGCGAGAACAACGCGCTCGCGAGCGCCTCGTGGGAACTCGACCTGTGGGGCAAGAACCGCGAACGCCTGCGCACGGCCGTATCGCAGGAAAAGGCCGCCGAAGCCGACCTGCAACAGGCGCGCATCACGCTCGCGTCGTCGGTCGCGCGCACCTACAACTCGCTCGCGCAGCTCTATGCGCTGCGCGACATCGCGCAGCGCGAGATCACCAACCGCGAGACGGTCGGCAAGATCACCGACGGCCGCGTATCGGCCGGCCTCGACACCAACGTCGAGCGCCAGACGGCCCGCGGCAACATCGCGACGACGCAGGCTTCGCTGTCGGACCTCGACGGCCAGATCACGACCGTGCGCTACCAGCTCGCCGCGCTGCTCGGCAAGGGCCCGGATCGCGGGCTGCAGATCGCGGCGCCCGTGATGAACCCGAGCGGCGACGTCACGCTGCCCGGCAACCTGCCGGCCGACCTCGTGTCGCGCCGCCCCGACATCGTCGCCGCGCGCTGGCAGGTCGAAGCCGCGATGCACGACGTGAAGGAGGCGAAGGCCGAGTTCTTCCCCGACGTGAACCTCGCGGCCGGTTTCGGCTTCGATGCGTTCGGCTGGGGCAAATTCCTGAATTTCGCGAGCCGCCAGGCGCAGTTCGGGCCGGCGATCCACCTGCCGATCTTCGATGCCGGCGCGCTGCGCGCCCAGCTCAAGGGCCGCTATGCCGACTTCGACCTGTCGGTCGCGAACTACAACCAGACGCTGATCAGCGCGCTGAACGACGTCGCGACGCAGGTCGCGTCGATCCGCGCGATCGATCGCCAGATGGGCGACGCCCAACGTGCGCTCGACGCGTCGACGCGCGCGTACGATCTCGCGGTCATTCGCTACAAGGCCGGCCTGTCGCCGCAACTGCAGGTGCTGACGGCGGACAGCAACCGCCTCGCCTCGGAGCAGACGGTGACCAACCTGAAGATGCGCCGGCGCGACATGCAGCTCGCCCTGATCAAGGCGCTCGGCGGCGGGTTCGACGCGACCGGCACGCCGCTCGCCGCACCCGATGCCGCCGCGCCGACCAAACAGGCCGCCAACTGATCCGGCGCCACCACTACGCAGACACTCGAAATAACGGACGGAGAAAATCGCCATGAGCGACCAACAAAACGCCGCCAGCGCGCAGCCGCAGAATAACGGCAAGCGCAAGCGAATGATGACGCTGCTCGTCGCGGTCATCGTGATCGCGGCCATCGCATACGGCCTCTATTACTTCCTCGTCGCCCGCTTCCATGAAGACACCGACGACGCATACGTGAACGGCAACGTCGTGCAGATCACGCCGCAGGTCACCGGCACCGTGATCGCCGTGAAGGCGGACGACACGCAAACGGTCAAGGCCGGCGATCCGCTCGTCGTGCTCGACCCGGCCGATTCGCAGGTCGCGCTGCAGCAGGCGGAAGCCAACCTCGCGCAGACCGTGCGCCAGGTGCGCGGCCTGTTCGTCAACGACGATCAGTACCGCGCGCAAGTCGCGCTGCGCCAGTCCGACCTGTCGAAGGCCCAGGACGACCTGCGCCGCCGCCTGGCCGTCGCGCAAACGGGCGCCGTGTCGCAGGAAGAAATCTCGCATGCCCGCGACGCCGTGAAGGCCGCGCAGGCATCGGTCGATGCCGCGCAGCAGCAGCTCGCCTCGAATCGCGCATTGACCGCGAACACGACGATCGCATCGCACCCGAACGTGATGGCCGCAGCCGCGAAGGTGCGCGACGCCTACCTCGCGAACGCGCGCAACGTGCTGCCGGCGCCGGTCACCGGCTATGTCGCGAAGCGCTCGGTGCAGGTCGGCCAGCGCGTGTCGCCCGGCAACCCGCTGATGTCGGTGGTGCCGCTCAATGCCGTGTGGGTCGACGCGAACTTCAAGGAAGTCCAGTTGAAGCACATGCGCATCGGCCAGCCGGTCGAAATGACGGCCGACATCTACGGCTCGTCGGTCACGTACCACGGCAAGGTCGTCGGCTTCTCGGCCGGCACGGGCTCGGCGTTCTCGCTGCTGCCGGCGCAGAATGCGACCGGCAACTGGATCAAGGTCGTGCAGCGCCTGCCGGTGCGGATCGAGCTCGACCCGAAGGATCTCGACAAGCATCCGCTGCGCATCGGCCTGTCGATGCAGGTCGACGTCAACATCAAGGACGAACGCGGCGACCAGCTCGTCAACGCGCCGAACACCGTCTACGAGACCAACGTGTTCGCGAAATACGGCGACGAAGCCGACGCCGAAATCGCGCGCATCATCGCCGAGAACGCAGGCGGCAATGCATCGGCGCCGGTCGCGGCGAAGCAGAGCACCGCCGCGAAAATGATGTAACCGTTCCGACTTCGGAAAGGCAACCGACATGGCACAGGCTCCCGCCTCCTACCCGCCCCTGCAGGGCGGGCAACTCATACTCGGCACGATCGCGGTGTCGCTCGCGGTGTTCATGAACGTGCTCGACACGTCCATCGCGAACGTCGCGATCCCGACCATCTCGGGCGACCTCGGCGTGTCGTCCGACCAGGGTACGTGGGTCATCACGTCGTTCGCGGTCGCGAACGCAATCTCGGTGCCGCTGACCGGCTGGCTGACCGACCGTTTCGGGCAAGTGCGCCTGTTCCTCGCGTCGATCATCCTGTTCGTCATCTCGTCGTGGATGTGCGGGCTGTCGCCGAACCTGCCGTTCCTGCTCGGGTCGCGCGTGCTCCAGGGCGCGGTCGCGGGCCCGATGATTCCGCTGTCGCAGGCGCTCCTGCTGTCGAGCTATCCGCGCGCGAAGGCGCCGATGGCGCTCGCGCTATGGGCGATGACGACGCTGATCGCACCCGTCGCGGGCCCCATTCTCGGCGGCTGGATCTCGGACAACTATTCGTGGCCGTGGATCTTCTACGTCAACATCCCGGTCGGCGTCGCCGCCGCCGCCGCGACGTGGATGATCTATCGCAATCGGGAGTCGGCCGTGCGTCGCGCGCCGATCGACGGCGTGGGCCTCGCGCTGCTGGTCGTCTGGGTCGGCTCGCTGCAGATCATGCTCGACAAGGGCAAGGATCTCGACTGGTTCGCGTCGACGACCATCATCGTGCTCGCGCTGACCGCCGTCATCGCGTTCGCGTTCTTCGTGATCTGGGAGCTGACCGCCGAGCACCCGGTCGTCGACCTGTCGCTGTTCCGCATCCGGAACTTCACCGGCGGGACAGTCGCGCTGTCGATCGGGTACGGCCTGTACTTCGGCAATCTCGTGCTGCTACCGCTGTGGCTGCAGACCCAAATCGGCTATACCGCGACCGACGCCGGCCTCGTGATGGCGCCGGTCGGGCTGTTCGCCATCCTGTTGTCGCCACTCACCGGGAAGTATCTGCCGCGCACCGATCCACGCTTCATCTCGACGGCGTCGTTCCTGACGTTCGCGCTGTGCTTCTGGATGCGTTCGCGCTACACGACCGGCGTCGACGAATGGTCGCTGACGCTGCCGACGCTCGTGCAGGGTATCGCGATGGCGGGCTTCTTCATCCCGCTCGTGTCGATCACGTTGTCCGGCCTGCCCGGCCACCGCATTCCCGCGGCATCCGGCCTGTCGAACTTCGTGCGGATCATGTGCGGCGGCATCGGCACGTCGATCTTCCAGACCGCGTGGGACCACCGCAACAACTTCCATCACGCGCAACTGGTCGAGCAGGCGAACCCGTACAACCCGACGTTCAACCAGGCCGTCACGCAGATGGGCAATCTCGGGCTGTCGCAGAACCAGGCGCACGGGCTCATCAACAACATGGCCACGCAACAGGCCGCGCAGCTCGGCGTGAACGACCTGTTCTACATCTCGGCGGTGATCTTCGTGCTGCTGATCGCGCTCATCTGGATCACCAAGCCCGAACGCGCGGGCGGCGGCGATGCCGGTGCGGCGGCGTCGGCGGCACACTGAGCACTACCCGGCAGCGCATCACTGCGCGGTCACGCGAAACAAAAAGCCCGGTCGATTTCGACCGGGCTTTTCTTATTCCGCCGCGTGCAGTCATGCGCGCTGCTGCGTCATTGAGCCGTCACGACGAGCCGTTCCGGTGCGAGCACGCCATTCGCCTTGCGTGCCACGCCGAGCAACCGCGTTGCGTCGTACACGCGCACGCGCTCGCCCTCGGCCGCGCCGATCGGCTCCAATGCCGACAGCGGCAGGCGCTGGCCGTGCAGAAACCGCTTCGCGCACGCGTCGTCGAGCCGAACGGCGGGGAACGTCGACAGCAACGCATCGACCGGCTGCAGCCATGCATCGCGCGCCGCCTCGGCAGCGTCCGACAGCGCATCCAGCGTCACCGCATGCTCGAGCGTCAGCGCGCCGACGCCCGTGCGACGCAGCATCGTCAGATGCGCGCCGCAACCCAGCGCCTCGCCGATATCCTCCGCCAGCGTGCGCACATACGTGCCCTTGCTGCAGGTCACGCGAAACGTCACGTCGGGCAGCTCGCAGGCAAGCAGCTCGAGCGCGTGGATCGTCACGTTGCGGCCTTCCCGTTCGACCGTCTGGCCGGCCCGCGCATATTCGTACAGCGGCTTGCCGTCGCGCTTGAGCGCCGAATACATCGGCGGCACCTGCACGATGTCGCCGGTGAAGCGCACGAGCGCCGCTTCCACCGCCGCACGATCGCATTCGACGGGCCGCGTGTCGATCACGTCGCCTTCCGCGTCGCCGGTGGCCGTGCGCTGGCCGAGACGCATCGTCGCTTCATAGGTCTTGTCGGCGTCGAGCAAATCCTGCGAGAACTTGGTCGCCTCGCCGAAGCACAGCGGCAGCAGGCCCGACGCCAGCGGATCGAGCGTGCCGGTGTGACCGGCTTTCTTCGCGAGAAGCAGGCGCTTTGCGCGAATCAGCGCATCGTTGCTCGACAGGCCGACCGGCTTGTCGAGCAGGAGAACGCCGTCCAGCACGCGCCGAGGCACGCGCGGACGTTGGGGTGCTGCATTCGTCATAGGCCGGTCGAGCTCAATCGTCCTTGGCAGGCGCATCGGCCTCGTCGTCGTCCTTCGCGCGCGTCGAGTTCGCTTCCTTGATCAGGCGCGACATTTCGACGGCCTTCTCGATCGTCTGGTCGTAATGGAAATGCAGCGTCGGCACCGTATGAATGTGCAGGCGCTTGAACAGCAGGTTGTGCAGGTGGCCCGACGCATGGTTCAGCGCCTCCTGCGTCTTGTCCGGATCGCCGGTGAGCGCCGTGAAGTAGACCTTCGCGTGCGCATAGTCCGGCGTGAGTTCCACGCTCTGGATGGTCACGATACCGATGCGCGGATCTTTGACCTCGCGCATGATGAGTTCGGACAGATCGCGCTGAATCTGATCGGCGATCTGAACGTTGCGATTGGGGGAAGTACGTTTCCTGGACATGATCGATCCGTGATCCGTTTATCAGGATGAAGCGGCGGCCATTCTCGGCACGCCACCATGAAAATGGGCGGGACAGGCCCAAGCCTGCCCCGCCCATGAGCCGATACGCGACGATTACAGCGTACGCGCGACTTCGGTCACTTCGAAGACTTCGAACTGGTCGCCTTCGATGATGTCGTTGAAGTTCTTCACCGACATACCGCACTCGAAGCCTTGCTTCACTTCCTTCACATCGTCCTTGAAGCGCTTCAGCGATTCGAGTTCGCCCGTGAAGATCACGACGTTGTTGCGCAGCACGCGCACCGACGACGAGCGCTTGACGATACCGTCCGTGACCATACAGCCTGCGACCGTGCCGACCTTCGGTACCTTGAAGACCTGGCGCACCTCGACCATGCCGGTGACCACTTCGCGCTTCTCCGGCGCCAGCATGCCCGACATCGCCGCCTTCACCTCATCCACTGCGTCGTAGATGATGTTGTAGTAGCGGATATCGATGCCGTTCGCTTCGGCCAGCTTGCGCGCCTGTGCATCCGCACGCGTGTTGAAGCCGATGATGACCGCCTTCGATGCCGTCGCGAGGTTGACGTCGTTTTCGCTGATGCCGCCGACCGCGCTGTGCACGATCTGCACGCGCACTTCGTCGGTCGACAGCTTGAGCAACGACTGCACGAGCGCTTCCTGCGAACCCTGCACGTCTGCCTTGATGATGAGCGGCAGGTTCTGCACTTCGCCTTCGCCCATCTGCTCGAGCATGCTTTCCAGCTTCGCGGCCTGCTGCTTCGCGAGCTTCACGTCGCGGAACTTGCCCTGACGGAACAGCGCGATTTCACGCGCCTTGCGCTCGTCCGGCAGCACGATCACTTCCTCGCCCGCACCCGGCACCTCCGACAGACCCTGGATCTCGACCGGGATCGACGGGCCGGCTTCCTTCGTCGGCTTGCCGTTCTCGTCGAGCATCGCACGGACGCGGCCGTAGGCCGTACCCGCCAGCACGATATCGCCGCGGTTCAGCGTACCGGACTGCACGAGGATCGTCGCGACCGGGCCTTTACCCTTGTCGAGCTTCGCTTCGATCACGATGCCCTTGGCCGGCGCTTCGACCGGTGCCTTCAGTTCCAGCACTTCGGCCTGCAGCAGCACGTTCTCGAGCAGATCGTCGATACCTGCGCCCGTCTTGGCCGACACCGGCACGAACGGCGAATCGCCACCGTATTCTTCCGGCACGACGCCTTCCGCGACCAGCTCCTGCTTGACGCGATCGGGGTTTGCTTCCGGCTTGTCGATCTTGTTGATCGCGACGACGATCGGCACGCCGCCCGCCTTCGCGTGGGCGATGGCTTCCTTCGTCTGCGGCATCACGCCGTCGTCGGCCGCCACCACCAGCACCACGATGTCGGTCGCCTTCGCGCCGCGTGCACGCATTGCCGTGAACGCTTCGTGACCCGGCGTATCGAGGAACGTGATGACGCCACGCGGCGTATCGACGTGATAAGCGCCGATGTGCTGCGTAATGCCGCCCGCTTCGCCCGCGGCAACCTTCGCGCGGCGGATGTGGTCGAGCAGCGAGGTCTTGCCGTGGTCGACGTGACCCATCACCGTGACGACCGGCGGGCGCGGCAGTTGCTCCGCATCGGTACCGGTTTCGCCCTCGACGAGCAGCGCTTCCGGATCGTCCAGCTTCGCGGCGACCGCGCGGTGGCCCAGCTCCTCGACGATGATCATCGCCGTTTCCTGGTCCAGCACCTGGTTGATCGTGACCATCTGGCCCATCTTCATCATCACCTTGATGACTTCGGAGGCCTTGATCGACATCTTGTGCGCGAGATCGGCAACCGACACGGTTTCCGGCACGTGCACTTCACGGACGATCGGTTCGGTCGGCGCCTGGAACGACGATGCGCTGTCCTGGTGACGGCCGCGACCCTTCGGGCCGCCGCGCCAGCCGCGGTCGACGCCGCCGCTCGAATCGCCGCGCGTCTTGATGCCGCGACGCTTCGCTGCGTCGTCCTGCCAGCCGCCCTTGCCTGCGCCCGGCTTCTTGTTGCGGTCGCCCGCGCCTGCCGGCGCCTGCGTCGCGGCCGGTGCCGCGGCGCCGGCCGGCTTCTTCACGGCCGGACGCGCCTGCGCACCTTCCGGCTTCGCCGGCTTGTGCAGCGTGCCCTTCGCTTCGGCCGGCTTCGCCGGTTCCGCCGGCTTCGGCGGCTCGACTGCCTTGACCACGGCCTTGCGCGGCGTGTTCATCATTTCGCGGATCGCGCGTGCCTCGGCTTCGGCCGCCGCGCGGCGCTTGCTGATCTCTTCCTGCTCGGCGCGCGCCTTGTCGGCTGCCTCGCGAGCAGCGTCCTCGGCCTTCTTCGCCGCTTCGCGCTGCGCCGCACGTTCCGCGGCTGCACGCGCTTCGTCCTGCGCGGACTGCGTCGGCGCCGTTTCCTGCTCGGCCGCGGCGGCCTGCCGGGCTGCCGCCTGCTGCGCCGCGGCGGCTTCCGCCGCGGCACGCTTCGCCGCCGCTTCTTCCTCGGCGCGACGGCGCTCGGCCTCGGCCGCTTCCTCGCGGGCGCGACGCTCGGCTTCCTCGCGTTCGAGGCGTTCCTGACGCTCGCGCAGCTCCTGCGCCTGCTTCTCGAGCAGTTCGGCCTCGCGGCGCGCTTCTTCCTCGCGACGCTTCAGTTCCGCATCGTCGTCCGCTTCGGCAACCTGCGCCTGACCCTGTTCCGCACCGTCGGCCACGTCGTCGCGCTTGACGAACGTACGCTTCTTGCGAACCTCGACCTGAATGGTGCGAGCCTTGCCCGTCGCGTCAGATTGCTTGATCTCCGACGTATGCTTGCGGGTCAGCGTGATCTTGCGCTTGTCGCCGTCGGTTGCGCCATGCGACTTGCGCAAATGATCGAGCAGACGCGCCTTGTCCGCTTCGGACAGCGCATCGTCTTCACTCGCTTTCTGGACGCCCGCTGCCTGCAGCTGTTCGAGCAGCACACCAGCAGGCATTTTCAGTTCCGCGGCAAATTGGGCTACGTTGTTACTCGCCATTCATTCCTCTTAGTGCAAGGACCGATTCCTTGCGGTTAGCATCGGGTCAGGCCATACGGCCGCCATCAAATCAGTGCGCCATGGTCATTTCTCACTGGAACCAGTGTTCACGTGCTTTCATGATCAACGCCTTAGCGGCATCCTCTTCCATCCCGGTCATGTCGACCAGTTCATCCACAGCCAGCTCGGCGAGATCGTCGCGCGTCTGCACGCCATGTTCGGCCAGCTTCGCGAGCAACTCCGGCGTGATGCCGTCGAGGCTCTTGAGATCCAGCGCCGCGTTCTCGACCTTTTCTTCGTTCGCGATGGCCATCGTCAACAGCGCGTCGCGTGCGCGGTTGCGCAGTTCGTGCACGGTGTCCTCGTCGAACGCTTCGATTTCGAGCATTTCGTTGAGCGGCACGTAGGCGATCTCTTCGAGGCTCGTGAAGCCTTCGTCGATCAGGATGTCGGCAACTTCTTCGTCGACGTCGAGACGCGCCATGAACAGTGCACGCAGCCGGTCGCGTTCTTCGCCCTGCTTCAGCGCGGATTCGTCCGGCGTCATGATGTTGATCTGCCAGCCGGTCAGTTCGCCGGCAAGGCGAACGTTCTGACCGCTGCGGCCGATCGCGACAGCCAGTTCGTTCTCGTCGACGACGACGTCCATCGAATGCTTTTCTTCATCGACGACGATCGACTGGACGGCTGCCGGCGCGAGCGCGCCGATCACGAACTGGGCGGGATCCTCCGACCATAGCACGATGTCGATGTTTTCGCCACCGAGCTCGTTGCGTACGGCCTGCACGCGAGAGCCGCGGATGCCGACGCAGGTGCCGATCGGATCGATCCGCTTGTCGTAGGCGATGACGCCGATCTTCGCGCGCACGCCCGGGTCGCGGGCAGCCGCCTTGATCTCGAGCAGGCCCTGCTCGATTTCCGGCACTTCCATCTCGAACAGCTTCATCAGGAATTCGGGCGCCGTGCGCGACAGTTCGATCTGCGGGCCGCGCGCGGTGCGGTCGACCTTCGCGATATACGCACGCACGCGGTCGCCCACGCGCAGGTTTTCCTTCGGGATCAGCTGATCGCGGCGCAGCAGCGCCTCGACACGGCCCGATTCGACGATGAAGTTGCCCTTGTCGAGGCGCTTCACCGTGCCGGTCATGATCTTTTCGCCGCGCTCGAGGTAGTCGTTCAGGATCTGCTCGCGCTCGGCGTCGCGCACCTTCTGCAGGATCACCTGCTTCGCGGCCTGCGCACCGATGCGACCGAATTCGATGGACGGAACGGGTTCCTCGACATACTCGCCGACTTCGACGTCGGGATTCTGCTCACGTGCCTCGAACAGCAGGATCTCTCGATCCGGCTCCTGCAAGCCTGCCTCGTCGGGCACGACGAGCCAGCGACGGAAGGTTTCGTGCTCGCCGCTTTCGCGATCGATATGGACGCGGATTTCGGCGCCTTCGTCGAACAGCTTCTTGGAAGCGGAAGCGAGCGCGGCCTCGAGGGCGCCCAGCACCACATCCTTGTCGACGTTTTTCTCGCGCGCCAGCGCATCCACCAGCATCAACACTTCGCGACTCATTATTTGCGGCTCCTAAAGTCAACTTGCGGAATCAGGCGGGCTTTGTCGATATCGGCCAGCGTGAAATCCAGCATGGCTGCCTCGCCCTTCTTCCCCTCAAATTCCAAACCGATCGTTTCGCCATTCGGCGCGTGCAGAATGCCCCGGTACGTCTTGCGCCCGTCCAGCGGCTTTTTCAAGGTCACGGAAGCTTCGCTGCCGGCGAAGCGCTCGAAGTCGGCCAGCTTCTTCAACGGGCGGTCGAGCCCCGGGGACGAGACTTCGAGCCGTTCGTAATCGATGTTTTCGACCGTCAAGACGTGCTGGAGCTGACGTGTGACCTTTTCGCAATCTTCGAGCGAGATGCCGGCAGGCTGATCGATATAGATGCAAAGCATGCCGCGCCCGGTGCGCTCGAGATCCACCAGCTCGTAGCCGAGCCCGGTGACCGTGGTTTCTATCAGTTCCGTCAGTTGCACAGTGTCCTCTCAGGTGTTCGCGCCCGCCGCTCGCGATTCACCCGCGGGCGCGCGCCTTAGCCGGCGCAGGAAGCGCTACCCGAGATGCCTAACCGTTTCAGCAAAAAAAAATGGGCGGAACGCCCATCTTCTTACTGGTGGTCGCACCTGAGCCGCACATTGAATCCGTACGCCCAGCGACTCCGCGATTATAGCGATTTTTGGCGCAAACGCCAAGCCAGCCGGTAAAAGCAGCGCGTCGGCTGCCTTTACGGACCGAAAATGCGAAATCGGGCTGCCCGATCGACCGATATCACCCTGCCGTACCGGTGATCGCCGTTGTCGCGGCACGCGACATCGATGCAGCCGAACCCCGTCAATACAATGCGTCGCGTCGACACAACCGGCCGGATGCCGGCCAGACCGACGAGCCGGCGGCTTTACGCCGCCGTACGACGCCAATCGACAGCGACTTAACGGCTGCGCGTGCGGCTGCGCTGCGGACGCTGGCCGCCGCGCGGGCCGCCGTTGCCTGCGCCGTCGGCACGATTGCCGCCCGGATTGCGATTGCCGCCGCCCTTGCCACCGCCGCGCTTGCCGCCCGCGCCATCGCGCTTGGGACCGGCGCCATACGACGCGCGATTGCCGTCGACATCGCGACCGCCGCCGGCGCGGTTGCCGTCACGCCCCATGCGGTTGCCGTCGCGGCCGCCGCCCGTGCGATTGCCGTAGCCCGACGGCGCAACCGGCAGGCTGCCGTAGCCGCTCAGGCCCGGCAACCCCGGGCCGCCGCGCCGGCCACCGCCGCGACGCGGCTGGTCGAGTTGCCCGTGCGTCGTCAGCACCGGCTCGCGGCTGATGAAGCCCATCGACGTCTGCATCGGATCGGGCTGGCGACGCTCGGCCGGACCGGCAGCGCCGCGCTTGCCCTTCTCCTCGGACGGCGCCTTCAGCCCGACGGTCGCCATCAGCTTGCGCACCTGCGCGTCGTCGAGCTCTTCCCAACGGCCACGCTTCAAGCCGCGCGGCAGCGGAATCGGGCCGTGACGCGTACGGATCAGCCGGCTCACCATCAGGCCGACCGCCTCGAACATCCGGCGCACTTCGCGATTGCGGCCTTCGGCCAGCGCGACGTGATACCAATGATTCGTGCCTTCGCCGCCGCCATCGCGGATCCGCAGGAAATTCGCCGGACCGTCGTCGAGCTCGACGCCGTGCAGCAACTTCTGCCGCATGCCTTCGGACAGCTCGCCGACGACGCGCACCGCATACTCACGCTCGACGCTGTAACGCGGATGCATGAAGCGGTTCGCGAGGTCGCCGGAAGTCGTCAGCATCAGCAGACCTTCGGTATTGAAGTCGAGGCGCCCCACCGCAAGCCATTTCGCCGTCTTCATCGGCGGCAGGCGGTCGAACACCGACGGACGGCCTTCCGGATCCGCGTGGCTGACGATTTCGCCGGTCGGCTTGTGATACAGCAGCACGCGCGGCGGCTTGTTCGGCAGCTTGCGCTTGACCGGCTTGCCGTTGATCCGCACCTGGTCGGTCGGCATGATCCGCTGGCCGATGTGCGCGGGCTCGCCGTTCACCGACACGCGGCCGGCGACGATCAGCTCTTCCATTTCGCGGCGCGAACCCATGCCTGCTTCCGCCAGCACCTTGTGGAGCTTCGGCGCGTCGTCGTCCGGCGACAGCACGCGCTTGTTCGCCGGCTGGTTGCGCCCGCGGCGCAGCATCGGCGCACGTACGCCGCTACCGCCCGCGGAGTTGTCCGCATCGAAGGCGGGCGACGTCACGTACGCAAACAGTTCGTCCTGGGACGCATCGCCTTCAACGGGTTTCGCCGAGCCACCTTCTGCCTTCGATGCCCCGCGACGGCCCTGGCCGCCCTTGGCCGCGCCTTCGCGCTTGCCGGCCGGCTTGCGAGTGCCCTTGGCCGCGCCTTCCTTGCGCGGCGCACGCGCCGGCTGCGCATCGGCAGCCTCGACCGGCTGCGCATCCGCGCCCTCGGCGCCCTGCTGCTCGCCTTCGGCGCCCTTCGACTTGGCCGCCGCGCGACGCCGCGCGATCAGGCTGCGCGGACCGCGCCGCAGACCGCGGCGGGGACGCTCGTCGCCACCCGCGGCCGAAGCATCCTGCTCCGGCGCATCGTCGGCACGCGCTGCCTGCACGGCAGGCGCGGACGATTCAATATCGTGGATATCTGTCAAAACAACCTCAAAATGTCAGGTCTCGCGCCCGGCGCGGGCGCGGCAAGAAGTTGGCCGCGATCAGGCGCGACGCTGTTCGGGTTCTGCTTCGTCGTCCGGCAGCGCGTCGGCGCCGATGGGCGCACTGGCGCTTCGTACGGCATCCGCGAGACTGTCGGACGTGTCGTCCAGCGTCTCGTCGTCCGCAGGACGGGAGCGGGGGGCGTCGGCCTGATCGGCCTCGCCGGGCGTGTCGCCGGCCGCTTCCGCTCCGTCTCCGGCAGCCGCTTCGGCGGCCGGCTTGCGATCTTCCTCGCTCGAATCCGCACGCTGCGGCTCGGGCTGCACATCGGTCGACACGGCTTCGGCGCCGACCTGTTCCGTCCGTTCCGCGTGCCCACGATCAGCATCGAGCGTATCGCGACTCGGGAATTCCTGCGTCGACGCGACGTCGGCCACGGCATCGCCCGGCACCTCGGCCGACTCGCCGGCGGGCACGTCATCCGCCTGCGCCTGCGGCACGTCGGCCGCAGCCTCGTCGGTCACCGGCACGTCGCCGTCGAAATCCATGGCCTGCTGCGCGAGCAGCGCGGCCTCGATGTTCGCGGCCGGCTCTTCGAGCGCCGGCAGGTCGTCGAGCGCCTTCAGGCCGAGATCGTCGAGGAATTGCTTGGTCGTCGCATACAGCGCCGGACGCCCCGGCACGTCGCGATGACCGATCACCTCGATCCAGCCGCGATCCTCGAGTTGCTTGACCACCTGCGTATTGACCGTGACGCCGCGAATCTCTTCGATGTCGCCGCGCGTGACGGGCTGCCGGTACGCGATGATCGCGAGCGTTTCGAGTACCGCGCGCGAATATTTCGGCGGCTTCTCGGGATGCAGGCGATCGAGATAATGACGCATCGCCGGCTTGCTCTGAAAGCGCCACCCGGTCGCCAGCGCCACCAGTTCGACACCGCGACCGGACCAATCCTGTTTCAGATCTTCGAGCAACGTGCGGACCGTGTCAGCCGACACGCCGTCGGCAAAGAGCTTGCGCAAATCGCCGAGCTTCAGCGGCTCCTGCGCACAGATCAAAGCAGTCTCGAGGACGATCTTCGCCTCTTGGGTATTCATGCAGCTAGGCCAGACCCTGTGGTCAAACGAACCGGATCAACAAACAGACGAAAGGAACGGAAGACGCGCTCGCCCGATTCTGATCGGTCATATTGATGGGAGCACGAACCGGGGGCGGCGAACCAACTTCAGGCCAGGCCCAAACCGGACGGAACAGCACGGCTCAACGACGGAACCGCGTGACTGAACGCCATATTACGCAAAATTGCCCGGTGCGTAAAGATGAGCGGAACAGGCCGCCGCCCGGGCCGCATGCCCGCTCCGGCCCCGCTTCAGCGAGCGCCGGCGCCGCGTGCCAGGAACCGGCGCAGCCGCTCCACGCCCGCGTCGAGTCGCGCCGGATCGCACGCATAGCACCAGCGCACGAACCCCTCCCCCTCGGGGCCGAACGCGCGCCCGGGCGCAAGGCCGAGCCCTGCCTCGCGCACCAGCGTCGTGCAGAACGCCAGGCTATCGGCCGCGCCCGGCAGCCGCAGGAACAGGTACATCGCGCCCGGCGGCGGCGGCACCTCGACGCCCGGCAACGTCCGCAGCGCGGCGACCAGATGGTCGCGCGCGTCGCGCAGCGCCGAGACGAACGACCGCACGAACGGCTCGCCGTCGCGCAACGCGACCACGGCCGCGGCCTGCACGAAGCCCGGCGCACACGACGTGTTGTATTCGACGAGCTTCGACAGCTCGCCCATCACCGACGTCGGCGCAACCAGCCATCCGAGCCGCCAGCCCGTCATCGCCCATGCCTTCGAGAAGGAATTCACGACCACGACGCGCTCGTCGCGCGACGCGATATCGAGGAACGACGGCGCACCGCCCTCGCCGAATGCAAGCCGCTCGTACACCTCGTCGGCGACCAGCCAGATGCCGTGACGACGGCAATGGGCGAGCACGGCCTGCTGATCGTCGCGCGACATCGTCCAGCCGGTCGGGTTGTTCGGCGAATTGATCAACAGCATCCGCGTATCGGGCGTCAGCGCCGCGAGCAACCGGCCGACGTCGAGCTGCCAGCCCGCGTCGCCGTAATCGAGCGGCACGCAGTCGACCCGCGCGCCGAGAATCTTCGGAATCTCGACGAGATTCGGCCACAACGGCGTGACCGCGACGACACGCTCGCCCAGCCCGACGAGCATCTGCGCAGCCAGCATCAGCGCATTCACGCCCGAACTCGTCACGGCGACCGTGCCGGCCGCCGTCGCGCCGTGACGCGCGCTGACATAGGCCGCGATCGCGTCGCGCAGCGGCGCCGTGCCGAGATTGTGCGTGTAGAAGGTCGCGCCCTCGCGCAGCGCCGCCGCTGCGGCGTCACGGATGAAATCCGGCGTCACGCGATCGGATTCGCCGAACCAGAACGGCAGCACGTCCGGCACGCCGAAGCCGGCGTTCGCGACTTCGCGGATCAGCGACGGGCGCAGCGCGTGCACCGCGGCGCGCGCCGCAGGCTCATCGTTCACCGGGAAAAAACCTGCGGAATGCGTCATCGAGAACCACCGCCAACGAACACGATCCACGTAGTGTACCGGCCGGCAAGCCGGGCCGGCTCACGCCGATGCACATCAATCGAGGTCCTCGGCCCGCGCCGGCATCTGCCGCACGAGCTCCCAGATCGCCTGCGCGGCGGGCGACAACGACCGGTCGCGGCGGCGCACCAGCTCGACGGTGCGTTCGGTGCGCGGCGTGAGCGGCCGCGCGACGAGCGTCGAGCCGGCGGGCAGCGGCAGCGACAGCCATGGCTGCACGCTCACGCCGACACCGGCCTCGACCAGCCCGAACACGGTCGCCGAATGCCCGAGTTCCTGCATGACCGTCGCGTTGACGCGATGCGTGGCCAGCGCCGCATCGATCAGCGGCCGGCTGCCCGACGCATGGTCGAGCAGCACGAGGCGCTCGCCGTCCAGCGCCGCCCACGGCACCTCGGACCGCGCCGCGAGCGGATGGTCGGCGCGCGCGACAAGGCAGAACGAATCGGTCATCAACGGTTCGCAGACGAGATCGGCGACCGTCAGCGGCCCGATCACGACGCCGAAATCGACTTCGCTCGACTTCACCTTGCGCAACACGTCGCTCTGTACGTCGTCGCGCAGGCCGAGCGTCACGAACGGGAACTGCCGCTCGCACGACGCCACCACGCGCGGCATCAGCCTGCATGCGATCGTCGGGCTTGCCGCGACGATCACGCGCCCGCGGCGCTGCTCGCCGATCTCGCGGATCTCGCGCAGCGTATCGTCGAGATCGTCGAGCAGGCGCGACACGCTCGCGATCAGATTCGCCCCGACGTCGGTCAGTTGCACGTCCCGCGTCGTGCGGTCGATCAGCTTCAGCCCGAGTTCGGCCTCGAGCTCGCGCACGCAGCGGCTGACCGCGGACTGCGTGAGCCCGATCTCGTCACCCGCCCGGCTGAAGCTCTTGAGCCGCGCGACTTCGATGAACACGCGAAGCTGGCGCAGCGTAACGTTCATCCCCTGACCTCATCAATCGTCGATATCGATGCGCGATTTTAATGCGCGAAACCGGCTTCGGTGACGAATCCGGCGTCCCTCGCCCATGTTTCGCTGCGGTGCAATACGTTCGCAAACGCACGTGACATGGGCGAATTGCACAAGATTGGTGATTGTCCCGATTTGCTCACGGGTTATTTTGGCGTCTTATACGCCCCTAGCTGACTTAGCCGTTAGCTCGCTGCCAAGCGGCTCTCGAAGGATTCACCTCCGACATGGCACGCTTCGTGCATTACCTTGCGCACAGGGTGCAGGTTTCGTCGGACGGAAGAGCAGAAACACCGCTGCCGGCCAACCGGACGCCCCCACCCGGCACTCGACGATCGAGTGCTTGAAGAGTGCGCGGCGCAGGGCAGCGCACCGGAGTTAGCTTCGCTGAGGTGAGGACATGATGCTGTTCGACGATTTGAGAGATAACGAATGGGCGCTGGTCGAGGGTCTGTTTTGCTCGGAACCCGCACGGAGTGAGCGGCGCGGCCGTCCTCGCGTGGAGGCTCGTTCGGTGGTCAACGCCGTGCTGTGGGTGCTGTCGACGGGCGAAGGCTGGTCCAAACTGCCGGGCCGCTATCCGTCCCCGCCGACCTGCCGCCGCCGCTTCGACGAATGGCAGGCGGACGGTACGCTCGCCGAAATCGTGAAGCGACTCGGCACGAGCGGCCGGCAGATTTCGCTGCGTGGACGCATCGGCGCAAGCGCGGCGAAGCCACCCGCGCCGCCGAGCCGCGATCGGTTGCGCGGCGCCTTCTGGACCAATCCGGAATCCTGGCGCGCGCCCGTCAAGATGGCGTAACGAATGCTCGATCGGGCGGCTTCGGCCGCCCGGTTTCTTTCTGCGACGCGATCTTGTTGCGCCGCATGCATTGCAGTCGATTACCGTTGTCGTGCCGCGAAACATCTATTTACCAATATTTACAGCAAGCCTGCACTCCCACGCTTACCTTAGCGACATATCAACAGGCCGCACGGACGGCTTGAAGGGAGCCCCGCCATGAAAACAATGTCACTGCTCGTTGCATGCGGCATTGTCGTTTCCGTGGCGCTCGCAGCTCCGGCCCATGCCGACGATCGCGTGAAGCCGCCCCATCGCCAGCAGGATCACCGCAATACCCTCCGCCAGCCGCCGTCCGCCAACCCGTCCAGCCGGCAAACCGTGCCGCGCGGCGACTTGCGCGGCGACATCGCCAGCAACGCGCGGGCGCGGATCGGCTCTCAGTCGCCCGGCGTGCCACGCCATCCGTAGACGTCCTGCCGATTTCGAGATTTCGCGAAAGAAAATGTCCGCATCCGGGAACTGCGCCGCATGCGGCGGGTCAACATCGTTGCCATGAGCACAGCGTGGCAGCAGCAAAAGTATCCGGTACGCCCGTATCTTCGCGATACGGGCTTTTTTTGCGTCGCGGGCCCGCGTGGCGATGCATGGGGCGGGATGGAATACCGCTACAGACGGCTTTCGAGAATCGCCACGGCGCTCGCTTCGCTCAACGCGTAGTCG
The DNA here is from genome assembly GCF_030504405.1 of Burkholderia sp. AU44665. Lineage (NCBI taxonomy): Bacteria > Pseudomonadati > Pseudomonadota > Betaproteobacteria > Burkholderiales > Burkholderiaceae > Burkholderia > Burkholderia sp. AU44665. The sequence goes on along the minus strand of NZ_JAUJRI010000006.1, from coordinate 264,707 downwards.
TCCATGCGGCGATCCGTCCAGGAAAGTAATTTCTCTTCGCGCTCGAGGCGCGAGAATTCGGCTCGACCGCTGTCGGTCAGTACGGCAATGTCGACCGGTGCATGGAAGCCCGGTGCGGGGGCAACGGTCTTCTGCCGGACCGTGTCCATCAGCCCGAGCGAACGGAGATACTCGAACACGCCCGGGCGGCGTGCCCACGGTACCTGGCGGTACTGCACTCGTCTCAATGCGTCGAGCACCGCTTCGTTGGAATACGTGGCCATCTCGATTCTTTCTTAAAGTGCAGCGACAATGCGAAGCGGCGCGCCGGGCGGGGTCTCCGCCCGCCCCAACCGCCACCGATTCTGGAGGCCGACGTTCTCCGGCGTCGCGTCAGGGCCAGATCGTCAGTCCTCCATAAAAAGACACCATACCCCAATCAAATTGATTCTGTTCGATTCATTTGTACTTCTCTTCATCGGTTTCATGCTCTGCCGCAAGCAGCGTAGAACCATTTCGATCGCCGCCGTCGCGCTGTTCTGGCTGCTGGCGACGGGCTGGCTTGCGGCGCCGCTGATCGCCTGGACCGAGGCCGGCGTCACGCCGGTCGAACATCCCGACATGCACGGGCGAACCACGCTGATCCTGATCGGCGCCGGCACGCGCCGCACCGACACCGGATTGCAGCCGCCGCCCGATGGCGTCGCGCGCATCCGCAAGGTTGCGGCGCTCTACCGCACGTGCCGGCAACAGGCCGAACGCTGCACCGTGGTGATGTCGGGCGGCGACCCGCAGCATCACGGCGACACCGAGGCGGCCGTCTACGGGCGCCAGCTCGTCGCGCAAGGCGTGGCGCCGGCCGATCTCGTGCTCGAACCGAACAGCCGCACAACCTACGAAAACGCGAAATTCACTGCGTCTATACTACGCCCACAGTGTGACGACGCGCGCATTCTCGTCACGTCGTCGTACCAGATGCGCCGGGCCCTGCTCGACTTCCGCCATTTCGGCATCGATCCGCAACCTGTTTATGCGAATCTCCGACGCGCGCAAACGGGCTGGCTGCCGCGCTGGCGCAACGTGGCCAACGCCGAGCAGGCGTTGCACGAACTGGTCGGGATCGCGCAATTCCACGTATATCGTTGGCTCGGCTGGTTTTGACGACGTCGTGAAAATCGGCGCGAAAATCGCGGCTCCACCCTCGATGGCCGACGCGTGACGAACTGCGCGGAGTGTTGCGCGACTTCAACGGGGCCTTGCATCGTGCGACGATCCGGTGCACATTGATCCGTCACTTTTGTTACACTCGACACGCACTCGATTGCAGTCGCCAGACAAAACGGCAACACTCGGGTTCATCACCACTTAGCGGAGGTAAAGCAATGAAGAAGACGTCCCTGGCTATCCTGGTAGCGATGTCGGCGCTGACTGGCGCAGCGTATGCGCAAGAGAGCACGCAGATCCAGACCATCACCGATCCGGCCAAGATCGCCGAGATCGAGCAGCGCGCCCAAGCGCTGCAACAGCAACAAGCGGCCGAAGCGGCTCAGCCGGCGGCGCAGGAAGAGCATCACCACGGCAAGAAGGCTGCGCATCACAAGGCAGCAGCGAAGAAGGCCGCCAAGAAGGCGAAGGCTGCAGACGCTGCCAGCCAGTAAGTTCGGCGGCACCGCTCCAGCGAAAAGCCGAATCCGGGCAACCGGGTTCGGCTTTTTTGGTTGCGGCGCCCGCGCGCTGTGCTAAAGTCGCGCACCGAAATTTTCCACCCGTGCGCACCCCGGTGCGGAGGACAGCATGAGCAACATTCAACTCGACATCGAGTGGACCGAAGCCGCCACTCGCAAGATCAAGCAACTGATGCCCCGCGGCTCGGACGACGCGTTCCTCGCGCTGCCGCCGATCGAGTGTCTGCCGATGGAGGGCGACGTGCTGTTCCTCGGCCCGCAAGGCAAGCAGCAGCCGTTCATCGTTGCCGAGCGCCAGTATCACCACGACGGCGACGCCGACTGGACCATCATCCTGATCCTCGACGTACCCAGCGCGTCGCACTGACGCGCCGCCGCGACCGGACACGTCCGGTCGCCGCACTCCGCTCGACTCCGGCTCAGACGAGTTTCGACAGCACGCGGATTTCGGAACGCTCGATCCAGTCCGCGGCCGCTTCGCGATAGGCGAGAATGTGCGCGGAACGCGCATGAGCGGCCAGCGCCTCCTCGCTCTCCCAACGCTCGACGAATACGAATCGCGCGGGCTCCCTCAGATCCCGGTGCAGGTCATACTGCAACGCACCGGCTTCGTTGCGGGTTGGTTCGACGATTCCCTCGAGCACGACGCGCAGTTTTTCCTCGGCGCCCGGCTTCGCCACGATCAGCGCCACGACTGCGATTTCCGCCATTCCCGCCTCCCTCATTCAAAAAGTCCGAGAATACGCGCATCGCGCACCGGCGACGCCGATAAGGCATGACGACGCCACAAAAAAAATAGCCCGCGCTTCAGAGAAGCGCGGGCGAAACCGTCGCCCTACGAGGATAGGCGACGGGGCCATCGAGATCCGCACGCTGGCGCGGATCGTCATCTGTTGACCGACGCTCGTCGCGACGGCATTTGAAAGGCGTCGATACCGTTGTTCAGGCGCTCGCGGCGCATTCCGGACTCTGACGCCATCCTCCCTGCTCTAACGATTCGAACATATAAAGCAGGTTGCGTGCCAAGCGCCCAATCCACCTTCACCCCATTGATTCATAAGGATAATTTTTATATCGGCGACAATGTGACACGTGTTCCGTCGTCGTAACGCGACGGATGTTACGTAACGTCACGAGGCGGGGCCGAACCACCCGAACGCGCGCCCGCGCCGGCGAGCGGCCATGAAAAAAGCCCGCCGAATGGCGGGCTTTTCAAGGGTGCGGGAAACGCCGGAATCAGCGAAGCTGATTCACGAGCAACCCCATGATCTGGCGAGCCGCCGACGACGTGTCGATCGCCCCCGCATCGTCGACGACCGCGACGCGCGTCTGATCGGCCGTGAGCGCCTTCACGTTGACGCGATACTGCTTCGCCTGCTTCTCCTTCTTGCCGTGGAACAGTTGGCTCCAGAAGCCCTGCTCGGCCGAGCTCAAATCCTTCGGATCGACATAGCGCACGAAATACAGGCCCTTCGAGCGATCGCGATCGTCGACCGTGAAGTTCGCGCGATCGAGCGCGAGACCGACGTGCAGCCACGATCGGTCGTACGGCTCGCCGAGCGTGACTTCGGACGGCACGGCTGCTTCCGCCGCGTCGTTGCCTTGCGCCGACGTGCGCGAGACGTTCTGCGCCGCAATCGCCGCGGCAGCCTTCGACGACGCGTCGGTATCCGCCTTCTTGTCCTTCGGTACCACGTTGTCCTTGATGTTCGCGATCGGAGCCTCGCCGTTCTTCGCGCGCTGCTCGTTCTGCGCGAGGACAGCCATCAACCGCTTCAGGTATTCCGTCTCGAGCGCCGGATCGTTCGGCTTCGGTTCCCACTTGCTCGAATCGTTGTTCGCGCCGGTGATCGCCTCGCGCATGCCCTTCTGGCTGATGAACACATAGGTGCCGCCGTTCGGCGCCGAATCGAGACGCGTGCGGTACTTGTTGCGCTCGGCCGTCACGTACGAATTGCCCATCGCCTTCGAGATCACGCTGCGGATCAGGCCGTCGTTGATCTGCGGATGGGTTTCGTTCCAGTCGGTTTCCATCACGCCCTTGTCGCGCTGGTCGACCACGAGCAGGAAGCCCTGCTCCTGCCAGAAACGGCGAACCTGCGGCCAGATCGCGGCCGGCTGCTTGCCGTCGATCACGAGCCAGCTTTCCGTGCCGTCGCGCTGGATATGCATGCCGGCCACGGCCGGCGCGACGGTGTCCAGCGCAGGCGCGGCCTGCTGGACCTGCTGGAGCGCGGACAGGGAAGTCGCGCCGCCCTGGGGCGGCAGCGAACGCTGATCGGCCGTCTCGTCGAGCATGTTGGGCGGCACTGCGAGCGACGCTTCCTTCGATTTCGAATCGCTCTTGTAGTCCACTTTCGTGGGCGACGACGTACCGCAACCGGCGACGAGCGCGCCGGTGGCGAGCACTGCAGCGAACCGCATGGTAAGACGAAGATCAGTCATGTTCGGGGAATCCTCTTCCGCTAAATCACGGCGCTTTCCGTGGATCAACCTTGCATTTTACCGGGGCCGCGCTGCGATGTGCAAAAAAGCGGCGGCCAAGAAAAAACCCGCGTCAGCCTGAGCTGACGCGGGTTCTTGTCTGGTCGGGGCGAGAGGATTTGAACCTCCGACCACCTGCACCCCATGCAGGTACGCTACCAGGCTGCGCTACGCCCCGAAAGAAAAAAATTATAACAGACAGTTTCCCGATTTAGAACGGGTCGCATGCATTTTGTCCGTGTTCTCGTGAAATTTTTTGGCGCGATGGCGTCGACGCGAGCAATCTACGGCGCCGCCCCCGTCGCCGTCACCGCTTGCGCGCGACACAGATGACCGTCAGGCCGGCAACGCGATTGAAGCGGAACATCGGCAACTCGATGCGGCAGATCGTCTTGAGCAAGCCGTTGACGAACGGATGATGACGACGCAATTGCGACGCGGGATCGCGCGGATGCGAACGTGCCCGCTCGCCGAGCCGCAATGCGGCCGCGAGCGGAAACGTGAGGCCGAAATAATAGGCGCCGCGCTCGACGTCGAGCCCTGCACGCCGGACCACGTTCTCCAGCCCGCCGAGCGTATACCTGCGCTTGTGCTCGAGGAAATCGTCGTGGCCGCTCCACAGGAACTGGAACGCGGGCACCGTGATCAGGAACCGGCTGCCCGAAGGCGCGCCCTGCACATACTGCGTCAGCAGTCCGACGTCGTCGTCCACATGTTCGAGCACGTCCATCAGCAACACGAGATCGGCATCGAATCGATCGACGGAGCGCCGAAAGTGAATGGGCTTGCCGGCCGCCTCGCCGTCGCTGTCGTCGGCATAGCTCGTATCGACACACCATGCTTCCGTCGCCTGCGTGCGTTCGAGCAGATGCTTCGAGAAAAAACCGGAGCCCGCCCCGACGTCGAGTATCCGGTTCGTGCCTGACGCGCCGAGGAACCGGCGAATCGCGCTCGCCTTCGACGCGTAGTACCAGTGATCGCCCACCCCCGCACCCAGTACGTCGACTTCCTTCAGGTCCATGGCGCTTCCCCGTGATGGCTGCCGTGTTGTGATGTCGAACCCGCCACTGATACCGATCTTACCCCGCCGCCGTCGCCGATCGTATCCGTCGATGCCCGGGGCCGCGCCGCCTCTGCATCGGGCGAAACCCGTGCCGCCCAACGCGGGCCGCGAGTTTTCAGGATCGCTTCGAACGATAGCCACCGGCGGCCCGCACAAACCAAACGACCGTTTGATCCGGCCGTACCCCCGGCGCGAATCCGTTGTCTGGCCGCCCGCGGGCGCGGCGCGCCGGGGCGGCGGTTGTTTGGTGACGCCGCTCTAGCGCGCTATGACACACTGCACGGCATCGACGCTCGCGCCGGGCACTGGCGCGCCGCCGTCGATCAAGACAAGACATGGAGACAGACGATGCGGAATGCGGTCCGGCGCGGCCATCGCTCGCCTTTGGCAATTTTCGACTGGTTTTCCGGCCGGCGACGCACGGCCGCCCCGCGGTCGCACACGACATCCCGCCTGTTCGGCTGCGGCGCGCTGGCGCTCGCGCTGCTCTGCGCGGGCTGCGCGGAATCCGCCGCGCAGCGCGACAGCAACACATCCATCGCATCCACGAAGATCGAACGCGCCAAGGCCGAGCGCCTTGCGCGCGAACGGCAGCTCGCGCGCACCGTGCCGTCGCTCGCGTCGATCAGCCTCACGCAGCCGCGCCCGTTCACGCTGCGCGACTCGGGCCAGAACGGCGCGATGACGTTCCTGCGCGACGTCGATTTCCGCGTCGTCAACAATCTCGGCTTCTTCATCCACCAGTTGTCGGCCACGCTCGTGCCGACGCAAGCCGGCGCGCCGATCGTATTCGACGATCCGACGAGCTTCGAGATCGACGTGCACGGAGGCACGGTCACGCTCGACAACGCGAAGCTGACCGCCCTCTTCAATACCTACATCTTCGGCTATCGCAACGCGCCGCTGCGCAAGCTCGCGGTGTCGGCCGGCGACGGCGTGATCCATCTGCAAGGCGAGATGCGGCGCGACGGCTGGGTACCGTTCTCGCTGACTGGCACGCTCGCGGTCCGCGACGGCAGCCAGCTCGTGTTCCACCCGACCGGCGTACGCGTGTCGGGCCTCGACGCGCAGCCGGTGATGCGCGCGGCCAACGTGAAAATGGCCGACCTGTTGAAGGTGCAGACACCGATCGCGCAACTCGCCGGCGACGATCTCGTGATGGCCGTCGACAAGCTGATGCCGCCGCCGCGCCTGAAACTCACGATCACCGCCGTGCGCGTGACGCCGGCCGGCCTCGACCTGAAGCTCGACGACGGCACGCATGCCGGCTTCGCGATGCCCGCGAACGCGCCGCAGCAGGCGATGGTCATCCGCGGCGGCGACGTGAAATTCATGCGCTCGATGCCGATGAACGCGGACATCCTGATCGGGCCGGTCGACCCGTCGAAGCGCGACCAGACGTTCGTGTTCGACCTGTATCACTATCGCGACCAGGTATCGGCCGGCTACTTCAACTTCGACGAAAGCGGCGCGATGACGATCCGGATGCCTTCGTATACGGGCCCGGGCAGCGGCGCGGCGCTCGGCAACGCGGCCGCGCGCCTGAACGACAGCTTTCTCGCCGCGCAGCAGAATGCGCTACGCGACGTGCGCCAGCACTGGGAAGCGTCCGCGCTCGCGGCGGACGCGATGCGGCCCGGCATGCAGAAGGTCGCGATGCGACGCACGTCGTCGACGCCGTTCAACGAACGGTACGTGTCGAACCGCAACCCGACGATCCATCTGCGCAACGTCGATTTCAACCTGTCCGGTGACATCGGCTTTCATGTCGACGATCTCGACGTGGAACTCGTGTCGAAGCGCCCGGGCGAACCCGTCGATCTCGACGACCCGAACCAGTACGACATCCGCATTCTCGGCGGCACGGTCGTCGAGTCGTGGAAGGCGATGTCGGCGCTGTTCAACGACTACCTGCTCGACTATTCGCCGCGCTCGCTGAACGACCTCCAACTGAGCGCGGACGGCCAGGACCTGCGCGTCCAGGGCGGCATCAAGCTGTGGAATCACGTACCGGGTGTCTGGCTGCCGACCGACATGAAGGGCTCGCTGACGGTGCTCGACGACCGGCATCTCGCCTTCACGCCGTCGCAGGTGTCGGTGCTCGGCATCCCGCAGGCCACGCTGCTGCGCTCGCTCGGCATCGAGCTCGCATCGCTGACGCCGTTGCGGCGACGCGGCGCGGAACTGCGCGGCGACACGCTCGTGCTCGACCAGTACACCGTGTTCCCGCCGCCCGTGCTGAACGGCAAGCTCGCCCAGGCCACCGTCGAGCGCGATGGACTGCGTCTCACGTTCCGGCGCGCGGCGGGCGCGCCCGTGCCGAAGCGGCCGCAGATCGACGCGCCGAGCTACATGTGGATGGAAGGCGGCGACATGAAGATGTTCAACGTCCTCGAACTGAACGTGCGCGCGCTGATCCGGAATTCGGCCGAGGCCGGGCCGATGCGGTTCGACCTGTACGACTATCGCAGCCAGGTCGCGCAGGGCTCGGTGCGGATGCTGCCGGACGGCACGCTGGTCGTCGACATCGGACAGAAGAATCCGCTTGCGTCGCGCTGATCCGCAAGCAAGCACGGCCCGCATGAAAAAAGCCCGGTGGCAGATCGCCAACCGGGCTTTCCAATGCATCCTGCGCGGCGCGCACTCAGTCGTGTTTCAGTCCGTCGATCACGTCGAGCAACGCCTGCCGCAACGCGATGACGTCGACGTTTTCGCCGGGCTTGCCCGCCCCACGCGCATCGTTTGCCTGCGCGTCGGATTCGACTGGCTCCGCCGCGGCCCGCTCGCTGCCCGGCGAATCGAGCCGGTTGCGCGCGCCGTTGATCGTGAAGCCCTGCTCGTACAGCAACTCGCGAATCCGCCGGATCAGCAGCACCTCGTGATGCTGGTAATACCGCCGGTTGCCGCGCCGCTTCACCGGCCGCAACTGAGTGAATTCCTGTTCCCAGTAACGCAGCACATGTGGCTTGACCCCGCACAGCTCGCTGACTTCGCCGATCGTGAAGTAGCGCTTCGCGGGAATCGGAGGCAAAACGACTTTCTCAACCGTGGTGGTCATCGTCGGTTAACCGTCGGTAAGGGATGCGCGGGGCCGCGCAGGGGCGCCGGCGCGTGTTACTCCGCGCCGTTTTCGACCAGCGCCTTCAGTTTCTGGCTCGCGTGGAAGGTTACCACCCGGCGGGCCGCGATCGGAATCGCCTCGCCCGTCTTCGGATTGCGGCCCGGACGCTGCGGCTTGTCGCGCAACTGGAAATTGCCGAACCCCGACAGCTTGACGCTTTCACCGTTTTCGAGCGCGTCGCGGATCACTTCGAAAAACGCCTCGACCATGTCCTTCGCTTCACGCTTGTTCAGCCCGACGCTGTCGAACAACAGCTCCGCCAGTTCCGCCTTCGTCAGCGTCGGCGTCTCGGTGGACGTCGGCGCCGAAGCGTCGCGGTTCATCGCGCTGCGTTGCGCCGTCAGGAGGGCTTCGAATTCACTCGAGGTCATGTCGTTCATATCTGCCATACAGCGCGTTGAATCAAAACTTACGATGGAAAAAAGCCGCCCGCGAACGGGCGGGCCCTCTCCTTAGCCGCGCAGACGCGCACCGGCACGCGCCATCCGCTCGACCAGCGTCTGGATCGCCTGATCGACGACCTCGTCCTGCAGCGTGCCAGCCGCGTCCTGCAGCGTCACGCGGAATGCAAGGCTCTTCTCGTTCGCGGCAAGGCCACCGGAAGTATTTGATTTTGCACGAAATTCGTCGAAGAGTACAACCTTCTGAACGAATCGGCAGGCGTCTTCCGCAAGCGCCTTCTTCATTTCGTCGAAAAGGGCCTGTACCTCGACCGCCTGATCGACGACAACGGCGATATCGCGACGGACCGGCGGGAATTTCGACACGTCGGTCGGCGCGGGCAGCGCACGTGCGATCAGCGCGTCCGCGTCGATCTCGAACATCACCGGCGCGTGCGACAGCTCGTACTTCTGCATCAGACGCGGATGCAGTTCGCCGATCCAGCCGACCGCGCGGCCGTCGACCTCGATGCGTGCGCTGCGGCCCGGATGAAGGGCCGGATGCTCGGCCTTCACGAAGCGTGCCACCGCCGGCGCGAGCAGCGCTTCGAGATCGCCCTTCACGTCGAAGAAATCGACCGCGCGGGTCGCCACGCCCCACTGCTCGTCGAGTGCCGGACCGTACGCAAGCGCACCGACGCGCTTCGGCTGCGCATGACCCTCGACCGCCAGCTCGCCGGCCTTCACCGACGGATCGGCGACGAACACGCGGCCCGACTCGAACACGCGCACGCGATCGGCGCGACGGTTCAGGTTGTGGCGCAGCACGGCGATCAGGCTGCCGAACAGCGTCGTGCGCATCACCGAAAGCTGGCTCGCGATCGGATTCAGCAGACGAATCGGGTTGTCGTTGCCCGCGAAATCGCGCTCCCACTCCGCATCGACGAAGCTGAAGTTGACGGTTTCCGCGTAGTCGCGCGCGGCCAGCGCGTGACGGATGTCGTGGATCGAACGCCGCGTTTCGTGGGTCGCGCGCATTTCGCTCGTCGCGACCGGCGGCCGCGCGGGGATCTTCTCGAAGCCGTAGATGCGCGCCACTTCCTCGATCAGGTCTTCCTCGATCTCGATGTCGAAGCGGTGCGACGGCGGCGTGACGAGGAACGCGTCGTCTTCACGCTCGAACGGCAGGCCGAGGCGCGTGAAGATGTTCGCGATCTCGTCGGCGCCGATCTTCACGCCGATGATGCGGTTCGCGCGCGACACGCGCATCTTCACCGGCGCGCGCTGCGGCAGGTTCACCGCCTGATCGTCGACCGGGCCGGCCTTGCCGCCGCAGATCTCGAGGATCAGTTGCGTGATGCGCTCGACGTGTTCGACGGTCGTCGCGTAATCGACGCCGCGCTCGAAGCGATGGGCCGCATCGGTCGAGAAGTTGTACTTGCGCGCGCGGCCGCGGATGCTGTCCGGCCACCAGAACGCGGCTTCCAGGTAGATGTTGGTCGTATCGAGCGTGACGGCCGTGCTGTCGCCGCCCATGATGCCGGCCAGGCTTTCGACCTGACGGTCGTCCGCAATCACGCCGACCGTTTCGTCGAGTTCGACCGTGTTGCCGTTGAGCAGCTTCAGCGATTCGCCGCGCTTGCCCCAGCGAACCTCGATGCCGCCGTGGATCTTGTCGAGATCGAACACGTGCGACGGGCGGCCGAGTTCGAACATCACGTAGTTCGAGATGTCGACGAGCGCGGACACGCTGCGCTGGCCCGAACGCTCGAGGCGCTCGACCATCCACTGCGGCGTCTTCGCGCGCGCGTTCACGCCGCGGATCACGCGGCCCGAAAAACGGCCGCACAGATCCGGCGCGGCGATGCGCACCGGCAACGTTTCGTCGAGCTCGACGTTCACCGGGCGGATGTCGACCGGCGTCAGCGGCGCGCCGGTGATCGCGGCCGTCTCGCGCGCGATGCCGAACACCGACAGGCAGTCGGCCTTGTTCGGCGTCAGCTTGATTTCGAAGATCGTGTCGTCGAGATTGAGGGTCTCGCGGATGTCCTGGCCGATCGGCGTGTCTTCCGGCAGGATCAGCAGCCCGCTGTGGTCTTCCGACAGCTTCAGCTCGCGCGCCGAGCACAGCATCCCCTGGCTCTCCACGCCGCGCAGCTTCGACAGCTTGATCGCGAACGGCTTGCCGCCCTCTTCCGCCGGCGGCAGTTCCGCGCCCACCAGCGCGACCGGCACCTTGATGCCGGGCGCCACGTTCGGCGCGCCGCAGACGATGTTCAGCGTCGCGCCGGTGCCGGCGTCGACCTGGCAGACATTGAGCTTGTCCGCATCCGGATGCTTGACGACTTCGAGCACGCGGCCGACGACGATCTTCGACGTCGGCGGCGCCGCCTTGCTCAGCGATTCGACTTCGAGCCCCGCCATCGTCAGCGCGTGCGACAGCTCGTCGGTCGTCAGCTGCGGGTCGACAAAGGTTCTCAACCAGGATTCAGGGAATTGCATGGATGTCTACGTTCGAAACGGGTTAGATCGGCGCCCGGGCCCCTTCGGAAACGTCCGGCGGGGGCATGCACGGGCACATGTCGGCGCGGCGAGCAGCGTTACGCGAACTGGCGCAGGAAACGCAGATCGTTCTCGAAGAACAGCCGCAGATCCTGCACGCCGTAGCGCAGCATCGTCAGGCGCTCGAGGCCGCTGCCGAACGCGAAACCGATGTAGCGCTCGGGGTCGAGGCCCATGTTGCGGATCACGGTCGGATGCACCTGGCCCGACCCGGAAATTTCGAGCCACTTGCCGGCGTTCTTGCCTTGCTCGAACATCATGTCGATCTCGGCCGACGGTTCCGTGAACGGGAAATACGACGGACGGAAGCGCACGAGGATGTCGTCGCGCTCGAAGAATTTTTTCAGGAAGTCGGTATAGACGCCCTTGAGATCGGCGAAGCTGATGTTTTCGTCGATCCACAGCCCCTCGACCTGATTGAACATCGGCGAGTGGGTCGCATCGCTGTCGACGCGATACGTGCGGCCCGGTGCGATCACCTTGATCGGCGGATGGTTCATGCGCGCATAACGCACCTGCATCGGGCTCGTGTGCGTGCGCAGCAGCAGCTGGCGGCCGTCGGCATCCTTGCCTTCGACGTAGAAGGTGTCCTGCATCGAACGCGCCGGATGGTTCTCCGGGCTGTTCAGCGACGTGAAGTTGTACCAGTCGGTCTCGATTTCGGGGCCGTCGGCCACGTCGAAACCGATCGAGCCGAAAATCCGTTCGACCCGCTCCCACGTGCGCATCACCGGGTGCAGGCTGCCTGTGCCGGCGCCGCGGCCCGGCAGCGTCACGTCGATCGCTTCGGCGGTGAGGCGCTGATTCAGCAGCGCGTCGGCCAGTGCCTGGCGACGGGCGGTGAGCGCGGCTTCAACCTGCTGCTTCGCGACGTTGATGCGTGCGCCTTCGGTCTTGCGTGCTTCGGGATCGAGCTTGCCGAGGCCCTTGAGCAACTCGGTCAGCGCACCCGATTTACCGAGAAATCGAGCTTTCTCGTTTTCGAGCGTGGTGATGTCGGCAGCCTGTTCGAAGGACTGCTGCGCGTCGGCGACAATCTGGTCCAGATCCATAGATCCCATCATTTCCAACGTCATTCGGTCTTGGCGAGAAAATCTACTCACCAAACAAAAAAGGGGCTCGGAAGAGCCCCGTTTTCGCTGCAGCGGCCGAGACTACCGGAACCTCGCTGCAACTAACCACGCAGTGCTAATTTCGCAATTAGGCTGCAACGGCGGCTTTCACCTGCTTGACGATCGCAGCAAAAGCAGCCTTGTCGAACACCGCCATGTCGGCCAGCACCTTACGGTCGAGTTCGATCGACGCCTTCTTCAGGCCGTTGATGAACACGCTGTAGGTCATGTCGTGCTGGCGAACTGCCGCGTTGATACGCGTGATCCACAGTGCGCGGAACACACGCTTCTTGTTGCGGCGATCGCGGTACGCGTACTGACCAGCGCGCATCACCGCCTGCTTGGCGATGCGGTAGACGTTATTGCGACGGCCGCGATAACCCTTGGCCAGGTTGATGATCTTCTTGTGGCGGGCCCGTGCGGTTACCCCACGTTTGACTCGAGGCATGTTTCTCTCCTTGGAGTATCAGTTGAGGGGTTACGCGAACGGGAGCATCGCGCGGACGGAGTTCAGATCGGAATCGTGAACTGCCGTTGCGCCGCGCAGATGGCGCTTGTTCTTCGTGGTTTTCTTGGTCAGGATGTGGCGCTTGAAGGCTTGACCGCGCTTGACGGTACCGCCCGGACGCACCACGAAGCGCTTTGCAGCGCTCTTCTTGGTCTTCATCTTAGGCATGACGAACAACTCCAGTTTATTAGATGGCGATGGGTGTGCGGTTGGCTTGCGCCCTTGACCCGCCCTTCGAAACCCAGTCCACTTGTGTACGGCGAACCGCTTGCGCAGCCGCCGTCGTTGCTGGCGCGCCGCCCTGACCGGGCAACGCGCCGAACCACTGTCGAACCTGCGCGCGATGCGCGCGGGCCCGTTACTTCTTTTTCTTCGGCGAGAGCACCATGATCATCTGGCGCCCTTCCATCTTCGGCATCTGCTCGACCTGGCCGACTTCGTCGAGATCCGTGCGCAGACGCTCGAGCATCCGCATACCGATTTCCTGGTGAGCCATTTCGCGGCCGCGGAAACGCAACGTGATCTTCGTCTTGTCGCCCTCTTCGAGGAAGCGCACGAGATTGCGGAGCTTGACGTTGTAATCCCCGTCATCGGTACCCGGACGGAACTTGACTTCCTTGACCTGGATGACCTTCTGCTTCAGCTTCGCTTCGTGCTGCTTCTTCGATTCCTGGTACTTGAACTTGCCGTAATCCATCAGACGGCAAACCGGCGGCACCGCTTGCGGCGCGATTTCCACCAGGTCAACATCCAGTTCTTCCGATTTACGGAAAGCGTCAGCGAGTTTTACGATACCGAGCGGTTCATTCTCGATCCCGACCAGGCGCACTTCCGGCGCAGTGATTTCACCGTTGATGCGGTGCGACGACTTATCAGTAGCGATGTTACGTTTCCTCTAAAAATTAAAAAAACGAGCCGCGCTGCCAGGGCGGTTACTTGAACGAGCGCAGGTCTTCCTGCAGACGCTCAACGAAGGCTTCGACCGGCATAACGCCAAGGTCGACGCCGCCACGGGCACGCACGGCTACCGTTTGCGCATCACGCTCCTTATCGCCCACGACGAGGAGATAAGGCACCTTTTCCAGCGTGTGCTCGCGTATTTTATAGCTAATCTTCTCGTTGCGCAAATCGGCCGCCACTCTAACCCCTTGTTTTTGCAACGATTGGGCCAGAGACTGCGCATATTCGGCCTGACTTTCGGCGATATTGAGCACAATTGCCTGGTACGGCGCGAGCCAAACCGGCATTGCACCAGCATGGTGCTCGATCAAAATGCCAAGGAAACGCTCCATCGAACCGACGATCGCACGGTGCAGCATCACCGGCCGGCGGCGGCTGTTGTCTTCCGCCACGTACTCGGCGCCCAGGCGCTCCGGCAGCACCATGTCGAGCTGCAGCGTGCCGCACTGCCACGAGCGGCCGAGCGCATCCTTGATGTGGTACTCGATCTTCGGGCCGTAGAACGCACCCTCGCCCGGCAACTCTTCCCACGTGAGGCCACAGGCCGTCAGTGCATCGCGCAGACCCTGCTCGGCGCGATCCCACGTCTCGTCCGTACCCGCACGCTGGTCGGGGCGCAGCGACAGCTTGATGTCGATGTGATCGAAACCGAAATCCTTGTACACGCTCATGGCCAGCGTGTTGAACGCGATCGATTCCGAGATGAACTGGTCTTCCGTACAGAAGATGTGCGCATCGTCCTGCACGAAGCCGCGCACGCGCATCAGGCCGTGCAGCGCACCCGACGCCTCGTTGCGGTGGCACGAGCCGAATTCCGCGTAGCGCAGCGGGAGATCGCGGTACGAGCGCAGGCCGTGCTTGAACACCTGGACGTGGCCCGGGCAGTTCATCGGCTTGATCGCGTAGTCGCGCTTCTCCGACTCCGTCGTGAACATGTTCTCGCGATAGTTCTGCCAGTGGCCCGACGCTTCCCACAGCGAGCGGTCCATGATCATCGGCGTCTTGATCTCGAGATAGCCGGCTTCGTTGACGCGGCGGCGCATGTACTGCTCGACCTGCTGCCACAGCGCCCAGCCCTTCGGATGCCAGAACACCATGCCCGGCGACTCTTCCTGCATGTGGAACAGGTCGAGCTGCTTGCCCAGCTTGCGGTGGTCGCGCTTTTCCGCTTCCTCGAGCATGTGCAGGTACTGGTCCTGGTCTTCCTTCTTCGTCCAGGCCGTGCCGTAGATCCGCTGCAGCTGCTCGTTCTTCGAATCGCCGCGCCAGTACGCGCCGGCGACCTTCATCAGCTTGAAGACCTTCAGCTTGCCGGTGGACGGCACGTGCGGGCCGCGACACAGATCGGTGAAGCCGCCGTGCGAGTACAGCTTGATTTCGTCGCTTTGCGGAATCGATTCGATGATCTCGGCCTTGTACTTCTCGCCGATGCTGCGGAAGTAACCGGCGGCCTCGTCGCGCGACACGACACGGCGCGTGACCGGCTCGTCCTTCTTCGCGAGTTCCTGCATGCGCTTTTCGATCTTTTCCAGATCTTCCGGCGTAAACGGGCGGTTGTACGAGAAGTCGTAATAGAAACCGTTGTCGATCACCGGGCCGATCGTCACTTGCGCGTCCGGATACAGTTCCTTCACCGCATACGCGAGCAAGTGGGCGGTCGAATGGCGGATGATGTCGAGGCCGTCGGCATCCTTGTCGGTGACGATCGCGAGCGACGCGTCGCGGTCGATCACCGTCGACGTATCCACGAGCTCGCCATCGAGCTTGCCACCAAGCGCAGCCTTCGCAAGACCGGGACCGATCGAGGCCGCAACCTCGGCGACTGTCACCGGATGCTCGTATTGTCGAACTGAGCCGTCAGGCAAGCGTATCGAAACCATAGCACTCTCCGTGATGCCGACAGTGGGCGGCAGACCAGGTACGCGAGATCGAACTCACGCATGAAAATTTCGCGACAAAAAAAATGCGGCCCCGCTTTCGAGGGGCCGCATTCGATACTTCACTCAAACTGAAAGGGCGAAAACGTTCCTCGACTAGCGTCGCTCCGAAGTGGTTTCGGTCAACGTTCGCGGTGTCATAACCGTATTCGCCTTGTTCGCGTTGAGTTGTGTACTGCTTCGAACACCCGGAGGCCGGGCATTCTCAATTCGTTGGTAGGCTCGATTGGACTCGAACCAACGACCCCCACCATGTCAAGGTGGTGCTCTAACCAGCTGAGCTACGAGCCTAGAGAAGCTGAGATTATATGGGGCGGCGGCCGGCTTGGCAAGTGTTTTATGCGGCCGCAGCAAAATGACGCCGTTCCAACCCCATTACGACTTCCGCCCCGCCCGCACGACGCCCTGCACCTCGCCGAGCAGCGTGCACGCGCGCTGCACCTGCGCCGAATTCGATACCTCGACCGTGAACTGCATGAACGCCGCATTGCGGCGGCTCTGGGTCTTCACGCCCACGACGTTGATCTTTTCGCGCGCGAACACTTCGGAGATATCGCGCAGCAACCCTTGCCGGTCGCTCGCCTCGATCATCAGGTCGACCGGATAGACGGACGCGCCGCGCCCGCCCAGCACGTCGGCCGACCAGGTCGTCTGCAGCACGCGCTCCGGCGCGCGCTCGACCATCCGGCGAAACGTCGGGCAGTCGCTGCGGTGGATCGACATTCCCTTGCCGCGCGTGACGAAACCGCTGATCGGATCGGGCGGCGCCGGACGGCAGCAGCGCGCCAGTTGCGTCAGCAGCGCGTCGACGCCCACCACCAGCACGCCGGTCGACGCGCCGTGCGCGACGCTCGCACCGCTGCTGCGCTTCTCGAAATCGGCCGGCGCCTCGGGCGCCGGTTCCGGCGGCGGCGCATCGGACAGCGCGTGCTCGACGTTGCGCAGGCTGAACTCTTCCTTGCCGACGACCGAGAACAGTTCCTCGGGCGACTTGAAGCCGAGCTTCGCGGCGAGGTTGTCCAGGTTGACCGACGTCTTGCCCTCGCGCTGCAGCGTCTTTTCGACGAGCGCGCGGCCGTGCGCGACGTTTTCTTCCTGCTCGATCGAGTTGAACCACGCACGCACCTTCTGCCGCGCGCGCGAACTCTTCAGGTAACCGAGCTGCAGGTTCAGCCAGTCGCGCGACGGCCCGCCTTCCTTCACCGCAACGATCTCGACCGTCTGGCCGTTGGCGAGCGGCGTGTTCAGCGGCACCATCGCCCCGTCGACGCGCGCGCCACGGCAGCGATGGCCGAGCTCGCTGTGCAGGTGGTACGCGAAATCGACCGGCGTCGCGCCCTGCGGCAGCGCGATCACGCGCGCCTGCGGCGTCAGCACGTAGATGTGGTCGTCGTCGAGCGACGTCTCGCGCAATTGCGCCCACGCCTGATCGCCCGACACTTCGGCGCCGTCCTCGACGTCGTCCTTCCATGCGAGCAACTGGCGCAGCCACGCGATCTTCTCGTCGTACTTGTCGCTCGCCGAGAACTGGCCGCCATAGCCGCGCGCGCCGGCCTCCTTGTAGCGCCAGTGCGCGGCGACGCCATACTCCGCGAAACGATGCATCTCCTGCGTGCGGATCTGCACTTCGAACGCGCGGCCGTCGTCGCCGATCACGACCGTATGCAGCGACTTGTAGCCGTTCGGCTTCGGCCGCGAGATGTAGTCGTCGAATTCCTTCGGCACCGGCTGCCACAGGTGATGCACGATGCCGAGCACCGCGTAGCAATCCTTGATGTCGGGCACGATCACGCGAAACGCGCGCACGTCGTACAGCTCGGAGAAATCGAGCTCCTTGCCGCGCATCTTGCGCCAGATGCTATAGATATGCTTCGGCCGGCCGCTCACGTCGGCCTGGATGTGCGCCTGCGCGAGCTCGTGCTGCAGCCGCGCGATCGCCTGCGTGACGTACGCCTCGCGCTCGATGCGCTTTTCGTCGAGCAGCTTCGCGATCCGCTTGTAGGTGACGGGATCCTCGAAGCGGAACGCGAGATCCTCGAGTTCCCACTTCAGTTGCCAGATACCGAGACGGTTCGCGAGCGGCGCATAGATCTCGAGCGTCTCGCGCGCGACGTCGGGCGGCGGATCGAGCTTCGCGGCCGCGTAGTAGCGCAGCGACTGCAACCGCGACGCGAGCCGGATCAGCACCACGCGGATGTCCTGCGCGAAGGCGAGCAGCATCTTGCGCAGCGCCTCGATCTGCGTGCGCCGCTCCTCCGCCGCGTCCCGCCCGGCGTCGGGCTTCGCGTTCTGCGCGGCGCGCAGGCTGACGGTACCGAGCCGCAACAGCTTGCGCACGTCGGCCACGAGCCGCGCGACCTCGTCGCCGAAACGCTCGGTCAGCTCGCGCTCGGGGTCGCTCAGGTGCGGCGTCAGCACGAACAGCGCGGCGGCCTGCATCGCGTGCGGATCGACGTTCAGCGTGCGCATGATCGCCGCCGTGCCCGCCGAGTGATCGGCGAGCAGCTCGCCCGACGACAGGCGCGCGTCGCCGGCCCGCTCGCGCACGAACGCGAGCACGTCGTCGAACGACGGCGCCGCGACGGGAGAAGCGGAAACGGATTCGGTCATGGCACGGCCTGCCGGAATACGGTCATCGTCGGATAACGCTCAGCTCCGCTGCGCGGCGACGACCACGATCTCGACGAGCAGCGCCGGATCGGCGAGCTTCGCCTCGACGGTCGCGCGCGGCGGCGTGTTGCCCGGTGCGACCCATGCGTCCCACTCCGCATTCATGCCTTCGAAGTTCGCGAGATCCGAGATGTAGATCTGCACCGACAGCAGATGCGCCTTGTCGCTGTTCGCTTCGGCGAGCAGGCGATCGATGTGGCCGAGCACTTCGCGCGTCTGGCCGCGGATGTCCTGCGTGGTGTCTTCGGCGATCTGGCCGGCCAGATACACGGTACCGTTGTGGATCGCGGTTTCGGAGAGACGGGCCCCGACGTGGTGACGAATGACTGCCATGAAATGTTCCGGTCGTGATGGGTAAGGAATCGGGCGGCGGCACGGCCCACGTGCCGCCGAACCGCATATTATGACGCGTTTATGCGTCGCCTTCGACGAAAAACCGCCGCGCGAGCGCAATCTGGTCGGCGCTGACGAACGCCGGCGCGTGGCCCGCGCCCGGAATCTCGACCTGCGTCACATGCCGGCCGCGACGCACCATTTCATCCGCCGTCTCGCGCGACAGCAGGTCGGACGTCTCGCCGCGCACGACGAGCAGCGTCGCGTCCGTCGTCTCGATCGCGCGCCACAGCGCGGCCTCGCCGAGCGCGGCCAGCTCGGGCGTCGTCGCCTTGAACGGCTCGGCGATGCGCGGGTCGTAGCGCATCGTCCAGCCGCCTTCGGGCAATTCGTGCAGCAGCGGCCCGTTGATCTCGCGCCACTCGTCGGCGCTCAGCGCACCGAACGGCAGCGACAGCGACGTCAGATAGTCGATTCCCTCCTGCTCGGTCGCAAAGCGCGGCTGCACGCCGAGGTACTCGCCGATGCGCGTCAGCGAATCGGGCTCGATGCGCGGGCCGACGTCGTTGACGATCATCCGGCGAAGCGGCGAACCCGGCAGCCCGGCGAGCGCCATGCCGATCAGCCCGCCCATCGACGTGCCGAACCAGTCGACCGATTCGACGTCGAGCCGTGCAATCAGCGTCACCATGTCGGCCACGTACTGCGGAATCGCATAGAGCCGCGGATCGGCCAGCCGATCGGACCGGCCACGCCCGACGACATCGGGGCAGACGACGCGATACGTATCCGACAGCGCAGCGGCAAGCCGGTCGAAATCGCGCCCGGAGCGCGTCAGGCCGTGCACGCAGACGAGCACGCGCGGATTCGCGGGATCGCCCCACTCGGTATAGGCGACATGGTGAAGGCCGGCCGCGCTCGCGCACTGCACGCGCCGCTGGCGGGGAACCGCGGGATTCGCTGGGGTCGTTGGCATCGTTGGCATCCTGTCGAACGGGGGCGACGCGCAGGGCAACGCTTGCGGCGCCCGATGCAAACGATTGTAAACCGCTTCGGAATCACGAGGCGCCACGCGCCCGGCGCACCGCCCGGGACGGGTTCAAGCGTCGCGGCGCCACGCGTGACGCAACTGCTCGCGCAGGAAATCGACGAACGTCCGCACGCGCAACGGCACATGGCGGCCGCCGGGATAGACGGCATGCAGCGGCGCCGCGGGCGCCTCGAAGGCCGGCAGCACGCGCACGAGCCGACCGGCATCGAGATCGGCGCCGACGTCCCAGATCGACTTCAATGCAATGCCCGCGCCTTCGAGCGCCAGCGTGCGCGCCGCGCCGCCGTCGTTCGTCAGCAGCGCGGCCGTGACCTCGACCGCCACGTCGCCTT
The DNA here is from genome assembly GCF_030504405.1 of Burkholderia sp. AU44665. Classification (NCBI taxonomy): domain Bacteria; kingdom Pseudomonadati; phylum Pseudomonadota; class Betaproteobacteria; order Burkholderiales; family Burkholderiaceae; genus Burkholderia; species Burkholderia sp. AU44665. Next base: position 244,530 of record NZ_JAUJRI010000006.1, on the reverse strand, counting down.
GCGCGCCGTCGAACCGCCATTCGGCACGCGGCTGGTCGCCCATCACGATGCATCGGTGCGCGCGGAGCTCGGCCGGATGAGCCGGCCGCCCGTGCGCCGCGAGATAGCCCGGTGACGCGCACAGCACGCGATGATTCGGCGCCAGCTCGCGCGCGATCATCGTCGAATCGGCAAGATTGCCGATTCGCACGGCGACGTCGATGTCGGCTGCGAGCAGATCGACGACCGCATCGGTCAGCACCAGCTGCACGGTCAATTGCGGATGTCGCTGCTGAAAGGCCGCCACGAGCGGCGCGATGCGCAGGCGGCCGAGCTCGCCGGGCGCCGTCACGCGCAGCACGCCGCTGACCGTGCCGCGACGATCGCGCATCAGCGTTTCGGCATGCTCGACCTCGGCCAGGATGCGCAGCACCTGCGCGTGAAACTGCGCGCCGTCGTCGGTGAGCGTTTGCTGCCGCGTCGTCCGGTGCAGCAGGCGCACGCCGAGCCGCGACTCGAGATGCGCGAGCCGCTTGCTGACGACGGACAACGACAGGTCGAGCTCGCGCGCCGCCGCCGACAGGCTGCCGGCCGACACGATCCGCGCGAAGGTATCGAGCGCCGGAAAATCGTCGATGAGCGTCATGGTGCCAGCCTCGCTTCAATCTTTCCTTTTTTCGAAGAATCCATTCGCCTTTTGCCCGTATTTGCATGTAGAACGGAAACCTACCATACCTGTTCCGCGTCGTCGCATGACGCTCTTCACAGGACCCTCGAAATCATGTCGATCCGCCTTCGTTCGGCCGCCCGCCCCGTCGCGCACGCATTCGCGGCAGCCGCTTGCGTCGTGGCACTCTGGCCCGCCGCGTCCCAGGCCGCCGATCTCGTCTCGCCGCACAGCCTGACCGTCGCGGCAGGCTTGCCGGCCGCGCAGGCTCGCGCGCAAATCCTGGCCGCGCGCCGCTACGGCAGCTTCTGGAACACCGGCGACCCCGCCCTCGCCCGCGCGGCGCTCGCAGACGACTTCACCGACCAAACCCTGCCGCCCGGCCGCGAACAAGGCATAGCGGGGCCGATCGCGGCCTCCGGCACGATGCGCGGCGCGATCCCGGACCTGCGCTGCGACATCGAACAGATGATCGTGGCTGGCGACCGGGTCGTCGTGCACCTGCATTTCCGCGGGCATTTCACCGGCGCATTCAACGGAACGGCCGGGCGCGGACAGACAATCGACTTCATCGCGACCGATATCTACCGGATCGATCACGGCCGGATCGCGGAAAACTGGCACATCGAGGACAACCTGACGCTGATGCGTCAGCTCGGGCTCGTCGGCTGACGGAGGGGACGATGACTCACGATAACGACACGCCCGCGACACCCCTGCCGCGCCGCACGTTCCTGGCCCAGGCCGGCGCCGGGCTCGCCGCCGGCGTCGTGCTGGCCGCAGGCACGCCCCTGCCTGCCACCGCCGCGCCGACGCCGGCGCCCGCGGCGCCGGGCGCTACGCCGTTCTGGCCCGACGGCGCGCGGCTCGTGATCTCGATCTCGATGCAGTTCGAGGCGGGCGGACAACCGTCGACCGGCGCGGACAGCCCGTTTCCGGCCGTCGCGTTTCCGCCGTCGGTGCCGATCGATCTCGCGTCGGCCACCTGGTTCGCGTATGGGTACCGGGAGGGCATTCCGCGCCTGCTCGATCTGTGGGATCGACACGGCGTGAAAGTGACGTCGCACATGATTGGGGAAGCCGCGCGCCGGCACCCCGAACTGGCGCGCGAGATCGTGTCGCGCGGCCACGAAGCCGCCGCGCACGGCCCGACGTGGCGCGCGCAATTCGCGATGAGCCGTGACGACGAGCGCCGCTTCCTGACCGAAGCGCGCGACATGGTCGAAGCGGTGACCGGCCAGCGCCCGACCGGCTACAACTGCAACTGGCTGCGGCGCGGGCCGCATACGTTGTCGCTGCTGCAGGAACTCGGCTACGTGTATCACATCGACGACGTCAGTCGCGACGAACCGTTCATCGAGACCGTCGATGGTCGCGATTTCGCGGTGGTTCCGTACACGCTGCGCAACAACGACATCCTGCTGATCGAAGGCCGCAACTACTCGCCGACGATGTTCGTCGAGCAGATCAAGCTCGATTTCGACCAGTTGTACGCGGAAGCCGGCCACAGGCGGCGGCTGATGTCGATCAGTGCGCACGACCGGATCAGCGGCACGCCGCAGATGGTCCGTGCGTGGGACGATTTCCTGCACTACGCGCGATCACACCCGGGTGTCGCTTTCATGCGCAAGGACGACATTGCACGCTTCGCGCTGCATAGCCCGTCGACGCTGCGCGAGACCGAAACGATCTGACCGGATGCCGTTCAACTCATCACCCAGGAAAGACCTTCATGAATGATCCGCTCCACGGAAAGAAAGTACTCGTCGTCGGAGGAAGCTCCGGCATCGGCGCCGCCACCGCGACGGCATTCGCGCAACGCGGCGCGCGCGTGACGATCGCGTCGCGCGATCCGGGCAGGTTCGATATCGACGCCATACCGGGCGAGCACGTGCGAACCGAAACGCTCGACATCACCGATACGGCGAACGTCGATGCATTCTGCGCCCGCGCCGGCCAGTTCGACCACGTCGTGATTTCGGCCGCGAAGACGGCCACGGGCCCGGTCCGCGCGCTGCCGCTTGACGACGCGCAGGCGGCGATGGACAGCAAGTTCTGGGGCGCCTACCGCATCGCCCGCGCGATCGATATCGCGCCCGGCGGTTCGCTGACGTTCGTGTCGGGCTACCTCAGCGTGCGGCCGAGCGCGTCGTCGGTCCTGCAAGGCGCGATCAACGCGGCGCTCGAGGCGCTCGCCCGCGGGCTGGCGCTGGAGCTCGCGCCGGTGCGTGTGAATACCGTGTCGCCGGGCCTGATCGCGACGCCGCTGTGGGACAAGCTCGCTCCCGACGCACGCGACGCGATGTATGCGGGCGCCGCGCAGCGGCTGCCGGCACGCAGGGTCGGTCAGCCGGAGGATGTCGCGAATGCGATCGTGTACCTGGCGGCAACGCCTTATGCGACTGGCTCGACGGTGCTGATCGACGGCGGCGGCGCGATCGCGTGACACATGCGGTCATGACAAAACGCCCCGCGTTCCGTCGGGAACGCGGGGCGTCGAGGATGACGCAACGAGGTAATGTCAGGCCACGGCACTGACGTCGAGCGGTGCGCCCGTCTTCGCCTGGATCTCGTCGACGCTCACGCCGTCGGCGAGCTCGAGCACCTTCAGCCCGGCCGGCGTCACCTCGATCACGCCGAGATCGGTGATGATCAGGTCGACCACGCCGACGCCCGTGAGCGGCAGGTTGCATTCGTCGAGGATCTTGTGCTGATCGCCCTTCGCGACATGCTCCATCAGCACGACGACGCGCTTCACGCCCGCGACGAGGTCCATCGCACCGCCCATCCCCTTGATCATCTTGCCGGGGATCATCCAGTTCGCGAGGTCGCCCTGCTTGCTGACCTGCATCGCGCCGAGGATCGCGAGGTTGATGTGACCGCCGCGGATCATCGCGAACGAATCGGCCGACGAGAAGATCGACGAACCCGGCAGCGTCGTGACGGTCTGCTTGCCGGCGTTGATGAGATCGGCGTCGACTTCGTCCTCGGTCGGCGACGGGCCGATGCCGAGCAGGCCATTCTCCGACTGCAGCCACACCTCGACGCCTTCCGGCACGTGGTTCGCGACGAGCGTCGGCAGGCCGATGCCGAGGTTCACGTAGAAGCCGTCCTGCAGTTCCTTCGCCGCGCGCGCGGCCATCTGGTCACGATTCCAGGCCATGTCAGTCTCCTTTCCCGCGTACGACGCGTTGTTCGATGCGTTTCTCAGGCGTCGCGTTCAGCACGATACGCTGCACGAAGATGCCAGGCGTATGGATGTGGTCCGGATCGAGCGCGCCGTTCTCGACGATCTCCTCGACCTCGGCCACGGTGATCTTGCCGGCCATCGCGCACATCGGGTTGAAGTTGCGCGCGGTGCGGCGGTAGATCAGGTTGCCGGACTTGTCGGCCTTCCACGCCTTGACGAGCGCGACGTCGGCAGTCAGCGACGGTTCGAGCACGTAGTGGCGATCGCCGAACTGGCGCGTTTCCTTGCCTTCCGCGATCACGGTGCCGTAGCCGGTATTCGTGAAGAACGCGGGAATGCCCGCGCCGCCCGCGCGCAGCTTTTCGGCGAGCGTACCCTGCGGCGTGAATTCGAGCTCGAGCTCGCCGGCCAGATACTGGCGCTCGAACTCCTTGTTCTCGCCGACGTACGACGAGATCATCTTCTTGATCTGGCGCGTTTCCAGCAGCAGGCCAAGGCCGAAACCGTCGACGCCCGCGTTGTTGCTGATGCAGGTGATGCCCTTGACGGCCGAATCGCGCAACGCCGCGATCAGCGCCTCGGGAATGCCGCACAGGCCGAAGCCGCCCACCGCGAAGGTCTGTCCGTCGCGGACGATCCCCTCCAGCGCGGCAGCCGCGCTTGGATAGACTTTGTTCATCTGTTGTCCCTTCCTCTATGGAAACCAGCAAAACCGGTTCACGCGCCACGTGGCGCAAGCCCGCCGCACCATTCTATGCATGCGCGGCAATGCCTGCGTCGAAGCGCGCTGTTTTTATGTCGCGAACACCGCCGCGAGATGCCTGAAAGGGTACGATGTGACGCCGATGCGGCACAATACGCAAAAATACATAAGCATTTGCCTCCGCTTGCCTGCGCCATGCCCGAGCTCGATTACCAGACCGCCTTCCACCTCGCGCCGCTCGGCCTCGTGCTGTCGCGCGACCGGGTGATCGAGGATTGCAACGACGCGCTCGCGTCGATCTTCCGCTGCGCGCGGGCCGACCTGATCGGGAAATCGTACGCGGTGCTCTACCCGTCGACGGACGAATTCCAGCGCATCGGCGAGCGCATCGCCCGCGTGATGGTCGCGAACGGCGTCTACTCGGATGACAGAATCATGAAACGCGCGGACGGCGAGCTGTTCTGGTGCCACGTGACGGGCCGCGCGCTCGACCGCACCGCGCCGCTCTCGGCGGGCGTCTGGACCTTCGAGGATTTGAGCGCGACGCGCCGCGTCGCGGTCGAGCTGACCCCGCGCGAGCGCGAGATCGCCGCCCAGCTCGCGACCGGCAAGACCAGCAAGCAGATCGGGCGCGTGCTCGACATCAGCTCACGCACGGTCGACATCTATCGCGCGCGGCTGATGCGCAAATACGGGACGAACAACACGCCGGAACTGCTGCAGCGCCTGCTCGGGCAGTAAACGCGCATTGCATAGCATCGCGACGCGCGAATGACGATCGGCCGCGCGCGGCGGCCGATCCGGGGAAACATCGGGCACGGCGCGCCACCGGCGGCCTTGCGCCGGCCTGCCGGTATCCGCGCTCAGCCGACTTTCGTCGCGAGCGCGCGCTCGATCGTGTCGCGCAGCAGTGGCGGCAGCGGCACCGACTTGCCGAGCGCGTAGTCGACCCACACGCAGCGCGCGTTGCCGCGTGCATAGACATGCTGCGGATCGTCCGCGCGCGTGAGCTCGAAGCCGGTGTCGAAACTGCTTCGGCCGGGCTTTGCAGCCGACATCTTCGCGATCACGTCACCCGGATAGTGCAGTTGCTTCAGGAACTCCATCGACGCGGTGACGATGACGGGCCCCTGCCCCTCGCCGTTGCCGCCCGCAATGCCGAGCTGCTCGAACCACGAGATCCGCGCCTGCTCCATGTAGCGGAAATAGACCGTGTTGTTCACATGGCCGAACGCGTCCATGTCGCCCCAGCGGATCGGCATCGACATCTCAAAAACGGGAGAGTAATCGCTTGTTGCGTTCATTGCAGTCTTCTTTGTTGCGAAATGTCATCCGCTCACGCGAGGCCGAAGCCGTCGTCCGCGGAGATGATCGAGCCATTGATGAACTGCGACTCGTCGGCCGCGAGCAGCAACAACAGCCCGTCGAGATCCTGCGGCTTGCCGACGCGCCGGCGCGGCAGCATCGACTGCAGCTTCTGGCCCTGCTCGGTTTCCCACAGGTAATGATTGATTTCGGTATCGATATAGCCGGGACAGATCGCGTTCACGTTGATGCCGTGGCGGCCCCACTCCAGCGCCATCGCGCGCGTCATCTGCACGACCGCCGCCTTGCTCATCGCGTACAGCCCGATCTGCGGAAACACGCGCAGCCCGGCCACCGACGCGATGTTGATGATCCGGCACGGCGGCTTGCCGTTGCCGCCGCCGTTCGCGCGCATGATCATCCGCTTCGCGACTTCCTGCGCGACGAAGAACGCGCCGCGCGTGTTCGTATCGAACACGAATTCGAAATCCGCCGGGGTGACGTCGACGAGCTTCTGCATCGTCGACACGCCCGAATTGTTCACGAGGATGTCGATCGTGCCGGCTTCCGTCTCCGCATGCGCGACGGCCGCCTTGATGCTCTGGACGTCGGTCACGTCGAGCGACACGACGTGCGCGGCACCGCCCGCCGCCTCGATCTCCGCACGCAGCTCCTTCAGGCGCTCGACGCGGCGGCTCGCGAGCACGACCTTCGCGCCGGCCTGCGACAGCACCTGCGCAAAACGCTGCCCGAGGCCGCTCGACGCGCCCGTGACCAGCGCAACCTTGCCTTCCAGATTGATCGATCGACCCATTTGCACATCCCCTTTCGATGTCGTTGCGCCAGCCCAGGCTGGCACAGCCCGAGCGGCATTACCCTAGCACAAAAAATAGAACGATCGTGCTAATCTACCTGCATGTTGTTGCGGCAAGCGTTTCGTTTCGCAGACAATACGCTCCCGAATAAAAGCATTCTAACGGTTAGAGGAACGCCAATGACCCCCGCAAGCCTCATCGAGCAATACGGCCCGCGCGAATCGATGGAATACGACGTCGTGATCGTCGGCGGCGGCCCCGCCGGGCTGTCGGCGGCGATCCGGCTCAAGCAGCTGGCCGCCGAGAAAGGCGCCGAGATCGGCGTGTGCGTGCTCGAGAAAGGTTCCGAGATCGGCGCGCACATCCTGTCGGGTGCGGTGATGGACCCGCGCGCGATCACCGAGCTGTTTCCCGACTGGAAGGAACGCGGCGCGCCGCTCGACGTCGAGGTGACGGAAGACCGTTTCCTGTTCCTGTCCGAGAAGAGCGCGGTCACGACGCCGAACTGGGCGCTGCCCGACAACTTCAAGAATCACGGCAACTACGTGATCTCGCTGGGCAACGTCACGCGCTGGCTCGGCCAGCAGGCCGAGGCGCTGGGCGTGGAAATCTTCCCGGGCTTCCCCGCCGCGGAGATCCTGTACAACGACGACGGTTCGGTCAAAGGCGTCGCCACCGGCAACATGGGCGTGGGCAAGGACGGCGAGCCGACCGAGAACTTCCAGCTCGGCATGGAGCTGCACGCGAAGTACACGCTGTTCGCCGAAGGCTGTCGCGGCCACCTCGGCCGCCAGTTGATCGCGAAGTTCAAGCTCGACGCGAACGCGGATCCGCAGGCGTACGGGATCGGCATCAAGGAACTGTGGGAAATCGATCCGGCCAAGCACAAGCCGGGCCTCGTGATCCACACGGCCGGCTGGCCGCTGAAGTCCGATACGTACGGCGGCTCGTTCCTGTATCACATGGACAACAACCAGGTGGTGGTCGGCTTCGTCGTGGGCCTCGGCTACACGAACCCGTACCTGTCGCCGTTCGAGGAATTCCAGCGCTACAAGACGCATCCGTCGATCCGCGCGTTCCTCGAAGGCGGCAAGCGCGTGTCGTACGGCGCGCGCGCGATCACGGCCGGCGGCCTGCTGTCGCTGCCGAAGACGGTGTTCCCGGGCGGCGCGCTGATCGGCGACGACGCGGGCTTTTTGAACGCATCGCGGATCAAGGGCAGCCACGCGGCGATCAAGACCGGGATGCTGGCGGCCGATGCGGCATTCGACGCGGTGCAGGCCGGGCGTCAGTCGGACGAGCTCAACGCGTACCCGGACGCGTTCAAGCAATCGTGGCTGTACACGGAGCTGTACCGCGCGCGCAACTTCAAGCAGTGGATGGCCAAGGGCCTGTACCTAGGCACGCTGATGGTCGGGATCGAGCAGAAGGTAATGGGCGGCAACGTGCCGTGGACGCTGCATCACCAGCACGCGGACCACGAGATGCTGAAGCCGGCGTCGCAATGCGAGCCGATCGACTATCCGAAGCCGGACGGCAAGCTGACGTTCGATCGCCTCTCGTCGGTGTTCATCTCGAACACGAACCACGAGGAGAACCAGCCGGCGCACCTGACGCTGAAGGACGCGAGCGTGCCGGTGAACGTGAACCTGCGCACGTACGCGGGGCCGGAGGCGCGTTTCTGCCCGGCGGCGGTGTACGAGTTCGTGAAGAACGACGACGGCGGCGATCGGCTCGTGATCAACGCGCAGAACTGCGTGCACTGCAAGACCTGCGACATCAAGGACCCGACGCAGAACATCGTGTGGGTCACGCCCGAAGGCGGCGGCGGGCCGAATTACCCGAACATGTAACGACCGGAACGCGCCGCCACGAGCGGCGCGTTTTGCGTGCGTCACGGCACACCGCCGCAAACGAAACGGGGCGCTGCATCACGCAGCGCCCCGCTTGCATTCATCGTTTGCCGGACGAGGCGACACGCGCCGCGCCCCCACCTGCTTTGTATCAGGTCGCGCTGCCGGCGATCTTCGGCGTCGACGTCTCGACGTCGCCGCACTGCGCACGATGGCGCAGCGCATGGTCGATCAGCACCAGTGCGAGCATCGATTCGGCGATCGGCGTCGCACGAATGCCGACGCACGGATCGTGGCGGCCAAAGGTTTCGACCGTCGCCTCTTCGCCGGACTTCGTGATCGAGCGGCGCGGCGTGCGGATGCTCGACGTCGGCTTGATCGCGATCGACACGGTGATGTCCTGGCCCGTCGAAATCCCGCCGAGCACGCCGCCCGCGTGGTTGCCGACGAAGCCGGCCGGCGTCAGTTCGTCGCCATGCACCGAGCCGCGCTGCGCGACGCTGTCGAAGCCCGCGCCGATCTCGACGCCCTTCACCGCGTTGATGCTCATCATCGCCTTCGCGATATCGGCATCGAGCCGGTCGAACACCGGTTCGCCCCAGCCGACCGGCACGCCCGACGCGACGACGTCGATGCGCGCGCCGATCGAATCGCCGTCCTTGCGCAGCGCGTCCATGTAGGCTTCGAGCTCCGGCACGACCGCCGCGTTCGGCGAGAAGAACGGGTTCTCGTGCACATGCGACCAGTCGACGAACGGCACGTCGATCTCGCCGAGGGCGCTCATGTAGCCGCGCACCTCGACTCCGAAGCGCTCGCGCAGCCACTTCTTCGCGACCGCGCCGGCGCCGACGATCGGCGCCGTCAGGCGCGCGGACGAGCGGCCACCGCCGCGGTAGTCGCGAATGCCGTATTTCTGCCAGTAGGTGTAGTCGGCGTGGCCGGGACGGAACGTCTCGACGATGTTGCCGTAATCCTTGCTGCGCTGGTCGGTATTGCGGATCAGCAGCGCGATCGGCGTGCCGGTCGTCACGCCTTCGAACACGCCCGACAGGATCTCGACCTCGTCGGCCTCCTGCCGTTGCGTCACGTGCCGCGACGTGCCCGGCTTGCGGCGATCGAGTTCGACCTGGATGTCGGCTTCGGTCAACCCCATCCCCGGCGGGCAGCCGTCGATCACGCATCCGATCGCGGGACCGTGCGATTCGCCGAAGGTCGTGACAGTGAAAAGCGTGCCGAGGGTATTGCCGGACATGATGGAACCGCCCAAAGAGAAATGGGCAAACCGATGCGCTGCCGGGGCCGCGGGCAGGTCGATCGTTTGCCGGTCGAAAAAAGAGGTAAACCGCTATTATGCCAGCCGTCCCGGGCCCGCGGGCCGTGTGAACCGTTCAGATCACCGGGGCCGGCCGTGGCCGCGGCGTGGCCTGCCGTCGCTCGGCCGCACCGGGGCCGGGCGGGCCGTGCGGCTCGCCGCGCTCGTCGCTGCGCGGCAACCGGCAACCCGCACCCGGCCGCCCCGCCTACTTCCGCGCGCCGCGCAGCTCGGTCACTGCCGCCTGCAGCGCTTCGGGCGTCGCCATCGACGCCGGGATCGGCTCGCCGACCGCCAGCGTCAGCCGGCTCATCACGCCGCGCTTGATCGGCCGCGGCATCCGCGCATCGGCATGCCGCGAAAAATAGCTGCCCCACAGCCCGCGCAACGCCATCGGGATCACCGGCGCCGGCGTGCGGCTCAGGATCTCGGTGATGCCGTGGTGAAACGTGTTGATGTCGCCCGTCTTCGTCAGCTTGCCCTCGGGGAAGATGCACACGAGTTCGCCGTCCTTCAGTGCTGCCTCGCACAGGTCGTACGCACGCGCGAGCATCGCGGGATCCTCGTGGCGCGGCGCGATCGGGATCGCCTTCGCGTGCCGGAATACCCAGCTCGCGAAACGCGTCTTGAAGATCCGGTGATCCATCACGAAACGAATCGGCCGGGGGCTCGCGGCGGCCAGCACGAGCGCATCGACGTAGCTCACGTGATTGCACACGAGCACCGCCGCGCCTTCCGCCGGAATCCGCTCCGCGTGCACGAGGCGGATCCGGTAGAACGTATGCACGAGCACCCACGCGACGAAGCGCAGCAGGAACTCGGGCACGAGCAGGTAGATATACGTCGCGACGACCACGTTCAGCAGCGCGGTGACGAGGAACAGCCCCGGGATGTCGACGCCGGCCTTGGTCAACCCCATCGCCATCACGGCCGACAGGATCATGAACAGCGCGTTCAGGATATTGTTCGCGGCGATGATCCGCGCGCGGTGAGTCGGCGCGCTGCGGCTCTGGATCAGCGCGTACAGCGGCACGCTGTAGAAGCCGCCGAACATCGCGAGCAGGAACAGGTCGGCGAGAATGCGCCAGTGGCGCGCACCGGCCAGGAATTCGCCGACCGACAGCAGATGGCCGGGCGACGGCAGCGCGTGGCTCGCGAAATACAACTCGATGGCGAACACGCTGATGCCGATCGAGCCGAGCGGCACGAGGCCGATCTCGACGCGCCGCTGCGACAGCCGCTCGCACAGCAGCGAGCCGAGGCCGATGCCGACAGAGAAGGTCGCGAGCAGGATCGTGACGACGTCGGGGCTGGCGGACAGCACGTCCTTCGCGAAATTGAAGAACGACGTGAGGAACGTCGCGCCGACGAACCACAGCCACGAGATGCCGAGCAGGCTCAGGAACACCGTGCGGTTCTGGCGCGCGAGCTTCAGGTTGCGCCAGGTCTCGCTGACCGGGTTCCAGTTGATCACGAGGTCGGGCTGCGGCGCGGGCGTGGGCGGCACGCGCTGCGCGACGAGCCGCCCCGCCAGCGCGATGACGACGACGCTCACCGCGAGCACGCGTTCGCCGCTGCCTTCGATGCCGGCCGCCGCGCCGCCGATGATCGTGCCGATCAGGATCGCGATGAACGTGCCCATCTCGACGAGCCCGTTGCCGCCGACCAGCTCATGTTCGCCGAGATGCTGCGGCAGGTACGAATACTTGACGGGCCCGAACAGCGTCGAGTGCATGCCCATCATGAACGTGCACAGATACAGCAGCGTCGCGCTGTGCGTGACGAAGCCGGCCGCGCCGACCAACATCAGCACGATCTCGAACGATTTCACGAAGCGCGTGAGAGTCGCCTTGTCGTATTTGTCGGCGATCTGGCCGGAGGTGGCCGAGAACAGCACGAACGGCAGAATGAAGATCGCGGAAATCAGGAACGCGGCCGTCTTCGCATCGACGCCGGAAAACCGTGCGGTGTGATACGTGACGAGCGACGTGAAGCCGATCTTGAAGACGTTGTCGTTCAGCGCGCCGAGGAACTGGGTCGTGAAGAACGGCGCGAAGCGGCGCTCGCGCAGCAGGTCGAACTGCGATGCGTGGGCGCGCCGTTCGTCGCGCCGCCCCGAAGTGGCTTGCGTGTGATCGCTCATGCGGAATACGCGCGCATCGTCTGGGCGAAGCTGCGCGGGCCTCGTGTCGTTGTTGAAAAAAAAGCGGCGCAGGCCATGCCTGCGCCGCCGCGTGCCGGATGGCGGCGCCCATGCATCGACGTGCCGGGCGCGGCGCGATTCACGGCTTGTGCGCTTCGGCTTCCGATTCCGGCCAGTCGCGGATGTATGCCTTCAGCATCCGGTTCTCGAAGCTCTGCGCCTCGACGACCGTCTTCGCGACGTCGTAGAACGAAATGACGCCCATCAGCACCTTCTTGTCGAGCACCGGCATGTAGCGTGCGTGACGCTCGAGCATCATCCGGCGCACTTCGTTGACGTCCGTTTCCGGCGTGCACGTGAGCGGCTCGTCCATCACCTTGCGCACCTGCACGTCGCCGATCGCGCCGCCATTTTCGCGCAGGCGCAGGATGATCTCGCGGAACGTCAGCATCCCGACGAGATCGCCGTACTCCATCACGACGAGCGAACCGATGTCGTGTTCGGCCATCGTATCGACCGCTTCGCGCAGCGGCTTATCGGGCGTCACGGTAAACAACGTGTTGCCCTTCACTTTCAGAATATCGCTGACGCGCATCGTAGTCCCCTCATGCTTGAATGCAAAATCTCTTTCGATCCTATCGGAAAGCCTGTCAAAAGGAAAGCACGGGCCCGCGCGGCGGCCCGCCGCCGCTTGCGGACGCCGGCCGCCGGCCGCACAATGGCCTTGTGAACGGCGGCCAGAGGAGACGGCCATGGCGCATACGCATACGGAGCAATTCGCCAGCTTCGCTGACTTCTACCCGTATTACCTGAACGAGCACCGGAACCTGACGTCGCGGCGGCTGCACTTCATCGGCTCGCTCGGCGTGATCGGCTGCGTCGCGATGGCGGTCGCGACCGGCCACTGGCCCTGGCTGCCGGCTGCGGTCGTGTGCGGCTACGGGTTCGCGTGGGTCGGGCACTTCTTCTTCGAGAAGAACCGTCCGGCCACGTTCCGACACCCGATCTACAGCCTGATGGGCGACTGGGTGATGTTCAAGGACATCTGCACCGGCAAGATCCCGCTGTAGCCGCCCGCCCCGCCTTCAGGCAGGCCGCGGCGGCCGCGCGTGCGGATCGTCCACGCGCGGCGCCGCGCCGGCGTTCCCGGCCGGCTGCCCGCCCGCGAGCCGGTGCGCGGCGATCAGCGATGCGAGCGTCACGTCGAACCGGTCGCTCGACAGTACCGCGAGCAGCGCCGCGCCTTCGACGTGGCTGCGGCGCCGCTCCAGTTGGTAGGTCAACTCCGCGCGGTCGATCACCAGCACGTCGAACAGTTGCGCGAGCGTCAGTTGCTCCGGGTTCGCGAGCAGGATGTAGCGCGGCGTGGCCTCGTCGCCGCCCTCGAGCCGCGCGACCCATTCCCGCTCCTCCATCGTCGTCAGCAAGCGCTGCGCGGTTTCCATGTCGCAGCGCAGCATCGTCGCGAGCCGCATCGCCGTGTAGCCGCGCTTGCCGGCCGCGCGCGCTTCGGCGAGCCGTGCGAGCAGTTCGAGCGCGTCGAGCAGGTCGCTCCCCGGATAATGGATGCGGTGGAACTGGCCCACCCGAATCGCCGGCAGCGCCGACGCGACCATCGCGCCGAGCAGCGCGATGAACCAGCTCAAATACACCCACAGCAGGAACACCGGCAGCGCCGCGAACGCACCGTAGACAGCCGTATATGTCGGAATGCGCCTGACGTAGTAGCCGAAGCCGCGCTTCGCGAGCTCGAACGCGACGGCCGCGAACAGCCCGCCGATCACTGCATCGCGCCATGCGACCGTGCAGTTCGGCAGGTACACGTACAGCAGCGTGAACGCGAGCACCGTCAACGGCAACGACGCGAGCGCGAGCAGCCACTCGACGATCGACGTGGACGGCCCCGCGCCGGTGAACGCGAGCGATTGCGTGAACAGATACGACGAGATCGACAGGCTCACGCCGAACAGCAACGGCCCGAGCGTGATCAGCGCCCAGTACGCGAGCACGCGCTGCGCGAACGGCCGCGGCTTGCGCACGCGCCAGATCAGGTTGAACGCCGATTCGATCGTCATCATCGTCATCACCGACGTGACGACGAGCACGATCAGGCCGGCCGTCGTCAGCCCCTTGGCCTTCGATGCGAACTGGTTCAGGTACTTGAAGATCTGGATGTTGAACTGCGCGGGCATCAGGTGATCGGCGAGGAACCCCTGCAGCGAGATCTGGAACGACGCGAACATCGGGAACGCGGTGAACAACGCGAACGCGACCGTCAGCAGCGGCACGAGCGCCAGCAGCGTCGTGAAGGTCAGGCTGCCCGCCACCTGCGGGATGCGATCCTCGGCGCTGCGCCGGGCCGCGAACTGCGCGAGGCGCTTGATGGTATCGAGATCAACGCTCAACTTCGGCAAACGGCTTCTCCTTCTTGATGCCGCGCGCGTCACGGCGCGCCGCCGCCGCGCTGCGCGACGGCTTCAGCCCCTATAATAGCCGCTCGATTCCAGCAGGGGCCGACTGCACCGGGCATGCGCGCGGCCGCACGCGGCTCCGTCGCCCATGAAAGACATTCTCGTCCTCTATTACAGCCGCCACGGCGCCACGCGCGATCTCGCGCTCGCGATCGCGAACGGCATCGACAGCGTGCCTGGCATGCAGGCGCGCATCCGCACCGTGCCGCCCGTGTCGGCCGTCTGCGAAGCCACCGCCCCCGACATCCCGGCCGACGGCCCGCCGTACGCGGAACTGCGCGACCTCGAGGAATGCGCGGGCCTCGCGCTCGGCTCGCCGACCCGCTTCGGCAACATGGCCGCGCCGCTCAAGTATTTCCTCGACGGCACGACGCCGCAATGGCTGTCGGGCGCGCTGACCGGCAAGCCCGCGAGCGTGTTCACGTCGACGGGCAGCCTGCACGGCGGCCAGGAATCGACGCTGCTGTCGATGATGCTGCCGCTGCTGCATCACGGGATGATGATCGTCGGGATCCCGTACACCGAATCCGCCCTCAGCACGACACGTACCGGCGGCACACCGTACGGCGCGTCGCACGTCGCGCAGCACGATCGGTCGTCACCCGGCGGACTGTCCGCGGACGAGAAGGCGCTCGCGGCCGCGCTCGGCGTACGGCTCGCGCGCGCCGCCGCGGCCCTTTCCAGCGCCCAGGCCGCCGAGGCGGCATGAACGCCCCCGCCCGCTCCGCCGTCGCGGCCCGGCCGCACTACGCGCTGGCCGCCGCCGCGTGTCTCGTCGCGCTGATCGCGCTGTCGCTCGCGTGGGAGCTGTGGCTCGCGCCGCTGCGCCCCGGCGGCTCCGCGCTGATGCTCAAGGCCGTGCCGCTCGCGCTCGCGCTGCCCGGCGTCTGGCGGCGTAACATCTATACGATGCAGTGGGCGAGCATGCTGATCCTCGTCTATCTTGCCGAAGGCATCGTGCGCGGCATGTCCGATCGCGGGCTGTCCGCGACGCTGGGCTGGTGCGAGACCGCGCTTGCCGTCGGCTTCTTCGTCGCGGCGCTGGCTTACGTCGCGCCGTTCAAGCGCGCGGCGAAAAAGCCGCGCGCCACGTCCTGACCCTTACGCGACAAGGTGATGATGTCCTCCGAAGCTTTCGTTTCCGCGTGCCGCGACGCGATCGGCGCCGACCACGTGCTGACCGATCCGCACGATACCGAACCGTTTCTCACCGACTGGCGCCGCCGCTACAAGGGCGCGGCGTGCGCGGTGCTGAAGCCCGCGAACACGGCCGAAGTCGCCGCACTCGTGAAGCTGGCCAACGCGCACGGCATCGCGCTCGTGCCGCAGGGCGGCAACACGGGGCTCGCGGGCGGCGCGACGCCCGATGCGAGCGGCAGCCAGGCCGTGCTGAGCGTCGCGCGCCTGAACCGCGTGCGCGCGCTCGATCCGCACAACAACACGATCACCGTCGAAGCCGGCGTGATCCTCGCCGACGTGCAGGCGCGCGCCCGCGAGGGCGGCCGGCTGTTCGCGCTGAGCCTCGCGGCGGAAGGCAGCTGCACGATCGGCGGCAACCTGTCGACCAATGCGGGCGGCACCGCGGTGCTGCGCTACGGCAACGCGCGCGAGCTGTGCCTCGGGCTCGAGGTCGTGACGCCCCAGGGCGAAATCTGGGACGGGCTGCGCGGGTTGCGCAAGGACAACACGGGCTACGACCTGCGCGACCTGTTCATCGGCGCCGAAGGCACGCTCGGGATCATCACGGCGGCCGTGATGAAGCTGCATCCGCTGCCGGCCGCGCAGGTCACGGCACTGGCCGCGCTCGAATCGCCGCACGCGGCGCTCGATTTCCTCGCGCTCGCGCAGCGCGCGGCCGGACCGCTGCTGACCGGCTTCGAGCTCATGTCGGATTTCTGCATGCAGCTGGTCGGCAAGCACTATCCGCAACTGCGCTACCCGTTCGCGCAAACGCATGCGCAGACGGTGCTGCTGGAGCTGTCCGACAACGAAAGCGAAGCACATGCGCGCGCGCTGTTCGAGAAGCTGATGGAAGAAGCGTTCGAGGCCGGGCTCGTGGTCGACGCGGTGGTCGCGGAGAACCTCGCGCAATCGCGTGCGTTCTGGGACCTGCGCGAGCACATCCCGCTCGCGCAGGCCGACGAAGGGCTCAACATCAAGCACGACATCGCGGTGCCGATCTCGTCGATCGCGCGCTTCATCGACGAGACCGACGCGGCGATCCAGCAGGCCGCGCCGGGCGCGCGGATGGTCACGTTCGGCCACCTCGGCGACGGCAACCTGCACTACAACGTGCAGATGCCCGAAGGCGGCGATGCGAAGGCGTTCCTCGCCGCGTTCCAGGCGCCGATCAACCGGATCGTCTACGACAACGTGCACCGCCACCACGGCACGATCAGCGCGGAGCACGGCATCGGCCAGTTGAAGATCGACGACGCGCAACGCTACAAGTCGCCGGTCGAAACGGCGCTGATGCGCACGCTGAAGACCGCGCTCGACCCGCGCGGCCTGATGAATCCCGGCAAGGTCCTGCGCTGAAGCCGCCTACTCCGGAGCCAATCCCGTGAAAGTCCGCGTCCTGTCCGACCTGCATCTCGAAAGCAACCTGCCCGACGCGATCCCGCATGCCGACGCGGATCTCGTCGTGCTGGCCGGCGACATCCACAATCACGCGGAAGGCCTGCGCTGGGCCGCCGAGACGTTCGACCCCGCGGTGCCGGTGATCTACGTGCCCGGCAATCACGAGTACTACGACGGGGAATTCGGCGCGCTGGAAACGGCGATGCGCGACGCGGCGCACGCGCTCGACAACGTGCACTACTTGAACAACGGCGTCTACGTCGATCCCGCGCAACGCTTTCGCGTGCTGGGCACGACGCTCTGGGCCGATTTCTCGCTGTTCGGCCGAGACGAAGCCAGCGTCGCGCGCGCGATCGATGCCGCGCTGCGCGTGATGCTCGATTTCAAGGGATTGATCCAGGTAACCTGGCCGCACGACGCAGCGTTGCATGCGGCAGCGAGTGCACCGGACGCACCGGACCGGGATTTCTCGCCGGCCGACGCGATCGCGCTGCACCGGCAAGGCCGCGCATGGCTGGAAGCGCAGCTGGCGGCGCCGTTCGCGGGCAAGACGATCGTCGTCACCCATCATGCGCCGCACCGGCGCTCGCTGGCGCAACGCTATGCGGACGATCTGGCTTCGGCGGGGTTCGTGACGGATATGGCGGACCTGGTGCGACCGCCGGTGGATCTGTGGTTGCACGGCCACACGCATACGTCATTCGACTACGTGACGGACAGCGGCACGCGCGTGGTATGCAATCCGCGCGGCTACTTTCACCGGCGCACCGGCGAATGGGAAAACCCCGCGTTCGCGTGGGACAAGGTCGTCGAGCTCGGCTGAGCGCCGAGCCCGGCCCGCCGCGTGGCGCGGCCTGCCAGACCTGAAGCGTGACGGCGGGATCAGCGGCCGGGGCGGCGCGGCTCGCGCACGCGGACCGGCACGGGCTTCATCTGCGCCTTCGCCTTCATCGCACGCAGCAGGTCGCGGCTTGCCGCCGCGGCGGCAACCGCGCCCAGCAGGACGCCAAGGCCGATCATCAGGTGCGTATCCATCGCTACTCCGGTGTGATGTATCTCGTTAATTCCAACAGTATCAAACTGTCCGATACGCGTTCGTAAAAAAATGTTGCGTGAAGGACAAATCTCGTCAGATTGCGGCCCACCGCGCTGTCATGTCGCATGCGTGTACTGTTCGAGCGCCGCTTCGTCCGCTTCGAGCGTGACCGGCAGCTCGTCGCGCAGGAAATCGACCCAGGTCCGGATTTTCGCGTCGAGGTACTGCCGCGACGGATACAGCGCGTAGATGTTCATCACGTGCGACCGGTACTCGGGCATCACGCGCACGATGTGCCCGCTGCGCAGCCAGCCGATCGCCGAATAGAGCGGCAGCCCGCCGACGCCCATCCCTTCCCGCACGGCCACCGCGAGCGCCTCGGCGACGTTCACGCGAAACGGCGGCGCCGTGATGGGCACGACTTCGTCGCCGTTCGGCCCCGCCAGCGCCCATTCGTCGAAGTGAAAGCCCGGCGCGACCATCCCGAGACACACGTGCTGCGCGAGGTCGGCCGGCCGCTGCGGCACGCCGTGCGACTCGATGTAGCCGGGCGATGCGCAGACGACGCTGTAGCTTTCGCCGAGCCGCTGCGACACGAGCCCCGAATCGGGCAGATCGCGGCCGACGACGATCGCGACGTCGTACCCCTCGTCCAGCAGGTCAGGCATCCGCTGCGCGAGCGTGAGCTCGACGTGCACGTCCGGATAGCGCGTGCGGTAGCGCGCGATGGCCGGCACCAGATAGTGCTGGCCGAGGCTCGTGAAGCAATGGACCTTCAGCTTGCCGGACGGGCGCGCATGCGCGTCGCCGGCCTCGGCTTCGGCCTGGTCGACGTAAGCGAGGATCTGTTCGCAGCGCTGCAGATAGCGCTCGCCGGCTTCGGTCAGCGCGATCCGGCGCGTCGTGCGGTTCAGGAGGCGCGTGCGCAGGTGGGCCTCGAGATCCGAGACCGCGCGCGACGCGTAGGCGGTGGTCGAATTCATCTGCTGGGCGGCCGCGGTAAAGCTACCCGCGTCGACCACGCGGACGAATACCCGCATGTTTTGTAACGTATCCATCCCACTACCCGTTTGAATGCGGAGGGATTGTTGCACATCCGCTAGCCAATATTATCCCAGGATTCGTAAAAATGAGTTTCGCCGTTGCCGGTTTATTCAGGAATCGCTGAAAAATATAATCCCCCCCGACCCATCTATATCCGAAAGGGAGAAAATCGTGCAGTCTCGGGGAAAAACAGGGACGTTCGCACTTGCGGTTCTTGCAATCTCATTAATAATGGCCGGCTGTGCGAGCATGGGCGACAACCGGACCCAGTCCACCCGCATCGAAGCGAACGCGCTCGACGCCGGCGCGGCCATCCGCGCGGCGGACCGCGACGCGGGCTGGCCCGCCGCCGACTGGTGGCGCGCGTACCGCGATCCGCAGCTCGATGCATGGATCGCCGCCGCGCAGGCCGGCAACCCCACCCTGGCGGCGGCGAGAGCGCGCGTGCGCGAAGCACAGGCCATGGCGCGCGTCGCCCGTTCGGCCGAACTGCCGCAGATCAACGGCAATCTGTCGCTGATGCGCGAGCACTGGCCGGACAACGTGTACTACGGCCCGGGCCCGCTCGCGAACGCCGACACCTGGAACAATACCGGCACGCTCGGCCTGTCGTACCACCTCGACCTGTGGGGCAAGGACAAGAACACAACCGAACGCGCGCTCGACACCGCGCACGCGACCGCCGCCGACGCACGGGCGGCGAAGCTCGAACTTGAAGTGAACGTGGTGCGCGCGTATGTCGGCATGTCGATGAACTACGCGCTGCTGGATCTCGCGCATGAAACGTTCGAACGCCAGCGCTCGCTCGCCGATCTCGCGCGCAAGCGGCTGCAGGCCGGCATCGGCACGCAACTCGAAGTCAGCCAGGCGGAATCGACGCTGCCCGACTACGAGCGCCAGATCGACACCTATGAAGAAGCGATCCAGCTCGCGCGCCACCAGCTCGCCGCGCTGGCCGGCAAGGGCCCGGGCGCCGGCGACGCGATCAAGCGGCCGCAGCTTGCGCTCGACGCGCCGGCCGGCCTGCCATCGGCGCTGCCGGCAGACCTGCTCGGCCGCCGCCCCGACGTCGTCGCGGCGCGCTGGACGGTCGACGCGCAGGCGCGCGGCATCGACGTCGCGAAGGCGTCGTTCTACCCGAACATCGACCTGCTCGCGACGGTCGGCGGCTTCGGCGTGACCGCGCCGTTCACCGACTTCCTGCGCGCGATGAACGGCGGCTGGACGGCCGGCCCCGCGCTGTCGCTGCCGATCTTCGAAGGCGGCCGGCTGCGTGCGCAGCTCGGCGCCGCGAATGCCGGCTACGACCAGGCGGTCGAGCGCTACAACCAGACGATCGTCGGCGCGCTCAAGGACATCGCCGACCAGGTCGTGCGGATCCGCTCGCTCGAGACGCAGAAGAAGGACGCCGCGCGCTCGGTGGCGGCCAACAATCGCAGCTATCAGTTGTCGCGCGAAGGCTTCCGCCGCGGGTTGACCGATTACGTGAACGTGCTGGTCGCGCAACAGCAACTGCTGCGCGCGCAGGAGACGGCCGCCCGCATCGACGCGGAACGCCTCGCCGCGCACGCGCAGCTGATGGCCGCGCTCGGCGGCGGGGTCGAGACGGGCACGGATGGCCGGGGCGACCCACCGCCGAAGGACGAAGCCGCCGTCGGCGCCGCCGCGCCAGCCGCCGCATCGGGCACGAAGCCCGCGGCCGCCGTCGGCCGGCCCGCGCAGGTCGCAACCGCCGACGCGTCCGCCGCGCCGGACGCACGGTAACGCGGAGCGCCGCCATGTCAGCCTCCTCCCCCGCTTCCACGCCCGCCGGCGGCCCATTCGCGGCCTGGTACGCCGCGTTCGGCGACTGGGCCCGCACCGACGGCGCCGCGTGGCTCTACCTGTTCAAGGCGCTGCTCGCCGCGTTCATCGCGACCGGCGTGTCGATGCGGCTCGACCTGCCCGCCCCGAAAACGGCGATGACGACCGTCTTCATCGTGATGCAGCCGCAAAGCGGCGCGGTGCTCGCGAAGAGCTTCTACCGGGTCGCCGGCACGATCTTCGGGCTGATCGCGACGCTCGCCTTCGTCGGGCTGTTCCCGCAGCAGCCGCAACTGTTCCTGCTGGCGATCGCGCTGTGGATCGCCCTGTGCACGGCGGGCGCCGCGCGCAACCGCAACTTCCGCAGCTACGGCTTCCTGCTGGCCGGCTACACGACCGCGCTGATCGGCCTGCCCGCGTCGCAGCACCCGGACGGCGCGTTCATGAGCGCGCTGACGCGCGTGGCCGAAATCATGGTCGGGATCGTGTCGGCCGGCGTCGTCAGCGCGCTCGTGTTCCCGCAGTACACGGGCGAACAGATGCGCACGACGGTACGCAAGCGCTTCGGCACCTTCGTCGATTACGTCGCGTCGACGCTTTCGGGCCAGCTCGACCGTGCGCATATCGAAACCATCCATACGCGCTTCGTCGCCGACGTGGTCGGGTTCGAGGCCGCGCGCAGCATGGCCGTGTTCGAGGATCCGGACACGCGGATGCGCAGCGGCCGCCTCGCGCGGCTGAACAGCGAATTCATGAGCGCGTCGAGCCGCTTCCATGCGCTGCACCAGTTGATGAACCGGCTGCATGCGGCCGGCGCGCAGGCCGCGATCGATGCGATCGAGCCGTACTTCCGCGAGATCGCGCCGCTGCTGCTGACGCCGGCCGGCGAACCGGTGCGCACGTCGGCCGACGCCGGCCATGCGGCCGCGCAACTGCTCGCGTGGCGCGACGCGCTGCCGCGCCGCATCCGCGCGACGCGCGCGGCGCTCGAAACGCGGCCGGACTTTCCGCTGCTCGACTTCGATACGGCCGCCGAACTGCTGTACCGCTTCATCACCGACCTGCACGAGTACGCGGCCACCTACGCGTCGCTGTCGAGCGCGACGCACGAGCGCGAACGCTGGATCGAGCGCTACGAGCCGCGCACCAACGCGACGGCGACGGTGATCGCGGCGATCCGCACCGCGACCGTGATTCTCGTGCTCGGCTGGTTCTGGATCGAGACCGCGTGGCCGAGCGGCGTGACGATGACGCTCACGGCGGCGGCCACCTGCGCGCTCGCGTCGTCGACGCCGCGCCCGACCGCGATGTCCGCGCAGATGGGCATGGGCACGGCGCTCGCCGTCTGTACGGGCTTCCTGCTGACGTTCGGGATCTATCCGCACATCGACGGCTTCCCGCTGCTGTGCGTCGCGCTCGCGCCGCTGCTCGCGATCGGCATCTACCTGACGCTGAAGCCGAAGCTCGCCGGCTACGGGATGGGCTACCTGATTTTCTTCTGCTTCCTCGCCGGCCCGGACAACATCACGCACTACGACCCGACCGGCTTCATGAACGATTCGCTCGCGCTCGTGCTGTCGATGGCGGTATCGGCGATCGCGTTCGCGGTGCTGTTCCCGCCGACCGCCCCGTGGCTCAAGAAACGGCTGTTCGCCGATCTGCGCCATCAGGTCGTCGCGGCCGGCCACGCACGGCTCGCGGGCCTGCGCACGCGCTTCGAAAGCGGCGCGCGCGACCTGATGTACCAGGCGCACACGCTGTCGGCCGACCAGCCCGACGTGCAGCGCGACGCACTGCGCTGGATGTTCGCGGTGCTCGAAGCCGGCAACGCGACGATCGACCTGCGTCACGAGCTTGCGGCGCTGCCGCCCGACCCGCGCTATGCGAGCACGATGCCGTGGCGTCGCGCGATCGAGACGATGCGCACGGCGCTGTCGGCGCTGTTCTCGAAGCCGAGCGCCGCGCGCTTCGACGCGACGCTCGCCGCGACCAATGCGGCGATCGACGCGACCCGGCAAACGCTCGACGCGGTCGAGCCGTCGCGTGAAGAGCGCCACCGGCTGCAGCGCATCCTGAGCCATCTGCATTTCGTGCGGACCGCGCTGCTCGACCCGGAATCGCCGCTCGAGCCGCTCAACCGCAACCGCCCCGTGCGTCCCCAACCAGGAGCCTCGTCATGATGCCGCGTGAAATCGCCATTCTCGATGCCTACATGCCCACGGTGGTGCTGATGTTCGTCCTCGGCGCGATCGCGACCTGGGCCGTCGACCGCCTGCTCGCCTACACGGGCCTCTACCGTCTCGTCTGGCACCCGTCGCTGTTCCGGGCCTGCCTTCTCGTCTGCATTTGCGGCGGACTGAGTCTTGCCGTTTACCGTTGATTCCGAACCATCATGATGCTCAGAAAACTCTTCGGCTTCGTCGCGACCGCCGTCATCCTTCTCGTCGCGATCCTGATCGGGCGCTCGCTGTGGGTGCACTACATGGACGATCCGTGGACGCGCGACGGGCGCGTGCGCGCGGAGATCGTCAACGTCGCGCCGGACGTGTCGGGCGCGATCGTCGAGCTGCCCGTGCATGACAACCAGCTCGTGAAGAAAGGCGACCTGATCATGCAGATCGATCCGTCGCACTACCAGATCGCGGTCGAGCAGGCGCAGGCGGCGGTGGCCGCCCGCCGCGCGGAACTGCAGATGCGCCGCGACGATGCGGCCCGCCGCGCGGACCTCGATGCGCTCGTGGTATCGAAGGAAAACCGCGAGAACGCGGCGCACAGCGCATCGAGCGCCGAAGCACAGTACCAGCAGGCGCTCGCCGCGCTCGACGCCGCGAAGCTCAACCTCGAACGCACGCGCGTCGTCTCGCCGGTCGACGGCTACATCACGAACCTGCAGACCTTCAAGGGCAACTACGCGGTGGCCGGCCAGGCGAAGCTCGCGATCGTCGACAGCCACTCGTTCTGGGTCTACGGCTACTTCGAGGAAACCAAGCTGCCGCGCGTGAAGATCGGCGCGCCGGCCGAAATGCGGCTGATGAGCGGCGGCGTGATGAAGGGCCACGTCGAGAGCATCTCGCGCGGCATCTACGATCGCGACAACCCGCAAAGCCGCGACCTCGTCGCGGACGTGAACCCGACCTTCAACTGGGTGCGTCTCGCGCAGCGCGTGCCGGTGCGCATCAAGATCGACGAAGTGCCGGCCGACGTGGTGCTGTCGGCGGGCACGACCTGCACGGTCATCATCGATCCGGACAAGCAGAAGAAGCGGTAATCGGCGGGGCGCGCCGCACGCTCAGTGTGCGATGCGGAAGCGTCCGACCAGCGCCTTCAAGGCCTGCGCTTGCTCGTCGAGCGCGTTCGCGGCCGCGGCCGCCTGTTCGACGAGCGCCGCGTTCTGCTGGGTGCCGGCGTCCATCTGCGTGACCGCGCGGCCGATCTCGTCGATCCCCGCGCTCTGCTCGTCCGACGCCGCCGAAATCTCGCCGATGATGTCGGTCACGCGCTTGACCGCACGCACCACGTCGTCCATCGTGCGGCCGGCGTCGTGCGCGAGCGCCGCACCGTTCGCCACGCGCTCGACCGACGCGCCGATCAGTTCCCGGATCTCCTTGGCCGCGGTCGCCGAGCGCTGCGCGAGCAGCCGCACCTCTCCGGCGACCACCGAGAAACCGCGCCCCTGCTCGCCGGCGCGCGCGGCCTCGACCGCCGCGTTCAACGCGAGAATGTTGGTCTGGAACGCGATCCCCTCGATCGTGCCGATGATGTCGCGGATGTTCTTCGCGCTGTCGTCGATCTCGCTCATCGTCGCGACCACGCGCCCGACGACTTCCCCGCCCGTCTCCGCCACCGCCGACGCATTGGCCGCGAGCGTGCTCGCCTGCCGCGCGTTCTCGGCGTTCTGCCGCACGGTCGACGTGAGCTGCTCCATGCTGGCCGCGGTGCGCTCGAGCGCGACGGCCTGCTGCTCGGTGCGCCGCGACAGGTCGAGGTTGCCGGTCGAGATCTCGCCGGACGCGGCCGCGATGGCTTCGGCGCTCACCGCGATCTCGCCCACGGTTGCCGCGAGCCCCGTCTGCATCTCGGCCAGCGCGCGCACCATGCTGTCGCGATCGTGCCGGCCGAGCGTGATCGGCCGCGTCAGGTCGCCGCGTGCAATGTCCGCGGCAATCTCCTTCGCAAGCGCGGGCTCGCCGCCGAGCTGCGACGCGAGGCGTCGTACGACGCGTTCGGCGATCGCGACGGCCAGCACGATCAGCGCGGCCGTCATTGCCGCGATCATCGCGAACGACGACGAAAAAATGGTCGCGGACGCATCGAGCGTCGCCTTCGACTTTTCGCCGCGCGTCTTCACGAGTTCGGCGACGAGTTTTTCGAGCTTGCTGGTTTCGACCAGCAGCGACACGTCCTGCGTGCCGACCTGCCAGTTCATCTGCGACAGGTCGAGCGGCTGCGCGCGCACCAGCGTGACGAAATCGCGCAGATGCGCGCTCCACGTGCCAACCGCCGTCGAGAACGCGCGCAGCCGCGCCGAATCGCCGGCGTCGGCCGGATCCGCATAGCGCTGCAGCGTGCCGAGCGCCTGGCCGATCGACGCGAGCCCCGCGCTCACTTCGGCGCCGAGTTCGTCACGCTCCTTCGCGGTGGTCGCGGTCAGCAGCATCTTCTGCGCGCGGCTCGCGCGCAGCACCTCGGCCCGCACCTCCGCCGCCGCCCGGCTCGCGACGTGGCCCTGCTCGTAGACCGACGCGATCGACGCGTTCAGCCGGCTGATCTGCCATAGCGAGAACACGCCGATCGCGAGCGTACCGGCCAGCAGGATCGCGAATGCGGCGCGCAACGTCGCCTTGACGGTCCACGGCCGGCGCTCTCGGCGCGCCGCTCGCGCGCGTCGCGTGACGCGACCGGCGGCGACGTCGGATGCGGCGGCTGCCGCACCGGGCTGTGGATGCAAAGATGCTGCTTTCATCGAACTATCCCCGTATGGATCACGCTGCCGGAAAGGTCGGTCCGGCTGTCCCGCGATGGCAGGCCATGCCGCGCGTCCTGCGCCCGCCCGGCGGGTAGCCGGCGCCAGGCGCGGCGCGCGTGTTGTCATTGGGTCGTTCTACGGCCGCCACCGCCGTTTCTTGAGTCCGGAAAAACACGCACCGGGCCCCGGCGCGGCCCCGCCGAAGGGCGGACGCGCCGCCAGCGTTATACCCGTCCAAAAAAGCACGCAGCGGCCGATCCGTCCGACGAATGTCCGATTCGCGATAAAACTTGGCCTGACATTCTTGATACGCCACATTACACTTCATTGACGCATCAACGAATCAACCCACGCGCCGATCCCCAACAGAGCGCGCCTGCCACCTCAACTCGTTCAGTTCACATGGAAACCAGCCTCGACTCCCGGGCCGGCGCAGCCGCCGCCCAGCCGTCCGCACCGCCCGTTGCCCGCACCGTCTACCCGGTGCTCGGCGCGATCAGCTTCTCGCACATGCTCAACGACATGATCCAGTCGTTGATCCTCGCGATCTACCCGATGCTCAAGAGCCAGTTCGCGCTGTCGTTCGCGCAGATCGGCCTGATCACGCTCACTTACCAGATCACCGCGTCCTTGCTGCAACCGCTCGTCGGCCTCTATACCGACAAGCGTCCGAAGCCGTATTCGCTGCCGGTCGGCATGGGCTTCACGCTCGCGGGGCTGCTGCTGATGTCGGCGGCGTCGAATTTCCCGATGCTGCTCGTGGCCGCCGCGCTCGTCGGCTGCGGGTCGTCGGTGTTCCATCCCGAATCGTCGCGGGTCGCGCGGATGGCGTCGGGCGGCCGGCACGGGCTCGCGCAGTCGGTGTTCCAGGTGGGCGGCAATGCAGGCTCCGCGCTCGGGCCGCTGCTTGCCGCGCTCGTGATCATTCCGCACGGCCAGCACAGCATCGCGTGGTTCTCGGCGGCCGCGCTCGTCGCGATGATCGTGCTCACGCAGATCGGCCACTGGTACAAGAAGCATCCGTCGATGAAGAAGAAGACCGCGTCGGCCGGCCACCCGACGCTGTCGCGCGGCCGCGTGATGGGTGCGATCGGCGTGCTGGTGCTGCTCGTGTTCTCGAAGTACTTCTACCTCGCGAGCATCAACAGCTATTTCACGTTCTACCTGATCGACAAGTTCCACCTGTCGGTTCAGGCCGCGCAGATCCACCTGTTCGTGTTCCTCGCGGCGGTGGCGGCCGGCACGCTGATCGGCGGCCCGGTCGGCGACCGGATCGGCCGCAAGTACGTGATCTGGGTGTCGATCCTCGGCGTCGCGCCGTTCACGATGCTGCTGCCGTACGCGAACCTGTTCTGGACGAGCGTGCTGACCGTGATCATCGGCGTCGTGCTGGCGTCGGCGTTCGCCGCGATCCTCGTCTATGCGACCGAGCTGATGCCCGGCAAGGTCGGGATGGTCGCGGGCCTGTTCTTCGGCTTCGCGTTCGGCCTGGGCGGCGTGGGTGCCGCCGTGCTCGGCCAGCTCGCGGACGCGACGAGCATCCCGTTCGTCTACAAGGTGTGCTCGTTCCTGCCGCTGATCGGCGTGCTGACGGTGTTCCTGCCGAACCTCGAAGGCAGCGGACGCAAGCAGGCATGACGAACGGCCGGCCGCGGCACACGCGCCGCGGCCGGCCGATTCGAATGGAGAAGGGTTCGACGGCGGCTTCAGGCCGCCGTCGTCGCATGCAGCGTCAGGAAACGCTTGAGGATGCCGGACGAGTAGCTGCCCGCGATCGCCGACAGGAAGTGCGAGAACGATTGCGTCGCGTGGTCGTCGGCCGTATCGGAGATCGTGCGCACGAGCGCGAACGGCACGTCGTGTTCGGCGCACACCTGCGCGATCGCCGCGCCTTCCATTTCGACCGCGAGCGCGTCCGGCAGCGCGTCGCGCAGCGCGAGCACTTCCCGCTCGCTCGACACGAAGCGGTCGCCGCTGATGACGAGCCCCGCGTGCAGCGCCGCGCCGGCGAGCCCGAAGCGTTCGGCGAGCCGCGCGCCCTCTTCGTCGACGAACAGCGCGCACGCGGCCCGCAAGCGGGCCGTCAGCGCCGCGTCGGTCGCGAAACGCGTGATGCCGAGCAGCGGCACCTCGTAGCGCGGAAAGAGCGGCGACGCGTCGAGATCGTGCTGCAGCAGCGTATCGGCCACGACGACGTCGCCGACGCGCACCGTGCGCGACACACCGCCCGCGACGCCGGTAAACACCACGCCCGACACGCCGAACACGTGGATCAGCGCGCTGACCGTCGCGGCGGCCGCGACCTTGCCGACCCGCGCGAGCGTGACGACGCAGGCCGCGCCGTGCACGGTGCCGACGTGATAATCGCGGCGGCCGAGCGTGACCGTCTTCATCGCGCCGTCGGCGCGCATCGCGGCGATCAGGTCGCCGAGTTCCTCCGGCAGCGCGGCCAGAATGCCGAGCGGACGCGCGGCAGGCGCAACACCCAGATCGACGTCCATCATTCCACCGCCTGCAGTTTCGCGACCGCGAGCGCGAGCCACTTCTCGCCGTGGCGCTTGAACTTCACCTGCGCCTTCGCATCGGTGCCGTTGCCTTCGAGCGCGGTGACCGTGCCTTCGCCGAACTTCGTATGGAACACCTGCTGGCCGACCCGGAAGCCGGCGTCGGCCGCGCGCTGCTTGTCCGCGAACGCGGGCAGCGGCGCGGACACGGCCGCGTCGACGATCTGCTCGCGACTGCCGCCGCCGGGGCGCGCGAACCAGTCGCGCCCGTAACCGGCGTTGTCCGAGCGCCCGCCCCAGCGCGAGCCGGCCTCGACCTTCGGCGTGAGCCACTTCAGCACGTGCTCCGGCAGTTCGTCGAAGAAGCGCGAGCGCACGTTGTAGCGGGTCTGGCCGTGCAGCATCCGGCTTTGCGCGAACGACAGGTAGAGGCGCTCCTTCGCGCGCGTGATCGCGACGTACATCAGCCGGCGCTCTTCCTCGAGGCCGTCCGATTCGAGCACGCTGTTCTCGTGCGGGAACAGCCCTTCCTCGAGCCCCGTGATGAACACGGCCGAGAACTCGAGCCCCTTCGCCGCGTGCACGGTCATCAGCTGCACCGCGTCCTGACCGGCCTGCGCCTGGTTGTCGCCGGCCTCCAGCGACGCGTGCGACAGGAAGCCGGCGAGCGGCGTCATCGTGTCGGGGTTCTGGGCGGGGTCGGCGGGCGACGCCGCATCGAGCACGTCGAGCGCCGGATCGTCGGTCGCCGTGCCCAGCTCGGGCGCCGCGATCGCGCCCGCGCGCAGCGGGATCGAGCGAGCCGGCGTGTCGAGCCCGTAGCCTTCCTCGGCGATGAACGCGGTGGCCGCGTTCACGAGTTCCTGAAGGTTTTCCAGGCGATCCTGGCCTTCGCGCTCGCCCTGGTAGAAATCGGCGAGGCCGCTCGCGCGCACGATGTGCTCGACGGTGTCGGGCAGGTTCATGTGCTGCGTGTCGGCGCGCATCTTCGCGATCAGGTTCGCGAACCCGCCAAGGCTCGTGCCGGCCTTGCCGGTCACGTACGGAATCGCGGCGGCCATCGAGCAGCCGTACAGGCGCGCCGCGTCGGCCAGTTGCTCGACCGAGCGCGCGCCGATTCCGCGGGTCGGGAAGTTCACGACGCGTGCGAATGCGGTGTCGTCGTTCGGGTTGTCGATCAGGCGCAGGTACGCGAGCGCGTGCTTCACTTCCTGCCGCTCGAAAAAGCGCAGGCCGCCGTACACGCGGTACGGAATGCCCGACGACATCAGCGTGTGCTCGATCGAGCGCGACTGCGCGTTGCTGCGGTACAGGACGGCCACCTCACTGCGCGCCATCCCGGTGTTGATCAGCGAACGGATCTCCTCGACGATCCAGCCGGCTTCCTGCGAATCGGTGCTGGCTTCGTACACGCGCACGGGCTCGCCGTGGCCGGCGTCGGTGCGCAGGTTCTTGCCGAGGCGGTGCGCGTTGTTCGAGATCAGCTGGTTCGCCGCGTCGAGGATGTTGCCGTGCGAACGGTAGTTCTGCTCGAGCTTGATCAGGTTGCGCACGCGGAATTCGTCTTCGAAGTCGCGCATGTTGCCGACGTTCGCGCCGCGGAACGCGTAGATCGACTGGTCGTCGTCGCCGACCGCGAAGATCGCGTTCTCGCCGCCCGCGAGCATCTTGAGCCACGCGTACTGCAGCTTGTTGGTGTCCTGGAACTCGTCGACGAGGATGTGCCGGAAGCGCGCCTGGTAATGCGCGCGCAGCGGCGCGTTGTACGCGAGCAGCTCGTAGCAGCGCAGCAGCAGCTCGGGGAAGTCGACGACGCCTTCGCGCTGGCACTGCTGGTCGTACGCCTGGTACAGCTCGACGAACTTGCGGTTGAAGTTGTCGGTCGCGTCGACCTTGTCCGGGCGCAGCCCCTGCTCCTTCGCGTTGTTGATGAAGTACTGGACGTTCTTCGGCGGGTACTTTTCGTCGTCGACGTTCGCCGCCTTCATCAGCCGCTTGATCGCGGACAACTGATCGGCCGTGTCGAGGATCTGGAAGGTCTGCGGCAGGCCCGCGTCGCGCCAGTGGGTGCGCAGCATCCGGTTGCACAGGCCGTGGAACGTGCCGATCCACATCCCGCGCGTGTCGATCGGCATCATCGCCGACAGGCGCGCCATCATCTCGCGCGCGGCCTTGTTCGTGAAGGTGACGGCGAGCACGGTGGGCGGCGATGCGTAGCCCTGCTGGATCAGCCACGCGATGCGCGTGATCAGCACGCGGGTCTTGCCGCTGCCCGCCCCTGCGAGGATCAGCGCCGGTTCGTTCGGCAACGTGACGGCGGCGAGTTGTTCGGGGTTCAGATTGGCGAGCAGATCGGGCATGGAGCGGCAGCTGACGGGCGAGAAAAATGCGGACCCGACATTATAAGTCCGTCGCGATGCCGTTTCCGATCGATTCGGTCGCATGT
The DNA here is from genome assembly GCF_030504405.1 of Burkholderia sp. AU44665. Taxonomy (NCBI): domain Bacteria; kingdom Pseudomonadati; phylum Pseudomonadota; class Betaproteobacteria; order Burkholderiales; family Burkholderiaceae; genus Burkholderia; species Burkholderia sp. AU44665. Next base: position 213,713 of record NZ_JAUJRI010000006.1, on the reverse strand, counting down.
CGGACGCACGTTGCGGGCGCGTCCCGACAGGCCCGCGCCGGACGGGCGATGGCTGGCCGATGTGCATCCATTTATAATTGTCGGATTCGGCATCCAATTCACGCATTTTTCGGCAAATTTCCACCATGAGCGACAACACGCTGGCGAAGAGCTTCGAACCCCACACCATCGAGTCCCAATGGGGGCCCGAGTGGGAAAAACGCGGCTATGCCGCCCCGGCATTCGATCCGGCGCGCCCCGATTTCGCGATCCAGTTGCCGCCGCCGAACGTCACCGGCACGCTGCACATGGGCCATGCGTTCAACCAGACGATCATGGACGGCCTCGCCCGCTACCACCGGATGCTCGGCGAGAACACGCTGTGGGTGCCCGGCACCGACCACGCGGGGATCGCCACGCAGATCGTCGTCGAGCGCCAGCTCGACGCGCAGGGCGTGTCGCGCCACGACCTCGGCCGCGAGAAATTCGTCGAGCGCGTGTGGGAATGGAAGCAGAAATCCGGCTCGACGATCACCGGCCAGGTGCGCCGCCTCGGCGCGTCGACCGACTGGTCGCGCGAATACTTCACGATGGACGACAAGATGTCGGCCGCCGTGCGCGACGTGTTCGTCACGCTGTATGAACAGGGCCTGATCTATCGCGGCAAGCGCCTCGTCAACTGGGATCCGGTGCTGCTCACCGCCGTGTCGGACCTCGAAGTCGTGAGCGAGGAAGAAAACGGCCACCTGTGGCACATCCGCTACCCGCTCGCCGACGGTTCGGGCTCGCTGACCGTCGCGACCACACGCCCCGAGACGATGCTCGGCGACGTCGCGGTGATGGTCCACCCGGAAGACGAACGCTACGCGAACCTGATCGGCAAGCTCGTCACGCTGCCGCTGACGGGCCGCGAGATTCCGGTGATCGCCGACGACTACGTCGACCGCGAATTCGGCACGGGCGTCGTGAAGGTCACGCCCGCGCACGACTTCAACGACTATCAGGTCGGCCTGCGCCACAACCTCGCGCCGATCGAGATCCTGACGCTCGACGCGAAGATCAACGACAACGGCCCCGAGCAGTATCGCGGCCTCGATCGCTTCGACGCGCGCAAGGCGATCGTCGCCGACCTCGACGCGCAGGGCTTCCTCGACTCGGTGAAGCCGCACAAGCTGATGGTGCCGCGCGGCGACCGCACGGGCGTCGTGATCGAGCCGATGCTGACCGACCAGTGGTTCGTCGCGATGACGAAGCCGGCGCCGGAAGGCACGTTCAATCCGGGCAAGTCGATCACCGAAACGTCGCTCGACGTCGTGCGCAGCGGCCAGATCAAGTTCGTGCCGGAAAACTGGACGACCACCTACTACCAGTGGCTCGAAAACATCCAGGACTGGTGCATCTCGCGCCAGCTGTGGTGGGGTCACCAGATTCCCGCGTGGTACGGCGAGAACGGCGAGGTGTTCGTCGCGCGCGACGAGGAGCAAGCGCGTGCGCAGGCCGCGGCGAAGGGCTATGCGGGCGCGCTCAAGCGCGACGAGGACGTGCTCGACACGTGGTTCTCGTCCGCGCTCGTGCCGTTCTCGTCGCTCGGCTGGCCGAACGAAACGCCTGAACTGAAGCACTTCCTGCCGTCGTCGGTGCTCGTCACCGGCTTCGACATCATCTTCTTCTGGGTCGCCCGGATGGTGATGATGACCACGCACTTCACCGGCAAGGTGCCGTTCCACACCGTGTACGTGCACGGCCTCGTGCGCGACGCGGAAGGCCAGAAGATGTCGAAGAGCAAGGGCAACACGCTCGACCCGATCGACATCGTCGACGGCATCGATCTCGACACGCTGGTCGCGAAGCGCACAACGGGCCTGATGAACCCGAAGCAGGCCGCCACGATCGAGAAGAAGACGCGCAAGGAATTCCCGGACGGCATTCCGGCGTTCGGCACCGACGCGCTGCGCTTCACGATGGCGTCGATGGCGACGCTCGGCCGCAACGTGAACTTCGACCTCGCGCGCTGCGAAGGCTATCGCAACTTCTGCAACAAGCTGTGGAACGCGACGCGCTTCGTGCTGATGAACTGCGAAGGCCACGACTGCGGCGCCGACAAGCCCGAAGTGTGCGGCGCGGGCGACTGCGGCCCCGGCGGCTACCTCGATTTCTCCGCGGCCGACCGCTGGATCGTGTCGCTGCTGCAGCGCACCGAAGCCGACATCGCGAAGGGTTTCGCCGATTACCGCTTCGACAACATCGCGAGCAGCATCTACAAGTTCGTGTGGGACGAGTACTGCGACTGGTATCTCGAACTCGCGAAGGTGCAGATCCAGAACGGCACGCCGGAACAGCAGCGCGCGACGCGCCGCACGCTGCTGCGCGTGCTGGAAACGGTGCTGCGCCTCGCGCATCCGGTCATCCCGTTCATCACCGAAGCGCTCTGGCAGAAGGTCGCGCCGCTCGCCGGCCGCTATCCGCAGGGCAAGGCCGACGGCGAGGCGTCGTTGATGACGCAGGCCTACCCCATCGCGAACCTGCAGAAGCTCGACGAGGCGTCCGAGCAGTGGGCGGCCGACCTGAAGGCGATCGTCGACGCGTGCCGCAACCTGCGCGGCGAGATGAACCTGTCGCCGGCCACCAAGGTGCCGCTGCTGGCCGCCGGCGACGCCGAGCGCCTGCGCTCGTTCGCGCCGTACGTCCAGGCGCTCGCGCGCCTGTCGGAAGTGCAGATCCTGGCCGACGAAGCGTCGCTCGACCAGCAGGCGCACGGCGCGCCGATCGCGATCGTCGGCCCGAACAAGCTGGTGCTGAAGGTGGAAATCGACGTCGCGGCCGAACGCGAGCGCCTGGCGAAGGAAATCACGCGCCTGACGGGCGAGATCGCGAAGTGCAACGCGAAGCTCGGCAACGAGGCTTTCGTCGCGAAAGCGCCGCCGGCCGTGGTCGAACAGGAGCAAAAACGCGTCGCGGAATTCCAGAGCACGCTCGAAAAACTGCGTGCTCAGCTCGATCGGTTGCCTGCGTAACAAAGGGTAAGGTCATTTGCGTTCACTATAATGCGGACGTGAACATAGACCGTCTGACAAGTCGATTACAGGAATAAAGGTTCGATCATGTTGAAAGTCACCAAGGCGGTATTCCCCGTGGCCGGTCTCGGCACGCGGTTCCTGCCGGCAACGAAGGCGAGCCCGAAGGAAATGCTGCCGGTCGTCGACAAGCCGCTGATCCAGTACGCGGTCGAGGAAGCGATCGCTGCCGGCATCACCGAGATGATCTTCGTGACCGGGCGCAGCAAGCGCGCGATCGAGGACCACTTCGACAAATCGTACGAAGTCGAGGCCGAACTCGAGGCGCGCGGCAAGGAAAAGCTGCTCGAGCTGGTGCGCAGCATCAAGCCGAGCCATGTCGACTGCTTCTACGTGCGCCAGCCGGAAGCGCTCGGCCTCGGCCATGCGGTGCTGTGCGCGGAAAAGCTGGTCGCCGACAATCCGTTCGCGGTGATCCTCGCGGACGACCTGCTCGACGGCAACCCGCCGGTGATGAAGCAGATGGTCGACGTGTTCGACCACTATCACAGCTCGGTGATCGGCGTCGAAGAGATCCCGCCGTCGGAGACGAAATCGTACGGGATCGTCGACGGCAAGGAATGGGAAGAGTCGATCGTCAAGATGTCGGCGATCGTCGAGAAGCCGGCGCCGGAAGTCGCCCCGTCGAACCTCGGCGTGGTCGGACGCTACATCCTGAAGCCGCGGATCTTCGAGCACCTGCGCGCGCTGAAGCCCGGCGCGGGCGGCGAACTGCAACTCACCGACGCGATCCAGGCACTGCTCGCCGACGAACAGGTGCTGGCCTACAAGTATCAGGGCACGCGCTACGACTGCGGCAGCAAGCTCGGCTACCTGAAGGCGACGGTCGAATTCGCGCTGCGCCACCCGGAAGTCGGCGCGGAGTTCGAAACGTACCTGCGCACCCGCGACGGCGGCCAACCGGCCGTCTGAACGCGGCAAGGGCCTGCCCCGGCGGGCCCGCCCTCACCTTGCGGCCGGCGCCTTCAGCGCGCGTCGGCCGGCTTCACCGAGACGACGCCCGGCATGCCGCCCGCGTCGTCTTTTTTCGTCTTGACCAGCCAGCCGGTGCCGTCGCCGAACGGGACCTTCGCCAGCGCACTCTTCACGAGCGCCGGCGCGGCCTGCTGCGTACCCGGATCGCGATCGCGCAGCGACGCCGACACGCGATAGACGTCGGCACCCGATTTCGCATCGACGAAACGCAGCGTCAGCACGTGGCGGTACACGCGGCCCATGAACGGCAGCGCGAGCGGCGCGGGCCCGTCGACCGTCACGCAGGCGCTGCTCGCCGCGCCGCAGCGCTCGGCGCTTGCCGCGACCGCCGCCGGCTGGGTCGCGTACGCGATCGACAACCGGTAACGCGCGTCCTTGAGCGGCTGCGCATCGAAGCCGCGGCGCGCGAGCTCGTCGCGCACGAGCGTCTCGATCTGCCGGTACTCGGCATCGCCCGCCTGCGCGGCCGTCCGCACGAAATCGTAGCCGTGCGCACCGGAAGCGAACGCATCCGGCTGCCCGACCGCACTCACGCCGCTCGTGACGCCGGCGCAACCCGCCAACAGCGACGCCGCCAGCGCGGCCGCCGCCCATTGCTTTCTCATGGCTTTCCCCAAATGCCTGCCGTCGCGCCCGGCCCTGTCAGGCGGACGGCTCGTCGATCGCGGGCAGCGACACCGTCACCGCGGTGCCGACACCCACTTCGCTGTCGACCGACACGCTGCCCCCATGGCGCGTGACGACCGTCTTCACGAACGCCATGCCGAGCCCGGAACCCGAGATTTCGGGCCGCTCGCCGGCATGGAACCGCTTGAAACGCTCGAACAGATGCCGCTGATCTTCCGGCGCGATGCCGTACCCCTGATCGCGAATCGTACAGAACATCCGCTTCGTTGCGTGCTCGACCGTCAGCGTACACGTGATCACCGTGTCGGACGGACTGTATTTGACCGCGTTGTTCAGCAGGTTCACGAACGCGCGCGTGATCAGCGAGCGGTCCGCGCGCACCCAGCACATGTCGGCGCCCACGTCGGTCTCGATGCGGATGTGTTTCGCCTGCGCCTGCGGCCACACCTCGTCGCTCGCATCGATCAGCACGTCGACGAGGCTCGTCACCTCGAGCTGGTACGCCTGCGACTCGGCGCGCGCCAGTTGCACGAACTCGTCGGCGAGCGACAGTGCGCGGTGCGCATAGCGCTCGATCCGTGCAAGCAGCCCGCGCATCGCATCGCTCTCGACGCGGTCGCGCTCGATCTCGACCAGCGCGAGGATCGACGACTGCGGCGAACGCATGTCGTGCGACAGCAGGTGCAGCGCTTCCTCGCGCTGCCGCTCGGCCGCGTGCAGTTCGGTCACGTCGACGAGGCCGGCGATCCAGCCGGTCACGCGACCTTGCGCGTTCGTGCACGCGGCGTAGCGTAGCAGATGGTCGAGCCCGTCCCGGTCGCGCACCTCGATGCCCCGCGCCATCGCGTCGTGCTCGGCCTCGAGCGTCGGGTCGAGCGCGGCCGGCCAGTGCTCGCGGATCGCCGCGTCATGCTCCGCGTTGCCGTCGACCGTCTTCATGAACGTCAGCTCGCCGAGCGCGATGCGCAGCGGCCGCCCTTCCGGCAGCGGCAGCGCGAGCCGCGACCCGTAGCGTTTGGCCGCATGATTCGCGATCAGCACGGTACCGGCGAGGTCGGTCACGAAGATCGGTTCGGGCATGCTGTCGAGGCTGTCCCACACGAAGCGCTTCATGTCCTGCACGCGCTGCGCGGCCTGCGCCATCAGCGCCATCTGCCGCTCGAGCACGTCGCCGCCGACGTTGCGCGTGCGCGGCGCCTCGGGCAGCAGGTGCGGCTCGTCGGCGAGCTTCTGCAGCTCGCGACGCAGATACGACATCGTCATTTCCAGCCGCCGCCAGTTCCAGATCGGGTAGACGGCGATCAGCCCGAAGATCGCCGGCGCCGGCGTCAGCCAGATGCGCGCCTCGAACAGCAGCGCCACGCTCGCGACCACGGCGAGCGCGGCCAGGCTCAGCGTCAGCAGCAGCGCGCGCCACGGCGACAGCATCAGGAAGCCGCCCAGCAACACGGCGAGCGGCAGCAGCGACGCGATGAACAATCCCGCGCGCGACGCGGGCGAGATCGCGCTGCCGGTCGCCAGCATGTCGAGCACGTTCGCATGGATGTACACGCCGGCGAGCGGACCGAACTCGCCGGACACCGGCGTCGCGAAGCGATCGTACAGCCCGGACGCGGTCACGCCGACGACGACGATCTTGCCGCGCAGGGCGTCGGGCTTCACGCGCCCTTCGAGCACGTCGTCGAACGACAGCGTCGGATACGCGGGCGTGTTGCGGCTGAACGGAATCAGGTAGCGGCCCTCGCCCGCCGCATCGCGCGACAGGTCGTGCGCGTTCGCGCCGGGCACGCCGCCGACCGGGTGCAGCCGGCCGGCCTGGATCGCGCGGTACACGGGCACCATCAGTTGCGGCCAGCGCACGCGGCCGTCGCTTTCGAACAGCGCGACGCTGCGAACGATCCCGTCGCGATCGACTTCGAGATTGATATGGCCGAGCCCCGTCGCACGCGCGGCGAGCGCGGCGACCGGCGGATCGACGGAACGCGCGCCGTCCGCCTGCTCGGGGCTCAGCAGCACCGGCAGAAAGGTCGGCACGCGGCTCATCGCGTCCGCGAACGCGCGATCCTCGGGCGACGGCTCGGTAAACAGCACGTCGTAGACGACGGCGGCCGGCTGTGCGCGCGCGAGCGTGTCGAGCAGCCGCGCGTGCACGTCGCGCGGCCACGGCCAACGACCGAGCGCGGATACGCTCTGGTTGTCGATGTCGACGACGACCACGTCGGGCGACAGCGGCAGGCTGCGCAGCATCAGCAGCCGGTCGTAGATCAGCCCGTCGACGCTCGACGACAGGCGGCCGAGCGCGCATGCGAGGATCACCGCGATCCCGAGGCAGCCGATCGCGATCCATTCGATCAGGAAGCGGCGGCCGAGGCGCCGCCGCGGAGAAACGGAGTCGTGTCTCATGCGCCGCGGGTCAGCGCGACAACGTGAACGCGCTGACCGGACTGGTCTTCTCGTAGAACTTGCCGCCTTCGAAATCCTCGACGGTCACGGCCCAGAAATAGTCGCCCGGCGGCAGGTGCGCGACGGTGATCTGGCGCGCGTGCAGGCCGACCTGATCGACGACCGGCGCGCTCAGGTCCTTCGAGCGCGACAGCACGAAGCGGTAACGCGCGTTCTTGCCCGAGCCATTCGGCGACCAGCGGAACTCGTAACCGCCCGCGCCCTGCGACGCGCTCGCGTCGAGCCCCATCACGCGGCGTTCGAACGCATAGGTGCGCGGCCGTCCCTCGAGGCCGTTCGCATCGATCGCGGCGATCCGCACGAAGTAGTTCCCGTTCGGCACGTCGCGGAACACCGCGCGCGGCGAATCGGTACGCGTCTCGCGGAACAGGTCGAGCAGCCCCGCATCGTGCGCGAGCTGCACGCGATACGCATGCGCCTGCGCGAGCGGCGTGACGTCGAAGGCGACGTCGGGCTCGTCCTGCACCTTGTCGGGATGCGCGAGCGTTGGCGCGCCCAGCAGTTCGACGGGCGCGCCGACCGCGCCGGACGACGTCGCGACGCTGCCGAAATTCGCATGCACGAGCGTCGCGTCGGCCGGCCGCCGGCCGCCCGCGACGCCGACGGTGCCGTCGAGCACTTCGACGCGCGTCGTCGCATTGCCGGCCGCGTCGTAGTTCACGCGAAAGCGCGTGCCGCGCACGCCGGCCACGACCGACGGCGAGCGGATCTGGAAGCGGTCGTCGCGTTTCTTCAGGTGGGTGACTTCGCTGTCGACCGAGCCGCGCGTGAGTTCGAACTCGCGATCGAGCGTGCCGGTCAGCACCGTGCGGCGCAGCGACTTCAGGTCGAGCTGGCTGTCGGGCGGCAGGCTCATGTGCGTGCCGTCGCTCAGCTCGATCGTCACGAAGCCGTTCGCGCCCGTGCGCACGCGGTCGCCTTCGGCGAGCGTCGCATCGTTCGCGAGCGGCGCGAAGGCGCCGCCGGACGCGCGCTCGGCCGTGCCCTGCACCGCGACCACGCGTGCGGTGAGCTTTTCCTTGCGCAGCCGCGCGACCGGCAGCTTCAGCGCGATGCCGGGCTGCAGGTGCTTCGGCGCCGGCACGCCGTTGATCTGCTGGAGCAGTTGCCAGTCGTCCGCGCCTTGCAGGTAGCGCGCGGCGACGTCGTACAGCGTGTCGCCCGCCTGCGTGCGATAGACGACCATCTTGCCCGCGGCGGCGGGCGGCTGCGCGACGGCGGGCTGCACGGCGAACGCCAACGCCGCCGCGCAGGCCGCGTGCAGCGCCGCCGTACGCAGGCTCGCCGTGCGCGGCGTGATTCGCGTGATCACTCCGGTTCCCCCTGGCCGACCCGTTCGAGCCGGTAGCCGTACCCGTAGATCGGCGCGAGACGGTAGCCGTTTTCGGGCCGCAGGCCGAGCTTGGTGCGCAGCATCGAAATGTGCGTATCCATCGTGCGCGACGGGATGTCGGTCGCCTGCTTCCACACGAGGTCGAGAATGTGCGCGCGCGACAGGGGCCGGTCGAGATGCTGGAACAGCAGCAGCGCGAGCTCGAATTCCTTTTGCGTGAGGCTGACGGCCTTGTCGCCGACGTACGCCTGCTTCAGGTTCACATCGAAACGGAACTGGTCGAACTCGCGAACGGTCGCCTCGGCGTTGACCGGATACGCGCGGCGCAGCAGCGAACCGATGCGCGCGCGCAGGATCGGGCCCGACACGGGCTTGACCACGTAATCGTCGGCGCCGGCGTTGAGGATCTGCGTGATACCCGCCTCGTCGTCGCGGCTCGTCATGAAGATGATCGGCAGGCTGTGCTCGGTCTGGTTGGCGCGCACCCACTTGAGCACTTCCTCGCCGGACATGTCGGGCACGTTCCAGTCGAGCACCAGCAGATCGAACGTCTCGCGCTGCAGGCGCTTTTTCAGGGCCTTGCCTTCCTTGAACGCGTAGCACGTGTGGCCGATGGCCGTCAGCGTTTGACTGACGAAATCCGTCTGGGCCGGATCGTCATCCAGTACAGCAATTCTCATAGCACCCCGCAAATCGAAGTCGGTTCGTCCATTCGGCTCCCGCGCCTGCCCCGGCCGCGCAGCATGCGCGCGGCGTTCCGGATACCGGCCGGCGAGCCGTCGTTCGCCGCTCGCGCCTCCTGCGCACCCCGGCGACCCCGGCTAAATATCTCAAAAACGGGGCACGGACGAACCGGCGATTTCATCATAGTAGTATGAAATTCGCCAAGAAATTGCGCGGACTATCGCCCTTTCTTCGAATAATCCCTTCTGTTGCGCAACCGGACGCCTATTCGGCGCCCGCGATGCCGGCCACCGGCTCGGCACAGTCGTCTGTCGGCACGCGCGGCGACGGCGGCTCCGCCAGCGGCGGTTGCGCAAGCATCCGCTGCAGCTGGTCGCGCACGCGCTCCCACGCGCCGGCCGCGTAGTCGGGCTGGCCCGCCGCCCATGCCTGCGCCAGATCGAACACGCGTTCGATCGTCGCGCCGCAGTAGGTCGGGCCCGAGCCGTCGTCCCGCGCGGCATCGCGCAGCCGTTCGTCGAGCCACTCGGCCAGCCACGGCATCTCGGCCGCGGCCGAATCCGCATACGCCTCCAGCGCGGCACGCGCGTGGCGGTCCTGTTGCGGATCGAGCTCGATCCGGCTCAATTCCGACGTGCGCACGGGCGCAATGCTTTCCGCTCCGGACGGGCTTCCAAAGGTCCCTGGTCTGAAGGACATGTCCTCTCCCCGTTGTACGACGGTAGCGTCAGGCATGGCCCCCGAGCCCGCCGTGCGACGTACCGTGGCCGGCGCCTCCGCTGGGAGCGGACGACCGGCCGGCTCAGTATACGCAGCCGGTCGCGCGACGAGGTTTAAGAATTGTCAGAAAGGAGCGGCAAGACACGGCCGGCCGGAAGCCTGCCGCGGCGGGATGGGTAATGCGCGCCTTCAGCGGCGGCGCATCAGGAACACGAAGGTCTTGTCCTGCGTCGTCGATTCGACGATCTCGTTGCCCGTCTGCTTCGCGAACGCGGCGAAATCGCGCTGCGAGCCCGGATCGGTCGCGAGCACCTTGAGGATCTGCCCGCTTTCCATATCGGCAAGCGCTTTCTTGGCACGCAGGATCGGCAACGGGCAATTGAGCCCGCGCGCGTCCACTTCCTTGTGAATCTGCATCGGCTGTCGACCTTCGAATGACGCGCCACACCTGGCGCGGGAGGAAGCCGCGATTTTACCGCAGCGCCGCCGCGCCTGCCCGGGCGCCCACGGCCCGGCGCCCGCCGGCATCCGGCTCATGCGCCGGAGAAACCGCCCGCGAGCCGTTCGCGCAGGTGCCGCACGAGCGCGCGCACCGCGCTCGGCACGACGGGGCTGTACGGGCGGATCGCGAAAATATGGTCGCCGAACGCGCCCGACGGCCGCCAGCCGTCGAGCAGCGCGACGAGGCGGCCGGCGTCGAGATCGCGCCGCGCGCTGAAATCGGGCAGCAGCGCGATGCCGAGCCCGCCGAGCGCGGCCTCGCGCATCGCCTCGCTGTTGTTCGCCGCGAAACTGCCGCGCACCGGCACGCTCACGCGCTCGCGCCGGCGGCCGTCCGGCTCGAAGCTCCACGCGGCCGGCTCGTTCTCGCGCAGGTAGCACAGGCAGCTGTGATCGACGAGCTCGCCTGGGTGGCGCGGCGCGCCGCGCGCGTCGAGATAGTCGCGGCTCGCGACCAGCAGCGAACGCGTGTCGCACAGCTTCCATGCGACGTGGGTCTGCGGCGCGGTGGTCGTATGGCGGATCGCGAGATCGAAGCCCTCCTGCGTCAGCGAGTGCAGGCGATCCGACAGGTCGAGCTCGATCTGCACGCCCGGATGCCGGCGCAGGAAATCGGGCAGGTGCGGCACGACCTGCTGGCGCCCGAGCGCGACCGGCACCGTCACGCGCAGCAGCCCGCGCGGCTCGCCGGCGAGATCTTTCACGCGCGCGAAATGCTGGCCGATCGACTCGAACGCGTCGCGCGTGCTGTCGACGAGCGTCTGGCCCGCATCGGTGAGCCGCACGCTGCGCGTGGTGCGGCGCACGAGCGGCACGCCGGCCGCCTTTTCGAGATCGGCGATGCGCTGGCTCATCGCGGCCTTGCTGATGCCGAGCCGCTGCGCGGCAGCCGTGAAACTGCCCGCCGCGGCCAGCACCGTCAGCGAATGGATATGCGGCCAGAGCGCCTGGACATTTTGCTGATTCATCCGCCGATTATTCAGAATTCTGAACAGTGAATCAAGTTTGGCGGACTTCTCCCGCCCTGCCGGTTTCCCTAGACTGGGCGCTGTTCGCCTTCATCCCCAGGAGACACGCATGACCACGGTTCCCGCGTATACGTCCGACGCCGACGTCGGCCACTACATCGACGGCGCGCCCGTCGCCGGCCGCAGCGGCCGCTTCCAGGACGTCCTCAATCCGGCGCTCGGTCGCGCGGTGCGTCGCGTGGCGCTGGCCGACGACAGCGAAGTGCGGCAGGCCGTCGCCGCCGCCCACGCCGCGTTCCCGGCCTGGGCCGACACGCCGCCGATCCGCCGCGCACGCGTGCTGCACCGTTTCCTGCAACTGATGAACGAGCACCGCGACACGCTCGCGGCGATCATCACCGCCGAGCACGGCAAGGTGTTCTCGGACGCGCAAGGCGAAGTCGCGCGCGGCATCGACATCGTCGAATTCGCATGCGGCGTGCCGCAACTGCTGAAGGGCGACTTCACCGACCAGGTCAGCACCGGCATCGACAACTGGACGATGCGCCAGCCGCTGGGCGTCGTCGCGGGCATCACGCCGTTCAACTTCCCGTGCATGGTGCCGTGCTGGATGTTCCCGGTCGCGATCGCGACGGGCAACACGTTCGTACTGAAGCCGAGCGAGCGCGACCCGTCGGCCGCGCTGTTCATCGCCGACCTGCTCACGCAGGCGGGCCTGCCGGCCGGCGTGTTCAACGTCGTGCAGGGCGGCAAGGACGCGGTCGATGCGCTGCTCGACCACCCGGACGTGCAGGCCGTCAGCTTCGTCGGCTCGACGCCGATCGCGGCGTACGTGCAGCAGCGCGCGGTGCAGTCGGGCAAGCGCGTGCAGGCGCTCGGCGGCGCGAAGAACCACCTCGTCGTGATGCCCGACGCGAACATCGAGCAGGCCGTCGACGCGCTGATCGGCGCCGCGTACGGCTCGGCCGGCGAGCGCTGCATGGCGATCAGCATCGCGGTGCTGGTCGGCGACGTGGCCGACAGGATCGTGCCGGCGGTCGCCGAACGCGCACGCAAGCTGGTGATCGGCGACGGGATGTCGCCGGAAGTCGAGATGGGCCCGATCGTCACCGGCGAAGCGCTCAAGCGCATCGAAGGCTATATCGAGCAGGGCGTGAACGAAGGCGCACAACTGGTGGTGGACGGGCGCGGGCTGCGCGTGCCGGGCCGCGAGGCCGGCTTCTTCACCGGCGGCACGCTGTTCGATCACGTGACGCCCGACATGCGCATCTATCAGGAAGAAATATTCGGGCCGGTGCTCGGCTGCGTGCGCGTGAAGGATTTCGGCGAAGCGGTCGACCTGATCAACGCGCACGAGTTCGGCAACGGCGTGTCGTGCTTCACAAGCGACGGCGGGATCGCGCGCGAATTCGCGCGGCGCATCCAGGTCGGCATGGTCGGCATCAACGTGCCGATCCCGGTGCCGATGGCGTGGCACGGCTTCGGCGGCTGGAAGAAGAGCCTGTTCGGCGACATGCACGCGTACGGCGAGGAAGGCGTGCGCTTCTACACGCGCCAGAAGTCGGTGATGCAGCGCTGGTCGTCGAGCATCGGCAAGGGCGCCGAATTCGCGATGCCGACCGCGAAGTAAGCCGGCCGGTGCGCCGCCCGTCGAGCCGTTCGGCGGGCGGTGCGCAGCCAGTCGGGATCAACCGGCTTTCGTGCCGTGCGCGCCGTCGGCGCTCGGCATATAAGATAGCTCGAGCCGGTACGCGAGCGCGACGAACAGGCTCTGCGCGAGGCCCATCGTCGCGGTCAGCGCGCGAAAGCCAAACGTCGCGCTGTCCTGCACCATCAGCGTCACCTCGGCCTCCCGCGCGAGCGGGCTCATCCGGCTGTCGGTGATCGCGATCAGCCGGGCGCCGCGCTGCGCGGCCTGCTGCGCGACCTGCACGGTCTCGTCCGCGTACGGCATGAACGAGATCGCGATCATCACGTCGCCCTCGCGCACCGACCGGATCTGCCCGAGATGCATGCTGCCGAGCGCGCTGAACAGCCCGATGCGCTTGTCGGTGTGCTGCAGCGCATAGTCGAGATACACGGCGATCGGAAACGCGCGCCGCGACCCGGCGATCCAGATCGCCTGCGTATCGGCGAGCAGGTCGACGGCCCGCGCGAGCGCCTGCGAGTCGAGCGTCTGCCGCAACTGCTGCATCCCGGCGATGCTGCCCTTGATGAATTCGTCGGCGATCTGTTCGGGCTGCAGGCTCGACGAACCGGCTTCGATCACGTCGCGCAGCCGCAGGTTGTATGCGCGCCCCGGCGCGATCTGCTGCGCGAGCCCTTCGCGGAACAGCCGCTGCATTTCGGAGAAGCCGGAAAAGCCGAAGTGCTTCGCGAAGCGCACGACGGCCGACGGCTGGACGCCGCAGGCCTCCGCGAGCGACTGGATGCCTTCCAGCCCAAGCTGGTCCCGATGCGTTTCCACGTGGCGCGCGATCACCTTCAGGCGATTGCTGAGGCCGTCGTACTCCTGCGTCAGGTGCTGCAGGAACGCCTCGACGGTGGCGGGAGGTTTCTCGGATGAACTCATCGGATAGCGCGAAGTTGACGGTCCCGATGCGCGCGCGTGGCTGGCGGGCGCGGCCCGGGGCTCGACTGGATACATGCATGAAGGGCGAATTTAATCACGTTTGCGGCACGGCCCGTGCCGCGTGCTCGCTCCCACGCGCTCGATCATCACCAGGGTCTGTTGACGTACGCTCCACGGCAAGACTGGAACCGATTGTCCAACGCGCGCGCGGCGGCGTAAAGATCAGGGTGTGTACCGAGGCCGGCTGCCGCGGCGAAGCGCGGCGCAGCCGGCCTTGCCCGCTTCAACGATAGTCGATCCACACGCCGCCCGCATCGGCCGAACGCACGCAGTTCTCGACCCAGCGCACGCCCTCGACGCCCGCGTGCACGTCCGGAAAGCGAATGGTCTTCAATGCCGCCGTGTCGCCGCGATCGGCCGCGTCCATCGCGAGCGCGAAGCGCGCGTACAGGTTCGACCATGCGTCGAACAGCCCTTCCGGATGCCCGGCGCCGATGCGATCTTCGCGCAATGCGTGCGGATGCAGGTACGGCATTCCGCGATCGAGCACCTGGGCAGGCTGCCCCTGGATTTCGTAGCGCAACTGGTTCGGGTGCTCGTCCCACCATTCGACGCTCGCCTTCGAGCCGATCACGCGCACCTTCTGCCCGTGCATCGAGCCGGCGTTCACCGCGCTCGACCACACGTAGCCGATCGCGCCGGTGTCGTATTCCATGATCGTGAACGCGTTGTCCTCGAGCGGCGCGCGGCTCTTCACGAAGCTCTGCCGCGAACACATCAGCCGCCGGATCTTCAGCTCGGGCGCCATCACTTCCGAGATGTACAGCGGGTGCGTGCCGATGTCGCCGAGCACGTAGCTCGGGCCCGCGAACTTCGGATCCACGCGCCAGCGCGCGGCCGCGCTCGCGGCCTCGACGCCCTCGCTGTGGAAGCCGTGCGCGAACTGCATCTGCACGATGCGGATCTCGCCGAGGTCGCCGCGCGCGATCATCTCGCGCGCCTGCTCGATCATCTGGTGTCCCGAATAACCGTACGCGACGCCGACGATCCGGTTCTTCTCGACCGACAGCCGCTGCAGCGCCTCGGCCTCCTCGGTCGTGAAGCACAGCGGCTTCTCGCAGACCACGTGCAGCCCCGCGTTCAGCGCGGCGCGGCAGATCTCGAAGTGCGTGTTGTTCGGCGTCGCGATCGACACCGCGCGGATGCCGTCGGGGCGACGCGCCTCGGCGTCGAACATCGTCGCGTAATCGGGATAGCAGCGCTCGGCCGCGACGCCGAGCTTCACGCCGAACTGGCGGCCGCGTTCGGGATCGATATCGAATGCGCCGGCAACCAGCTGGAAGCTGCCGTCGCGCAGCGCGGCCGACCGGTGGCTGTAGCCGATCTGGCTGCCGAGTCCGCCGCCGACCATGCCCCAGCGAATCGAATGTCCAAGCAGAATCTGTCCGTCAATCATGATGGTGGTGTTCCTGGTGCGTGTTCATGGGTCATGCGAAACCGGCCGACGCGAGAAACGTGCGGCTCGCCGCGACGTCGCGCAGGCTCGTGCCGGCGCTGCGCGGGTCGCGTTCCTGCTCGATCGTGATATAGCCCGCGTAGCCGATGTCGTCGAGCGCCTCGCGGATCGCGCGGTAGTCGAGCACGCCGGCGCCGATCGGGCACATCACGCCGCGCGCGCAGGCGGCGAAAAACGCGATGTGCTCGCCCATCACCGCGTCGTATACGGCTGCGTCGATGTCTTTGAAATGCACGTAGTCGAGACGCGCCGCATGGCGGCGCAACCACGCTTCCGGCTCCATGCCCGAGTAATACAGGTGGCCGGTATCGAGACAGAGGCCCGCCGTCTCGGCCGGAATGTCGGCAACGATCCGGTCGATCTCGTCCGCGAATTCGATGTAGCCGCCCGCATGCGGATGAATCACCGCGCGCACGCCGAACTCGTCGCGCGCGATCGTCGCGATCTGCCGGATATGGTCGACCATCCGCGCCCAGCGCGTGTCGGACAGCCGCGGCGCGCGATCGCCGTGGCCGGCCGCGTAGTCGCGCTCCTCGTGGCCCCAGTCCATCACGACCAGGTACGGCGCCGCGTAGCGCTGGCCGTCCTGCGTCGGCAGCTTCGGCAACTGCGTGATCAGCGCGCAGATGTCGCGCGTCTGGCGCAGCAGGTTCGGCAGGTTCTCCGGCGATACGAGATCGTCGAAAATCGTCCCGGCCGTGATGCTCAGGCGCTGGCGCTCGAGCTCGGCGCTCACCACGTCGAGTTCGAGCGGGATATAGCCATAGGGCCCGAGCTCGATGCCCGAATAACCGGCCTGCGCGGCCTCGGCGAGCACGTGCCGCCACGGCGGCAGATGCGGGTTGTTCACGTCGTCGACGCCCCAGCAGCACGGGGCGCAACCTATCTTCGTCGTCATGTCGGTCGGTCCGGCAGGTCAGCGGCGGGCGGGCGCTGGTCAGCCGCGATAGAACGCGGGACGCTCGGCCATCGCGATCGGCTCGACCGCGCCGGTTTTCTGCGCCCGCACGCACGCGTCGGCCGCGACCGCCGCCGCGTAGCCGTCCCACGCGGACGGCCCGGTCAGCACGCCCTGCCGCACGCCGTCGATGAACGCCTGCAGCTCGACGTCGTACGACGCGATGAAGCGCTCCTTCCAGTCGGTCATGATCTCGACCGACTGCCGCGCCGCATGCTTGAGCCCGACGGCCGGCGGATCGGGCAGCTTCGCGATGCCCTGCTCGCCGACCACCTCGCACTGGATGTCGTAGCCGTACTGGCAGTTCACGAAGATCTCGACGTCGATGCGCACGCCGCTCGCGGTTTCGAGCAGCACGATCTGCGGATCGGCGAGATGCGCGGATGCATGGCGCGTCTTCTTCGGATAGACGACCTGCGCGCTCGTGTAATCCTCGCCAAGCAGCCAGCGCAGCACGTCGAGTTCGTGGATCAGCGTGTCGGTGATCGCCATGTCGGTCGTGTAGCGCTCGCCGACCGACTGGTTGCGGTGCGCGCAATGCAGCATCAGCGGCGCGCCGATTTCGCCGCTGTCGATCACGCGCTTCAACGCGCGATAGCCTTCGTCGTACGGCCGCATGAAGCCGACCTGCACGAGCCGCTTGCCGTGCGCGAGCTCGGCTTCGACGATCCGCATGCAACCGTCGGCCGTGACGGCCAGCGGCTTCTCGCAGAACACCGGCTTGCCGTGCGCGATCGCGTCGAGCACGAACGCTTCGTGCGTCGGCCCCCAGGACGTGACGAGCACGGCCTGCACGTCGGCGGCCGCGACCACTTCGTGGCCGTCGCCGTAGATCTCGGCATCGAGCCCGTATTTCGTCACCGCGTCGCGCGCCTGCCGCGGATCGATGTCATTGACGGCCACGACGCGCGCGCCGGACAGCGTGCGGGTCAGTCTGCGAATGTGGTCCTGGCCGATCGCGCCGCAGCCGATCACGCCGATTTGCAAGGTCATGCAGTTGTCTCCGGTGGTTCGTTCATCAGCGGCGCGGCCCATGCCGCGCCGGTCGGTAATCGGTCATCCGTCGGTCAGCGCGCGGTGCGGTCGAAATGGCGATCGACGTAGCGCTGGATCGTGTCGCGCATGTAGCGCGACGAGGCTTCCGCGCGGTCCTCCCACGCGAACACGCAGGACGACATCACGCCGTCGAAGCCGGCGGCGCCGAGCGCGCGGAAAAACTCGTCCCAGTCGATCTCGCCCTGCCCGATGTCGAGATGCTGGTGCACGCGGATCTGGTTCGAGCCGGGCGGGTTCACGATGTAGCGCAGCTGGCTGCTCTTGCGGTGGTCGAACGTGTCGGCCACGCGCACGTGCGCGAGGATCGGCGCGGCGGCCGCGATCATCGCGGCCATGTCGTCGCCGTAGTAGAACGTGTGCGGCGCGATATACGACAGCTTCAGCGACGGCGAGCCGATGTTCGTGACGATGTCGATCGCCGGCTGCAACTGCTCGATCCAGTCCTCCGGATGCGGCTCGACCGACAGCACGATGCGCTCGCGCTCGAGGATCGGCAGCAGCTCGTCCATCGACCGGAACCACGCGGCCTCGCACAGCGGCTGAGGGTTCGCGCCCGGCCGCTCGCCGACCGAGCGCTCGGGCGACGCGCCGCGCCCGAACTCCGACACCATCAGCGGGCACTCCATCTCGACCGCCACCTCGATCGCCTTCTTCCAGCAGCGCACGGCCCATTGCCGCTCGTCGTCGAACGGGCTCGCCCAGCGGTACATCGGCTGCAGCGACGCGAGGCCGACGCCGCTCGCGCGCATCGCCTGGCGGAACGCGGCCATGCGCTCGCGCGTCGCGCGGGGCATCACCCACCAGTCGAGAAAGTCGCTGCGCGGCGACAGCTCGATCTGGTCGTAGCCGAGCTCGGCGACCGCGTGCGGCAGCCGGTCGAGCGGCAGATGGCGAATCATGTAGGGATCCAGCGCGATCTTCATCTTCTTCCCGGACAGTTTCGTGGTTTCGGTAGTTTCGGAATCGCTCAGCGGCGCGACTTCTTGTTGCGGTACTGGTCGGCGATCACGGCCGCGACGATGATCGCGCCTTTCACCATCTCCTGGTAATACGCGTCGATGCGGATGAACGTGAAGCCCGACGTCATCACGCCGAGGATCAGCACGCCGATCACGGTGCCCGTCACGCGGCCGAGGCCGCCCGACAGCGACGTGCCGCCGATCACGACGGCCGCGATCGCATCGAGCTCGTACATCACGCCCATGCCCGACTGGCCGGAGATCGCGCGCGCGGCCGTCACGGTGCCGGCGATCCCGCTCAACAGGCCCGCGATCGCATAGACGAAGATCAGGTGCCGCGTGACGTTGATACCCGACACGACGGCCGCGTGGCGGTTCGCGCCGATCGCATAGGTGTACTTGCCGAAGCGCGTGTAGCGCAGCACGACGTGGAAGATCGCGGCGATCACGACGAAGATGATCACCGGATTGGCGCCCGCGCCGATCGCCGCGAACGGGTCGGTCAGCATCGACACCGGCATCCCGTTGGTGAACCACTTCGCGAAGCCGCGCGCGGCGACCATCGTGCCGAGCGTCGCGATGAACGGCGGGATGCCCGTCATCGCGATCAGCGTGCCGTTCAGCAGGCCGACCAGCAGCCCGACGCACACGCCGGCCAGCACCGGCCAGATGACCGGCAGGTCGGTGAGGTGCGGAAACACCGCGCGCGGGAAGTCGGACACCTGCGCGAGGCTCGCCGACACGACGGCGGCGGCCGCGACGACCGACCCCGACGACAGGTCGATCCCGCTGGTGATGATCACGAGGTTCACGCCGACCGCGATGATGCCGATCACGGCCATCTGCAGCACGATGATCTCGAGCCGCTCCGCATTGAACAGGAAGCTCTGGCCGACGACGACCCAGCCGACGATCTCGAAGAACAGGCTGATGCCGACCAGCACGAGAAAGATGCTCAGTTCGGGCGGCCACTTCGCATGCCGCGACTTGAGTGTCATGGTCCGCGCATCCGCGACCGGGTTCAGGTTGCCCATTTCAGTTGTCTCCAATCTTGTTTCGGCTCAGCGCGACGCGAGATCCATGATGCGGACCTGGTCGGCGTCCTTGCGATCGACGATGCCGGTCATGCGCCCTTCGTGCATGACCATCACGCGATCGCTCATGCCCAGCACTTCCGGCATTTCCGACGAGATCATCAGCACCGCGACGCCCTTGCCGGCGAGCGCGCTGACGAGCCGGTGGATCTCGGCCTTCGCGCCGACGTCGATGCCGCGGGTCGGTTCGTCCAGGATCAGGATGCGCGGCTGCGTGAGCAGCCACCGGCCGATCAGCACCTTCTGCTGGTTGCCGCCCGACAGGTTCTGGATGGTCTCGTGCAGCCCGGGCGACTTCACGCGCAGCATCCGGCTCATTTCCTCGCAGTCGCGCTTCAACTGCGCGTGCTGCACGAAGTTGAATTTCACGTAGCGACGGCTGAGCACCGCCGCTTCCATGTTCGCGAGCAGGTCGAGATTCAGGAAGCAGCCGGAGTCCTTGCGGTCCTCGGTGAGGAACGCCATTCCGTGCCGCATCGCCTGCGCGGGCGTCGAAATGCGCACCGGCTTGCCGTCGATGCGGATCTCGCCCGACGTGGCCGGCACGACGCCGAACAGCGCCTCCGCGACGTTCGAGCGCCCGGAGCCGACGAGGCCCGCGACACCGAGAATCTCGCCCGCGCGCAGCTCGAAGCTCACGTCGCGGAACACGCCGTCGACGCAGAGATCCTTCACCGACAGCACGACGTCGCCGATCGGCACCGCTTCCTTCGGGAACATCTGCGTGATCTCGCGCCCGACCATCATGCGGATGATGTCGTCGCGCGTGACGTCGCTCGATGCGTGCGTGCCGATGTACTTGCCGTCGCGGAACACCGAGAATTCGTCGGCGATCTCGAACAGCTCGTTCATCTTGTGCGTGATGTAGACGATGCCCTTGCCCTGCTCGCGCAACTGGCGAATGATCCGGAACAGGTGCGTGACTTCCCTGTCGGTCAGTGCGGAGGTCGGCTCGTCCATGATCAGCACGTCCGAGTCGAACGACACGGCCTTCGCGATCTCGACCATCTGGCGGCTCGCGACCGTCAGCGTGCGCACGTCGGTTTCCGGATCGATGTCGATCGACAGCCGCTCGAACAGCTCGGCCGTGCGGCGGCGCAGCTCGGCGTGATCGATCAGGCCGAAGCGGTTCTTCGGTTCGCGGCGAATCCAGATGTTCTCCGCGACCGTCATGTACGGCATCAGGTTGAGCTCCTGATGGATCATCGCGATGCCGCGGTCGAGCGCATCGAGCGGGCCGTTCAGCACGACGGGCTCGCCGTTGATCAGGATTTCGCCCTGGTCGGGCGTGTAGACGCCCGCGATGATCTTCATCAGCGTGGACTTGCCGGCGCCGTTCTCGCCCATCAGCGCATGAACGGTGCCACGGCGCACGCGGAACTGCACGCCGTCGAGCGCGACGACGCCGGGAAAGGACTTGCCGACGCCGCGCACCTCGAGCACGCAGTCGGCCATGGCCGCGCCGGGCGCGGCGGACGAAGCGGCCGGCGCGCTTTCGCTGGCCATCGAGCGCGCGATCCTGGCTGTAAACATGGACGTTCCTCGAAAGTCGCGCGCGAACCCGGCCGCGCCGGGCCCGCGCAGTTCAGCGGGAAAACCGGTCAGTGCTTCGCGTACTGGTTCATGTTCTCCGGCGTGACGAGCTCGAACGGCACGTTCACGTAGCGATCGACCGGCTGCTTCTTCGCGAGCTTGAGCGCCGCGGCCACCGCTTGCGCGCCCTGCCCGGTCGCGTTCTGGTAGACCGACACCTTCAGCTCGCCGGCCTTCATCGCCGCGAGGCCGTCCGGCGTCGCGTCGATGCCGGCGACGACCGTCTTCGGCGTCAGCTTGCGCGCGGCCTTCAGCGCGTTGATCGCGCCGATCGCCATTTCGTCGTTGTTCGACACGATCGCGTCGAACTTCGTCCCGGAGCTCAGCCAGTTCATCGTGATGTCCTGGCCCTGCGTGCGGCTCCACTTGCCTTCGCGCTTGTCGACGATCTTCATGCCCGCGCAATCCTTCGTCGCGATCACGTCCTCGATGTCCTTGGTGCGGGCGCGCGCCGACTCGTTGGACAGCTCGCCCATCAGCACGAGGATGTCGCCCTTGCCGCCGAGCAGCTTGCACACCTGGCGCGCCTGCAGCGTGCCCGACTGCTTCTCGTCGGAGGCGACGACCGCGACGCCGGCCGGCAGCTTGTCGAAATCGACCGGCTTGCGGTTCACGTAGACGAGCGGGATCTTCGCGGCGGTCACCATCTTCGTGATCTTCGGCGTCGCGTCGGTATCGACCGCGTTCACGATGATCGCGTCGACCTTCTGCGCGATCATGTTCTGGACCTGGCTCAACTGCTTGCCGACGTCATTGCCGCCGTCCTCGATCTGCACGGTCACGCCGTCCTTCTTCGCCGAATCGGCAATGCTGTTGCGCAGGATGGTCAGGAACGTGTCGTCGAACGATGCCATCGTCACGCCGATCTTCTCGGCATGCGCGAGCGGCGCGGCCAGGATCGCGGCGGCCGCGACGGCCATCAGCTTGGTCTTCATGATCAATCTGTCTCCTCATCTCCGGGGGCGGAAGACGGCGCGTTGCGCGCCGCCGGGCCGAGTCCGATCTGGTCCGATCGGGACTGAAGCATCCGGATGAAACTGTAGATCACTTCCTCGAAAATTTGGAAATTTATTTCTACGTGATTTCACCTAGGGAACTAGATTTCCAAAAAGTCTAGACTCCGTTCCGTAGCCCGATTCCCGGCGGCAGGCAGCCTCGCGTCGTGCGGCACGTGCCGCGGACAGCCGCCGCCCAATCGGCCCCCCAATCCGCCGGCAGCGCCGAACGCCGGCCGCGAGCGTGACACGTGATATGAGCCTGAACTTTCCGAGTGACCGCCCCATCGATCTCGCCTGCCTCGGCCGCGTGGCCGTGGATCTCTATGCGCAGCAGTACGGCAGCCGCCTCGAGGATGCGCGCAGCTTCCAGATGTATCTCGGCGGTTCGTCGGGCAACGTCGCGTTCGGCGTCGCGCGGCTGGGCCTGAAGACCGCGATGATCTCGCGCGTCGGCGACGAGCAGATGGGCCGCTTCCTGCGCGAGACGCTCGAGCGCGAAGGCTGCGACACGAGCCAGTTGCAGACCGACCGCGAGCGCCTGACCGCGCTGGTGCTGCTCGGGCTGAAGGATCGCGACACGTTCCCGCTGCTGTTCGTGCGCGAGAACTGCGCGGACATGGCCGTGCGCGCCGACGAGATCAGCGAGGACTTCATCGCCGGCTGCCGCGCGCTGGCGATCACCGGCACGCATCTGTCGACGCCGGGCACGCGCGAGGCGTCGCTGACCGCGTTGACGTATGCGCGCCGCCACGGCGCCGTGCGCATCCTCGATATCGACTACCGGCCGGTGCTGTGGGGGCTGACCGCGCGCGGCGCCGGCGAAAACCGCTATGTGCCGGACGCGCAGGTGACGCGGCAGTTGCAGCAGGTGCTCGGCGAATTCGACCTGCTGGTCGGCACCGAGGAGGAATTCCTGATCGCGGGCGGCGTGCCGCACGACCTGATCGCATCGTTGCAGGCGGTGCGCGCGATCACGAACGCGACGCTGGTGGTCAAGCGCGGCGCGCTCGGCTGCTGCGTGATCGAAGGCGACATCCCGGCGCGCATCGACGATGCGCCGACCTTTCTCGGCGAGCGGGTCGAGGTGCTCAACGTGCTCGGCGCGGGCGACGCGTTCCTGTCGGGCCTGCTGTCGGGGCTGCTGCGCGGGCGCGACTGGGCCGAATCGACGCGCATCGCGAACGCGTGCGGCGCGATCGTCGTGTCGCGCCACGCGTGCTCGGCCGCGATGCCGACGCCGGCCGAACTCGCGCACTGGTTCGACGGCGGCCGCAACCCGGCGGTCGATGCCGATCGCACGCTCGCGCACCTGCATCGCGTGACGGTGCCGCGCCGCGACTGGGACGACCTGTGCGTGATGGCGTTCGACCATCGCAGCCAGTTCTACGAGCTGGCAGTGCAGGCCGGCGCGGACGAAGCACGGATCAAGACGTTGAAGCGCCTGCTCGTGCGCGCGGTCGAACAGGTCGAGCGCGATCGCGGGATCGCCGGCCACGTCGGCGTGCTGATCGACGGCGGCGCATACGGCAGCGACGCGCTCGCGTCGGCCACGGGGCGCGGCTGGTGGGTCGGCCGCCCGGTCGAGCTCCCCGGCTCGCGGCCGCTGCGTTTCGACGACACGCGCTCGGTCGGCTCGTCGCTCACGCACTGGCCGACCGAACAGGTCGTGAAGTGCCTCGTTCACTATCACCCCGACGACCCCGTCGACCTGCGCGTCGAGCAGGAACAGCGCGTGCTGGAACTGTGGGAAGCCACGCGCGCGAGCGGCAACGAGCTGCTGCTGGAAATGATCCCGCCGCGCGCGGTCACGCCGGCCGGCACCGAGGACGACGCGGTGCTGCGCACGGTCGCGCGCTTCTACAACCTCGGCGTGAAGCCCGAATGGTGGAAGCTCACGCCGCTCACCGCCGACGGCTGGGCGCGGCTCGCCGCGCTGATCGCCGAGCGCGACCCGTACTGCCGCGGCGCGGTGATCCTCGGCCTGAACCAGCCGCTGCAATACCTGGTCGACAGCTTCCGCTCGGCGACCAACCCGATCGTCAAGGGCTTCATGGTCGGGCGCACGCTGTGGGCCGATGCGTCGCTGAACTGGTTCGCGGGCCGGATCGACGATCAGGCGCTGATCGACGAAGTGGCCGGCAACTTCGCGCAACTGGTCGACGCGTGGCTCGGCCGCCGGGCCACCGCGCGGGCCGCCGCGGCCTGATGCCCCGTGTTCGTGACGACCACCCGACTCCTCTCTATCGACCGACGATGACCACCACCGTAAGACTGACCGTCAGCCAGGCGCTCGTGCGCTACCTGGCCGCCCTGCGCGCCGAAGTCGTCCAGCCCGACGGGCGCACCGAGATCCTGCCGTATTGCGGCGGCGTGTTCGCGATCTTCGGCCACGGCAACGTGGCCGGGCTCGGCGAAGCGCTGCATGCGGAGAAGGACCGGCTGCCGACGTTTCGCGCGCACAACGAGCAAGGGATGGCCAACGCGGCCGTCGCGTTCGCGAAAGCGCATTTCCGCCAGCGAATGATGGCCGCGACGTCGAGCATCGGCCCCGGCGCGACCAACATGCTGACCTCCGCCGCGCTCGCGCACGTCGGCCGCTTGCCGCTGCTGTTGCTGCCCGGCGACGTGTTCGTGTCGCGGCTGCCCGACCCGGTGCTGCAGCAGATCGAGGATTTCGAACAGGGCGACGTCAGCGCGAACGACTGCTTCCGGCCCGTCACGCGCTACTTCGATCGCATCACGTCGCCGGAGCAACTGCTCGTCGCGCTGCCGCGCGCGATCCAGGTGATGACCGATCCCGCGCAGTGCGGGCCCGTGTGTCTCGCGCTGCCGCAGGACGTGCAGACCTTCGCGTACGACTGGCCCGAGGATTTCTTCGCGCCGCCGGTGATCCGGATGCGCCGGCCGCCGGCCGACGCGCTCGAACTCGCCGACGCGCTCGACGTGCTGAAAGCCGCGAAGAAGCCGCTGATCGTCGCCGGCGGCGGCGTGCTGTACAGCCAGGCGTGGGACGCGCTGCGCGCGTTCGTCGACACGCACGGCGTGCCCGTCGCCGAATCGCAGGCCGGCAAGGGCAGCCTCGCGTGGGATCATCCGCTGAACCTCGGCTCGATCGGCGTGACGGGCTCGCCCGCCGCGAACCGCGCGGCCGCGCAGGCCGACGTCGTGTTCGCGGTCGGCACGCGGCTGCAGGATTTCACGACCGGCTCGCACGCGCTCTACGGCGACGCGGCGCTGCTGAGCCTGAACGTGCAGCCGTTCGACGCGGGCAAGAAGCGCGGCCGGCAACTCGTGGCCGATGCGCGCACGGGCCTTGGGCAGCTATCGGCCGCGCTGGCCGGCTGGCGCGCCGACGCGGCGTGGACCGCCGCGAACCGCGACCAGGCCGCCGCATGGAACGCGCGCGTGACCGAGCTGACCACGCGGATTCCGAAGGACACGCTGCCGTACGACGCGGAAGTGATCGGCGCGGTGCGCGACTCCGCGGCCGACGCGGGGCGCGACAGCGCGCGCGACGATCTCGTCGTGTGCGCGGCCGGCACGCTGCCGGCCGAACTGCACAAACTGTGGCGCAGCGGCGTGCCGGGCAACTACCACATGGACTATGCGTATTCGTGCATGGGCTACGAAGTCGCGGGCGGCCTCGGCGCGAAGCTCGCGCGCCCCGAGCGCGAAGTGATCGTGATCGTCGGCGACGGCTCGTACATGATGCTCAACGCGGAACTCGCGACGTCGGTGATGCTCGGCCGCAAGCTGATCGTCGTGATCCTCGACAACCGCGGCTACGGCTGCATCGAGCGGCTGCAACGCCATTGCGGCGGCGCGAGCTTCAACAACATGCTCGACGACTGCGTGCCCGAAGGCGGCGAGCGCTCGACGATCGACTTCGCGATGCATGCGCGCGCGATGGGCGCCGAAGCCGTGCACGTGCGCGACGTCGGTGAATTGCGCGATGAAATGAAGCGCGCGCGTGCGGCGACGAAGAGCCAGGTGCTCGTGATCGACACCACGCACCATCGCACGACCGACGACGGCGGCGCGTGGTGGGAAGTCGCGGTGCCGCAGGTATCCGGACGCGCCGGCGTCGAAGCGGCGCACCGCGCGTATCTCGACGCGAAGACGCGCCAGCGACGTTGAGCGCGCCTGCCCCGCGCCTCTGCCGCACCGGTAAAACAACATTCGAACCAAGGAAGCACGTCATGAGCTGGAACGTCCGCATCGGTATCAATCCCCTGTCGTGGATGAACGACGACCTGCCGTCGCTCGGCGGCGAGACGCCGCTCGAAACGGCGCTGAAGGAAGGCGCCGAGATCGGCTATGCGGGCTTCGAGCTCGGCAACAAGTTTCCGAAGACGGGCCCCGAACTGAAGGCGAAGCTCGCCGAATTCGGGCTCGTGTGCGTGTCGGGCTGGTATTCGGGCTTCCTCGCGGAAGTCGCGCCGGGCATGACGGACGCCGATGCGGTGGCGGCGGAGATCGAGCGCTGCCGCGCGCACATGACGAAGCTGCAATTCAACGACGTGAAGGTCGTCGTGTACGGCGAATGCGCGGGCACGATCCAGGGCAGCATCGACACGCCGGTCGCGAAGCGGCCGCGTTTCGTCGACGACGAAGCGTGGCGGCGCTATGCGGCGCGCCTCGACGCATTCGGCGCGCACCTGCTCGACACGTACGGCATCAAGCTCGCCTACCATCACCACATGGGCGCGTACGTCGAATCGCCGGCCGACGTCGACCGGCTGATGGCGCTGACCGATCCGGCGAAGGTGTTCCTGCTGTTCGACACCGGCCATGCGTATTTCGGCGGCGCGGCCGACCCGGTGGCGCTGCTGAAGAAGCACGTAACGCGCGTGGCCCACGTGCATTGCAAGGACGTGCGGCCGCAAGTCGTCACCCAGGCGCGCAACGACGGCTGGAGCTTCCTGAACGGCGTGATCAACGGCACCTTCACGGTGCCGGGCGACGGCGCGCTCGATTACGACGCGACGCTGCGCACGCTGAAGGACGCCGGCTACGAAGGCTGGCTCGTCGTCGAGGCCGAGCAGGATCCGGCCGTCGCGCCGAGCTATGCGTATGCGAAGAAGGGCTACGACTCGCTGCGCGCGATCGTCGACCGGTTGAGCGCTTGAGCACGCGCGCAAGCGCCTGGGCGGTCGCGCCCCACCCTATTGCGGAGACCCATCTCATGACGATTTCTCCCCTCCTGGTCAAGGCATCCGCCGACCGCGAAATCTGCAACGTCACGCCCGAATCGGCCGGCTGGAAACACGTCGGCTTTCGCGCGCTGCGCCTGAAGGCCGGCGACACCGAAACGCTCGACACCGGCACGCGCGAACTGTGCGTCGTCGTGCTGACGGGCACGGTGCGCGCCGAAGTCGACGGCGAAACCCACGACGCGCTCGGCAGGCGCGACAGCGTGTTCGAGGACGTGTCGCCGGACGCGCTGTACGTGCCGGGCGGCAAGACGGTGACGCTGGTCGCGACGCGCGATGCGGAAGTCGCGCTGTGCACCGCGCCGTACGCGAGCGGCGACAAGCGCGTGCTGCGCCTCGACGGCGAGCGGATGCGCCGCTCGGTGCGCGGGCAAGGCACCAACACGCGCTACGTATGCGACATCCTGATGGGCGACAACCCGGCCGCCGACCGGCTGCTCGTCGTCGAAGTCGTCACGCCGGCCAGCCATTCGAGCAGCTATCCGCCGCACAAGCACGACCGCGACGCCGCGCCCGACGAAACCTCGCTCGAGGAAACCTACTATCACCGGATCGATCCGCCGCAGGGTTTCGCGTTCCAGCGCGTGTACACGGACGACCGCAGCCTCGACGAAGCCTGCGCGGTCGAGAATCACGACGTCGTGATGGTGCCGCGCGGCTATCACCCGGTGGTGGCGCCTCACGGCTACAACCTGTACTACCTGAACGTGATGGCGGGCCCAAGCCGTGCGTGGGCGTTCAAGAACGATCCCGCGCACGAGTGGATGCTGGACGCGGCGCCCCATCGTTGAAGCACTGAAACGCCGAAGCACCGAACGGAAGACGGGCCCGCGCGCGGCCCGTGACGATGCAACGCCCGGCACGCGCGTGCAGCGCCGGCAATGCGACGGAGCCGCCATGGTGACGCCCCCCTTTCGCCTCGAACCCCACGCCTTCGACGACGATGCGTCGAACCCGGCGCTGCCGCACTTCAATGCAGCCGTCGCGCGCCGCATCGGAGAAATCGCGGTCAACCTCGCGACGCGACGCGGGCTGCCGATTGCGGTCGGCATCGTCGGCGGGCACGCGCCGCTGTTCTATTGCGCGCTCGATGGCAGCGACGCGCGCGACGGCGATGCGATCCGCCGCCGGCAGAACACGGTGCTGCGTTTCGGCCAGAGTTCGCTCGCGGTCGGCGCGTGCTTTCGGCGTGCCGGCTGGTCGCTGCGCTCGCAAGGCCTGTCGGACGACGATTACGCGCTCGACGGCGGCGGCGTGCCGTTGCGGCTCGCCGGCGCCGGCATCGTCGGCGCGATGACGATCGCGGGGCTCGGCTCCGAAGACAATCACGCGCTCGTCGTCGAATGCTTGCGGTGGCACGTCGGCGCGACCGCGCTGGCGATGAGCGCATAGCGGCGCGCGCCGACCTGGCGCGTCAGCGCAGCCCGCCGCTCGCGACGAGGCGCTCGCCGGTCAGCCAGCGTGCATCGTCCGACGCGAGGAACACGGCGACCGACGCGATGTCGTTCGGCTCGCCGAGGCGGCCGAGCGGCGTCTGGCCGAGCACTTGCGTTTCAAGCTCGGAGCCGATGATGCCCGCGCTGTGCGTGCCCTCGGTCACGACCATCCCCGGGTTGATCGCGTTCACGCGGATCTTGCGCGGCGCGAGCTCGAGCGCGAGCACGCCGGTGATCGCGTCGACCGCGCCCTTCGTGCCGCTGTATACGGCGCTGGCCGGCGGCGTGATGCTGGTCACGACCGAGCTGATGTTGATGATGCTCGCGCCTTCGCCGAGATGCTTGGCGGCCGCCTGCGTCGTCAGCAGTACGCCGAACACGTTCGTGTCGAACTGCCGGCGATAGTGTTCTTCGGTGATCGCTTCGATCGGCGCGAATTCGTACACGCCGGAATTGTTGACGACCACGTCGAGACGGCCATACGTGTCGATCGCGGTATCGACGATGCGTTGCACGTCGGCGGCCTTCGACACGTCGCCGCCGACCGCGACCGCGCGGCCGCCCGCTTCGGTGATCGCGCTCACGACCGCATCCGCGCCCGCCTTGCTGCTCGCGTAGTTGACGACGACCGCCGCGCCTGCGTCGGCCAGTGCCTTCGCGATGGCCGCGCCGATGCCCTTCGATGCGCCCGTGACGATCGCGACCTTGCCTGCCAGCTTGCTCATGATTTCATTCCTCAGTCAGAAGACCTTCGATGGATGGCGCCGGTCGCCGCGACGATGCGTCGATGCATCGATGCATCGATGCATCGATGCGTTGCGATGGCGACCGGCCTGACTGGCAATTTACGTTGCCGCACCGCAGCGATAAAGCGGCTCGACGCGAATTGACTGGCGGAGTTTGCCGAACAATCGACCGGGCGCCGTCAGCCCGCGCTCAGCCATGCGTGGGCGACCTCGCCGTCCAGCCCGTCGAGCGCGCCGTCGTAGACGATCCGTCCCCGCCCCATCACCGCGACGCGCCGCGCGAGCCGCGGTGCGAGCTGCAGCCGCTGCTCGATCAGCACGATCGCGACGCCGTTGGCCTGCAGCGCGGCGAGGCACGCGCCGATCTCGTCGACCGCGAGCGGCGCGAGCCCTTCGGCCGGTTCGTCGACGATCAGCACGCGCGGGCGGCCGGCAAGCGCGCGCACCAGCGCGAGCACCTGCTGCTCGCCGCCCGACAGCCGCCCGGCTTTCACGTCCGCGCGCGCGGCCAGCAGCGGAAAACGCTCGAACAGGCGGTCGAGCGCCGTGCGTTCGGCTGCGCCGCTCGCGCCGCGCAAACCGAGCCGCAGGTTGTCGCGCACGCTCAGCAATGGAAACACGTCGCGGCTTTCGGCAACGTAAGCCACGCCGCGCCGCGCGATCTCGAAGGTGCGCGCCCCCGCGCATTCGGCACCGGCGACGCGCACCGAGCCGGCCGTACGCACGAGCCCCATCACGGACTTCGCGAGCGTCGAGCGACCCGAGCCGTTGCGGCCGAGCAGCGCGAGCGTCTCGCCCGGCGCCAGCGCGAGATCGACGCCGTCGAGCACGGGCTGCATCCCGTACCACGCGCGCAGCCCGCGAATGTCGAGCACGGCGCTCATGTCGCGCCCTCGCCCAGGTACGCGGCACGCACGCGCGCATCGGCGCGGATCGCGTCGGGCGCGCCGGTCGCGACGACCGCGCCGCGCACGAGCACCGTGATGCGCTCGGCGAAACCGAACACCGCGTCCATGTCGTGTTCGATCATCAGCACCGTGCGGCCCTGCGTCGTCGCACGGATCAGCGCGATCATCCGCGCCGCCTGCGCGCGGCTCATGCCGGCCGTCGGCTCGTCGAGCAGCAGCGTCCGCGCGCCGCTCGCGAGCGCGATTCCGAGATCGAGCGCGCGCTGCTCCGCATAGCTCAGTTCGCCGGCCGGCGTGTCGCGCCGCGCGTCGAGGCCGATGTCGTGCAGCACGCGCGCGGCCGCGAGATCGACCGACCCCGATTCGCGCAGCCGGTCCCACCAGCGCCGCCGCTCGGCCGGCGCATGCAGCGCCGCGCAGCGCAGGTTGTCGAATACGCTCAGGCGCGCGAATACGCTCGTCTGCTGGAAACTGCGGCCGATGCCGAGGCGGCTCGCGACGACCGGCCCGCGCCCGCGCAGCTCGACACCGTGCAGCACGACGCGCCCGCGCGTCGGCCGTGTCGCGCCGGCGATCACGCCGAACAGCGTCGACTTGCCCGCGCCGTTCGGCCCGATCAGCGCGTGGCGCTCGCCGGCCGCGATGCTCAGATCGACACCGTCGAGCACGGTCTGCGCGCCGAAGCGCTGCACGACGCCGTGAAGCGCGATCGCGTTGCCGTTCATCGCGCATCCTCCCGCGTGGCGACCGCCGCGCCGTGCACGAGCCGCGCGCGCCAGCTCCACAGCAGCGTGCCGATGCCGGCAGCCGAAACCGCGACGGCCCAGCCGATCGGCGTATCGGCGTCGATGCGCCATGCGCCGAACGCGAGGCGCGCGCCGTCGTCCTGCGCGAAGCGCCATGCATAACCGAGCTCGGCCGCGCAGACGATCGCAACGCTCCAGAGCGCGCACGCGGCGACGCCGCACAGCGCGCGCCACCGCTCGACTGCCGGCGCGCCGCGCCGCAGCACTCGCGCGAGCGCCTGTGCAACGCCCGCGATCCCGCCCGGCGCGGCCACGACGATCGCGACGAACAGCAGGCCGAGATACAGCGCCCACGCGCGCGACACGCCGGCGACGCCGATACTCAGCGCGGTCAGCACGGCCGCGCCGGCCGCCGGCCCGAAGAAAGCGCCGGTGCCGCCGATCACCGCGGCGATCAGCACGGTCGCCGAGCGCGCCATCGACACGCTGTCGGGCGTCGCGATCTCGACGTCGATCAGCGTCAGCGTGCCGGCGATACCCGCGAAGAACGATGCGCAGACAACCATCGCGAGCCGCACGCGACGCGGATCGGTGCCGAGCGCCGCGACGCGCGCCGGGTTGTCGCGCACCGCGTTCGCGAGCCGTGCGAGCGGCGTGCGCGTGAGCGCATGCATCGCCCACGCCGACACGATGCACCACGCGGCGATCACCGCATACGCGTGCGCCGGCGCGCCGAAATACCCGTTGCCCCACGGCGCGCCGCCCGCACGGTCGATCGGCACGCCGCCGATCCCGCCGAACCACGCGGGCACGCTCCATGCGGCCGCCGCGACGCATTCGCCGAGCCCGAGCGTGATCATCGCGAACGCGGTGCCGGAACGGCGCGTCGCCAGCAGCCCGGCGACGCACCCAAAGCCCGCGCCGGCCACGCCGCCGACGAGCGGCAACAGCGGCAGCGGGCCGCCGACGCGATTGAACCAGTGCGCGGCCGCGAACGCGCCGAGGCCCGCGAATGCCGCATGCCCGAACGACAGCAGCCCGGTCGTGCCGAGCTGCAGGTTGTACGACAGCGCGAGCACGACGAGCGCGGCCGTCTGCGCGAGATAGCCGAGCACCGCGCCGTGCGGCCACAGCCACGCGGGCAGCGCGAAGCAGGCGGCGAACAGCGCCCAGCGCGCGCATCCGGCCACTGCGCGGCTACGCATCGGCACGCTCGCCGAACAACCCGCGCGGCCGCGCGACCAGTACCGCGACGAGCAGCAGGTACGGCACGAGCGGCGCCAGTTGCGCGATCGACACGGCGGCCACGCTGTCGGGCAGTGCGAGGCCCGTCCATTGCGCGAGGTCGCGCAGCGACGTGTCGCTCGCGGCCGCGAAGGTCTGCGCGAAGCCGACCGCGAGCGACGCGACGAACGCGCCGCCGAGCGAGCCGAGCCCGCCGATCACGACGATCGCGAACACGACCGACCCGACGGTCTCGGCCAGCGCCGGTTCGATCACCGCGAGCGGCGCGCCGATCACGCCGGCCAGCGCCGCGAGCGCGGTGCCCGCGCCGAACAGCGCCGTCATCACGCGCGGCACGTCGTAGCCGAGCGCCTCGACCGCGGCACGATGCGTGAGCGCCGCGCGCACGACGAGCCCGAGGCGCGACGCGCGCAGCAACACGCCGAGCGCGATCAGCATCGTCGCGGACATCGCCATCATGAACAGCCGGTAACGCGGCAGCGCGAGGCCGAACACGCTCGCGGGCGCGCCGTCGAACAGCGGCGGCACGGGCGCCGGCAGCGGCGCGAGGCCCCACGCGAGTTTCGCGCCCTCGCCGATCAGGTACGCGAGCCCGAAGGTCAGCAGCAGTTCGCTCGTATGGCCGCGCGCCTGCACGCGGCGCAGCAGCACGCGCTCGCAGCCGGCGCCGAGCAGCCCGACCGCCAGCGGCGCCAGCACGAGCGCGGGCCAGAAGCCCGCATGGGCCGCGATGCCGTAGCCGACGTACGCACCGAGCATGTAGAAGCTCGCATGCGCGAAGTTGAGTACGCCCTGCACGCTGAAGATCAACGTGAGGCCGGCCGACAGCATGAACAGCAGCAAGCCGTAGCTGAGGCCGTTGAAGGCCTGGAGCGCGAACGCGTGCACCGCGCGTCGTCAGGCGGCGAGCGGTTCGAGCGCGGCGCGCAGCGCGTCGGGCAGCGGCACCGGGCGGCGCGTGCCGCGATCGACGTACACGTGCACGAAATGCCCCTGCGCGGCGGGCGACGCATCGCCTTGCGCGAACAGCCCGACTTCGTAGCGCACGCTCGACGTGCCGAGCTTCACGACGCGCAGGCCCGCATCGACCGATTGCGGGAACACGAGCGGCGCGAAATAGTTGCACTGCGTCTCGACGACCAGGCCGATCGTCTGCCCGTGCTCGACGTCGAGTACGCCCGCGCGGATCAGGTACTCGTTCACGACGGTGTCGAAGTAGCTGTAGTAGACGACGTTGTTCACGTGCCCGTAGACGTCGTTGTCCATCCAGCGGGTCGTGATCGGCAGGAAGTGGCGATAGGCGTCGCGCGGACGGGGCTGCGGCTTGTCGGACATGGCGATGGCGCTCAGGACGATGGAAGCGAAGGGAACGATGCGGACGATGGGGACGACTGGAACGACACGCGGCGGCCGAAGCACGCGGCGCGCCGGCCAGCAACGCAGCGCCGCGTCGCGATCGCACGCGGCACGGCGAACGGCGCGCTGCGGGCAGGCCGGCCCGTCACTGCCCCGGCCGGTCGACGAATTCGAAATCGAGGCCGCGCGCGCGCATCCAGTCGGCGAGCGCGACGCCCGTGCCGGCGCGCCACGGGCGCAGCAGCGGCGGATCGACGAGCTTGTATTCGAGCAGTTCAGGCGACAGCGATACCGTGCCCGACGCCCGCACGTGGTACGCGATGATCAGCTCGTTCTTGCGGATGAATTCGTACACGCCGACGAGCGATACCTGCTCGGCCTTCAGCGCGGTTTCCTCGAACACCTCGCGCGCGATGCCGTCCTCGGGCGTCTCGCCGTTTTCGAGGAAGCCGGTGATCAGCGCGAACATCCCCTCGGGCCACGCCGCGTTGCGCGCGAGCAGGATCTTGCCGTCGAGTTCGACGATCGCGGCGACGACCGGCAGCGGGTTGTTCCAGTGCACGTAGCCGCAGGTATCGTCGGGGCAGGCTTGGCGAATGCGGCCGCCTTCGTGGTCGGGATCGGCCCGCTCGGTCAGCGGGCTCGCGCAGCGCGGGCAAAAACGGTAGTCGGCGGTGGTCATCGATGGGGCATGGCGAGCGCCGGACGGTAGCCTGCAGGCCGCGTCGGGCACCCGCTCGGCGCGGGAAAGGCTTCATTCTAGCGAGTTTGCCCGCGCCGGATACGATCCGGCCCCGCTGGCGTCAGGATGACCGGCGCCCACGTGCGGCGGTCGCCGCGAAACCGGCCGCACCCGCCAGCAGCGCGGCCGCCGCGACCCACAGCGCGGGCGTAAACGACCCGAAGCGCGCGGCCAGCGGCGCCGCGACGAGCGGCCCGAGTATCTGCCCGACGCCATACGACGCGGTCGCGTAGCCCATCAGTCCGGCCGCGCGCTCGCCGTGCAGGCGCCGCGCCTCGCGCATCGCGAACAGCGTGATCGCGGTGAACGGCAGGCCGAGCAGCGCGCTGCCGATCGAGAAACCGGCCGCGTTCGGCCACACGATCCCAGCCGCAATGCCGAGCGCCTGCGTCGCGCAGCCGGCCGCCAGCAGCAGCCGGTTGTCCCAGTGCCCGGGCAGCCGCGCGGCGGTGATCGCGCCGACGATCAGCGCCGCGCCGAACATCGGCCAGAACAGGTCGGGCCACGGCGAGCCGGCCGGCAGCGCGGCGCGCGCGATCACCGGCAGGAACGTCGCGGTGATGATGTAGCCGAAGCCCGGCGCGCCGTACAGCACGACGAGCCACGCGGCGTCCGCGCGACCGCTTCGCGTGCCGGCCGGCGCCGCCGGGGCGCCGGGTGCGCCAGGCGCCGCATGTGGCGCGGCGGCCGGCGGCATGGCCTGCGCGCGCGGGGCCGCGGTCGAAGCCGGCGCCGCACCGAACGTGCGCCAGATCGCGACCGACAGCACGGCCGACAACGCCGCGAAGCCCAGCCAGCCCACCGCCGCGCGCGGGCCGGCCAGCGCACTGCCGATCAGCCCGGTCGCCACGATGCCGACGCCCGGCCCCGCGTAGATCACCCCGCTCCATTCCGGCGCATGCAGTTCGGCCAGGCGCCGCAGCCCCCATTGCGACATGAACACGAACGTCCACGCGCTGACGACGCCCGCGACGAAGCGCACGACGAGCCACGCCGGCAACCCGTGGCCGACGCCCATCGCGGCGGTCAGCAGCACGGTCGCCGCGAGCCCGAAGCGCACCATCCGCGCGGGCGCGATGCGCAGCGCCGCGCAACTGACCGCGCCGGCAAAGTAGCCCGCGTAGTTCGCCGACGCGAGCCAGCTGCCAGCCTTCAGCCCGATCGAACCGTCCGCGAGCATCAGCGGCAACAGCGGCGTGAACGCGAAACGGCCGACACCGAGCACGACGGCCAGGCCGACCATGCAGGCGAGCGCGGCCGCGCGGGCGCGGCGGTCGGCCTGGTCGGACGAAAACGCGCGGGCGGCGGCGGTCGAAGCATCGAAGCGGGACATGGCGGCATGGGCCGGCACGTCGCGCGCCGGCCGATCGGAAATCGGAATGGATCCATCCTAGCTTGACCAAACGTTCTCGAAAAATGAATAATTGAGAATCGACTCATCCTTTGGAGAGAATCATGGACCTGTCGGCGCTGGCGATCTTCCGGGCGGTCGTGCGCGAGAACGGCGTGACGCGCGCGGCGGCCAAGCTCAATCGCGTGCAGTCGAACGTCACGACACGCATCAAGCAGCTGGAGGAGGAACTCGGCGCGGCGCTGTTCGTGCGCGACGGCCGCCGGCTCGTGCTGACGCCGGCCGGGCATACGCTGCTGCCGTATGCGGAGCGCCTGCTCGCGCTCGCCGACGAGGCGCGCGACGCGGTGCGCGAGGACACGCCGCGCGGGCGGCTGCGGCTCGGCACGATGGAAAGCACGGCCGCGAGCCGGCTGCCGGCCATCCTCGCGCGCTACCACCACGCATGGCCCGACGTGTCGCTCGAACTGGGGACGGGCACGACGGGGTGCCTGATCGACCGCGTGCGCGACTTCGAGATCGACGCCGCGCTGTTCGCGCGCCCGCCCGAGCCGGACACGCTGCCCGACACGTTCGAGACGGCGCCGATCTTCCGTGAGGATCTCGTGCTGCTCACGCCGCGCGGCCATCCGCCGGTGCGTACGCCGCGCGACGTGATCCTGCCGACGCTGATCGCGTTCGAGCGCGGCTGCGCGTATCGCAAGTACGTCGAGCAGTGGTATGCGGCGCACGGCGTGAAGCCGGCGCGCGTGCTCGAGCTCGGCTCGTATCACGCGATCGTCGCGTGCGTCGCGGCCGGCGCGGGCATCGCGGTCGCGCCGCGTTCGGTGCTCGATCTGCAACCCGAGACGGGCAACATCGCCGCGCACACGATTCCCGAACTCGAAGGCATCGACACGCTGCTCGGGTGGCGGCGCGGTCATGCGTCGGCGGCGCTCGCCGCGCTGCGCGATGCGCTCACCGACGCCGCGCGGCAGCCCGGCGACGTGGCGCAGCCGAGCCCGACCGTGCCGGCGTGACCCGTGCGCCCGCGCGCCGCCCCGAGCGACGCGCATGGGCCGCGCAAACAAAACGACCCGACCGGCATCTGCCGATCGGGTCGTTTTTCGATTCACGCGATGCCGTCATTGCGGCCGCATCGCGTCGGTCGTGCAACGGTCAGAGCCGTTCTTCGACCCAGCCCTTCACGCCGGCCAGCGCGCCCGGCAGGTTCGCCGGCTCGGTGCCGCCCGCCTGCGCCATGTCCGGACGGCCGCCGCCCTTGCCGCCCACTTGCTGCGCGACGAAGTTCACGAGCTCGCCGGCCTTGACCTTCTTGCTCGCGTCCGGCGTGACGCCCGCGATCAGGCTGACCTTGCCGCCTTCGACGGCCGCCAGCACGATCGCCGCGCTCTTCAGCTTGTCCTTGAGCTTGTCGACCGTTTCGCGCAGGGTCTTCGCATCGGCGCCGTCGAGCGTCGCGGCCAGCACGTACACGCCGCCGATTTCGACGGCCTGCTGCGCGAGCTCGTCGCCCTGGCTCGACGCGAGCTTCGACTTCAGCGCGCCCAGCTCCTTCTCGAGCGACTTCACCTGCTCCTGCACCTGCGCGATGCGCTGCGTGAGTTCCGACGGCTGCGCCTTCAGCGCCGCTGCCGCTTCGTTCACGCGCGCGTCGAGTTCCTGCACGTAGCGCACCGCGTTGTCGCCGGTGATCGCCTCGACGCGGCGGATGCCGGCCGCGACGCCGCCTTCCATCACGATCTTGAACAGGCCGATGTCGCCGGTGCGGTGCACGTGCGTGCCGCCGCACAGTTCGCGCGAGAAGCCGAGATCGAGCACGCGCACTTCATCGCCGTACTTCTCGCCGAACAGCGCCATCGCGCCGCCCTTCACCGCTTCGTCGTACGGCATCACGCGCACGATGCCCGGCGCGTTGGCCAGGATCTCGTCGTTGACGATCTGCTCGACGCGACGGATTTCGTCGTCGGTCATCGGTGCGTTGTGCGCGAAGTCGAAACGGGTCTTTTCCGCGTCGACGAGCGAACCCTTCTGCTGCACGTGCGCGCCGAGCACTTCGCGCAGCGCCTTGTGCATCAGGTGGGTGGCCGAGTGGTTGCGCTGCGTGCGCGCGCGGCGATGCGCGTCGATTTCCGCGCGCAGCACGTCGCCGACCTTGAGCGTGCCCTGCTCCAGCGTGCCATGATGGCCGATCACGTCGGCCTGCACCTTCAGCGTGTCGGCCACCGAGAAGCGCGTCGCGGCGTTCGCGAGCACGCCCTGGTCGCCGACCTGGCCGCCCGATTCCGCGTAGAACGGCGTGTGGTCGAGCACGACGACCGCATCCTGGCCGGCCTTCACTTCGTTGACGGCCGAACCGTCGACGTACAGCGCGACGACCTTCGCGTCGTCGAACGCGATTTCCTCGTAACCGTGGAAGGTGGTCTTCGCGCCCGAGTATTCGAGGCCCTGCGTGGCCTTGAACTTGCCGGCCGCGCGCGCCTGCTCGCGCTGGCGCGCCATCGCGTCGTCGAATGCCGGCTCGTCGACCGTCATCCCGCGCTCGCGGCACACGTCGGCCGTCAGGTCCAGCGGGAAGCCGTAGGTGTCGTGCAGCTTGAATGCGAGCTCGCCGTCGAGCACCTTGCCGCCCTTCGCGTCGACGTCGGCGAGCGCGGCTTCGAGGATCGACATGCCGTGCTCGATCGTCTCGAAGAAGCGCTCTTCTTCCTGACGCAGCACGTCGGTCACGCGCTGCTCGGCTTCCTTCAGCTCCGGATACGCGGTGCCCATCTCGGCGACGAGATCGGCCACCAGCTTGTGGAAGAACGCGCCCTTGCGGCCGAGTTTGTAGCCGTGTCGGATCGCGCGGCGCACGATCCGGCGCAGCACGTAGCCGCGGCCTTCGTTGCCGGGAATCACGCCGTCGACGATCAGGAACGAGCACGCGCGGATGTGATCGGCGATCACCTTCAGCGAGTTGTTCGTGAGGTCGCCGACCTCGGTCACGCGCGCGGCGGCCTTGATCAGGTTCTGGAACAGGTCGATCTCGTAGTTGCTGTGCACGTGCTGCAGCACCGCGGCGAGACGCTCGAGGCCCATGCCGGTGTCGACCGACTGCTTCGGCAGGCGCGTCATGTTGCCCTGCGCGTCGCGGTTGAACTGCATGAACACGAGGTTCCAGATCTCGATGTAGCGGTCGCCGTCTTCTTCGGGCGACCCCGGCGGCCCGCCCCACACGTCCGGGCCGTGGTCGTAGAAGATTTCCGTGCACGGGCCGCACGGGCCGGTGTCGCCCATCGTCCAGAAGTTGTCAGACGCGTAGCGCGCACCCTTGTTGTCGCCGATCCGGATGATCCGCTCGGTCGGCACGCCGACTTCCTTCGCCCAGATGTCGTAGGCTTCGTCGTCTTCCTGGTAGACGGTCACCCACAGCTTGTCCTTCGGCAACTGGTAGACCGTGGTCAGCAGCTCCCACGCGAACTTGATCGCGTCCTGCTTGAAGTAGTCGCCGAACGAGAAGTTGCCGAGCATCTCGAAGAACGTGTGGTGGCGCGCCGTGTAGCCGACGTTCTCGAGGTCGTTGTGCTTGCCGCCCGCGCGCACGCTGCGCTGTGCCGTCGTGGCGCGCGAGTACGGGCGCGGGTCCGTGCCGAGGAAGACGTCCTTGAACTGGACCATGCCCGAGTTCGTGAACATCAGCGTGGGGTCGTTACCGGGCACGAGGCTCGACGAGCGGACGATCGTGTGGCCCTTCGATTCGAAGAATTTGAGGAATTTCTCGCGGATTTCGGCAGCTTTCATGGCGTGCGGGGACAGTCTGGCAAAGACGGCTTCAAACGCCGGCGCTCCAGGCGGGGCGCGCGGCGGCATGGATTCGGAAACGATCGATTATACGGGATCGGGGCCGGCTTCCGGGCAAAGCGCCGGCGAGGCGGCTCGACCCTCCGGACGACCGGTCGGAGCCTGTTCCCGCTGATAACGGGCTCCAGGCCACCCGCGCGGCCGATTCGCCTTAAGATGCTCGGCATGCCAATCGGCCTTGCCCGACAACGCAGGCCCGCCATGAAAGGAGACGATTCGACGATGGGTGCCCTGAGCCATATCCGCGTGCTGGACCTGACCCGCGTGCTCGCGGGCCCGTGGTGCGCGCAGACCCTTGCCGATTTCGGCGCGGACGTGATCAAGGTCGAGCGCCCGGGCGCCGGCGACGACACGCGCCACTGGGGGCCGCCGTACCTGAAGGACGCGGACGGCGCAGATACCGCCGAGGCCGCGTACTACCTCGCGGCGAACCGCAACAAGCGCTCGGTGACGGTCGACATCGCGACGCCGGAAGGCCAGGAGATCGTGCGCGAGCTTGCCGCGCAGAGCGACGTCGTGCTCGAGAACTACAAGGTCGGCCAGTTGAAGAAATACGGGCTCGACTACGACTCGCTGCGGGCGGTGAAGCCCGATCTCGTCTACTGCTCGGTCACCGGCTTCGGCCAGACCGGCCCGTACGCGCATCGCGCCGGCTACGACTTCATCGTGCAGGGGATCGGCGGCTTCATGAGCATCACCGGCGAGCGCGACGGCGAGCCGGGCGGCGGCCCGCAGAAGGCCGGCGTCGCGATCGCCGATCTCGCGACCGGCCTCTATTCGACGATCGCCGTGCTCGCCGCGCTCGCGCACCGCGACCGCACGGGCGAAGGCCAGTACATCGACATGGCGCTGCTCGACGTGCAGGTCGCGCTGCTCGCGAACATGAACACCAACTTCCTCGCGAGCGGCAAGCCGCCGGTGCGCTGGGGCAACGCGCATCCGAACATCGTGCCGTACCAGACGTTCCAGACGAGCGACGGCTGGATCATCGTCGCGGTCGGCAACGACGGGCAATTCCGCAAGTTCGTCGAGGCGGGCGGGCGGCCCGAGCTGGCCGACGACGAACGGTTCGCGACCAATCCGTCGCGCGTGCGCCATCGCGACACGCTGGTGCCGATCCTCGCGGAGATGGTGAAGGCGCGCGACAAGGCCGACTGGATCGGCGCGCTGGAAGCGGCCGGCGTGCCGTGCGGGCCGATCAACGAGCTCGACGAGGTGTTCGACAACGAGCAGGTGGTCGCGCGCGGGATGCAGGTGTCGCTGCCGCATCCGTGCGGCGCGGACGTGAAGCTCGTGCGCAACCCGATCCGGATGAGCGCGACGCCGCCGGACGCGCGCACGGCCCCGCCGCTGCTCGGCGCGCAGACGGAAGCCGTGCTGCGCGACATGCTCGGCTACGACGATGTGCGGATCGCCGCGTTGAAGGCGAAGCAGGCGATCTGAGCGGCGCGGCGGCGGGCCGGAACGGGGGCGCCCGCCGTCCGGTCAGCGCCGGGCCAGCGTATCGCAGCCGCCGGCCAGCGCCGCAAGCGCCGCGCGCGATGGCGAACGCACAACTGCCGCGTAGCCACCGTGCCCGGCCCACAGACCGTCGACGGCGATGGCGACCGCGTCCGAATCCGCCGCGCCCAGGAAGACGACCGGCGGCGGCTCGGACGCAATGCGACCACGGATATCCAGCCGCCCGATCTGCTGCGGAAATCCGCGCGCGAGGTCGGCCGGGTCGAGCTGCCGTTGCGCGACGATCGTCGAAAAGGACTCGAGGTGCGCGGCCAGATCCGCCGACGCCACGCATTGCCGGGGGGCACGCCCATCCGCATAAGTCACCTGCACCGCGAACCGCGCCGCGGGCTGTGAGCGCTGCGCGGTCAGCGTGAGCGCAGCGGTCGTATAGGTCAGCGACATCACTTCGTCGGGCAGCACGCTGAGCAGGTCGGTGCCGGGATCGATCCGTATGGGGCTGTCGGTCCAGTCGGCGAGGCTGCGCCAGCCGAAACCGGCGAGCAGACCGATCAGCATCGCCAGACACGGGATCGCGAATCGCGTTGCCGATGCGATCTTCACGATACCTGCACCGCGGTTCCCATCGGAGCCCAGTCGAACAGTTGCTTCGCGTCGGCCTCGCCTCGAGCCGCTCGACATGGCCCCTCCTTCCAATCGAATTGAACAGGCCGTCACTTTATCGGCCCGGCCGATCAGAAAGTCATGGGGTTGGTCACAACACGCAGTCGGTTGCGCGTCGCGCCCAAGACAATCGTACGCGCAGCAAGGCGCACGTCGCGCCGCGACGCATCGCATGAAATTCGCGCTTGGTTAAAAAATGTGTCCGATTCGGTGAACCACGACCGGCAGTCAGCCCGTCGTCCCGAGCGCCTCGAGCCAGCCGCGCGCTTCCGGCCATTCCCCGAGCCCGCTGTCCGCGTTGATGTGGCCGCGCGGGCCGATGTCGTGAAAGGCGCTGCCCCACGCGTGCGCGCAGCCGCGTGCGAACGCAAGCGACCCGTACGGATCGTCGCTGCTCGCGACGACGCAAGTCGCAAACGGCAGCCGCTCGTGCGGCACCGGGCCGAAGCCGTGCGCGTCGGCCGGAAACGCCGGCCCGGCAGGATCGGGCAGCGCGACCAGCAATGCGCCGCGCACTTTCGCGAGCGCGGCCGGCCGCGCGTAGCGGGTCGCCCACCATGCGGTGGTCAGCGTGCCGAGACTATGGGCGGCGATGAGCACGGGCCCGCGCGCGACTTCGACCGCACGATCGAGCGCGAGACACCAGCCATTGCGGAACGCGTGGTTCCAGTCCGGCATCGCAATCCGCACGAAACGCGGATCGGCGCGCTCCCAACGGCTTTGCCAGTGAAGCGGGCCCGAATTGGCGTAACCCGGCAAGACGAAAACGACGGAGTCGGTCATGGAAGGATTCGTCGACGAATGGAGTCATGTAGTAGCGTCGACGAAGTGTCGCACACCCGCCTCTCCCTGATGGTGCCTGTCAAAATCCGGGGGATGTGCTTGAACTTCGAGCGGGTCGTGACGCGTTCAGGCAGGCGCACGACCGCGGCCGGCGGTCAAGCGCCCGCGTCGCGGGCGCCCGCCGGCGTGAATCAGCGTACGCCGGCGCCGACCAGGCCGCCTGCCGCCGCGCCGGCCACCGTGCCGACCGGGCCGCCCGTGATCAGGTAGCCGAGCGCGCCGCCCGCGGCCGCGCCGATCCCGGCATTGCGCTGCGTATGCGTCATCGCGCATGCGCCGAGTTGCGACAGGGCCGCGACGATCACCGCGGTACGAACGAGAAAAGTGGTCTTCTTCATCATGGTTGTTGGCTTCCTCCCGCCGCGCAAAAAATTGCGACCGGCGGCGTTGAATCGGTAAAGCCATCATAGGAAAAGCCGAACGGCGCGGGCAATCCGATTTACGTCGTGTTACAGCCGACACACACTCGATATATTGCGACACGCAGCGCGACTGGACCGCGGCCGACCGGCGGGCCGCGCGGGAGGGACCCCGGTCAGGTAGAATTACAGGATTAAACCGGCGCGACGCGCCGACACAACCCTGACGCCAACCGCATGAGCACCGAACGCAACGACGCCCCCGCGGCTTCCAATTTCATCCGCAACATCATCGACGACGACAACCGCACCGG
Organism: Burkholderia sp. AU44665; assembly: GCF_030504405.1. Taxonomy (NCBI): domain Bacteria; kingdom Pseudomonadati; phylum Pseudomonadota; class Betaproteobacteria; order Burkholderiales; family Burkholderiaceae; genus Burkholderia; species Burkholderia sp. AU44665. The sequence continues at coordinate 170,417 of NZ_JAUJRI010000006.1, read as the reverse complement.
CAAATGGGGCGGCCGCGTCGAGACGCGCTTCCCGCCCGAGCCGAACGGCTATCTGCATATCGGTCACGCGAAGAGCATCTGCCTGAACTTCAGCGTCGCGCGCGACTACGGCGGCGTGTGCCACCTGCGCTTCGACGACACGAACCCGGAAAAGGAAAGCGTCGAATACGTCGACTCGATCGTCGACGCGGTGCGCTGGCTCGGCTTCGACTGGCGCAAGGACGCGGTCGATCACCAGTATTTCGCGAGCGACTACTACGACAAGCTGTACGAGTTCGCCGAGCTGCTGATCAAGCGCGGCAAGGCGTACGTCGACAGCCAGAGCGCCGACGAAATGCGCGCGAACCGCGGCTCGCTGACCGAAGGCGGCAAGCCGTCGCCGTTCCGCGAGCGCACGCCGGACGAAAACCTCGACCTGTTCCGCCGGATGAAGGCCGGCGAGTTCAAGGAAGGCGAGCACGTGCTGCGCGCGAAGATCGACATGGCTTCGCCGAACATGAACATGCGCGACCCGGTGATCTACCGGATCCGCTACGCGCACCACTACCGCACCGGCGACGCATGGTGCGTGTATCCGATGTACGACTACACGCACTGCATCTCGGATGCACTCGAAGGCATCACGCATTCGCTGTGCACGCTCGAATTCGAGGATCACCGCCCGCTGTACGACTGGGTGCTGAACGAACTCGCGGAAGCCGGCGTGTTCACGCGCCCGCTGCCGCAGCAGATCGAATTCTCGCGGCTGAACCTCACGTACGCGATCACCAGCAAGCGCAAGCTGCTGCAGCTCGTCACCGAAGGCCACGTCGACGGCTGGGACGACCCGCGCATGCCGACGATCGTCGGCGTGCGCCGCCGCGGCTTCACGCCCGAGAGCATTCACCTGTTCTGCGAGCGGATCGGCGTGACGAAGATCGATTCGTGGATCGACATGAGCGTCTTCGAAGGCGCGCTGCGCGACGACCTCGACGACAAGGCCGCGCGTACAGTCGCGGTGCTCGATCCGCTGAAGCTCGTGATCGACAACTATCCGGAAGACCTCGAGGAAGCCTGCACGGCACCCGTGCATCCGCATCATCCGGACCGCGGCGTGCGCACGTTCCCGATCTCGCGCGAACTGTGGATCGAGCGCGAAGATTTCGTCGAGAACCCGCCGAAGGGCTATTTCCGCCTGTTCCCGGGCAACAAGGTACGCCTGCGCTACGGCTACGTGATCGAATGCACAGGCTTCGACAAGGACGCCGACGGCAACGTGACGGCCGTGCACTGCAACTACTTCCCGGACAGCAAGTCGGGCACCGAAGGCGCGAACAACTACAAGGTCAAGGGCAACATCCACTGGGTCAGCGCGAAGCACGCGCAGCCGGCCGAAGTGCGGATCTACGACCGCCTGTTCAAGGAGCCGCATCCGGACGCGGGCGGCGCGAACTTCCTCGACGCGCTGAACCCCGATTCGAAGAAGATCGTGCAGGCGTACGTCGAGCCGGGCAACGGCGACATCGCGCCGGAAACGCGTGTGCAGTTCGAGCGCCACGGCTACTTCGTTGCAGACCGTGTCGATTCGAAGCCGGGCAAGCCGGTGTTCAACCGGATCGTCGGGCTGCGCGACAGCTGGGGCAAGCCGGCTTGACGGCCTGCTCCGCGCGGCGGCATGCGGATTCGCAAGCCGTCGTTGCCTGATCATGAAAAAACCGGCTCCAGGGCCGGTTTTTTCATGTGAGTCGAAGCGAAACGCGGCAGCGTCCGTTCACGCACCCGACAACCGCCGATGCAGCTCCACCAGCGACAGCTTCGTGCGAAACAGCCGCGCGAGACTGCGGCTCGCATACGCATCGATGTCGCCCGGCACGGTCCAGCGGTACGCATCCATCTCCGGAATCATCGAGCCGTCGCGGCGGCTCGGAAACAGCGACGTACACGTGCAGTGCGCGGGGTCGATCTCGCCTTCGGCCGCCAGCACCGCGAACAGGTGCAGATCCTTGTCGTGCCGGTACGCGAAGCGGCCGAGATCGAGCAGTCGCGCGGCGTCCAGCTCGATGCCGGTTTCCTCCAGCAGTTCGCGCAGCGCGGCGTCGGCCGGCGTCTCGCCCGGCTCGCCCTGCCCCTTCGGGATGTCCCAGTGCGTGGTGTCGGTCGCGTGCGCGAGGAACACGCGGCCGGCCGCATCGAGGATCACGACGCCGCACGACACCGTGCGCGTCGCGCCGCCCCGTTTCGTCACGCGCGTGCTCAGCGCTTCTGCAACTGCCACTTGCCCGCGGCCGTCTTGCAGTAGACGGGCTTGAGCGTCATCGTCTGGCCCTTCGCCGTGATTTCGGTCGCGATTTCGCGGCAGGTCTTGCCGTCCGCCTCGGTCGTGCTCGGCGTGAGCTTCGCGTCGATCTGCGTGCCGCGTCCGCTGCTCTGCCACGTCGTGGTTTCGCCGTCCTTGCCTTCGTCGCGCGCCTGCACGACCGCCTTCGAGAGCGACGCGCGGTCGGCCTTGCTGAAATAGCTGATCGGCGTGTCGTTCAGGAAGTTCAGGTTGTTCTGCGCATGGGCGGGCAGCATCGCGGCTGCGCACGCGGCGCCGGCCAGCACGCGCGTGACGACGGAAAGGGATGCACGCATCGACATGTTTTTCTCCTTGGATGTTCGATCGAACGGCGCGGTGCATGCCGGCGAACCGGGGGCCGGCCTTCCGGCGGCCGGCCCTCCGGCACGCGCCTCGCCCGTCAGCGAGCGAGCATAGCATGCGTGCTGCGATGAAGGCATTCTAGGGCTTCGCCGGTGCGCCCGTTTGCTGATATCCGTCAGTCAGCGTGCCGAGGAACGCGATCACGTCCTTGATCTCCGCCGCATTCAGCGCCGGCTGGTCGCCGCGCTTGCGGTCGAACGGCGGCTCGCGGTTGATGTTCGTCCAGTAGCGCTTTGGCAAATCGTCGTAAATCTGCACCTTGCCGTGCACGACCGGATAGAACTTCTCCGGATGGATGTCGCGTTCGACGTAGAAACGCATCACGTCCTCGAGCGAGTGATACACGCCGTTGTGGAAGAACGTCTTGCGCAGCGCGACGTTGCGCAGCGACGGCGTGCGGAACAGCCCGCAGAATTCGTCACGCCCTTTCAGGTCGGTGCGCTCAGGCCCGCACGCGCCGAGATCGTAAAAGCGCGGGTCGCGATTGACGGGCAACGCGCGGTTGCGCGGCACCGCGATCGCGATCAGCCCGAAATCGCTGAACTGCGGCGGGCCGCCTTCGAGCGTGCGCTGGCTGATGTGGCAACTCGCGCAGTTGCCCTTCTTTTCGTCGTTGAACAGCTGCAGCCCGTGCAACTCCGCGGGCGTGAGCCGCGCGTGGCCGGCCAGATACGCGTCGTATTTGCTCGTGTACGGATCGAACAGCGCCGGCTGCTGCTGGAATGCGTCGAGCGCGCGCAGCACCGCATCGAACGTCGCGCGATCGTCGCCGAGCACCTGATCGCCGAACGCCTTGCGGAATGCGTCGGCATACGGCGCGGCGCGCACCGCCTTCGCCACGCGCGCGGGCGAGCTGCTCATCTCGAACGGCGACGTGAGCGGAATGCGCGCCTGCGCATCGCGCGTATCGACGCGGCCATCCCAGGTCAGCCCGCCGGTCGGACCCGCGTCGACGCTTTCGTCGCCTTCGTCCGGCGAATCGTGGAAGTGCTCGCTGAACGGCGGGATGCCGCGCAGGTACTTCAGCGACGGCACCGCGCGAAAGCCGGTGCGGTGCATGTCGTCGCCGCCGAGCTGCACCGACAGCGCATTCGGCGGCCCGAACGCATGCTCGGCGCTGTGGCACGACGCGCAAGCCAGCTTGCCGGACCCGGACAGCGACGGATCGAAGAACAACTGCTTGCCGAGCGCCGTCATCTGCTTCACGCCCTCGAACACCTGCGCGCGCGTCTGCGGCTGGGTGGCCGGCGCGACCGCCGGGGCGGCCGGGGCCGCCTGAGCCGCCTGAGCCGCCGGTACGACGGACGCGGCCGATGCGGTCGTGCCGGGCCGCGCGTCGCAACCGGCGAACGCCGCGAGCGCGCCGACCACCGCGAGCGTCGCCGCGGCGGAGATCAGCGATCGCGCGGACGCGCAGGATTTCAGAAGGGTGTGCATCGTCGTTGTTCTGGTAGCGGTGGGCAACCGGCCGGAGCTTATGTCAGTTCCGTGACCGTTCAATGACGTTCCACCGACAGTCAATTGAAAGCGCCCCTACACCCTGCTGTCAAATCGGTTCCAGATAATGCGCGCAGCCGGGCGATACCGCGAGGTTCGCGCGCCGGCCCTCCCGCCCCCGGTTCCCACACGCGACCCACGACGAATGAGAGAGAACATCGCATGAAGAAGCACGCCTGGATTCGCTGCACACCGATCGCCCTCGCGGCCGCGCTCAGCCTGACCGCCTGCGGCGGCGACGACGTCACGCAGCAGGGTCTGTCGGCCGTCAAGAACGTCGTCGTGATCTACGCGGAAAACCGCAGCTTCGACAACCTGTACGGCAACTTCCCGGGCGCGAACGGCCTGCAGAACGCGACGGCCGCGAACTCGGTGCAGAAGGATCGCGACGGCTCGACGATGACGACGCTGCCGAAGATCTGGGGCGGCCTGACCGCGACCGGCATCACGCCGGCGGTGACCGAGGCGATGACGGCGAACCTGCCGAACGCGCCGTTCGCGATCGACGATCCGAAGGGCTTCAACCAGTCGATGAGCATCGCGACGCGCGACATCGTGCACCGCTTCTACCAGGACCAGATGCAGATCAACGGCGGCAAGAACGACATGTACGCCGCATGGACCGACGCGGGCGGCCTGACGATGGGCCACTACACGGCCGATCCGTCGAAGCTGCCGCTGTGGAAGATCGCGCAGCAGTACGTGCTGGCCGACAACTTCTTCATGGGCGCGTTCGGCGGCTCGTTCCTGAACCACCAGTACCTGATCTGCGCGTGCGCACCGTACTATCCGAACGCCGACAAGAGCCCGGCGGCCGGCAAGATCGCCGTGCTCAATGCCGACGGCAAATCGCTGAAGGTGGCGACGAACTCGCCGGCCTCCGCGCTGAGCGGCCCGCCGAAGTTCGTCAACGACGGCGCGCTCACGCCCGACTTCTACGGCATCAACACGATGCAGCCGGCATATCAGCCGAGCGGCAACAAGGCGGCCGCGGGCGGCGACCCGCTGCTCGCCGACCCGGCCAATCCGTCGACGATGCCGCCGCAGACGGCGACCAACATCGGCGACCTGATGACCAGCGCGGGCGTGTCGTGGGCGTGGTATGCGGGCGCATGGGGCCAGGCGCTGCAGGCGAGCCAGAACGGCACGTCGAACGTGATCTACGGCGCCGACCTGTCGACGCCGAACTTCCAGCCGCACCACCAGCCGTTCAACTACTTCGCGAACCAGGCGCCGGGCACCGCGAGCCGCGCGCAGCACCTGCTCGACGGCGGTGCGAACGGCGCCGAGTTCATCAAGGCGATCGATGCGGGCACGCTGCCGCAGGTCACGTTCTACAAGCCGCAAGGCAACCTGAACGAACATCCGGGCTACACGGACGTCACGTCCGGCGACCAGCACATCGCCGACGTGATCGCGCACCTGCAGGCCAGCCCGCAATGGAAGAACATGGTCGTGGTCGTCACGTACGACGAAAACGGCGGCTTCTGGGATCATGCGACGCCGCCGAACGCCGACCGCTGGGGCCCGGGCACGCGCATTCCGGCGCTGATCGTGTCGCCGTTCGCGAAGAAGGGCTTCGTCGATCATACGCAGTACGACACGGGCTCGATCCTGCGCTTCATCACGCGCCGCTTCTCGCTGCCGCGCCTCGCGGGCCTGCAGCAACGCGACGACGCGCTGAAGGCGAACGGTGCGCAGCCGATGGGCGACCTGACGAACGCGCTCGCGCTGTCGCCGAACCTGTAATCGCATCGCGTCCACCGCGAACGGGCCGGTCGCACGCCGGACCCCGGACGAACGAAGGGCAGCCCCCCGGGGCTGCCCTTTTTCATGCCGCGGGCGGGTTGCCGCGCGCGGCCGTCACCACCCGTACTTCAGCTCGACACCGACGTAATCCGCGTTGTGCCCGCCCGCCTGCCGGATCGCGTCGCCGACCTGGAAGTGCACGGCCTCGACCGCGCCGATCAGGTTCGCGGCGATCGTCCAGTCCGCGCGCAACTGCACGTACATGCCCGTCCACAGGCCGCCCTTGCCTGCCGTGCCCGGCACGGGGATGTTCGGCTGCTGATAGACGGCGTCGCCGGTCGTCTCGCGCCACTGGAAGCCCAGCGCGCCGAGCAGCGACAGGTTCGCCGCCGGTTTCAGCGTCACGGACGGCTTCACGTGGATCAGGTTCGCGTAACTTGTATAGCCGGCCAGCGTGAAGTAATAGCCGTTCGGAAACAGCGGATTGAACGTGCCGACGCGGCCGTCGCGCGGATGCCGGTCGCCCGATGCCGCATCGACCTGCAGCGCGATGCGCGGCGACCACGGCGCGTCGAGCCTGTAGCCGGCGATCGATCCGACGGCCCACGCGCCGATCGTGGCATTGCCGACCGTGCCGGTCTGCAGCATCGTTTCGAGATCCCAATCGAAGCGGCCGCGCGTGCCCGCGTAGCGAACGTCCCACACGTCGCGATGCTCGGGGCCGCTCGCATCGAGGAACCGCGCATTGCGGCGGTTGTAGCGCGACCAGTAGCCGGACAGGTCGCCCGGCCCGACCGATTGCCGCTCGAAGCGCACGCCGCTGAACGTGAGATCGCGATTCGACACGTCGTCGAAATCGGACGCGTTGCGGTTCTGCACCGGCTGCGTCGCATAGCCGATGAAGCGCCACTTCCCGTATTCGTAGTCGGCCCACACCGCATCGAACGCGAGCCGCACGTTCGGGCCGTCGCGCGCGGCGATGAAGCGCTGCAGGTCGAACGCCATCTCCTGCCGGCCGACGCGAAACTTGACCGTGCCGCCGCCGAGCGCGCCCGTGTAGGCCGCGAATGCCTGTTCGAGATCGAGCGGATTCCTGTCGACGGGCGACGCCGTGTTCTTGCCGAACGCGCGTGCGTCCTGCAATTGCACGAAGAACTGCCAGTGCGGGCCGAGATGCGCATCGGCATGCACTTCGACGCGCTGGATCACGTACGTATCCGATTGCGCGGAGCCGATGCCGAACAGCGGCGCGTCGTTGGTCTCGAGCCGCTCGCGCAGGTTCACGCCGAGCGACAGATAGGATCGCGGATCGTTGCCGAGCGGGAGGTACTTCAACCCGTCGAGCGGCTTGCGCGGCACGCACGGATTCGCGAGCACCGACCAGTCTTCCTGCCAGCGGTTGAACAGGACGGTCGGGCGTTTGACGGTGCAGGTCGACGCCGACGACGTAGTCGAGGTCGACGCGGCTGCCGTTTCCGCGACCGCATCGGCGCCCGCGAACAGCAGCCCGGCTACGATCGACAACCGCGCGGCCCGCTCGACGCGTCGGCTGCAGGACCTCGTTCGCCTCCGCTCGATCATGCGCGCTCCGGGGTGGTCGTACCGGCCGCCCGCGACGCACACAGCGCAAGCGCGGCCAGCGCAACCACGGGCGCGAGCAACGCCAGAAACCCGACGTAGCGGAACCCGAGCGCACCGCCCGCCGCACCCAGCGCGAACGCGACGATCGCCGGCAGCATCTTCGCGAAGCGCGCGCGCGCCGTTGCCCGCGCACCGTCGGCCGTGCGGGCGGACAGCATGTCGACGACGTCGAGGATCGCCTGCGTGACGTTGCCGGTCATCACCGTGTTCGGCACGCCGCCCGCACGCGCGATCACGCGCGGATGCGCGTTCTGCACGCCCATCGCGAACGTGCCGACGATGCCGGCCACCAGCGCCGCCAGGCTGTCGGGCTGCGTGACGGGCGTCGCCCACACGCCGGCCGCGCAGAAGCCGAGCAGCAGCACGGCCTGCACCGTGTGCAGCACGCGCATGCCCTGCCACGCGGGCCGCGCGGCCATCGACCGCGCGATCAGGCTCGCCGCGATCACGCCGCACACGAACGCCGGAAACACGCTGAGCTTCAGCACGACGCCCTGGCCGAAGCCCGCGATGCCCGCGCCGATCAGCACGAAGTTGCCGGTCACGTGCGCGGTGAACAGCCCGAACAGCGCGACGAAGCTCAGCGTGTCGACGAAGCCGGCCACCGCGGCAAGGATCGTGTCCTCGTGCTTCATCGCGCCGCGCTCGCGTGAATCTCGGCGACGTAGCCGCCCGGGAACTGCACGAGCGCCGCGTCGCGCCCGTCCGACTTGAACGGCGGCACGAGCACCGTCACGCCCGCGGCTTCGGCCTGCTTCAGCGTCGCGGCGAGATCGGGCACTTCGTAGCCGGTCATCTCGCGCCCGAACGGGTACGGCAGATGGCCGTCCGTCACCAGCACGGTCATCTTGCCGAAGCCCGACTCGATGCGAATGCGGCGGTACGTATCGTCCGGCCGGCCGATTTCGATACCCGGCGCCTTCAGGTTGTCGGACACCACCTTGCCTTTCGAGAACTTGACGAAATCGTGCACGAACTTGCGCACGCTTTGCGGCGACACGTAGACGCGATTCTCGGGAATGGTCTGCAACGCATCGTAGTGCGGCGCCTGCGTGTGCCAGTACAGCTGCATGTTCACGCCGCCTGCCCACGTGATGATCGCGTCGCGGCCGATCGGGTCGGGGAACGTGTCGACGATCACGTCGGCGCCATGCTCGCGCGCCGACTTCACGGCCGCGTCCATGTCGGTGACGAGATAGCCGGTGCGCTCCGCGCAGAACGGATACGGGATCGGCGTCTTGAAGCCGAACACCGAGATCGTGCCGACCGGCGTCAGCACGAGCTGCGACATCGTCTGGCTCGGCGTCGGCGTGACCTGGAACACGCCCTGCTTCGACTTCTCGCCGCCGAACGTCGCGACGAAGCTGTCGGTGAAGCGGTCGAAGTCTTCGGGGGCGACGCACACGTGCGTCGTGTCGTACTGCGGACCGACCGCCACCGTCGGCACCGCGGCGGGCGGCGCCGGCGGTTTCGCGAACGCCGCCGGTGCGCAGGCAAGGCCGCCCGCGAACATCGCGGCGAGCAGTACTGAACGAAGGGTTTTCATCAACGGATTTCCTGGTTGTTGCATCGTCATCGAATGGAACGGCCATCATCGGCCGATTGCCGCGCATCGTCGAGCACCGTCGCGAGCACGAGTGCCGCGATCAGCCCGAGATGCTCGAAAAAGCTGTTGAGCGCCATGAAACGCTCGGCGCCCGTCCGGTTCCAGAAATCGTTCGCCACGAACATCGCGACGAGCGTCAGCATACCGAGGCTGCCGGCGCCGAGCCACGTGAAACGGCGAAATACCACGCACAGCGAGCCGGCGATCTCGACCGCGATCGCGAGCGCCGCCCACAGCGCGGCCGGCCGCAGGCCGAAATGCGCCTGCTCCGCAACCGCGCCGTGAAAGTCGAGCGCCTTCGCGACGCCGCCGAGCAGGTAAGCGGACACCAGTGCGAGCCGCACGAGCGGCGGCACCCACGGCTGCGCGAGCAGCGCGCGGACCCATGCCGGGTTGCCGGCGCCGCCGCGAGGGGTCGGGGCCGCCACGTCAGACCGCCCAGCACGAACAGCCGAACGCGCCCCAGAAACCCTTCGCGTCCGACGTCGGCAATGCGTTCGCCCATGCGCTCGCGTGCGCATGCTGGTGAACGTTGCATTCGTTCGCGCAGCCGCACATCGCGGCGGCCGCCGCACGCTGCAACGGCGCGCCGGCCCGCTGCGTCGCGCCCCAGCCGCCATAGCCGCCGAACTCGCGCACCGGCGACCAGTCCGGCATCGCCGGCGGGATCGGCGCGTCGTGCGACGCGAACGGCCCCGCGCCCCACACGATCTTCCCGTCGACCATCGTCAGCAACGCGGTCGTGCCGGCGATGTCGTCTTCCGCGCACGCGAAGAAATCGCGATCGGGGACCACGAGGTCGGCAAGCTGCCCCACCGCGATGCGCCCTTTCTTGCCTTCCTCGTTCGAGAACCACGTCACGTACTCGGTCCACATCCGCAGCGCGGTTTCGCGATCGAGCAGGTTGCGCTGCGGATACAGGCGCATGCCGCCGACCGTCTTGCCCGTCACGAGCCACGCGAGCGACACCCACGGGTTGTACGACGCGACGCGCGTCGCGTCCGTGCCGGCCGACACCTTGAGCCCCTTGCCGAGCATCTTCGCGACAGGCGGCGTCGCCTCGGCGGCCTGAGCGCCGTAGCGCTCGACGAAGTATTCGCCCTGGTACGCCATCCGGTGCTGCACCGCGATGCCGCCGCCGAGCGCGGCGATCCGGTCCATCGATTTCTCGGAGATGGTTTCCGCATGATCGAAGAACCAGTTCAGCCCGTCGAGCGGGATGTCTTCGTTGACCTTCTCGAACACGTCCAGCGCGCGGCTGATCGTTTCGTCATAGGTCGCGTGCATGCGCCACGGCCAGCGGTTTTCCGCGAGCACGCGCACGACGCCTTCGAGATCGTCCTCCATCTGCGCGGGCAAATCCGGCCGCGCGACGCGGAAATCCTCGAAATCGGCCGCGGAAAACGCCAGCATCTCGCCGGCGCCGTTATTGCGGAAGTAGTCGGTGCCGTCGTGGTACTTGACGCTCTTCGTCCAGTTCACGAAGTCTTCCTTCTCCGCGTTCGGCTTCTGCGTAAACAGGTTGTACGCGATCCGGATCGTCATCTCGCCCGCGTCGTGCAGCTTGCGGATCACTTCGTAATCGTCGGGATAATTCTGCGAGCCGCCGCCCGCGTCGATCACGCCCGTCACGCCTAGCCGGTTCAGCTCGCGCATGAAATGGCGCGTCGAGTTGTACTGATACTCGAACGGCAGCTTCGGCCCCTTCGCGAGCGTCGCGTAGAGGATCGTCGCGTTCGGGTTCGCCAGCAGCAGGCCGGTCGGATTGCCCGCGGCATCGCGCTGGATCGTGCCGCCCGGCGGCTCCGGCGTGTCCTTCGTATAGCCGACGACACGCAGCGCGGCCGCATTCAGCAGCGCGCGGTCGTACAGGTGCAGGATGAACACGGGCGTGTCGGGCGCGACCGCATTGAGTTCGTCGATCGTCGGCAACCGTTTCTCGACGAACTGGTGCTCGGTGAAGCCGCCGACCACACGCACCCACTGCGGCGCGGGCGTCACGGCGACCTGGCGCTTGAGCATCTCCATCGCGACCGCGAGCGACGGCACGCCGTCCCAGCGCAGTTCCATGTTGTAGTTCAGGCCGCCACGAATCACGTGGCAGTGGTTGTCGATCAGGCCCGGCAGCACGCCGCGGCCGCCGAGATCGACCACTTTCGTCGCGCGGCCCGCGAGCGGCATCACGTCCGCGTCGCTGCCGACCGCGACGAAGCGGCCGGCGGCAATCGCGACGGCCATCGCGACGGGGTTCGCGCGGTCGAGCGTCGTGATGCGCCCGTTGTGCAGGATGAGATCGGGTTGAGTATCGGTTGCGCTCATGATTTTGTCCTCGATGCGGTCAGAAGCCGAGCCAGTGACGAACCGGCGCGATGGCCTGCGCGCCGATCAGCATGCCGGCGAGGCCCACCAGCGCGATCAGCGGCGGTGCCGGCGAGCGCACCCTGATCACGCTGTACACGACGCCGATCAGCACGCCGGCGCTCAGTGAAAGTAGATAAGATTCCATAACGATTTTTCTCCCGGCCGGATTAGAATGACCCGCATCGCATCGGCCGCATGCTTCGCCGCCCTCGCATCCCCTTCGCTTTCCCGTCATCCCGTCCGACCATGCAACACCTTCCTGATCTCGAAGCCTGGGCCATCTTCGCGCGCGTCGCGGAGACCGGTTCGTTCGCGAAAGCCGCGGAAACGCTCGGCGTATCGCAACCGACCGTATCGAAAGCGATCGCACGCCTCGAAAAGCGCCTCGGCGCGATGCTGCTGTACCGCACGTCGCGCAGGCTGTCGCTCACGCCGACCGGCGAACTGCTGCGCGACCGCGCGATCCGGCTGCTCGCCGATGCGGAACTGATCGAAAACGAAGCATCCGCGCAGGCGCTCGAGCCGCATGGCCTCGTGCGCGTGAATGCGCCGATGTCGTTCGGGCTGCGCCACCTGTCGCCGGTGCTGCCCGCGTTTCTCGAGCGCTATCCGCGCGTCGACATCGATCTCGTGCTGACCGACCACATCGTCGACATCGTGTCCGGCGGCTTCGACGTCGCGATCCGCATCGCCGAGCTCAGCGATTCGACGCTGCGCTCACGCCGCCTCTGCGCGGTGCGCCGGCCGCTCGTCGCGTCGCCCGCGTATCTCGACCGGCGCGGCCGTCCCACGCATCCGCGCGACATCGAACAGCACGTATGCCTGACGTACACGAACCTGCCGACGCCCGAGCACTGGCGCTTCCGTCATCCGGCATCGGGCGAGGATTTCGGTGTAAACGTGCACGGCCGCATTCGCACGAACAACGCGGACGTGATCCTCCCCGCGCTCGTCGGCGGTCATGGTCTCGCGCTGCAGCCCGAGTTCCTGGTATGGGACGAATTGCAGCGCGGCGAGCTCGAGGAAGTGATGAGCGACTGGAAGATCGCGGACATCAACGTGAACCTCGTCACGCCGCCCGGCATGCTGCGCGCCGCACGCGTGACGGTACTGCTCGATTTCCTCGCCGACCATTTCTCGCACGCGCCGTGGGCGCTGCCCGCCGCCTGAACGCGCGACGGCCGACGGTCGGCAATCGCCGCATCCCGTGCGGCGATCGCGGCCGGCGGCCCGTTACTTCGCCGGCACCGGCGGAATCGACTCGTGCGGCGTCGCGGTGCGCTGCGGCGCCTTGTGGAGCATCGTGTACGCGTAGTCCACGCCCATCCCGTATGCGCCAGAATGCTCCTTCGCGATCGCCATCACCGCGTCGTACGTCTCGCGGCGCGCCCAGTCGCGCTGCCATTCGAGCAGCACCTGCTGCCACGTGACCGGCACCACGCCGGCCTGCACCATGCGCTGCATCGCGATGTCGTGCGCGGCCTGCGACGTGCCGCCCGATGCATCGGCGACCATATAGATCTCGTAGTCACCTTCGAGCATCGCGCACAGCGCGAACGTCGTATTGCAGACTTCGGTCCACAGCCCCGACACGACCACCTTCTTGCGGCCGTTCGCGGCCAGCGCGTCGCGCACCTTCTGGTCGTCCCACGAGTTCATCGACGTGCGTTCGAGCGTCTTCTGGTTCGGGAACACGTCGAGCAGTTCGGGATAGGTGTGGCCCGAAAAGCTTTCGCTTTCGACCGTCGTGATCGTGGTGGGAATGTTGAAGACCTTCGCGGCCTTCGCGAGCCCGACGACGTTGTTCTTCAGCGTCTGCCGATCGATCGACTGCACGCCGAACGCCATCTGCGGCTGCTGGTCGATGAAGATCAGCTGGCTGTTCTGCGGTGTCAGTACTTCAAGCTTCGGGTTGCTCATGGCGGATGGGTCCTGTGAACGGAAAAAGGGGGGCCTGCCTCGACCGTGACAACGGGAGGAGCCCGGAATGCATCGGCGCCGGATCGTCGTCATCCGGACCCGAACATTTAAGCCGCAAACGCGCGGCGCGAACACCCAAGGATTGGAATCGATCCGATTCCCGAATGGATGGCCGTTCCGGGCCGCCCGCCCTTTTTTTCTTCACGCAAACCCGATACGCTCTCAAGACTTTGACGGCGCCGCTCCGGCGCCGCTCGGCCCTCACGAGGCGCACCCCATGAAACCGTATGTCCTCTCGCTGCTCGCCGGCATCCTCGCCGGCGTCATCTACGGCGCGATCGGCGTGAATTCGCCCGCGCCGCCGATCATCGCGCTTCTCGGCCTGCTCGGCATGCTGGCCGGCGAACAGATCCTGCCCGTCGCGCGCCGGATGCTGTCCGGCCATCGGCTGAACACCGCATGGCGCGACGCGCAGTGCAGCCAGCACATGTTCGGCGCGCTGCCGGGCGGTGCCGCGAACGACCGCAAGCCTTCTTGATCCCCCCCTTCGCCGCCGGCCGCGCATGACCAACGTCGAGCTGTTCCATTACCTGTTGCTGTTGATCTGCGGCGCGGGCGCGCTCACGTGGCTCGCCGAACGCGTGTCGATTCCGCCGGCCGTCGTGCTGCTGCTCGGCGGCTGCGCGGTCGCCGTCGCCGGCAAGCGCGTGCCCGACATGAACCCGGCGCTGCTGCTCGCGGCCGTGCTGCCGCCGCTCCTGATGTCGAGCGGGTTCTACACCGCCTGGAAGGAATTCCGGCAGGAGCTCGCATCGATCGCGTCGCTCGCGCTCGGGGCCGTGGCGTTCACGACCGTCGCGGTCGCGCTCGCCGTGCATGCGGCGAATCCCGCACTGCCGTGGGCCGCGTGCTTCACGCTCGGCGCGATCGTGTCGCCGCCCGACGCGGTCGCCGCGAAGGCGATCCTGCAGCGCCACCCGCTGCCCGCGCGGCTCGTCGCGGTGCTCGAAGGCGAAAGCCTCGTCAACGACGCGTCGGGCCTGCTGCTGTACCAGATGGCCGTATCGGCCGCGCTCGCCGTGTCGATCACGGCGGCGAGCGCCACCGGCCTGTTCTTCTCGCTCACGCTGATCGGCATCGCGGTCGGCCTCGCGTGCGGCCACGCGATGTGCTGGGTGCTGCCGCGCCTGCGCGACCCGATGCTCGGCATCGTCGTGACCTTCGCGATGGCATGGGGCAGCTACGGAATCGCGGAAGCGGTCGCCGGCTCGGGCGTGCTGTCGGTCGTCACCTGCGGCCTCGTGCTCGGCGTGCGCCAGCATCGCGTGTTCGACGCCGACATGCGGATCAAGGCGAAGGCGACGTGGGAAGCGATCGTGTTCGTGCTCGACGCGCTCGTGTTCATCCTGATCGGCCTCGCGCTGCACGCGATCCTCGCGGGCGTGAACCACGAAGGCGCGGTGCTGATGGCCGGCCTGCGGGTCGCGCTGCCGGCGACGGCCGCCGCGATCGGCGCGCGCATGATGTGGGTGTTCGCCGCGATGTGGCTGCCGGGCCGCCTGCGCGCGCGGCGCGCGGGCCACGCGGCGTGGTCGTGGCGCGAAGCGGTCGTGCTCGGCTGGTCGGGCATGCGCGGCGTCGTGAGCCTCGCGGCCGCGATCGCGCTGCCCGCCAATTTCCCCGGCCGCGACCTGATCCTGTTCAGCACGTTCCTGCTGATCATCGCGACGCTCGTCGTTCAGGGCGGCACGCTCGCGCCGTTGATCCGCGTGCTGAAGCTGCGCCCGGCCGCGCGCCGCACGATGTCCGAGCACGCGGTGCGCGCGCACACGTTCGGCGCGGCGCTCGCCGAACTCGATGCGCGCGAGCAGCGCGGCGCCGGCCTCGAACGTGCATCGCTGGACCGGCTGCTGACCGAATACCGCAACCGCGTCGCGTTCAACGAACGCGCACACCGCGACGGCGCGGCGCCCGCCGACGTGCGCGCGCGGATGCTGCGCGTCGAACTGGAGCTGGTCGGCGTGTCGCGCGACGCGCTGCTCGACCTGCATCGCGACGGCCGGGTCGACGACGCGGTGCTGCACCGCATAGAATCGGAGCTGGATTTCGAGGAGCTGCGGCTGCAGCGCCTGCTCGAACCGTAACGTCCGGCCCGCGGCATGCCCGGCCGGCCCGGCCCCTTTCCCCACCTGGAATTGCAATGAGCGAACTCACCGTCGAAGCGAGCATCGGCCCGGTCGATTACCTCGTCCACTTCACCGATGGCGTCCACCAGTGGCGCGCCGACGAACCCGCGTCGCTCGGCGGCGGCGATACGGCGCCGACGCCCGTCGCGCTGCTGCTGTCGAGCCTTGGCGCGTGCACCGCGATCACGTTGAAGATGTATGCGCAACGAAAAGGCTGGCCGCTCGACGAAGTGCACGTGAAGCTCGCGCACGAATCGGGCAGCGCGGGCAGCACGATCGTGCGCCGCATCACGCTCGACGGCGAGCTGACCGACGAACAGCGCGAACGCCTGCTGCAGATCGCGAATGCATGCCCGGTGCACAAGATCCTCACGCACCCGATCGCGATCGACACGGCGATCGCTTGAGTATTCCCGCCCCCGTCACGAGATTCCCGTCATGTCCGCCTCGATCAAGACCCTGCTCACGCCGCGCGAAAGCGACATCGGCAACCTCGTCGTGCGCCGCGTGCTGCCCGCGCGCGCCGCGCGCCTCGTCGGCCCGTTCATCTTCTTCGACGAAATGGGCCCGACCGTGCTGCCGGCCGGCCACGGCATCGACGTGCTCCCGCATCCGCACATCGGGCTCGCGACCGTCACCTACCTGTTCGACGGCTCGCTGATGCATCACGACAGCCTCGGCTTCCGGCAGAAGATCGTGCCGGGCGACGTGAACTGGATGACGGCCGGCCGCGGCATCGTGCATTCGGAGCGCTCGCCCGACGAGGATCGCCCGCGCGAGCAGCCGGTGCACGGGATCCAGACCTGGGTCGCGCTGCCGGTCGAGCATGAAGACACCGCACCCGCGTTCGTTCACCATGCGGCCGACACGCTGCCGTCGTTCACGCGCGACGGCGTGACCGTGCGCGTGATCGCGGGCACCGCGTTCGGGCTCGCATCGCCGGTCGCCGTGTTCTCGCCGACGCTCTATGCGGTTGCGGAATTCGCGTCGGGCGGCACGCTCACGCTCGATGCCGAACATGAAGAACGCGGCGTGTATCTCGTCGACGGCGACCTCACCGTCGACGGCACGCCGCTCGCCCCGGCGACGATGGCCGCGCTCGAACCGGGCGCGAGCGTGGCGCTCGCCAGTGCGAACGGCGCACGCGTGATGTTGCTCGGCGGTGCGCACCTGCCGGGCGAGCGATTCATCGAATGGAATTTCGTGTCGAGCGAACGCGCGAAGATCGACGCGGCGCGGGCCGCGTGGGCCGATCAGACCTTCGGCAAGGTGCCGGGCGAAGAAAACGAATGGACGCGGCAGCCGGAACGCAAAGCGCAGTAGGCAGCCTGCCCCGACAAGGCGACGACGGCCGGCCATCATGCCGGCCGTCGCGCGTTTACCGCTTCAGCCCCATCAGCTTCGCGAGCACCGGCCAGCGATCGAGCGACGCGTCGAACGCGCGGCGCGCCTGCTCGTCGACGTAGCGCTCGGGATCGAGCGCGGGCAGATGCCGCGCGAGGCCGATCACGTCGTTCGGTTGCGACAGGCGATCGTCGTCGCCTTCGCCGGTAATCGTCACTGTTCGTCGATCCATACGCCATCCGGAGTTTTCACCGCGTAACCCGCGGCCGTCTGCATCGTCACCGTGCCCTCGTTCTCGCCGATCATCCGCGTGCGCGGCAAATCGGCCGCGTATTGCGCGAGCGTCGCGCCCGGCTTGAACGGACTGTTCGACACGAGATTCGACAGCAACTGCGCGAGCGCGAGGAAGCTGGTCGGCTGCTCGATCACGGTCGTCGCGCCGTGGTTGCCGGTGAAGCCGACGAGCCGCACGCCGACCGGCCCGTGCACGATGCGCGGCGTCGGAATCTCGCGCAGCCCCGCGATCTGGTTCTTGTCGCCGCGCAACGCGGCGCCGTGCTCGGGCACGAACACGATCACCGCGCGGCGGCCCGATTGCGCGATCAGGTCGGCGAGCCGGTCGAAGTCGGTCATCAGTTTCGTCGCGCGCTGCGGATACGAGTCGATGCTCGTCAGCGCGCTGCCGACGACGCGGTTGCCGTCGTGCAGGCTGATCGTGTTGTAGTACAGCGCGACCGGCCCCGGCACCGACGCGCGCTGCGCGTACCAGTTCGCGAGCGTCGCATAGTCGTCCTTGATCCCCGAGCCGTCGAACGCATGCATCGCGACGGGCGCGGCCGCGTTCGAGATCATCGGCGCATCGGCCACGCCGATGTTGTCGTGGATCACCTGCAGGAAGTTGTCGAAATGGCCGTCGTGGTTCAGCAGCGACTGCACCGTGTAGCCGGCGCCGGCCAGTTGCGAGAACAGGTGGCACTGCTGCGGCGCGGGTTTGTACAGGTCCGCATGCGCCTCCTGCCCGCAACTCGCGCGCAGCACGCGGATCGCCGCCGGGCCGCTGTAGCTCGCGGCCGTGCTGAAGTTCGTGAACAGGTAGTCGAAGTGGCTCAGCATCGGATGGTTGCGCACCTTCGCCGCATCGAGGTCGTCCCACGACAGCGAACAGACGTGCAGCACGATCACGTCGAACTGCGCGGCCGGGTCGCTGCCGAGATGACCGAACGCGACCTGGCGCTGCGATTCCTGCGCGCGGAACGTCGCGAGCGCCGCGTTGTGATCCTCGGGTGCGTCCACGCGCGTGGCGCCCGCCGCGTTCGCCTGCGGCTGGGCCGGCGCGACGACGCGCGCCATCAGCCCGCTGCCGGCCTGCCACAACGGCATGACAACGAGCACGGCCACCACGAACGTCGCGACGCGCAGCCAGCGATTGACGATGAAATAGACGATCAGTACACCGACGATCGTCAGCGCGAGCACGGGCGGCAACAGGCGCGGCAGCAGCTCCATCCAGTAGTCGAGCCGGAACGTGCTGACTTCGCGCGCGGCCTCCGCGAGACGGGCGAGCGGCGGCGCATGCAGCTCGCGCGCGAGCAGCGGCACCGCGATCGCGATCGCCACGACCTGCCGGACGATGCGCCATGCGCGCGACCGGATCGGCGCGCTCGCCACCAGCGCCACCGCGAACGCGAGGTTCGCGAGCCAGAACGGCTGCAGGCGCCCGGTCGCGAACAGCGCGAACTTCAGGATGAAATACAGATTCCAGAACGTCATCTAACCCACTCCATGATGCGCGCCGCGTCAGTCGCGCGCGCGATCGAGTTTCGGCGCGAGCATGGCCTGCACGCCGCGCGCCGCACCCTTCCACATTCGTACGTAACCGTCCAGCCCGATCCGCAGCACTTCCTTGAGCCCGCCGAGCGGCGTGTCGGGCCGCGCGCCTTCGTGCCAGTCGAGCCACGCATCCGCGCGGCCGAACGTGCATTGCACGAGCTGACGCTCCTGTTCGAGCGTCAGCGCCTCGAAGCTCACGCCGACGTGGGTCGGCGTCACACGGGTCACGCGCACCGGGAACGGAAACGCGCGGTCGCCGCGCGTCACGCACACCGTCAGCGTGTCGCCGACCGCGAGCGGCAGCCCCGGCACGGCTTCAAGACCGAGGCCGCCGGTCGAGTAGTCGCTCGTGAAGCACGCGGCGGTCGAGCCGTCGGCGAGCAGCAGCATCGCGGGCACGCGCATCGCGATCCGGTGCGTGACGCGCACCTGCTTCGTTTCGCGCGCGACGGCCAGCGCCGCGCCGAGCATCGCGAGGTTGTACACGGTCCAGCCGAGCGTGATCAGGATCGTCGACGCCTCGTCGCCCTGGTCGGCCACGAGCCGCCACAGTCCGGCGACGATCGCGAGCACGTTCAGCGCGAACAGCACGAGATACGGCTTCGACGTCGACCAGTCGACGTAGCCTTCGTCGATCTTGCCGCCCTTGTCGGTCACGTTGAACTTGCCGTGCTTCGGGCTGAAGAACGCGACGGTGGTCGGCAGCGCGATGTACCACGCGAGCACCGATTCGTAGACCTCGGCCCAGAACGAATGCCGGTAGCGCCCCTGCATCCGCGAGTTCGCGATGTTCGCGAGCACGAGGTACGGGATCACGTAGCTCGCGAGCGCGAGCGACGACGCGTTGATGAAGTACAGGTGGAAGAACAGGTACGCGAGCGGGATCGTCAGGAATACCAGGCGCGGAATCCCGTAGAAGAAGTGCAGCATCGCGTTGCCGTAGCAGATCCGCTGGATGAAGCCGAGCCCGCGCCCGAGGAACGGGTTGTCGATGCGGAAGATCTGCGCCATCCCGCGCGCCCAGCGCGTGCGCTGCTTCACGTGGCCGGCGAGGCTTTCGGTCGCGAGGCCGGCCGCCTGCACGGTCGGCAGGTACGCCGACGTATAGCCGCGCCGATGCAGCTTGAGCGCCGTGTGCGCATCCTCGGTCACGGTTTCGACCGCGACGCCGCCGACCTCCTCCAGCGCGCTGCGCTTGAGCACCGCACACGATCCGCAGAAGAACGTCGCGTTCCACAGGTCGTTGCCCGACTGCACGAGGCCGTAGAACAGGTTGCCCTCGTTCGGCACCTCGCGGAACGTGCCGAGGTTGCGCTCGAACGGATCGGGCGAGAAGAAATGGTGCGGCGTCTGCACGAGCGCGCACTTCGGGTCGCGCAGGAACACGCCCATCGTCGTCTGCAGGAACGAGCGCGTCGGCACGTGATCGCAGTCGAAGATCGCGATGTACTCGCCGTGCGTCTTCGGCAACGCGCGGTTGATGTTGCCGGCCTTCGCGTGGAGATTGTCGTCGCGCGTCAGGTAGTCGATGCCGGCCTCGGCCGCGAATGCCGCGAATTCCGGGCGCCGGCCGTCGTCGAGCAGGTACACGCGCAGCTTCGCGGCGGGCCAGTCGATGCTCTGCGCGGCGAACACGGTCGGCTTCACGACCGACAGCGGTTCGTTGTAGGTCGGGATATAGACGTCGACGCTCGGCCAGGTGTCCGGATCGTCGGGCAGCGGCACGATCGGCCGGTCGAGCGGCCATGCGGTCTGCACGAAGCCGAGCAGCAGGATCATCCACGTATAGGCTTCGGCGCCATACAGCAGGTAGCCGGCGACGGCCTCGATCGGGCTGCGGAAATCGAGCGTCTGCGTCGTGCGCCACCATACGTAGCGCACGGCCGCGAGCAGCGCGAGCGACGCGAGCGCGAGGGTCGGCAGATGGCCCGGCAGGCGGCGCAGCGCGAGCGCGAGCACCGCGACGATCGCGAAGAACGCGAACTGCGCGCCGGGCATCAGCGGCGACATCCCGGCCGCGGCCCACAGCACCGCGCCGGCCACGAGCAGCAGCGGCGCGAGCCAGCGGCGCCGGCCGACGCCGTTCGCGCGCGCATCGAGCCAGCCGCCCCAGCGCGCCCACGGCAGACGTTCGAGCATCGCGTTGATGCGCCGGCCGACCGCGCGCCCGGCCACGTAGACGGGCACCACGAACCTGTCGAACCACGCGAGCGGATCGCGCGCGGGCCGGCCGTCGGCCGCGCGCGGCGCGCGCACGATCGCGCGCCACAGCCATTCGCGCACGCTGAGCGGCTGCAGCACGCCCCAGTCGTGCGCGAGCTGCAGGAACGCGACGCGCACCCAGCGGCGCACATGATCGGGCCGCCCGGCCGGCGGCGCGTGGAAGAACAGCCGCACGAACCAGTCCAGCCGCGTGCGTTGCGCCGGCAGCCCGATGCCGCGCGCGCACCAGTCGGCCGCTCGACGGCCGAGCGCGCGCAGTCGCGACGCGAACGCGGCCTTCATCGCATGGCTCCCGCGCGGCCGGCGACGACCGCCTTCAGCCACGTATCGACCCAGTTCGCGACGCCGTTCAGGTCGTGCGACGCCTGCGAATACGGCGCGTCGTCGAAGATCCAGCTGCCGCGCGCGAGCGCTTCGGGCACGGCCGCGTCGACGTGAATGCGCTGCTCGAGCATCGACGCCGGCCCCGCGACCGCGCGCAGCATCGCCAGCGCGTCGCGCTGCATGTCGCGCGCCGGGTTCAGCCGGTTCACGACGATCCGCAGGTCGCCGCCGCCGGCCCGCAGCGCGCCGAGCCGCGCGGCCGTCGTCGCGCAGGCGACCGGCTCCGGCGGCACGACGACGAGCGTCAGGTCCGCGCACCGGATCGCCTGCTCGGCCTGCGGCGACGGATAGCGGGCGGTGTCGATCAGCACGACGCCATCGGCCGGCAGCGCGATCTCGTGGAGCGCGCGCGCGAGCCACGCCGGATCGGCCACGAGCCGCGCATCGCACGCGGCCGCGCCGGCCGCGTCGACCTGCCCGTACGGCACGAACAGCACGCCGTCGGCGTTGCCCCACGTATGCGTGTGCCACGGTTCGGCGCCGCCCAGCAGGCCGTGCGCGAGACCGTGTTCGGCCAGCGTATCGAGGCCGAGCGTCGCGCCCATCAGGTTCTGTGCATCGAATTCGACGGCGACGACCGGCCGGCCGCGGCGCGCGAGCAGCACCGCGAGCGCGGCGGCGAGCGTCGTGCGACCCGCGCCGCCCGTCGTCGACGTGAGAGCGATCGTCTTCATCGTGCCGCCTTGCTGTCGCGCTTGCCGCGCTGGTCGCCTTCATCGCCTTCGTCGCCGCCCGCGCCGGGCAGCAGGCGGCCGCGCAGCGCGACGGGCACGAGTTCGCACGGCACCGCGTCGCGCCGGTCGATGCCGCGCGGTGCATGAAAGCCGCGGCCGATGCCGAGGTGCTGCGCGACGATCCACACCGGCACCGCGATCACGATACCGACGATGAAGCCGATGACGAGTTCGGCGATCATGCGTCCTCCTGCTTGCGCAGCGGCATCGCGCTGCGAATGGCGCCGCGCGCACGCACGGCGGGAATGACGGGGTCCGGCGCCGCGGCGTCGGCGGCAGCGGGCGCGGACGCCTGCGGCACGCCGATCGCGTCGAGCGCGACGACGGTATCGATCGCATCGATCGCGTCGCTCACCTCGCTCGCGTCGGGCAATGCCGCGCCGGGCGCGACGGGCGTGGCCGCTGCAGGCGCGGCGCCCGGCGGCCGCGCCGCCGCGAACAGGTCGCTGTAATCGGCGATCGGCGCGCGCCGGTTCTCGGCCTTCAGCGCGTCGAGCTCGGTGTCGATGCTGCCCTGCCCCAGGCACACGACGCGATCGGACAGCGTATCGACCGGCACGTCGAAGATCCGCGCGAGCGCGTCTTCGGCATCGATCGGCTCGCACGCGAACAGGAACACGAACAGGTGCCCGGCATCGGCCGTCACGACGTCGCCCGCGCGACGCGGCCGGCAATGCCGCAACGCGTCGACGTGCGACACGCCCGGCAGCAGCGTGAGCTTCGCGAGCGTATGCGGCAGCGCGAGCACCGCGCCGCGATCGAGCACCGCGCGAATCCGCTGGCAGAACGCGCCGACCGGCAGGTAGCCGAGCACCGAATCGCCGAGCGCGGCCGCGAGCGCCGCGCGATAGTCGGCCGCGACGGGCCGCGCGTAGAGCTGGCCGTGCAGCGCGTGCACGGCGGCCTGCATCCGCGACACGGGCAGGTCGCGCGCGACGACGCGGTTCGCGCCGACGCTCAGCACGAGCATCTCGAACTGCTGGCGCAGCACCTCGCCGCGCTCGACGACCGCGATCTTCAGCGCGCCGCCGCACTGCCGGCGCAACGTATGCACGTCCGCGCACAGCGCTTCGAGCTGCGCATGCGAGCGGAACACGAGCACCGCGGTCGCGGCCTGTGCGTTCGCGCACGCGGCGACGACGGCCGCGTTGTCGTCGACGATCTCCCAGCCGTCCGGCACGCGGCTCGCGCCGTCGAGCACCGCGCGGCTGACCACCACGCGATCCTCGTCGCTCGCGAGCTTCATCCGGTGCGCCGGTTCGGTCGCGCCGCCATCGACGCTGGCCGTCAGCCGGCCGCCGGGCGCGAAGCGCAGCGGCCGCACCTCGCCGGCCGCGAGCGTGTCGCCCGCGCGCCAGAAATCGACGACCCACAGCAATTCGCCGTGCGTGCGCTGCAACTGCGCGACACCCGAGCAGATTCCGTGGAAGGCGCTGCGCGGCGCGCGCTGCGCATCGCGCACGAGCGGCGCATCGTCGGCACGCGTGTCGCCGCCTGCCCGGGCCGCTTCCGGGTCGAGCAGCAGCACGAGCGCGATCCGGCGGGTGCGGCACCAGCCGGCCAGCGCGTGCGCTTCCTCCGCGAGCGCGACCGGATCGTCCCAGCTGAACCAGCGCTGCGCGCCTTCGACGAAATACAGCGACCGGGCATGCAGCCCGTAGCGCTTCATCGCGCGCAAGCCGCCCGTCAGCCGCGCGAACGGACCGGGCGCCGCGCGGCCCGACGCGCTGCCGGCCACGCCGGCATCGGCGCCGGCGCCGGCGTCGGCCGACTCGGCCGCCGGCGGCATCGCCAGCACGTTCAGGTTGCGCGGCCAGCCGGCCGGCTGCGCGCCGCCCGCGAAGCCGAGCGATGCCATCTGCGCGGCGACGCTCGCCGGATCGCGCGCCAGCACGATCGTGACGTCGCGCGTGCGCGCCTGCCGCGCGCTTTCCCACACGAGCGCGTCGCACCCCGGCGTGCCGCCGGCCGCGTAGATCGCGTAAAGGCCGCCGGCGTCCAGTTGCGTCCAGGCGTCGGGCAGGCCGTCGATCGCGAGCCGGCTCGATGCGCCGGCACGGCCGCCCGCCGGCCCCGTGCGCAACAGCGCGCGCACGCGATCGACCAGGCCGGTGGCGCCGGGCGCGAAGCGGGTAGCATCGAATTCCGTAGTCACGCGTTCCCCTAGTAATCCGAATAAAGCCGCACGGGCGAGGGTGTCACGAGCCAGCTGCGCGGCGCGCGCGCATCGAACGCATAGCGCAGGTAGACGAGCGCCGAGCTCGGCGCATAGTCGTGCGACCGGTCGATGTGCAACTGCGCGCCGACGCTCAGGTGCGGGTTCACGCGATACTCGACGATGCCGTTCACGCCGTACGAGAACGACACGCCGCGCGTCGAACTGCCCGCGTACACGAACCCGGCCGCCACCTGCGCGGCCCGCTGTCCGGAGAGCGTCGGGTAATACAGCGAATCCTTCTCGTAGCTGTTCGAGATCCCGCCCGTGACGGTCAGGTCCCACGACAGCGCATCGTGCCGCCCCGCCCATTCGACCGGCACGCCGAGCGACAGGTAGCGCTGCGGGCTGTAGTAACCGCCCTGCCCGTACGTGTAGTAACGCAGGTTCTGCGCGTAGTGCCACGCATTGCCGACGAGCCCGGTGCTGACCTTCATCGTCGCGCGCTCGTACACGGGCACCGTGAAGCCGGTGCGCAGCGTGACTTCCGCATTGCGTTCGACGTTGCGGCCGGACAGCACGCCCGCGCCGAGTTCCGCGAACAGGTTCGTGCGGCCGACGTCGACCGACGCCCGCAGGTTCACGCCGTCGCGGCGCACGCCGCCCCACACCGCGCCCGTCCACGGGTCGCGCATCCCCGCGTACGACAGCACGCTGCTCGTTTCCGGCCGGCGCGACGCATTCACGGAGAAGCTCGCGGGGCCGGCGTCGAAGCGATAACGCACGCCGCCGACGAGGTAATGCACCGGAAAGCCGAGCGGCGACGTGCCGAGATCGAACCGCCATGCATCGGACAGGTAACCGGCACCGAGCGCGACGCCCGTCACCGACTGGTGCAGCGAGCCCGACGGATTCGCGAGCAGCGCGGCAGCCTGCGGATTCGGCTGGAACGGCGGCGGCAGCCCGTTCGGCGCCCTGAGCCCCGCGTACGTGCCGAACGTCTTCAGCGAATACGCGTTCGGGTCGCTCGTATCGAGCGTGCCCGGGTCGAGATGCACGGTGTCGATCTGCGCGAATACGTGCCCGTCGTAGCGGACCGGCATCTGCATGTAGATCGGCACCTGCTGCGCGCGATACGACGAGATGCCTTCGTCGCCCGATTTGTACGCGGGTATCCAGCCGGTCTCGATCTCGGGATTGCGCCGCTGCGCCAGCTCCGCGAACGCGGCCTGCGCGGGTGTCAGCCCGTCGCGGCCCGGGCCTACCCCCGTCGCGCGCTCCTGCGACTGCGACAGCCGGTACAGCGACGCCGCGTCGTCGTAGCGGCCCTGCGCCTCGGCCACGCGGCCGGCCGCGACCGTCACGTCGGCGCGCGCCGGATATGCGGCCTGCAGCCGCCCGGTCACCTGCGCGGCTTCGTCCGGCCGGCGCAGCGCGTTCAGGCGCCGCACGGCCGACAACTGCGTGTCGACGTCGTCGTCCGGCGTGCGCGCCAGCACCGCCTGCACGCGCTCGCGGGCGGCCGCACGGTTGCCGCTGTCCTCGTCGATCCGGGCGAGTGCGAGCTGCGTATCGGCATCGTCGGGCGTGCGCGCCACGACCGGCGCGAGCGCCTCGCGCGCCGCATCGTAATGCCCCTGCGCGCGTTCCAGATCGGCGAGTTCGAGCGCATGGCGCTTGTCCGCGCGGCCCGCCGGGCTCGCGCGATCGAGCAGCGTGCGCGCCTGCGCATAGTCCTGTCGCGCGATCGCGTCGTCGGTCTGCCGCAGCACGAGCCGCAGCGACTGGTCCTCCAGTCGCGCCGTCTGCGCGGGCGTCAGCGCCGGGTCGCGGCGCAGCGTGTCGAGCCACGCGGCGAGCGCGTCGTCGCGCCCCGCGCGGCCGAGCAGGTCGCCGTAGCGCAGGCGCACGTCCGCATCGGCTTCGCGCGGATGCGCGGCGATCCAGTCGTGGAGCGGCGCGAGGCCGCGCTCGGGTTCGCCCGCGTCGATCCACTGCGCGCCGATCGCGGCGAGCATGTCGGGATCGTCCGGCGCGCTCGCCTGCGCGTGCGCGAGCGTGGCGGCGAATGCCGCGCGGTCGCCGCGTGCATGCGCGCCGCGCGCGTCGGCGAGCGCATTTTCGGCATCGAGCTTGCGCGCGAGCGCACGCATCCCGTCCGAACGGTGCGCATCGTCGACCGGCGCCAGTGCGGCCTGCGCGCCCGCGACATCGTCGAGCGAGTTGCGATACAGCGCGTTCGCGTAGCGCATCTCGGGCGTATCGCTCAGCGCGAGCCCGTCGTCCATCACCGTGCGGCCGAGCTGCGGCAGCCCCATGTCGCGATAAAGGCGCGCGAGCGCGAAGCGCGTCCACGGCGCGTCGGGCGTCGCGCGCACGGCCGCCTCGTAGCGTTGCGCGGCCGGCCCGCGTGCCCCCTTGTCGGCCAGCGCGCGCGCTTCCTTCGCGAGCAGGTCGCCGCGCAGGCCGTCGAGCGCGCGCCGATCGTCGGCGCCCGTCACACGCCCTTGCAGCGCGTCGAGCAACGGGCCGATCCGGTCCGCGCGGCCGGTGTTTTCATACAGCGTGGCCGTGTCGCGCACGGCCGACACGCTCGGCGAGCGCGCGGCGAGCAAACCGCGCAGCAATGGCTCCGCCTGCGCCCAGTCGCGCTGCGCGAGCAGCGCATCGGCAAGCTGAAGCTTCGCGTCCGGGTTGTCCGGCTGCATCGCGAGCGCCGCGCGCGCGGCGCGCTCGGCATCGCGCGGGCGGCCCGCACTGGCCGCCTCGCGGCCCTGGGCGAGCAGCCCCCAGAACTGCGCGGTACGCGCGAGGCCTTGCCATTTGCCGCGCTGGTCGGTCGCACGCGTCGCGGCCCGTGCGAACAGCGCGCGCGCTTCGTCATGCCGCCCTTCGCGCAGGCGCAGCAGGCCGAGCCCGCCCAGCGCATCGGCGTCGTCCGCCCGCGCCCGCGCGGCGCGCGCGAGCAGCGGGTCGGCGGCGGCCAGGTCGCCGCGCGCCAGCGCCTGCAGCCCGCGCTGCTGCGCGATGTAGTCGGGATCGCGCTCGAGCCGGCGCTGCGCATCGCGCTGCCGATCGAGGCCGGCCGCGCGATCGCGGAATTCGGTATCGTCCGGCGCGAGCGCGAGATACGCGTGCAGCGCATCGAGATACGCGGGATCGCTGCCGGCCGACTGCAGCACGCGCCGCCACAGCGCCATCGCTTCCGTATGGTCCGCGTCGGCGCGCGTCGCGAGCGACGACGCGATCCGGTTCGCTTCCGCGCGCGTGTCGTCGCGCTGGTTCAACAGCCGCGCGAGCGCGATCGACGCGCTCGTGTCGCGCGGATCGGCGGCGATCGCGCGGCGCAGCGCGGCGATCGCCGGCTCGCGCCCGCCCGGCGCATTCGACACGATCTGGTAATACTCGGCGCCGAGCGCACCCGACGGCGCGCCGTTCGGAAACAGCGCGACGATCCGCCGGGCCGCCTCGTCGGCGCGGCCGCTGCGCGCGAGCAGCCGGATCTGCGCCATCTCGCCGCGCGCGCTCGTCGCGACGCGGTATTCGTCGGCCACCCGCCGCGTGGCCGGCGCATTCGGCGACTGCGCCTGCAGCCGCGCCAGCGACGCCTGCGCACCTCTCGCGTCGCCGAGCCGCAGCAGCACGCGCACCTGTTCGGCCAGCAGGTCGGGATCGCCCGGCGCGATCAGCAGGCCCTTGCGCAGCGCATCGCGCGCGAGATCGTCGCGATGCTTGATGCCCCACATCCGCGCGGTGTCGAGCTCGCGCCGCGCATCGCCGGCGGTCGAGGTCGCCGGTGCCGCGGGGGGCGCCGCCGCGGCGCCCGGCGCGGCCGCGCACACCGACGACGCGAGCCACGCGAATCCCGCGACGTGCGGCGCGGCGCGCTTCAACGGGCGGCGCACGAACGGCCTCCCCAACGCGTGTCGAGCGTGCCGTCCGCTTCGAACCGGTAGCGGCCGTCGCGCCAGCCGAGCCCGAACAGCGTCAGCACGCTGGAGTAATAGCCGGGCGCCGACTGGCGCGCGAGCGTCTCGACGCGCGCCGCCTGCGCATCCGCGAGCGCGTGCTGGCCGCGCGCGTCGAGGAACGGCACGGCCGCCGCGGAGAAGCCGCCGTTGCCGTCGTTCGGGCCCGCGACGCCCGTCGTCGTATCGACCTTCTCCGGCGGCGCGCCATGCGCGGCGATATGGTCGGCAAACGGCGCGAACTTCGCGAGCAGCGGCGTGGCGAGCGGATCGGCGCGGTCGAGCATGCCGGCCCACAGGTACACGCGAATCGCGTTGTACGCGCTCTCCGCGTGCGTGTCCGGATCGGGCCCGAACCCCTTGCCCGCGCGATACAGCGCCCAGTCGGGCGAGAAGCCCTTCGGCGCGGTGTCGAGCAGCACGCGAGCGGTGCTGGATGCGAGCGCGGCCCAGCGACGGTCGTCGGGCAGCCGCGCGCCGAGCGCGCGAATCACCTGCGGCGGCGAATAGCTCGGATTCACGCGCCATTGGCCGTTGGCCAGCTTGAACCCGGTCGGCCCCGGCAGCAGCGTGACGCCGAGGCCCGGCACGGTCGCCGTCTCGTCGTCGAGCACGCGCTTCGCGAGCAGCGCGCCGCGCGCCGTATAGCTGCGCTCGTGCCACAGCCGCCCGGCCTCGACGAGCGCATAGGCGATCCACAGGTCGGCGTCCGACGCCGCGTTCGCGTCGAGCACGCGCCATGCGCCGTCGGGCGCGCGGCCCCACAGCCACGCCGGCAAGCGTGCGCTCAGGTCGCCCTGCGCGAGATTGTTCTCGGTCCACGCGAGGATCGTGTCGAACATGCGCCGGTCGTTCGCGACCAGCGCGAAGAACAGCCCATACGCCTGCCCCTCCGATACCGTGCGCGAATCGGCCGAGCCGACGTCGATCACGCGGCCGTCGGCCGAGATGAAATCGCGCTTGAACGCGTCCCAGCGCGGCCACGCGGCGCTGCATCCCGCGGCGGCGGCATCGGCTGCACTGGCCGGCGCGGCCCGCGCGTGCATGGCCATGCCGGCCGCCGCGCACGTCACCGCCACCGCCAGCGCGAGCGTCGCGCCGACACGCCGCGCCGGCTGCGTCGCCCGTCGCTTCGTCATTGCCCGCGCCATCCGTTACATCCCCCGTCGACGCGCGGCGATTCGCTGCAGCACGCTGAACACGCCGAGCGCGAGCAGCAGCCCCGCGACGACGCCCACCGCGCCGAGCACGACCGGATGCCGCGCCGCCTCCGTCCACACGCGCGCATACCACGGCACGAAGCCGACCACGTAAGGCTCGCCGACCCGCAGGCTGTCGACCTGCCCCGGCCGCACCAGCGCGAGGTCGCCCTGCAGTTGCGCCACGAGCCCCGCGTTCTCGAACACGTCGAGCAGATCGCCGAGGCGCGGCTGGTCGGTCGCCGTCAGCGCGACGACGCTGCGGCCGCGGCTGCCCGGCAGCTCGAAACCGGCGAGCGCGGCGAGCGGGCCCGTCTGTTCGATGTGCGCGCCGCCGTCGGCGACGCCCACGCCGTTGCGCCAGCGCTCCTTCACCGTGAACGCGACGCGCGTGGCACCGCCGCCGCCCGCGCCGCCCGGCTCGCCGATCGCGAGCGGCAGCGACGCGCGCCAGTTCGCCAGCAGCGGCGACGCCGGGGAGCCGTCGATCACGAGCACATCCTTGTGCCCCGACAGCGCGGCGACGTCGCCGGGCCGCGCGACCTGCACGCGCAGCGCCGGAAAGCCGGTCCATTCGCCCATGTGGCCGAGCATCGTCAGGTACGCCTCGAGCTCCTGCGGCGAGGGCCGCTCGGGCAGCACGACGGCCGTCTGCGACAGGTCCGCGAAGCGCGTGAACGGAAAGCCGCTGTTCGCGAAGAACGCAAGGTTCGGCAATTGCGCGTAATGGACGAAATGCGAGAAGTCGATCGTCGAATCCGGATCGATCGCCGCGCGCTGAGGCTCGGTGGCCGTGCTCGAGCACAGGCCCGTCTTCTGCGAATCGAGCGTGAAGCGGAATTGCAGCTGGTTGCCGCTGCCGACGCGAAACGCGGGAATGTCGACGTCGCTCGTCACGCGCCCTTCCGGCACCGACAGCAGCGGCAACTGCATGCGCCCGTGCGCGTCCTCCGCGTGGGCCGGCCCGAGCCGGTACGACTTCACGAGCTGGTCGTTGATCTCGACCGCGAGCGTCGAATTGTCCTGCACGGTCGGCGCCGTGTAGCGGTAGCGCAGCGTGATCGGCACGCCCGCGCCGTTCCACGAATGCAGATCGGCCGGCACGCGCAGGTTCAGCCGGATCGCGTCGGGCGTCGTGCCGCGCACTTCGAGCTGGCGCGGGTCGTTCACGAGTTCGCGGAACGCGATCGGCCGGTTCACCGGCAGCCAGCGCGGCGCGTCGTACGGCTTGCGCGGCGCGCCGAGATCGACGTGCGCGACCGTCGCGGCCGGCCCGGACAGCGCCGCGCGGCCGAGCACGAGCGTCGCGACCGCGTCGTCGACCTCGGCCGCCGTGCGGCCCGTGACGATCAGCAGCTTGCGCCCCGGCGCGGCCGGATTGTCGGCGACCGCGAGCAGCGGACCGTTGATGGGTGGCAGCGCGAGACCGGCCGGCAGCGTCGCGGCCGTGCCGACCACGACGGCCTGGTCGTCGGCCGGCAGCGCGGCCGATACCGGGAAGCGCGCATGCCGGTAGTCGGCCAGCGCGCCGAACCACGACGCGAGCACGCCCGCGCTGCGCAGCGTCGCCGAATCGGGCGTGGCCGGCAGCACGAACGGCAGCCGCAGGCGGCCGTTGTCGCGCCGGTCGAAGAACGGCGCGGGCAGCAGCGCGAGATCGTTCGGCAGGCGCACCGGCGATTCGTCGAGGATCAGCTCGCTCGTCGGGCTCACGTCGGCCCACAGCGCCGAGTTCGCCGGATCCTCGCAATGGTCGAGCGTGTAGTGCGCGATCAGGCGCAGGCCGATCTGGTTGAAATCGGAAAAGTAGCGCGGATCGATCGGGATCTCCTGCGTGACCGTGCGCCCGGCGCGTGCCGCATCGAACGGAACGGTCGCGATCACCTCGCCGTTCACCGACACCTTCAGGTGCGACAGCGGAAAGACCAGCGACGGCGAATACGCGTAGGTCAGGCGCAGCCGCGCGCCCGTGATCACGCGGTCGAGCCGCACGCCGGCGTTGATCGTGCGCGCGTCGTCGGCGCCGCGCAGGCGCAGCGGATCGAACGCGCCGAGCGATGCGAACGGCATGCGCACGGTCGTGGCCGGCAGGCCGGCGGCCGGCGCGCTGGCCGCCGTCGGCGCGGCCGCGGGCGCCGCGGTAGCGGGGGCCGCCGCGCGATCGGCAGCGGACGTCGAAGCGGCGGCCGGCACCGCCGGCATCGGCGCGGCCGACAGCGCGGCCGCGTGGAAAGCGCCGGTCATCGCGGCCGCGAGGACGAACAGCGACACGGCCGGCCTCATGCGCCGCTCTCCATCGTCACGATCGTCCGGTCCATCCGCGCGTCGCAACGGACGCGCGCAAAGCAGCTATGCCCGTGAGTGCACATCCCCTCTGCTTCCTCTCATCTATATGACCTGATTGCATTTGTCGGTACGACGCGGCGAATGCTTCAGCGGCCGGTTCGTCGCGTGGCGGCGCGCCTGGCACCGGCGCCCGCTCATTCGTCACACTATCTCAAAAATAGAACAAAACTTACCGTGATTCGCGACTGTGAAGCGAAAAAACCTCAATTCGGTCGGAAATGCCGCGCGGGAAGAGGGAATGGCAAGAATTGCGCCGTTGCCAGCGGGACGGCTGGAACGGCATACTGCCGGCGCGATACGGCTGGCCGGGAGCCGGGCCCCGGCCGCGGTCCGTGGCGGACCGCCCTCGCCACGCGCGCTGCCGCAGGCGGCGCGTATGCTACCGCAAGTACGTGTCGCGCGACGTACTTTCTTCATGGAAAACTGACTTGAATCAAACCGCCGACTCCGCCACCCCGTCCGCCGACACGTTGCTGCGCATCATCGCGGCACAAGCCGAAATCGCGAAACTCGGCATGGACCTCGGCAGCGTGATCGCGTACGTGGCCGAACAGATGCCGCAGCTCACCGGCGCGAGCGCCGCCGCGGTCGAATTCGCCGAAGGCGACGACATGGTGTACCGCGCCGCGTCCGGCACGGCCGCCGGCATGCTCGGCCTGCGGTTGCGGCGCTCGGGCAGCCTGTCGGGCCTGTGCGTGCAGCAGGGCGAGTTGCTGCACTGCGTCGATTCGGAAACCGACCCGCGCGTCGATCGCGATGCGTGCCGCCGGGTCGGCCTGCGCTCGATGCTCGTGATGCCGCTCACGCATGCCGACACGACGGTCGGCGTGCTGAAGGTGATGTCGCCGGACGTCGACGGCTTCTCGCCGGCCGACTCGGCCACGCTGCGGCTGATGGCCGACCTGATCGCCGCCGCGATGTTCCACGCGGCGCGCAACGAAGCGAACGAACTCTATCTGCGCGCGACGCACGACGCGCTCACGGGCTTGCCGAACCGCGCGCTGTTCTACGACCGCCTGCGCCAGTCGATGCACACGGCGCTGCGCGCGAGCGGCCGGCTCGGCATTCTCAACATCGACATGGACGGGCTGAAACCAATCAACGACGGGTTCGGCCACCGCGCGGGCGACGCCGCGCTGCGCGAGGTCGCCACGCGAATGCAGGCCGCGGTGCGGCGCTCGGATACGGTCGCGCGCATCGGCGGCGACGAATTCGCGGTGATCCTGCCCAATATCGGCACCCGCGACGATGCCCATGCGCAGAGCACGCGGCTCGCGCGGCAGGTCGGCGAGCCGTTCGAATTCGACGGACATGCGCTGCGGCTGGGCGTCAGCGTCGGCATCGCGATGCTGCCGGACGACGGCACCGACATGAATGCGCTGATCGAGCACGCGGACCACGCGATGTACGAGGCCAAGCGCACGCGATCGCGGCGCTCCGCGCAAGCATGACGCCTCGCATGCGCCGGACGGGCCGTTCCCGCCGATAGCGCGCTTGCGCTGACCCTAACCGATCGGCGACACCGCGATCGCGAGCCCGACGACGAGCCACTGCACGATCGCCACGAGCACCGCGGCCCGGCACAGCCCGACCGCGCCGCGCACGCGTGCGTCGAGCGTGCGCCCGGCCTTCGCCGCGTCGATCCAGCCGAGATCGGCGAGCGCACGGTCGAGCGCCGCGAGCCCGTCGGCGACCGCCCCGTCGCCTTGCGCCGCCCGCGCCAGCGCGGCAAACAGCCGCCGATCGATCTCGATGCGCACCGCGTACCACAGCGCCGCGATCCCCGATCCCGTGCTGACGACGGCCAGCAGTACCCGGGCGAGCGTCGCGGGCGCCCAGCCCGCCGCGATCCACCCGCCCGCGCCGGCTGCGGCCAGCGCGGCCGCGAGCGCCCATGCACCCGCATCGAGCGCGCCGCGCGCGGCGGCGATCCTGAACGGCGCGGACGGATCGCGCATCACACGCGCCCCGCGTCGCACCGGCGATCGATCCACTGCTGCAGCACGGCCACGCCGTCATCCGACCAAACCGCGCGCGGCCGAACCGCGCGCACCGCGGCCAGCGCCTCCCGCGCATCGGTGAACCCGCGCCGCGCGGCGAGCCACGCGGCCGCGCACAGCACGCTGCGCCCGTAGCCGAGCGCACAGCAGACCAGCACGTCGCGCCCTTCGCCGTGCAGGCGCTCGAGCGCCGCTACGGCCTGCGCGAGCTGCGCCGCCGTCGGCGCGACGAGGTCGAGCTGCGGCACGCACGCATACGCGAGCGATGCGTCGGCCGTCGCCCAGCGCGGCATCTCGGCAGTCAGGTCGACCAGCGCGGAGAAGCCGTGGCGCCGGATGTCGCGCGTCGTCGGCGTCCGGCCGATCGACACGCGTTCGTCGATCCGCACTGGCGCCGGCTGGCGGAACGTCCACAGCCGCGAATTGACGAACGCGCCGGCGATCGTCGGCGCGAGCAGCGCGCCGATGGAGACCGGAAACCGCCCGTGCGCGTCTTTCTGGAACGCGCCGGGCGCACCGCGCCGGTAGGCCCACGCAACGCAGGCGAGCGCCAGTGCGACCCACCCCGCCGCCAGCGCTCCGCCCGGCGCACGCGGCACGCAGGCCAGCGCCGCGCATGCGACCAGCGCGGCGCCGAACGCATAGCGGCGCGCGAGCGCGCGGCCGGCCTGGCTCGGCGATGCATCGGCGCCCGGCAACCGGCCTGCGGCATCGCGCAGCGGAAACAGGAACAGCGCGAGACAGCCGACGGCCGCCCCGGTCGGCACGTCGATCGCGTGATGCTGGTAGGTCGTCAGCACCGACACGCCGATCGCCGCGAACCATAGATGCAGCACGCCGCGCGCGAACGTGCCGCGCAGGTGCTTCGCATAGACGGCCCACAGCACGACGAGCAACCCGATATGCAGCGACGGCGCCTGGTTGAACGGCTTGTCGAAGCCCATCAGCAGCGTGAACAGCGCGCCGGCCACGCCGCCCGCGTCGGGCCGCTCGAAGCCGAAGCGCAGCGGCCACGCGATGAAGCATGCGACCGACACCAGTTGCACGGTCAGCAGCCGTTTCACGTGATCGAGCAGATCGTCGCGGCGCGTCCAGAAAAAGAACGACAGCGCATACAGCAGATCGATCGACCAGTACGGCACGATCGTCCACGGCACGAACGGGATCGCATGCTCCCAGCCGAACGCGAACGTCGGCACCGCGGCGCGGCGCGCGGCGAGCCAGTTCGCGAAGCCGTACGTCGAGAAGAACACGGCGCCCATCGCCGCGAGCCAGCCGAAACGCAGCGCGAACGACGCGCCGCGCGCGCCGGCCGCCGGTGCGGCCAGCCCGCCGCCCGCACCCGCGCCGCCGCCGAGCGCGCTCATGACGCGTCGACCCGCTGTGCGAGACTGACCGTGAAGATGCCCATCTCGTCGATCCGCTGGTCGAGCTTGCGGAAGCCCGCCCGCGCGACGAGCTCGTCCATTTCGGCCTGCGAACGGCGGCGCATCACCCACGTCGACTCGCCGCGGTGATTGTTCAGCGCGCGCGCGATGAATTCGAGCTGCGGATGCCACGGCTGCCCCGTGTAGACGAGATAGCCGCCCGGCGGCACGGCCTGCGCGAGCCCGCGCAGCGAGCGCTCGATCAGCGCGTTCTCGCCGAACAGCTCGTACAGGCCCGACACGATCGCCAGCGTCGGCCGCGGCTCGAGCGTCGCGAGCGACGCCTCGTCGAACGCGTCGCCGCGCTCGAAGCGCGCGATCGGCTCGAGGCCGCGCTGCGCGATCAGCACGCGCCCGGCCTCGACGTTCGGCGGGCTGTAGTCGCGCAGCGTGATGTCGTCGGGCGCCGCGCCGTCGCGCTCGGCGGCCATCGCGATCGCGTCGAGCACGTAGCGCCCGTGACCGGCCGCGATGTCGACGATCCGCACCGGCGTGCCGTGCGCGCGCAGCCGGCCGATCGCCGCGCCGATCAGCTCCTGCAGATGCACCTTGCGCTGGCGGATGCCGACCCAGCCCGGCGAATCGAGATACGTGCGGTCGATCAGCGCGCCGATGCCGAACCGCCCCTGCGCGCGGTTGCGGTACACGTAGTCGAGCGTCGAGCCCGAATCGAAGCCGAGTCGCAAGCCGAGCGCGATGCCGTCCGACAGCGCGCCGCCGGCTTTCAGCCCGGCGCGCGTGAGCGCCCAGTACGCCCGGGCGAACACGTTGGCCGGCGGCCGGCCGAGCGCCGCGTATTCGTCGTGGAACGCGCCGCGCCGGTCGGCATCGGCGAGCGACACGCGCGGGCTCGGCGCATCGAACTCGCGCAGCACGAACGCGCGCAGCGGCGCGAGCGCCTGGGCCCGATCGCGCTCGCCGAGCGTGTCGTGGTAGAAGCCCGGCAGCACGATGCGCTCCTTGCGCGCCGAGCCGAGCCGTTCGAAGAAGCGGTCCTGCGGGCCGCGATGCACGACCCAGTCGGCGCCCGAGATCAGCAACTGCGTCGGTACGGTGATCGCGGCCGCGTCGGCGACGATCCGCTGCGCGGTATCGTGCAGGTCGAGCAGCATGTTGACCGCGATCGGCCGCGTGATCAGCGGATCGGACGCGTAGCTCGCGATCCGTTCGGGATCGTGCGTGAGGAATTTCGGCTTCACGTAGCTGTTCACGTAGAACAGCCCGCGCAGCTTGTGCATCAGCCGCAGCCCCGGCCGCGCGAACGGCACGTAGAGCTTGATGTGGAATGCCGGCGACGCGACGACGAGCGCGCGGATCGGCGGCGCGTAGTCGTGCACCCAGGTCGCCGCGAGCACCGCGCCGACGCTCTGGCCGACGACCGCCATCTCCTCGATCGCGATGCCGTGCGTGTCGCGGATATGCTCGACGAAGGTCTGCAGGTCGCGCACCGACGCGGCCGCGCTCGGGCTGTAGCCGCGCGCGCCCGGCGAGCGGCCGTGGCCGCGTGCGTCCCACGCAAAAAAGGCGAAATCCGGCAGGTCGAGCTCGTCGACGAGGTGCGCGACGCGCGCC
Source organism: Burkholderia sp. AU44665 (assembly GCF_030504405.1). Lineage (NCBI taxonomy): Bacteria > Pseudomonadati > Pseudomonadota > Betaproteobacteria > Burkholderiales > Burkholderiaceae > Burkholderia > Burkholderia sp. AU44665. Next base: position 133,595 of record NZ_JAUJRI010000006.1, on the reverse strand, counting down.
GAATGTTCGTGCCCGCGATGCAGCAGCACGATCGCGCCGCGGCAGCGTGCGCCCGTCGCGGGCCAGTGGCGGTAGAACAGCGTTGCGCCGTCGTGCGTGATGAAGTCGGCCTCGCGGGCCGTGCGTGCGTTCATGCGACCTCTCTCGTTTCGTTATTCGAATCATGCGGCGCCGCCCTCCGGCGCCGGTCCCGCCCCCGCGTCGGCGGCCGATCAGCCGCCCGCTTCGGCGATCCCGGCCTGCACGCGCCGCACCGCCGTCACGATCGACAGCACGATCAGCAGCCGCCACAGCCACGCGGCGGCGCCGCCGACCGGCAAGCCGAGGCCGATCCACAGCGCGAACGCGCCGAGGGCCAGCGCCCGGTCGCTCTTGCCGAACGGGCCGTCGTAGCGGCGCGTCGCGCCGACGAGCGGGCCGATCAGCCCCGCGCATTCGACGATCACCGCCGTCAGCGCGAACAGCCAGACGTCCGCCGGCGCGAACGCAGGAATGGCGAGGAACGGCAGCACGAGCGCGACGTCGGACACGATGTCGCCCAGCTCGTTCAGGTATGCGCCGAGCGTGCTCTTCTGCCCGTGCTCGCGCGCGAGCATCCCGTCGATCGCGTTGAGCGCCATCCGCGCGAACAGCCACAGCGGGATCAGCAGGAACAGCGCGCGGGCGAACACGCCGAGCCCGGCAAGCGCGCCGACGACGATCGAGCCGCCGGCCGCGAACAGCGTGACCTGGTTGGCCGTGACGCCGCGTTCGGCGAGCGAATTCGCGAACGGGCGCAGACGGTTCTGAAATTTGGGTTTGAGTGCGTAGAGGCTCATCGTTTCGTATTCGTATTATTCGCGCGGCACGGTCGGATAGTTTCCCGCCGCCATGCCCCGGGCGGCGAAACGGCCTTCGTCGGCCTGGATTGAACGGCCCTCATCGTCGCCGAGCGGCCTCCATGCGTCAAGCATGGCGGCGCGAACCGCCCGCGCGGCGGCAATCTGGCGTTTTTCGGCGAAACTCGCGATAATCCGCTGGCCCGATCGCGGCGAGATCCATTCGAGCGGCAGCGGGCACTCGTGCAACAGCCGATTATCACGCCGCCGACCGGCGCATTCGCCGCGACGCAGCAGCGTGCGACGGCGAATCGTCCGATTATCGCGGACCTGCGACAGGCAGCCACGAACTTTGAAAAAATTTAAACAAGAGCCGTCCGGCGCGCATCCTGCCGCGCCGGCATTCCGGGGTTCCGCCCACCGCGCGTGCGCGGCGGGCCGGGCATGCACGCAGGAGGCCGCGCGCCGATGAACATCCTCAACGTCTGGCAGCGCGATTTCCTGCTGTCCATCGTGCGGCTCGTCGCCGGCGCGTATCCGGTCTGGCATCAGGCGCCGCCGTCCCCGACGCAGAAGATCTATTTCTCGAACCATACGAGCCATATCGACACGCTCGCGATCCTCGCCGCGCTGCCGCGCGACGTGCGCGCGGTCGTGCGGCCGGTCGCCGCGCGCGACTACTGGGACAGCAGCGACCTGAAGCGTCACATCGCGCAGAAGCTGCTGAACGTCGTGCTGATCGACCGTCATCGCGAATCGGGCGGCGACCCGCTGGAGCCGGTGCGCGACGCGCTGCGGCAGGGCCACTCGATCATCATCTTCCCGGAAGGCACGCGCGGCGCCGACGTGCTCCCGCAGCCGTTCAAGAGCGGGCTGTTCCATCTCGCGACCGAATTCCCCGACGTCGCGCTCGCGCCCGTCTATCTCGAGAACCTGCAGCGCATCATGCCGAAGGGCGCGATCTGGCCCGTGCCGCTGATCTGCAAGGTGCATTTCGGCGCGAACGAAGCGCTCGCCGCGCAGGAAGACAAGCCGACGTTCCTCGCCCGCATGCGCGACGCGGTCGTCGCGCTCGCGCCGCCGCAGCGGCCGGCCGGCTGAACGCCCCCTTCTCCCTTTTCCGGATACCAACCATGCGAACCCTCTTCTGGGAACTGGTCGCGGGCGTCACGGGCGTGCTCGTCGTCGCGACCGTGATCGGCGCGATCCTCGGCGCGCGCAGCGGCGGCGCGAGCCCGACCATCGTCAACCTGAACCAGCGCATCCGCGCATGGTGGGCGATGATCGCGATCATGGCCGTCGCGATCGGCCTCGGCAACAACGTCACGTACCTGGTGTTCGCGCTGCTGTCGTACCTGACGCTGCGCGAGTTCATCACGCTCACGCCGACCACCGCGAGCGACCATACGACGCTCTTCATCGCGTTCTTCATCGCGATTCCCGTGCAGTACCTGCTGCTCGGCATCAACTGGTACGGGATGTACTCGATCTTCGTGCCCGTGCACCTGTTCTTCGCGATGTCGCTCGTGTCGGCGCTCACGCAGGACACGCGCGACTTCCTGAGCCGCAACGCGAAGATCAACTGGGCGCTGATGGTGTGCGTGTACGGGCTGAGCCACGCGCCGGCCGTGCTGATCCTCGACATCCCGCGCTACGCGGGGCAGAACGCACTGCTGCTGTTCTTCTTCCTGTTCGTCGTGCAGATCAGCGACGTGCTGCAATACGTCGTCGGCAAACTGTTCGGACGCCGCAAGATCGCGCCGCAGTTGTCGCCGTCGAAGACGGTCGAAGGCTTCATCGGCGGCGGGCTGCTCGCCACGCTGTGCGGCGCGTCGCTGTATCGCGTGACGCCGTTCGGCTTCGGCGCGGCGTTCGGGATCTCGCTCGCGATCGTGATCGCGGGCTTCGTCGGCGGGCTCGTGCTGTCGGCCGTCAAGCGCTCGCTCGGCACGAAGGACTGGGGCTCGATGATCGCCGGCCACGGCGGCATGCTCGACCGCGTCGATTCGATCTGCTTCGCCGCGCCGGTGTTCTTCCACCTGGTGCGCTACCTGTACGTGTGAATGCGCGGGCGGTGCAATGCCGCCCGTTTCCGCGCGAAGGATCAGTACCCGTCGCGCAACGCCTTCGGCACGACGTAGCGGCCACGCGCGGCGTCGAACTTCACCGTGTAGCGTGCATGGATGGCCTTGTCGCCGCGCGTACCCGTTTCCGTGACCGTCAGCGGATAGACGTCGCCCGTGCCGGCCGTGTCAGGCGCGATCTCGAAGCGGCGTTCCTCGCAGCGCGCGCGGGCGTTCGCGCATTCCGTCGACTCCGCGTTGTCGAGCGCCTCGTCGATGCGTGCCGCCGCATGCACCAGCGCATTGCCGACCGGCAGCCAGATTGAGCGGAAGCGTTGCGTATAGCCTTGCCGCGTGTCGCTTTCGCCGATGACGAACCCGAACAGGTGCGGCCCGAGCCGCTCGATGCGCACCGTGCCCGGTTCGCCGCGCCCGCCCGATGCGATCTCCGTTTTCTTCGCGACCGGCTCGAGCGTCCTGCCGTCCGGCGAAGGCTTCAGCACGTACAGGTCGATCGCGCCCGGCGTCGCGTCCGAATCCATGCCCGGCATCCCGTTCTGCACCGCCGCCTCGGTCTCGCCGCACATCGCGAGCAGCGTGCGCGGGCCGTCCGCGGTCGCCACGCGCAGCACGCCGCACGGCGAATGGATGAAATCGTCGCCGTCCGCCTGCCAGCCCTTGCGGCTCGCGCGCCAGTTGCCGTACGTGTCGTGGATGAAGGTTTTCAGTTGGCGGTCGGGCTGGGCCGGCTCGGCGGCATGAACGGGCGACGGTACGGCGAGCGCCGTGAGTCCCGCGAGGGCACCAAGGGCGGCGAGCGAAGCCAAGAGCGGCTTGAGACGTATGGTCGGGTTCTGGGCAGTCATGACGAGATCAGGTCGGATGGGTGTGCGGCGGATTGTTGCAGAAACGATGGATCAAGGCTGCCGCGGCGCGATGCCGGTGCCATCGGGCTTCAGCCGTGCGGTGCGCACCCACCCTTCGGCAATGCCCTGCGTGCGCGGATTCAGATAGACGACCGACGTGAAGTCGCCATACTTGGTCCGTGCGTCGACGTGGTCGTGCTCGACGACGAACAGCCCGTCAATCCTGCATGCGTCGTCCGGTGCGGAAAAGAACGGCAGCCGCCCATTGCCGATGACGACGCGTCCTGCATCGCTGCCCATCACGTCATCGCCTTGCGCCTGCGCACGACGGTTCAGCGCATCGCAGTCAACGGCACTGTGTATCGGCGTGGCCGCTACCGCGCACGTCGACACGAAGCGCGACAGCGCACGCCGGTCGATCTTCAGTTCGTCCGGCCGGTCGGGATCGCGCGTGACGTCGAATGCCTGCATCGCACGCGTATCGAGCGTCACCCAGCCAACCGTCGCTTCGCGATTCGGCGTGCCCGAACGGTCGGGTGTCGCGAACAGACGGATGCGGTAGACGTCGTGGTTACGCTCGTCGACGGCGGCATGGATGTCGCGCTGGGCGAACGCGGTCTGTCGCAGCGCAGGTACGATGAGTGCCGTCAGTCGTTCATTGCAGGACGCAGGCGGCGCGGCGGCCGCCGCCTGCGCGGCCAGCGCGCCGGCACATGCGAGCATGACGATGGCCGCACCCCGGATGCGCCGCCCGGCCTGGCCATTCGCGCGGGGCGGCGTTACGATCTCGTTCTTCACTTCAAGCTCCGTTCGATGCGTGCGGGAATCGGTCCACGAAGCCGTAGCGTACACGCACGGCGCGTCGCATCGCACGCGGTCCACGACTATCGGCAGGGCCGACGCCGCCACATCTTCGGCGCGTGCATCGCGCGAGCGGACAGGCGTCGCGAAATGCTGATCCAGTGAACACCCGACTCTGACCGCGACGCCCGCCGTCACGCCGGATCCGGCACCTCGATCGCCAGCAGCGCCGAACTGACCGACTTGCCGTGCGCATCGAGCGCGAGCGAGCGCGTCACGCCACCGCCGAGCGCATCGCTCAGCACGAAGTTGAACGCACCGAGCGCCGGCAACTCGTAGCGCACGACGTCGCCGTGCACGATGCCCGCGAGCCATGCCTTCACCGCCTGCGCATCGAGGTGCGTGCGCAGATGATCGTAATGACGCGGATCGCGGCAGATGACCGACACGTTCAGCGTATTGCCCTTGTCGCCGGTGCGCGCATGCGCGAGTTCACGCAGTTGCATCAAGCCTCCACGAATGAAAACGACGGCGTCACGGCCGCGCGCGGCAGCAGCACCGACTGCACGGCGATCACCTCGCGCGTCGACTTGAACGCGCCGCCGCCGCCGGCCGGCCCGTTCGTATAGAGCGTCTCGACTTCGTTGCCGATCCGCGCGGCTTCGGCGGCGTTCGCCGCGCGGCCGGCCACCCGCACGCGCACCTCGGCCGGCTCGCCGCGCACGGCCGGCGTCGCGTCGCCGTACAGCGCATCGACGCCGATCAGGTCGAAGCGCAGCTCGGTCGCCGCGACGCCGGTCAGCGCGAGCCGCTCGCGAACGATGTCGAGCGCAAGACGCGCCCGCGCGAGCGCGCCCGGCCCGCCGTACGAGACCTGCCCTTCGCCGATCCAGCCGTCGACATACGCGACCGACACCTTCAGCGTGTCGGGCCGCGCGGCGCCGCGCCCGCCCGTCACGCGCACGCGATCGGTCGCCTCCTCCGCGACCGCCACGCGCGTGAAATCGGCCACGACGTCGGGCTGCAGATACCGCGCCGGGTCGTGAATCTCGTAGAGCAGTTGTTCCTTGCAGGTCGCCGCGCTCACGCGGCCGCCCGCGTGCGGCACCTTCGTGATCACGACCGAGCCGTCGGCCGCGACCTCGCCGATCGGGAAGCCGAGCCGCGCCAGATTCGGCACGTCCTTGTAGCCGGGATCGGCGAAATAGCCGCCCGTCACCTGCCCCGCGCATTCGAGCAGATGGCCGACGACGGTCGCCTGTCCGAGCCGGTCCCAGTCGTCCATCCGCCAGCCGAATGCGTGGATCAGCGGCGCGGCGAACAGCGACGGATCGGCGACGCGCCCGGTCAGCACGACGTCCGCGCCGGCCGCGAGCGCGTCGACGATCGGCGCGGCGCCGAGATACGCGTTCGCGGACACGATGCGGTCGCGATACGCGCCGACTTCGTCGCCCGATTCCTCGAAACGGAACGCGCCGCGCAGCACGACGTCGAGCACGTCGTCGCCTTCGACCGCCGCGACCTTCAGCCCCGCGATGCCGAGCGACTGCGCGATCCGCGCGGTACGCCGTGCGGCCGCGCGCGGGTTCGCCGCACCCATGTTCGACACGATCCGCACGCGCCTGGCCGCCGCGACCGGCAGCACCGCCTGCATGCGCGCGTCGAGCAGCGGATCGTAGCCGAGCGCCGGATCGTTGCGCCGCGCCTGCTGCGCGATCGCGATCGTGCGCTCGGCCAGGCATTCGAAGACCAGGTAGTCGAGTTGCCCGTGTTCGGCCAGCTCGACCGCGGGCTCGATCCGGTCGCCCGAGTAGCCGGCGCCCGCGCCGATGCGCACGCGCCGTTCATGTGAAGGCTTTGCTGTCATGTCCGTACCGTCGTCCGGCGGAGCACGCCGCCGGGAAGAATCAAAAGACGCCGAGCACGACGCAGGCGATCGTCATCACGATCGACGCGCCGAACAACAGCGGAAACGTGAATTTCTGGTGCTCGGCGAGCTCGATCCCGCACAGGCCGACGACGAGGAACGTCGCCGGCGTGAGCGGGCTGACCGGGAACCCCGTCGTCATCTGGCCGAGCAGCGCGGCCTGCCCGACCTGCACGGCCGGCACGCCGAGCTGCCCGGCCACTTCCGCGATCACGGGCAGCACGCCGAAGTAGAACGAATCGGGATCGAACAGCATGCTGAGCGGCATCGACGCGAGGCCGAGCGCGACCGGAATGTGGCCGGCCATCGACGGCGGCACGAAGCCGACCGCCGCCTGCGCCATCGCCTTCAGCATCCCGCTGCCCTGCATGATCCCGGTGAACACGCCGGCCGCGAGCAGGATGCCGGCCATCATCAGCGCCGCCCGCGCATGCGCGTCGACGCGCTTTCGCTGCATGTCGACGTCGGGGTAATTCACCATCAGCGCGATGCACAGCCCGACCATGAACATGATCGCGGGCGGAATCTTCTCGCCCATCACGACCATCGTGCCGAGCACGACGAGCGTCAGCACGACGTTGAACCAGAACAGATGCGGCCGGCGCAGCGCCTGCTCGTCGGCCGTCAACTCGCGCCTGGGCAGCGGGATCGACGCATCGTCGCGCGACAGGCCGAGCCGCTTCTCCTCGCGCCGCCCGAGCCAGTACGCGACGCCGAACACGAACACGAGCCCGATCGCCTGCACCGGAATCAGCGGATTGAACAGCGCCGACACCGGCAGGTGCAGCGACGCGGACGCGCGAATCATCGGCCCCGTCCACGGCAGGAAGTTGATGCCCGCGGCCATCGACACGGCGGCGGCCAGCACGCGCCGGTCCATCTTCAGCCGGTCGTACAGCGGCAGCACGGCCGGAATCGTCACGAGAAAGCAGACGGCGCCCGAGCCGTCGAGGTGGATCAGCAGCGCGAGCAGCGTCGTGCCCATCACGATGCGCGTCGGCCGCGTGCCGACCGCGCGCAGGATCCGGTCGATGATCGGGTCGAGCGTGCCGGCATCGGTGATCGTCCCGAAATAGAGGATCGCGAACACGAACATCGCGACCACGGGCGCGAGGCCCTTCAGCCCGTCGATGACGAACTTGCTGGTGTGCAGCCCGAAGCCGCCGATCAGCGACGCGGCGATCGGCACGATGATCAGCGCGACGAGCGGCGACATCCGCTTCGACAGAATCGCGGCCAGCAGCACGACGATCGTGCCAAGCCCGAGTAACGGCAGCATCCGTGTCTCCTACCTTGTCTTTTGTTGGAGACGAGCGTAAGGTCGGCGCAGCGATAGCACAATTGAAATGATTTGATCGTAGCAATCACGAATCGTTATGGATCTGAATCTTCGGGACATTCGCGCGTTCGTCACCGTCGCGCACGCCGGCAACTTCACGCGCGCGGCCGCGCGGCTGCACCTGTCGCAGCCGGCGCTGACCGTGCAGATCCGCCGGCTCGAGGAAATCGTCGGCGCGCGCCTGTTCGACCGCAACAGCCGCAGCGTCGCGCTCACGCAGACCGGGCGCGAGTTGCTGCCGCTGTTGCAACGCTCGCTCGACGACATGGAGCGCGTGCTGCGCGATGCGCGCGCGCTCGGCGAAGGCGCGAGCGGCACGGTGCGGCTCGCGTGCCTGCCGACCTTCGCATCGAGCATGCTGCCGGAGCTGATCCAGTCGTTCCGGCGCGACGTGCCGCGCGCGGGCTTCGAGATCCGCGACGGCGTCGCGAGCCTCGTCACCGCGCTCGTGCGCAACGAGGATGCCGATCTCGGGCTGACCGGCGGCGACACGTTCGATGCGTCGCTCGAGGTGCTGTATGTGGGCGCCGACCGGCTCGTCGCCGTGTGCCCGCAGGATCATCCGCTCGCGCGCAAGCGTCGCGTCGGCACCGCCGACGTCGCCGGCGTGCCGCTCGTGCTCACCGCGCAGGGCACGAGCGTGCGCAGCGTCGTCGATGCCGCGCTGGAAGCGGCCGGCTGCACGGCCGACATCGCGTGCGAGCCGACCTACATGATGACGGCCGTCGCGATGGTGCGCGGCGGCCTCGGCGTGACGATCCTGCCCGCGACCGCCCGCGAAGTGCGCGCCGAGCCCGATCTGGTCGCGAAGCCGATCGACGATCCCGCGTTCGTGCGGCCGATCGCGCTCGTCGTCAAGCGCGGGCGCACGCTGCCGCGCGTCGCGCAGGCGTTCGCCGACCTCATGCTGGCGGAATTGAAGAAGCGCACGTGAAGCGCGGTTCCCACATCGGGACGGTTCGCGCGTCGCTTACTTACCGCGCGTCCGGGTCGACGTGCAGCGATTCGCCGATCGCATAGAAATTGCCGCCCGCGATGTAGTGCAGGCTGCGCAGCGCGGGATCGGCCGATGCGAAATACCAGTGGCCGTCGCGGAACACGCGCGTGTCGGACCACGCGGCGACCACCTCGCCGATGAACAGGTCGTAGGTCTGCTGGTTGTGCGGCTCCGGAATCAGCCTGCACGCGAGCCAGCCCGAGCAGCCGGCGACGAACGGCAGGTCGTGACCGTCGACGTCGAACAGCGTGACGCCCGCCTCGCGCAGCTTGTCGGGCCGCTCGGCCAGACTGTGGCTGCCGACCGCATGCGTGAGCCGCAGTTGCGCGGCCGTCGGCACCTGGATCACGAACGTGCCGCTGCGCTCGACGAGCTCGCGCGTCTTCGCGGATTTGTCGAGCACGACCGTCAGCTTCGGCGGCAGGAAGTCCAGCGCGCACGCCCACGCGGCGGCCATCACGTTGTCGACGCCGTCGTGGCGGGCCGACACGAGCACGGTCGGGCCGTGATTGAGGAGACGGTAGGCTTTGTTCAGCGCCACCGGCGCGATGTGACTGTTCATACGGGCTCCCTGGAGAACGGCGCGCACGGACGGATGCCGTGCGGCGCGGCGCCGGCCGTCGCACCTGCGCGCGGCCGGATCCGAGGCCGCATTCTCGCACCCGATTTCGATCGGCGCAGGCGCCGCGGCAGGTCACTTCGCGAACAGTTGGCCGATGTCGCGAAACGCCTTGAACTCGAGCGCATTGCCGCACGGATCGAACAGGAACATCGTCGCCTGTTCGCCGACCTGCCCCTGGAACCGCACGTACGGCTCGATCACGAACGTCACGCCGAACGAACGCAGTCGCTCGGCCAGCGCCTCCCAGCTTGCCCAGTCGAGCACGATCCCGAAATGCGGCACCGGCACGTCGTGGCCGTCGACCGCATTCGTATGCGCGCTTTCCTGCGACGCGGTTTTCGGGTGTTCGTGGATCACGAGCTGATGGCCGTAGAAGTTGAAGTCGACCCACTGCGCGCTCGAGCGTCCCTCTTCCAGCCCGAACACGCGGCCGTAGAAATCGCGCGCGGCCGGCAGGTCGTGGACGGGAATCGCCAGGTGAAACGGGGAAAGACTCATGATGGCCTCGTGAAGGAACGCTCGCGGGGCGCGAGGACGGCACCATGGTAGACAAGCCCGGACAAAAATCAAATCAATATAAAATTGGCTGATTCACAAACGGAATTGATGAATGATCCGCGAACTGAAAACCCTCGTCGCCGTCGCCCGGGAAGGCACCTTTGCCGCCGCCGGCAACCGTATCGGGCTCACGCAGGCGGCCGTGAGCGCGCAGATGCAGCGCCTCGAAGCCGAACTCGGCTTCGCGCTGTTCGACCGGCAAGGGCGATCGGCGCGGCTCAACGAAATGGGTCATCACGTGCTGGACCAGGCGCAGACGCTGATCGGCCTGTACGAGAACCTGAGTTCGACCGCGCCCGGCTCGCCGGCCGCCGTGCGCGTGACGATCGGCGCGATCGCATCGGTGCAGAGCGCGCTGCTGCCGGCCGCGCTGGCCGATTTCCATCGCCGGCACCCCGCATGCCGCACGCGCGTGATACCGGGGCTGTCGATCGAGCTGGTCAACCGGGTCGACGCGGGCGAGATCGACATGGCCGCGATCATCCGGCCGCCGTTTGCGCTGCAGAGCGACCTGCACTGGACGACGCTCGCACAGGAACCGTTCCGGCTGATCGTGCCGCGCGGCGTGAAGGGCAAGGACTGGGCCGCCCTGCTCGCGAGCGAGCCGTTCGTGCGCTACGATCGCGCGTCGTTCGGCGGCCGCCAGGTCGACCGCTTTCTGCGCAAGATGCACATCGCGGTGCGCGACACCTGCGAACTCGACGAGCTCGACGCGATCGTCAAGCTGGTCGAGAACGGCGTCGGCGTCGCGATCGTGCCGCAGACCGGCGTGTATCGCCGCTGGCCGGCCGGCGTGCGCGCGATCGACCTCGGGCATCACACGTTCCATCGCGACATCGGCCTCGTGCATCGCGCGCGGCGCACGATGTCGGAACCCGCGCAAACGCTGGCGCAACTGATCGAGGCGGCGTCGCGGCGACGCTCGCCGCCGCAAGCCGCGTGATCGACACGTGGCGGCTCGGCGGCGAATGGGCAAGCCGCGATGTCGTCCGCCCGACGCGAATTGCCCGCCTTATCACATTCATTCCGGTCACGCCAATTCAATCCGTTAAATAACGATTTGACGAAACGATAACAATGTTGGGAATGAGGCAATTCGCCCGAAAACCACCTGGAATTATCACTCGACACGCAAAACTCAACGACACCTCACCCAAACTCGGCCCCCTATTGGTACGCAACGATCAATAATCCAAATCCCTCAATGATGAATTTCATAAAACAGGCCTGTCTGCAGCAGGCCACAATGGAGAATTTCATTTTTGCGGTTTTATCGCGGCTCTGTAGTCTCCTGCCATTCCGGATCACGAACCCACACCAATGCGCAAGGAGAATGAAATGAAACGCACGACCCTCTCGCTGATTTCGCTCGCGTCGTTCGCGGCGATGCCCGTCGCGCATGCACAGTCGAGCGTCACGCTGTACGGCGTGATCGACACGTCGATCACCTATGTGAACCATGCGCAAGGCAAGGACAACGCGTGGATGCTCGGCAACAGCAGCGCGGGCAACCTCGCCGGCAGCCGCTGGGGCGTGAAAGGCACCGAGGATCTCGGCGGCGGGCTGAAGGCGCTGTTCCAGCTGGAGAACGGCTTCGACCCGAGCAACGGCCGGCTGGGCCAGGGCAACCGCCTGTTCGGCCGGCAGGCCTTCGTCGGGCTGGCGAGCGACCGCTACGGCACACTCACGTTCGGCCGCCAATACGACCCGCTCATCGATCTCGTGCAGGGCATCACCGCCGACAACTATCTGGGCAGCGCATTCGCGACGCCGGGCGACGTCGACAACTACGACAACAGCTTCCGCGTCGACAACGCGGTGAAGTACACGTCGGCCGTCTATTCGGGCCTGCAGTTCGCGGCGATGTATTCGTTCGGCGGCATCGCCGGCAGCACCGGCGCCGCGCAGTCGTACTCGGCCGCCGTGTCGTACAACAACGGGCCGTTCAGCGTCGCGGGCGGCTACTTCCACGCGACCAACAGCCCCGCGTCGAGCGGCGTGCGCGACGGCTGGACGAGCTCGTCGGACGGCACGTTCGACGGCCCGATCAACAACGGCTACGCGAGCGCCCATTCGATCGGCATCGCGCGCATCGCGGGCCAGTACGTCGCCGGCCCGTTCACGTTCGGCCTCGGCTACAGCAACGCGCAGTACCGCCGCGACGCCAGCTCGGTGTTCGGCTCGAACGAGCACTACAACACGGGGCAAGGCTTCGTGAACTACCAGGCGACGAATGCGCTGCTCGTCGGCGTCGGCTACAGCTACACGCGCTCGGGCGGCGACACGTCGGCGACCTATCACCAGGTATCGGCCGGGGCCGACTACAACCTGTCGAAGCGCACCGACGTCTACCTGACCGCCGCGTACCAGCACGCGAGCGGCCAGACCGGCGACGGCAAGGGCGGCTCGATGGCCGCGCAGGCATCGATCGGCTCGTACGGTTATGCGGGCACGAGCTCGCAGACGATGGTCAACCTCGGCCTGCGTCACCGTTTCTGATCGCGATACGGCAGGACGGCCGGCCGCGCGCAGCGCGACCGGCCGAATCCGCATTGCGCAAACGGCGGCTTCGGCCGCCGATTTTTTATCGCTTTCCATCGCCCCGCCAACGGTCGCGGCCGATTGTCCCTGTCGCGCCGCTTATCGCCGGCTTTACCACGCAGCTGACGCAGTACGTCAGGTTTCCGTCGCCGCCGTTGCATTCGCATTCGCGCACGCATTCGCGCAATTTCCGGCCATTTTTACCGATCATGCATCGTCCCGGCCGCTGATCCGGCGCGATAAAAATGCCCGGCGAACGCGCGGGCAAATGCAAAGGAAAGTTTGACGCGAACCATTTGCCCGCCTGCTATGGCACACTTCGCGTCTGCGTAATTTCCTTGCACCGGGCGGCCGGATTCCGCCCCATCCTGCCATGCCGCGTCATACTTCTCGCCCGCTCGGTCGCGCCACGCTGACCATCGCCTCGACGATCGCGCTCTCCTGCGCGCTCTGCGGCGTCGCGCGGGCCGACTGCCTGGACGACGCGGCCGCGTTCCAGCACGTGAGCGTCAGCCTGATGCGCGGCATCGCGCAGGTCGAATCGGGAATGAATCCGAACGCGGTCAACACGAATACCAACGGCACGGTCGACATCGGGCTGATGCAGATCAACAGCACGTGGCTGCCGACGCTCGCGCGCGAAGGCATCACGCGGGAAAGCCTGTTCGATGCGTGCACGAACGCGTATGTCGGCGCGTGGATCCTGTCGCAGAACATCCGCCAGCTCGGCCCCAACTGGAACGCGATCGGCGCGTACAACTCCGCGTCGCCCGACAAGCGCCTCGCGTATGCGCGCAAGGTCTATGATGCAATCCGGACCATGCCGGATTCGCCGGATACTCCCATGCCCATCCTTCCACCGTCCTTCACGCCGCCGCAACAGGCGCAGACGTACAACCCGTTCGCGAGCCTGAGCGTGTCGGCGCCGCCCGTCACGCGCGCACGCACGATATCGCCGGCCTCGCCGCCTCCGCCGCAGCAGGGCGGCGGCCCCGCCGGCCCGGCCGGTACGTACAACTTCGGATGGACGGTCACCGGCGCCGACCAGGCCAAGCCGACCCAGGTGTTCGACGACGGCGCACGGGTCTACGTGCAGTTCAGCGACATGAAACACGTGCCTGCGATCTTCACCGAAACGTCGGCCGGGCGCGTGCTGATGTCGTGGGAGCTGCAGTTTCCGTATGCCGTCGTGACGCGTCCCGCGCAAACGTTGATCTTCCAGCTCGGGCCGTTCGAAGCGCGCGCGCAGCGAGGGGCGGCGGCCGCCGGCATGACCGCGCAGGCCGGGACGGCGGGCACGGCAACGGCCGGGGCATCGAAGAAATCGGCCAGTGCGGCCGCGAATGCGGCGACGAACGCGGCGCCCAATACGGCCGCGAAACGCACGGCCTCGGCCGATGCGCTGTGGTACGTGAATACGCCGTCGACGTCGGGCACGGCGGCAGCCTCGCCTTCGACCGCGAATATTCCCGCCACGCTGCCGACGGCCATCACGTCGAACACGCCGCCGCCCGCGCCGGCTCAGGCACCGGCCGCTCAGCCGTCGCGCGCCAGCGCGGACGCGCTGTGGTACATCTCGAAGTGACGCGCGTCCGACCGCACGCGCATCGCGGCGATCATGGGCCCGCGGTCGGCCGCGGTTCGGGCGCGTTCATGTCGTCCACCCGTTGCAGCTCGGCCGTGCCGTTCTGCTGAAATGCACGCGCAGATAACGTGACGTCGACGATTCCGGCTGCGGAATCGTCACACGCCCTCACCCGCGCCGCACCCAGATCACCTTGCCGTCGCGAATGCCGAGATTGCGGCGCTCCTCGCGATAGTCCATCGTGCCCGGCAACGACTTGCCGTCGCGCTCGAGCACGCGCCACAGGCAACCGTCGAGCAGCGCGGCCGCATCGGTTTCGGTCTTGCCGACCAGCGCGTCGTCCGGCGTGGCGTCCGCCTTGCACGCCGGCGCGCCGCCCGGCTGCGCGGGAATCGTCGCCGCGCCGCCGGCGGTGGCGTTGCGGTGCTGCGTGTTCATGTCTGCACATCCTGCAAAAGTTGCGCTCGCAACGAGTGCAACGAGCATCGCGATCGTGTTCTTCATCGGTTTCTCCCTGTCTCGGCCCGGCGGTCCATGTGCGGCATTCGTGCACGACCGGGCATCGCATGCGTGATCGGTTCCGCACGCTGCCGGCCGTTTCCTGACGGAGCCGGCCAGCGAACGGCGGCCATTTTCGACCTGGCCGAGCCGTCTCGGCGCACCTGCGTCGCGGGCCGGCCCGACGCCGGACCCGAGCGCATGTTACCGCACGCGGTTCGCGGCGACCGCGCGACGCCGACGCAACGCATGCGCCCGGCACACGCCGGCCCGCGTCGGCATCCGTTCAGAACTTGTAGGTGACGCCCGCGATGCCGTAGTAGTTGCTGCGCGACTGCACGATCGGGCTGTCGCCCGCGCGGCCGAGCAGCCGCGTCACGCCGCCGGTCGCGAGCACCGACCAGTGCCGCGACAGCGTCCAGTTCCATGCCACCGCCATCGACGCGCTGTCGATCCCGCCGCTCGCCGAATACGGCCGGAACCGGCTCGTCAGCGACTGTGCATCGGTCACGCCGTAGAAGGTCTGCATGTAGCGTCCCGAGCCCGCGTGCACGGTGCCCGTCACGATGATCTCGTGCCGCGACGTCTTGAGTACCGGCACCGCGAGATCCACGTGCCCCGACACGCCGCGCGACGTGTGCGTCACCGGCGTATCGATCGTGACGCTCAGTTCCGCCGCATCGAAGAACGTCACGCCGGCGCGCACGCCGACGAGCACCGAGCCCGGAATCCGCCCCATTCCCTTCAGGTAGTCGGAGCCCGGCAGATCGAAGCGGTTCTCGTCCGCGCGGCCCGCGTCATAGCTCACCGCCGCCGACACGAACGCACCGTGCGGCAGGTTCAGCCGGTAGCCGGCGCCCTGCGTGCTGTCGATGAAGAAGCCGTTGCCGAACGTGGCGGAAAACGACGGCGCGACGACGCCGCGATACTGGTTGCTGCCCGCGTAGCGCGGTGCGAACCCGCCGCCGAGCGACAACGCATACTGGTTTTCCGCGTGGGCGGCGGCGGCGAGGGTCAGGCCGGCGAGCGGCATGCAATAGCGGTAGCGTCGAAGTAATGGGCGCACAATATTGAGATAAGAGTGACGAAGCCCGCAGTCTAGGTGCCGCCCTGCGCCGAGACTGTCCCGAATGTGCGGCGAATCTGTGCGCAATTGTGTTCGATTGTTCGAGATTGTCTCCCCGCTGCCCCGCCGGTCGATCCGCCGGCTAGAATTCGCGTGCCGCGTCGCGCACCACCCCGCCGGGTGCGAAATGGCGCGTGCGCCCTGAGGAGACCATGAACGAAGTTCCGCTCAAATACCGTGTGCTGCTGATCGAGGACGACGATCGCCTCGCGCAGCTCGTCCGCGAATATCTCGACGGCTACGAATTCGCGGTGACGGTCGTGCGGCGCGGCGACCTCGCTGTCGCGGGCGTCCGCGAGCACCAGCCGGCCCTCGTGATACTCGACCTGATGCTGCCGAATCTCGACGGCATGGAAGTCTGCCGGCGCATCCGCGCATTCACCAACGTCCCGGTGCTGATCCTGACCGCGCGCGCGGACGTGTACGACCAGGTCGCCGGGCTCGAGACAGGCGCCGACGACTACGTGACGAAGCCGATCGAGCCGCGCGTGCTCGTCGCACGCGCCCGCGCGCTGTTGCGCCGCGCGCAGCCGGCCGCGGTGGAAGCGCCGGCCGTCGCGCCCGACGCGCTCGTATTCGGCGAACTCACGATCTCGCCGCCGAACCGCACCGTCACGTGGCGCGGCGAGCCGGTCGAGCTGAAGACCGCCGAATTCAACCTGCTGCTGATCCTTGCGCGCGCGGCCGGCACCGTGCTGAGCCGCGACGACATCCTGAAGCAGTTGCGCGGGATCGAATTCGACGGGCTCGACCGCTCGGTCGATTCCGGCATCTCGAAGCTGCGCCGCCGCTTCGAGGACGCTTCGTCGGAGCCGCACAAGATCAAGACGATCTGGGGCCGCGGCTACCTGTTCAGCCCTTCCGCATGGGACGAGTGAATGCTGCGCCCGCTACTCCGGTTGTATCTCGTCGTGATCCTGTTCGTCGGCGCGTCGATCATCTTCATCCAGCTGTCGTTCGACCGGATCTTCTACGAGCGCGGCGCGCAGGCTCAGCGCGACTCGCTGACGACCTACTCGTTCGTGCTGAACGACTATCTCGAACGCCATCCCGGCGCGCAGCGCGAGCTTGCGTTGCGCGAACTCGCGTTGCACGGCCGCGAAGGGTTCGGCTTCATGTCGATGGCCGACGCGCGTGCGCAATTGAGCGGCGCGCCGCTGCGCGATCTCGATGCCGGCCGGATCGCGATCAGCTACAACGGCAAGGATTACTACATGCCGCTCGCGGACGGCTCGGTGCTGCATGCGCGCCCGATCGAGGCGCCGGACCTCGACATCCGCATCTATGCGTACATGCTGCTCGCGCTCGCGACGCTGCTCGCGGTGGTGCTGTGGATTCACTATCACTGGCGCGACATTCGCCGGCTGCAGGATGCCGCGCGCGCGTTCGGCGCCGGGATGCTGTCGACGCGCGTGAAGCTGTCGGGCAAGTCGAACATCTACGAGCTGTCGCAGCAGTTCAACGACATGGCCGCGCGCATCGAGGCGTCGATCAAGCAGCAGCGCGAAATGATGCACGGCATCTCGCATGAACTGAAAACGCCGCTCGCCCGACTCGAATTCGGGCTCGCGCTGCTCGCCGACGCCGACGAAACAGGCCGGATGCGCGAGCGCCGCGACGCGCTGCGGCGCGACGTGCGCGAACTCGACGAGCTCGTCACCGAGCTGCTGACGATCGGCCGGCTCGAACAGGGGGCGAGCGAGCTCGCGCCGATGGAAGTCGACGTCGACGCGCTGATCGACAGCGTCGCCGGCAACGTCGCGGACGACATCGCCGATCGCGGCATCGCGCTCGACGTGTCGACGCTCGATGCGCCCGCGACCCATGTCTGCGATCCGAAGCTCGTCGCCCGCGCGCTGCTGAACCTGATTCGCAACGGCGCGCGCTATGCGTCGCGCAAGGTCGTGCTGGCCGCCACGCGAGACCGGTCCGGCGCGCTCGTGCTGAGCGTCGACGACGACGGCCCCGGCATTCCGGCCGCCGAACGTGCCCGCGTGTTCGAGCCGTTCCAGCGGCTGGATTCGAGCCGCGACCGGCAGACCGGCGGCTTCGGGCTCGGGCTCGCGATCGTGCGGCGCGTCGCGCAGGTGCACGGCGGCGACGTGCGGCTCGAGGATTCGCCGCTCGGCGGCGCGCGCTTCGTGATCACGCTGCCCATGCGCGCGCTGCCTGACACGCTCTTCGACGTCGCGCAGGGCGCGGCGAGCACGCACGCCGACGCGCGCCACCGCAGCGGCGCGGGTGCGGTCATCCCGCTTCGATAAAACACGCGGCGTGGTCGGCCTGCCCCGCCCGACCGCGCCGCCGCTCAGCGCCGACGCAGCAGCGCGACGAAGAACAGGCTGCCGAACAGTGCGGTCACGATGCCGATCGGCAGATCCTCCGGCGCCGCGAGCGTGCGCGCGGCGACATCGGCCCATACGAGCAGGATCGCGCCCGCGAGCGCGGCGACCGGCAGCAGCCGGCCGTGCTCGGCGCCGACGACGCGACGGCACAGATGCGGCGTCACGAGCCCGACGAAGCCGATCGCGCCGCTCACCGCGACCATCGCGCCCGTCGCGAACGACGCGACGACGAACACCTCGCGCCGCATCCGTGCGCTCGGCACGCCGAGCGACGCGGCGGCGACATCGCCCGACATCAGCGCATTCAGTTCGCGTCGGCGCGCATGGAGCGCGCCGACGGCGAGCACCGCGCACACGGCCGGCACCGGCAGCAGGTCCCAGCGCGCGAGCCCGACGCCGCCGAGCATCCAGAACAGCACCGACGATGCGGCGCGCTGGTCGCCGAGATACAGCAGCAGGTTGCCGAACGCGGCCATCATGAACGACACCGACACGCCCGCGAGCAGCAGCCGGTCCGATTCGAGCCGGCCGCTCCGGTAAGCGAGCGCGACCACGCACGCGGTGGCCGCGAGCGCCCCCGCAAAGGCGGCGGCCGACAGCGTAAACGGGCCGAACGCCGCGCCGGCCACCACCGTGACCGCGACCGCGCCGAGCATCGCGCCCGCGCTCACGCCGAGCAGGTGCGGATCGGCCAGGCGGTTCGCGGTCGCCGCCTGCAACGCGACGCCGACCGTCGCCAGCGTCGCGCCGACGATCGCGGCCAGCAGCGCACGCGGCATCCGGATCAGCCACACGATGCTGTCGTCGCCCGCTGCCGCGGCGAACGCGTCGGCGCCGCCGAACGCCGACGCGACGTGCGCGGCGACGATCCGCACCGCGGCCGGCATCGCGATCGGCGCCGGGCCGAACGCGGCCGACACGACGATCGACGCGATCAGCAGCACGGCCAGCGCCGGCAGCACCACGCGCATGCGGGGCCGCGCCGCCCGCCCGCGCTCGCTCATCGCGCCGCTCCGGCAAATGCGGCCGGATACAGCGCGCGTGCGAGCGTCTCGACGGCCGCGACGTTCTCGGGGCCCGGCGTCGCGGCGTCGTACGGAATCACGACGAAGCGCCGGTCGCGGATCGCGGCCACGCGCGCGAGCGCCGGCTGGCTCGACAGGAACTGCTGCTTCTGCGCGGCCGTGACCGCCGAATAGTCGACGATCACGATCACCTGCGGATCGCGCGCGACCACGCTTTCCCAGCTCACCTGCGTCCAGCTGCGCGGCAGGTCGTCCATCACGTTGCGTGCGCCCGCCGCCGCGAGCAGCGCGGTCGGCATCGCGAGCCCGCCCGCCGTCATCGGCTTGTCGGTGCCGCTGTCGTACACGAACACGCGCAGCGGCGCCGGGCGCCCGATCGCACGCGACACCGCCGCGAGCCGCGCGCGCATCGCGGCGACGACCTGCGCGGCGCGCGCATCGACGCCGAAGATCCGGCCGAGATTGGTCAGGTCGCGGAACACGTCGTCGAACGATGCGGCCGACTGCTTCATCACGTGCGAACACGATTCGGTCAGTTCGTACGTGCGGATGCCGAACGGCGCGAGCGTCGCCGGCGTCACCGGCCCGCCGACATGCATCCCGTAGTTCCAGCCGGCGAGATAGAAGTCGGCGCGCGCGGCGGCCAGCACTTCCAGCGACGGATACTGGCTCGCCAGTTCGGGCACGCCGCGCAATGCGTCGCGCACGCGCGCGGTGCCCGTCTTCCAGCCGCCGATGCCCGTATAGCCGACGAGCCGGTCCTTCAGGCCAAGCACGAGCATCATCTCGGTGAGGTTCACGTCGTTGCTCACCGCACGCCGTGGCGCATGCTCGAACGTCACGTCGCGGTCGCAACTGCGCACGGTGACCGGATAGGCGAGCGCGTGAACGGCCGCGCAGCCGAGCACGGCGGCGGCAAGCAGCCGGCGGGACACGAAGGACAAGAGAGTAAACGGCATGGCGGTCATTCCGGATGAAGCGGCGTGATGCGCGGGCGGCCCGTGACGGGATGGCGATCGACGAGCGCGGCGACGCCGAACACGTCGCGCAGCAGCGCTTCGGTCAGCACGTCGTCCGGCGCGCCGGACGCGACGACGCGGCCGTGCGCGAGCACATGGAGCCGGTCGCAATACGCGGCCGCGAGATTGAGGTCATGAATCGTCGCGAGCGTCGCGATGCCGAGGCGGCGCACGCGCGCGAGCAGTTCGAGTTGGTGACGCAGGTCGAGATGGTTGGTCGGTTCGTCGAGCAACAGCAGCTCGGGCTGCTGCGCGAGCGCGCGAGCCAGCAGCGCGCGCTGCTTCTCGCCGCCCGACAGCGACGCGAAGCGCTGGGCGCGGCGCTCGACGAGGCCGACGTCGTGCAGCGCGGAGTCGACGATCCGGCGATCGTCGGCCGATTCCGCATCGAACGCCCGTTTGTGCGGCGTGCGGCCCATGCCGACCAGTTCGTCGACCGTCAGCCCGAAATCGTCCGGCGTTTCCTGCTGCAGCACCGCGATGCGCCGCGCGACCGCGCGCGGCCGCATGCGCCACACGTCCTCGGCGTCGAGCGCGACGCGACCCGCGTCGGGGCGCGCGTAGCGGAACACGCAGCGCAGCAGGCTCGTCTTGCCGCTGCCGTTCGGGCCGACCAGCCCGACGAATTCGCCTTCGGCCACCGTCAGCGTCACCGAATCGAGCACGTCGACCGCGCCGCCGGGAGACCAGCGCACGCGTTCGATGTCGAGCATGTGGGTGACGGCACGCATGTCGTGCCGGCTTAGAAGCGCATCGTCGCGACGAGCTCCGCCGAGCGCGACGGGCCGAGCAGCCATTGCTCGCCGCCGTTCGACGTCGTCACCGCGTACGTGCGGTTCGCGAGATTGCGCAGCGTCAGCGCGAGCTCGGTGCGCGACGTCGGCTGCCAGCGCAGCGACGCATCGAACACCGTATACGACGGCACCTGTATGCGATTGGCGTCGTCGCCGTAGGTCGGGCCGACGTAGCGCACGCCCGCATTCGCCTGCCAGCGCTCGGCGAACGCCCAGCCGAGCCACAGGTTCGCGGTCCGCTGCGGCACGCCGGACGGCACGTTGCCGGCCCGCGACACCGTCGCGCCGCCGGCCGTCTGGTTGAATGCGTCGTAGCGCGCACGCAGCAGCGCGACGTTCGCATCGACCGTCCAGCCGTGCGGCAGCCGCGCGCCGCCCGTCAGCTCGACGCCGCGCGACGATTGCCGGCCAACCTGCTGGCGCAGCGCCGGATTGAACGGATCGGTGCTGAGCAGGTTGCGCTTCGTGATGTCGTACACGGCGAACGTCCAGTACGCGCGACCGTCGGGCAGCGTCTGCTTGAGGCCGGCTTCCCACTGTTCGCCGGTCGCGAGCCGGTAGCCCGCCTGCGACGCCGACAGCGTCAACAGCGAGCCGACGCCCTCCGCGCCCGTCGTGTACTGCGCATACGCGGTGAACGTCGGTGCGATGTCGAACACGAAACCGGTGCGCCAGCCGACGTTCGCGAATCGCTTGTCGAAGCGCGCGCCGGTCGCCGCCTGCTCGCGGCTGAACGCGATGTGGTCGTAGCGCAGCCCGCTCACCCACGCGAGCCGCGGCAGCACCTCGAGCCGGTTCTCCGCGAATACCGCCGCCTGCCGCGCGCGCGTGCTGAACTGCGGCACGGTCGGGTCCGGGCTCGTGAATACGCCGGGATCGAAGCCGTGCGCCGGTACCGTCGTTTCGCCGCCGTACGGCGAATTGTTGATGCCGCTGAACGTGGTCTGGCTGAATTCCGTGCCGACGACGAAACGGTTCGCGCGACCGAACAGCATGCCGTCGAAGCGCGCGCTCAGCCGGTCGCCGATCTGTCGCTGATGGTGGCCGATGTCGAGATAGTCGCCGCGCGTGACACGTCCCGTCGCGCGGTCCAGCACATACGATTCGGCATTGCGCCAGTGGCGGTTCGAGGTCAGGTAGTAGAGCTGGTTGTCGATCGTCACGCCGGCCGCGGGCCGGTAGCTGGCCGACAGGCGCGTCCACTGGTCGTAGTACGAAATCGTCGCGTCACCGACCGTGTAGTTCAGCTTGCGCAGCGACGGATCGAGCACGCCGTTCGGCGCGGGCACGCCATAGTACGTCGCGGGCATCTGGCGCCCGTAGTCGTAGTCGAGCGTCAGCGTGAGCCGGGGGCTCACGTCGACTGTCAGCGCGCCGCCGATGGCCGTCGTATGCGTATCGGCCCGCTCGGCGAGACCGTTCGCGCGCGCATCGCTCGCGTAGAAGCGGTACGACAGCCGCGGGCCGAGCGCGCCCGTCGTATCGAACGCGAAGCGCTTCGCGCCGTCGGGGCCGACGCCGGCCTGCAGCGTCGTCTCGCGCGTGCGCCGAGGCCGCTTCGGCACCACGTTCACGACCCCGCCGATCGCCCCTTCGCCGTACAGCACCGATGCCGGCCCGCGCAGCACCTCGATGCGCGCGACCGACCACGTGTCGAACGGAAACGTGATCGTGCCGGCCGCCGGCATCAGCCGCACGCCGTCGAGCAACATCATCACCGATTCCTGCCCGCTGAAGCCGCGCACGCTCGATGCGGTGCCACCGGTGCCCGGTGCGATCGCGCTCGCAAAGCCGGCCGTGCGCGTGACCGCGTCGAGCACGGTGCGATCGCCGCGTGCTTCGATCGTATCGGCCGTGACGGTTTCGACGCTCGCGGGCGTGTCGAGGCTCGCGAGCCCGAGCCGCGAGCCCGTTTCGAGCGGTTGCGTCAGCGGATCGGCCGGTGCGGACGAAGCCGTGACGCTGATCGCCGGCAGCGCGTGCCGGTCGTCCGGCGCCGATGCGGCGGCTTCGGCGGCCAGCGCGCCGGTGGTCGCGATCGCGCAGCCGACCAAGGTCGTGCAACCGCGTGCCGCGCGCGTGCGCCAGGCGCTCGCGTTCCGGCGCGGCGCGGCATGGCGCCGCGCCCCGCGCGCCGGGGTGTGTCCGATTCTCGTCACGTCGTATCGATCTTCGCAGGATGTCGTCGCACACGAGCGGCCCGGGCAGCCCGCCCGGCCGGCGACGAAAACCTCGGATGATACAATATATCAACTTGGTTCGTCAGGATTTTGACAGCTTGGGTCGCAGCTCCGCGCGTCTGCGGCGGGAAACCGAACTGCATCCGCGGCTTGTCGGCCTGCGGCCGATTGCGTGCCGTGAACGCGTGCACCCGCACACGTACGCGCTTGCCGTGCGCGTCGTCGAGGCTGCGCCCGACCTCGCGCGGGGCCGGCAACGCGGCCGCAAGCCGGTTGCACGCTAGCGCGTGTTCCCGCTCACCCGCCGGTCTTGAACGCCGGCAACAGCTGCCCGAGCCGTGCACCCATTTCCGCGCCGAGCGCCTGCAGCGCATTGAACGGCCGGATCATCACCTCGAATTCGACGATTCGCCCTTCGTCGTCGAAGCGGATCATGTCGATCCCCTTCAGCGCCTTGTCGCCGACGGTCGCGTCGAACTCCAGCACGACGCTCTTGCCGTCGTCGGTCGCGAACTGGCGGTGATACGTGAAATTCTCGAGGATCGTGATCACCGTGCGCAGCGCCATCAGCAGCGCGGGCGCCGGCCCGTACGGCTTGAACGCCATCGGCGAACGGAACACGGCGTCCGGATGGACGATCGATTCCAGCGCGCCGAAATCCCTGCGCTCGACCATCGCGTGCCACGCGTCGAGCGATTTCGCGACGGCGGGATGAACATTCAGCAGTGAGTGCGTCATCGCGGTCTCCAGTAACGTTGTTGGATCGAATGGAAACGAGTCGGTATCAAAGCGTCGCGGCCAGCGTCGTGCCCTGGTGAATCGCGCGCTTCGCATCGAGTTCGGCGGCCTCGTATGCGCCGCCGATCAGATGCACGCGGCATCCGGCGGCTTGCAGTTGCTCCGCCAGCTCGCGCGACGGCTCCTGCCCCGCGCAGATCACGACGTTGTCCACCGGCAGCGTCTGCTCGACGCCGTCGATCGTCACGTGGAAACCGTCGTCGTCGATGCGCCGGTACGTGACCGCCGACGACATCCCGACGCCGCGCGCCTTCAGCGCCGCGCGGTGAATCCATCCGGTGGTCTTGCCGAGCCCGTCGCCGACTTTCGACGCCTTGCGCTGCAGCAGATGCACGTGCCGCGCCGCCGGCTCGGGCCGCGCGGCGCCGAGCCCGCCCGCGGTCGCATACGTGCTGTCGACACCCCATTCGCTGAAGAAACGGTCGGCATCGACGCGCTCGCCGCCGTCGCGATGAACGAGATATTCGGCGACGTCGAAGCCGATGCCGCCCGCGCCGACGATCGCGACGCTGCGGCCGACGGCGTTGCCGTCGCGCAGCACGTCGAGATAGCCGAGCGCCTTCGGATGGTCGACGCCTTCGATCGGCGGTGTACGCGGCACGATGCCCGTCGCGATCACCACTTCGTCGAATTCGCGTTGCAACAGCATCTCGGCGCTCGCACGCGTATTGACGTGCAGCGTGATGCCGCGCAACTCGATCTGCCGGCGGAAGTAGCGCAGCGTCTCGTTGAACTCTTCCTTGCCGGGCACCTTCTTCGCGAGGTTGAACTGGCCGCCGATCTCGGCGCCGGCCTCGTACAGCGTGACCGCGTGACCGCGTTCGGCCGCCGTGACCGCGAAGCCGAGGCCCGCCGGGCCCGCGCCGACCACCGCAATCCGCTTGCGCCGCGGCGCGGGACGAATCACGAGCTCGGTTTCATGGCACGCACGCGGGTTCACGAGGCACGACGTGATCCTGCCGCTGAACGTATGGTCGAGACACGCCTGGTTGCAGCCGATGCACGTGTTGATTTCGTCCGCGCGCCCTTCCCGCGCCTTGCGGACGAATTCGGCATCGGCGAGGAACGGCCGCGCCATCGACACCATGTCGCAATAGCCGTCGGCGAGCAGTTGCTCGGCGACTTCCGGCGTGTTGATCCGGTTGGTCGCGACGAGCGGAATGCCGACCTTGCCCATCAGTTGCCGCGTCACCCACGCATACGCGGCGCGCGGCACCTTGGTCGCGATGGTCGGAATGCGCGCCTCGTGCCAGCCGATACCGGTGTTGAGGATCGTCGCGCCGGCCGCCTCGATCGCCCGCGCGAGCCGGATCACCTCGTCGAGCGTCGAGCCGCCTTCGACGAGATCGAGCATCGACAGCCGGTAGATGACGATGAAGTTCGCGCCGACGCGTTCGCGCACGCGCCGCACGATCTCGACCGCGAAGCGGATGCGGTTGTCGTACGCACCGCCCCACGCATCGTCGCGATGGTTCGTGCGCGCGGCGATGAATTCGTTGATCAGGTAGCCCTCGGAGCCCATGATCTCGACGCCGTCGTAGCCCGCATGCTGCGCGAGCGCCGCGCATCGCACGAAATCGGCGATCGTCTCGTCGACCTCGTCGCTCGTCAACGCATGCGGCGTGAACCGGTTGATCGGCGCCTTCAGCGCGCTGGGCGCCGCGAGCGCCGGGTGATACGCATAGCGCCCGAAATGCAGGATCTGCAACGCGATCCTGCCGCCTTCCGCGTGCACCGCGCGCGTCACGACACGATGGCGTTCGGCTTCCGCTTCGGTCGTCAGCATCGCGCCGCCGGGCGCCGGGCGGCCACGCTCGTTCGGCGCGAAGCCGCCCGTGACGATCAGCCCGGCCTCGCCCCGTGCGCGCTCCGCATAGAACGCCGCCATCCGCTCGAAGCCGTTCGGCGCCTCCTCGAGGCCGACGTGCATCGACCCCATCAGCACGCGGTTCCGGAGCGACGTGAAGCCGAGTTCGAGCGGGGTCGTCAAATGCGGATAACGGGATGTCATCGGGAGCGTCTCCAATTTTTATGCAACAAGTTGCACGAATGGTAGCTCGCCGCCCTCGTTTATGCAACATGTTGCATAAACAGAGTCCCGTCGTTTGTGCCGTGGCCCCGATATGGCAAGATGCAGGCCATTGCGCAGCCTCCTTCGATCCGACATGTCCCTGCCTCACGCGCTTCTCACCGCCCTCGCCGAACGTCCCGGTTCGGGGTCCGAGCTCGCCGATCGTTTCGATCGCTCGATCGGCTACTTCTGGCAGGCGACGCATCAGCAGATCTATCGCGAACTCGGGCGTCTCGAGGAAGCGGGCTGGATCGAATCGCTGCCGGCCGAATCCGGTCGCGGCCGCAAGCGCGCGTACCGGATCCTGCCGGCCGGCAAGAAGGAATTGCGGCGCTGGATCGCCGAACCGGAAGATCCGACGCCGTTGCGCGAAGCATTGATGGTGCGCCTGCGCGCGGAGGCCGTGCTCGGGCCGGCCGGCCTCGAGGACGAGATCCGGCGGCGCATCGCGCTGCATCAGGAAAAGCTCGACCTGTATCTGCAAATCGAGGCGCGTGATTTTTTGGCGGCCGGCGCTCCGGCGGCCGGCGAGTCACGCACGAAGCGCCTGCAGCATCTGGTGCTGCAGGCCGGCATCGCGAACGAGCGGTTCTGGGTCGAGTTTTCGCAGCACGCGCTCGATACGCTGCGTCTGCCGAAGGATTGACGCCGCGGCGCGGCGGTTCGCTTCACCGCCGCTCGACATCGTGCGTCTGACTACATGGCGAGGATGCCTTTACAACGGTCGCCCCGCGCCCGTCGTCATGAAGAACCCGCCGCGCGGCCCGCGTTGAATCGCCGCGCGGCGAAACCGGATCACGCGTCCGGGAAAATCACCACCTTGCCCTTCACCTGCCGGTTCGCCATCCGCGCGATCGCGTCGGCCGCACCGTCCAGCGACACGCGCTCGGTGATCGCGGGCCGCACCTTGCCGGCCGCGAACCATTCGGCGAGCAGCCGCATGTTCGCGGCATGCTGCGCCGGATCGCGCCGCACCGCATCGCCCCAGAACACGCCGAGAATGTCGCGCTCCTTCAGCAGCGCGAGGTTCAGCGCGATCTTCGGAATCTCGCCGGCCGCGAAGCCGACCACGAGAAACCGGCCGCGCCACGCGGTCGCACGCAGCGCCGCTTCGCTGCATGCGCCGCCCACCGGATCGTAGACGACGTCGGCGCCGCGCCCGCCGGTCAGTTCGTCCACGCGGCGGCGCAGATCCTCGGTCGCATAGTCGATCGTCTCGTCGGCGCCCGCGTCGCGGCACAGCGCGAGCTTGTCCGCGCTCGACGCCGCCGCGATCACGCGCGCACCGAGCGCTTTCGCGATCTCGATCGCGGCGAGCCCGACGCCGCCGGCCGCACCCAGCACGAGCAGCGTCTCGCCCGCCTGCAACCGCGCACGCTGCTGCAACGCGTGCAGCGACGTACCGTAGGCGAGCACGAGCGCCGCGCCCTGCTCGAACGTCATGCCCGGCGGCAGCGCGGCGAGCTGGTGCGCATCGGCCACGCACTGCTGCGCGAACCCGCCGTGCCCGGTAAACGCCATCACGGAATCGCCGGGCCGCCATGCGGTGACGCCGTCGCCGACCGCATCGATCACGCCGGCAAACTCGGCGCCCGGCGAAAACGGCAGCGCCGGTTTCACCTGATAGAGCCCCTGGACGATCAGCGCGTCGGGAAAATTGAGCGACG
This sequence comes from Burkholderia sp. AU44665, assembly GCF_030504405.1. Taxonomy (NCBI): domain Bacteria; kingdom Pseudomonadati; phylum Pseudomonadota; class Betaproteobacteria; order Burkholderiales; family Burkholderiaceae; genus Burkholderia; species Burkholderia sp. AU44665. The sequence goes on along the minus strand of NZ_JAUJRI010000006.1, from coordinate 105,955 downwards.
CCGCCTTCACCTGGATCCGGACCTGCCCGGCAGCCGGTTCGGGAATCGCGACGTCCTCGATGCGCAAGCGGTCGATCGGGCCGAATGCGGTACACAACAGGGCTTTCATGCGCTTCTCTCTCCTTGCGCGGCGTGGCCGGGCATCGGTATGGTCCGCGGGATCCGCCCGCTCGGCCGGTTCGCGACGCACGCACGATGGCCTTCGGCATCGGCACGATCGTCAGCATTCCGGCCGGCAGAAATTTAGCACGGTCGTTCGCCACCGACAACGACGCACACGCGAGTCCGCGCACCGGGAGGCGCGCCGGGCCGCGCGATGCGGCCCGGCGCCGCCGCCACGAACGGTGGTTGCGTCAACCCGCCCGCGGTTTCGCGAGCTGATCGGCCACCGGCAGGCTGCGGATACGCGTGCCGGTCGCCGCGAAGATCGCGTTGGTCAGCGCCGGCGCGACGGGCGGCAGGCCCGGTTCGCCGACGCCGCCGAGCGGCGTCGAGTAGTCGTCCGGCGCGACGAGATGCACGCGGATCTCGCGCGGCGCCTCGTTCATCCTCAGCACCTGGAAGCCATTGAAGTTGCTCTGCTCCGGGTGGCCGTCCTTGAACGTGATCTCCCCGTGCAGCGCGATGCCGAGCCCCATCACCACCGCGCCCTCGAGCTGCGAGCGCACGCGCTCCGGATTGACCTGCGGCCCGCAGTCGATCGCGATGTCGACGCGCGGCACCGAGATCCCGCCGTCCGCGCCGACCTGAACCTCGCACACGGCGGCCGTGTACGACACGAAGCTGCGATGCGCGGCGATCCCGAGCCCGTGCCCCTTCGGCAGCTTGCGCCCCCAGCCGGCTTCGCGGGCGACCGTCTCGACCACGCGCCGCAGCCGCCCCGTATCGACCGGATACAGCGCGGGATCCTCGCCGTAGTTCACGTTCCTCACCGTGATGTGCGGTTCGAAACGCCGCGCGGGCCCGATCAGTTCGAGCAGGAAATCCTTCGGATCGCGGCCGGCCGCATGCGCGAGCTCCGACACGAAACTCTGGATGCCGAACGCATGCGGGATGTTGTACACCGAACGGAACCAGCCGATCCGCGTGTGCGCTTCGGCGGCCGGATTCTCGATCCGCACGTTCGGAATCGCGAACGGCAGATCCGCGATGCCCTGCGCGAGTTCGCCCGGCTGCTCGTGCACGACGCCGGCCCGGAACGTCGACTGGATCGACGGCGCGACCGTGCGATGCTGCCACGCGACGACCTTCCCCGACGCATCGATCCCGCCGTCGAACGCCTCGAGCGACACCGCGTGGAAGTAGTCGTGCGCGATGTCGTCCTCGCGCGTGAAGGTCAGCTTCACGGGCGCGCCGACCGACTTCGACAGCAGCGCGGCTTCCACCACGTAATCGGGCTTCGACTTGCGCCCGAAGCCGCCGCCGAGCAGCGTCACGTTGACCGTCACGCGCTCGGTCGGCAAGCCGAGCGCCTTCGCGATCTCGTCGCGCGTGGTCTGCGGCGCCTGCGTGCAGGTCCACACTTCGCAACGGCCGTCGGCCACGCGCGCGACGGCCGCGGGCGGCTCCATCGTCGCGTGCGCGAGATGCGGGACGTAGTACGTCGCACGCACGCGTTTCGCGGCGCCGGCGAGCGCGGCCGCCGCGTCGCCGTCGTTGCGGATCACGTCGCCCGGCTGCGCGGCGGCCGCTTCGAGCGTCTTGCGATAGGCGGCCGAGTCGTAGCCCGCATGCGGCCCGCGCTTCCAGTCGATCTTCAACTGCGCGCGTGCCTGGATGGCCGTCCACGTATCGCGCGCGACGACGGCCACGCCGCCGAGCGGCTGGAAGCCGGACGGCAGCGGCGTCGACGCCAGTTGCACGACCTTGACGACGCCCGGCAGCTTCTCGGCGGCCGACGCATCGAACGACGCGACCGTGTCGCCGTAGGCCGGCGGTCGCGCGACGACCGCATACAGCATGCCGTCGAGCCGCGTATCGATCCCGTACTGTGCCCGGCCGCCGACGATGTCGCGTCCGTCGATCAGCGCCGTCCTGCCCTTGCCGATATAGCGGAATTCGGCCGGCGCCTTCAACGCGAGCGTCGTCGCATCCGGCACCGGCAGCGCGGCCGCTTTCGCCGCCAACTCGCCGAAGCCGAGTGTGCGTCCGGTCTTCGGGTCGACGACCTCGTGCACCGTCACCTTGACCTGGCGCGCGTCGACGCCCCACTCCGCAGCGGCCGCCTGCGCGAGCATCGTGCGCGCGGCCGCGCCCGCGCGGCGCAGCGCGGCGAAGCTCTGGCGCAAGCTGCGCGACCCATCGGTATTCTGGTTGCCGTAACGCGGCTCGTCGCCGACCGCTTGCGCGACCTTCACGCGCGCCCAGTCCGCGCCCAGCTCGTCGGCCACCACGAGCGCGACGCTCGTGCGCACGCCCTGCCCCATCTCGGAGCGGATGCAGGTCACCGTGACGGTGCCGTCCGTTGCGATCGCAACGAACAGGTTCGGATCGTCGCGCAAGCCGTGCGGCATGCCCGCGCCGCCGTATCGCGGATTCGCGCTGACGGGCGGCTGCACGGGCGCGGCCGCCTGCGCGAGCGACGGCACGCCGAACGCGAGCAGCAGCCCGCCTGACGCGAAGCCGAGCAGCAGCGCGCGGCGGCTTTCGTTGTGGACGGAGAGTTCGGATGCGCTCATGCGGCACCTCCGCGGCGCACGGCCAGCCGGATCGCCGCGCGAATGCGCGTATAGGTGCCGCAGCGGCAGATGTTGCCGGACATCGCATCGTCGATGTCGGCGTCGCTCGGATGCGGATTCGTCTTCAGCAGCGACGCGGCCTGCATGATCTGCCCGGACTGACAGTAGCCGCACTGCGCGACGTTCAGTTCCTGCCACGCCTGCTGCAGCGGGTGCGTGAGGTCCGTCGACAGCCCCTCGATCGTCGTCACGCGCTTGCCGGAAGCCGCCGCGACCGGCGTGATGCAAGACCGGATCGCCACGCCGTCGAGATGGACGGTGCACGCACCGCATAGCGCCATGCCGCAGCCGAACTTGGTGCCGGTGTGGCCGAGGACATCGCGCAGATACCAGAGCAACGGCATGTCGGGATTGCCGTCGAAGTGCTGCTCGCTACCGTTGACGGTCAGCGTGATCATCGTTCACCTCCTGGTTGCGATGCCGGTCTGGCAGGCATCGGGTGGGGATTCGAACGGCGCGGCGCACATTCCGAACGATCAGGCAGGCGTGGCGCCGTTTCGTCGGCCGTGTCCCGTGCAGGCACGGCCGGGCGGATGCCGCGAACGATGCTGTCGGCCGGTTGCCCGTGCAACCTTTCAACCGAACGCCGGCCGGCCGCTCGTCCGCATGGATCGCCGTCGGCATTATCGAACCATTTCGGATTTGACGTCGGACCGGGGCGATTCGAGAGTTTTAGGCAAGCGGGAAGAAAACACGGCCGGGAACGGCGCGTGTCGGCGGCATGGCTGGCGAATGCAACGGCACGATTCGTGCCGGGGCGCACACGTGCAAACATCCGGCCGACCTCGCGGCCGGACCGGATGCTCGATGGATGCGCGCGAACGCGTCGGAACGCGCTACCGCATGGTTTTCCTCACGGCGAGCGCAACGCCTGCAACCCGAGCGTGAGCGCGTTGAACGGCATTTCGGCGGCGCCCATCGCGAAACTCGTCGTCTTCGTGGGCACGCCGGGCGTACGCATCAACGCGTGCACGATCCGCTCGCTCGCATGGCCGTCGCCATACGGATTGCTCGCGCGCGACATTTCCTCGTAAGCGCTCTCGCTGTCGAACAGCCGCGACGCCTCCCACACGATCCTGTCCTGGTCGGTCCCGACGAGCCGCGCGGTGCCGGCCTGAATCGCCTCGGGCCGTTCGGTCGTCTCGCGCGTGACGAGCACCGGCTTGCCGAGCGCCGGCCCCTCTTCCTGAATGCCGCCCGAATCCGTGATGATGAAATACGCGCGCGACATCAGGAATACGAACGAAAGATATTCCTGCGGCTCGATCAGGTAGATGTTGGGCACGCCGCCGAGCCGCGCGCGCGCCGGTTCCCGCACGTTCGGATTCAGGTGCAGCGGATAGACGAACTGCGCATCCGGATAGCGTTTCGCCAGCGTGCAGAGCGCGTCGCAGAAATTCCGGAACGGTTCGCCGAAACTTTCGCGGCGATGGCCGGTGATCAGCACGACGCGCCGCGACGGTTCGAGAAACGGGAAGTACGCGGCGATCCGGTCCGTTAGCGCGGCGGTGCGATCGAGCATGCGCTTGACCTCGTGCAGCGCGTCGATCACGGTATTGCCGGTCAGCGAGACCGCCCCGCCCGGCACGCCCTCGCTCAGCAGATTGTCGCGTGCCTGCCCGGTCGGCGCGAAATGCCATGACGACACCGCATCGGTCACGCGGCGATTCAGTTCCTCCGGCCACGGCGACCAGATGTCGCCGCTGCGCAGCCCGGCCTCCACGTGTCCGACCGGCAGATAGCGATAGAACGCCGCGAGGCTCACCGCGAGCGTGGTCGTCGTATCGCCGTGCACCAGCACGACGTCCGGACGCAATTCGTCGAAGACCATGCCGATCGCCTGAAGAATGCCGGTCGTCACGTCGGTCAGCGTCTGGCCCTGCCGCATCAGGTTGAGATCGTAGTCGGGCTTGATGTCGAACAGCGTCAGCACCTGGTCGAGCATTTGCCGATGCTGCGCGGTCACGCATACCCGGGCGTCGACACCCGCCTGCGCCTTCAGCGCGCGCACCAGCGGCGCCATCTTGATGGCCTCCGGCCGAGTCCCGAACACAAGCAAGATCTTCTTCATCGTTGTCCTCGTTTAGCCGCTTCGCGCGTGGCGATCCTGCACGTGGCGCGAAGCATGTATTCGGGCGGCGCACCCCGTACTCGCGCGCGATCGACATGCCGTGGTGCTGCGGGGCGAGCGGGCCACCTCGTCCGCGCGGTCCGGGCCGCGCGAATCGTCGTACTACCGGCCGGTTGCGGTGGATCCATCACGTCATGAGCAGCTCCTCGCCGTGTCGAGCGTCAGGTCCTCCTGCTACAGCAATATTCAAACCAGCCGGCCCGCATCCCGGCCCGCTTCGTTTCACGGCGATCGTGTGCACGCGGCGCGTTGCGGAATGTTTCACAACTGCTACGGGCGCCCGCATCGCCGCCCCCCGCGACAACGACAAACACCGGGACGCGCGCGCGATCCGTCACACGACGTCGTCCGACGAATCGCGCATGCCTGTCGTCACGCGTGACGCATCGAAGCGCGCGCATCTTTCGACGCGCGTTGCGTCGTCTCGATTCGCCCCTTTCGTCGGTGCAGCGCGTGGCGCGCGCGCGGCCGTCGGTCGCCGTCGCGCGTACGGAATTTCTCCGGCGCAAGATGGTGCTTGCGTCACACGAATCGGTGCGCGGGAAATGTTGCGAATGTGTAACGCGACGCCGAATCCGGCAAATAGATCGGAGTGCGTTCCATTTTCCTCATGCGAAACCGGCGCGCGTTGCGACCGCCATACCGCCGCCTGCGCCCCAATGGACGGGACGAACCGGCCGCCACGCGAAATGCGCAACGCTTGCCGCCGGCGCCGCGCGGGCTGAATGCGATCCGTGCACGCTGATTCGTCAGTGAATCAAAACGCGCCGCCCACGCGCGTCCCGGATCCGCTTCCCGGGCACGGCGCCTTGCCGCACGGGGCATCCGGGCAGATGGCTCACGCCTTGCTTGATGTCGGACAGGTGTCCCGAAGCACTCGCACGGCAGCAGACGGACGGGGACGCCAAGGCAACGAAGCCGGGAGGCGACGCAACGCGTCCGTCCGGGGAACCCGACCACGGCCCCTGCGCGACGAACGCGCCACCGCTTTCCATTGACATCCGCGCGATCCACGCAGCGCTTCGGCGCTCACCGGTCGTCGTTGCGGGACCGGGGACCAGACATGAAGAAAACGCGCACGGCGTCACTCTGCGAGCAAGGCATCCTGCTGCTGATCGTGCTTGCCTGCTCGCTGATCGTGCGCGACACCGACACCGCATCGCAGACAATTGCCGAACCCGCCCGGTTCGGCGCGCCCGCTGTCAACGCCGCGAACGCCGCACACATCGCGATCGCGGTGGAGCGCGCCGCGCTCGACAGCGTGACGCTGTCCCGCTCCGCGCAGGCGTCGCCCGATCCGGATGCGTCGCTCGCGCCGCCGCCCGCCACCCCGCCGGACCTCACGTTCGATCCCGAGTTGCTGCTGATGCCGTGCGTGGCCTACCTGTGGCTGTTCACGCTGCTGACGTGCGCGTATGCCGCACGGCACTACGTATTCAGCATCGACCGCCTGTTCAAGCCGCAGCATGCGCCCTACCGGACGATGACCCACGGCGACTGGCCGCGGCTCACGGTCTTCGTCGCCGCCCACAACGAGGAAACCGTCATCGTCGATTGCCTGATGGCGCTGCTGGCCACGACCTACCCGCGCGACCGGCTGACGATCATTCCGGTCAACGACCGCTCGACCGACAACACGCGCGCGCTGATCGAGGAAGTCCGGGCGCTCGCGCCCGAGCTGATCCAGCCGTTTCACCGCGAGACCGGCAAGCCGGGCAAGGCGGCCGCGCTGAAGGATGCGCTGCGCTTCATCCGCGGCGACATCATGGTGGTATTCGACGCCGACTACCTGCCGCGCCCCGGGCTGCTGAAGGAGCTCGTCGCGCCGTTCTTCGACCCGGAAGTCGGCGCGGTGATGGGCCGCGTCGTGCCGCAGAACGCCGACAGCAACCTCCTCGCGCGGCTGCTCGATCTCGAGCGCGCGGGCGGCTACCAGGTCAACCAGCAAGCCCGCAACAATCTCGATCTGGTGCCGCAATATGGCGGCACGGTGGGCGGCATCCGCAAGAGCGCGCTCGACGCCGTGGGCGGCTGGTGCGACGACACGCTCGCCGAAGACACCGACATGACCTACCGTCTGCTGCTGAGCGACTGGCGCACGGTCTATCTGAACCACGCCGAATGTTATGAGGAAGTGCCGGAGCGCTGGGCCGTCCGCGCCCGGCAACTGACGCGCTGGGCGAAGGGCCACAACCAGACGATGCTGCGCTATCTGCTGCCGGTGCTGCGCAATCCGCTGATTTCGCGGCGCTGCCGGCTCGACGGCGCGCTGCTGCTCGGCGTATTCGCGATGCCCGCGCTGCTCGCGATCGCCTGGAGCGCCGCGCTCGCGCTCTACCTGTTCAACGGCGTGAACTCGACCGCGCTCGGTTTGCTGCTGTCGCTGTTCGCGCTGTTCTCGTTCAGCACTTTCGGCAACTTCGGCGTGTTCTTCGAGATCGTCGTCGCCGCGCGGCTCGACGGCCGCGCGACGCGCCTGCGGCTCGTGCCGGTCAACGTCGTCGGCTTTTGCGTGACGATTGCGGCGGTCGTCTCCGCGCTCTGGGGGCTCCTGCTCGACGCCGCGTTGCGCCGCGAACTGAAATGGGACAAGACCGAGCGTTTCCGCCGGCAACTGAAACCGGAGCGATGAGCGATGACGACCTTCAACGTGATGGTGCCGGTGGCCGGCGTGCTCACCCTGCCGTTCCTGCCGCTGCTGCATGAACTGATCCGGCGCAGCGACGTCGCGGCGCTGCCGATCGGCGACGGGCCGTTCGTCGATCAGGCGCTGCTCGCCGCGCGCTGGCACGACGCGCTGCGCGTGCACGTGGCCGGCACGCCGCCGGCGGAGGCGTCCGTCGCCCCGCCGTGGCAAGCGCTCGGGCTGGCCGTGCAGCACGCGGACGCGATCCACGTCGCACGCGACGCGCATCGCGACGACGTGCTCCACGCCGATCGCACGATCACGCTCGACGACGGCGCGCGGGCGGCGTACGCATTCGCCGACGAGCGCATCGACATCCGTGGCGGCGCGACGATCGGCACGCTCGCGCATGCGCCGCTGGTGGACGTCGACGGCGCGGTGCTGCGCGGCGTCGTGGTCGGCGGCACGGTGCGCCTGCGCGGCGCCGGCGGCTTCGCGTGCCTGTATGGCGAGCCGATCGTCTTCGGCGCGGCGCCGGACCCGCGGCCCGCGGACACGGCGGCCGCTCCGCGCCGCGCGATCTCGCTCACCCGCCACTTCGCGTCGCTGCCGCATCGCTTCCTGCACGGTCGGTACCTGCTGCCGTGCGACGTTCGCCTGCCCGCGCATACGGTCGTGCAAGGCAATCTGATCGTCGACGGGACGCTCGTCCTCGGCGAAGGCTGCGTGCTGCGCGGCAGCGTCAAGGCGCATCGCGTCGAGCTCGAACGTCACGCGCTGCTGCACGGCGCGGTATTCGCGCGCGACGACGTGTTGCTCGCCAGCGCGAGCTGCATCGACGGCGTCGTGTCGGCCGGCGGCCTGCTGCGGCTCACGGGTGCGCGCATCGGTGTCGCCGGTCATCCGGTCAGCGCGTGCGCGCGCGACGTGTCGATCGTCAATCATGCCTGCGTGCATGGCGACCTCGTCGCGTGGCGCAGCGGCTGGTTCCATACATCCCGTCAAGGAGCGCCTCATGTCTGATCGCCCCAGCCATCGCGGCCCGCGCGCGCCGGTTGCCACCCTCGCGATGCTGTGCGGCGTCGCCTTCGGCGCGCCCGCGGCGCTGGCGGAGCAGCCGGACGATGCCGCCGCCGTGCAGCCTCCGCCCCCCGCGACCGTCATCACGCCGCGCATGCGCGACGAGTCGATGTTCGTGCGTGTGGACGCCGAAGGCCTGCCGGACGGCGTGCCGCTCGCCGAATTCACGCCTGAGGATACGAACCGGCCGCCGCTGCCCGATGCCGTCGTCGCGCATGTGCAGGCGCCGCGGGAAACGCATACCGAACTGACGCTCGGCTATTCGAGCGCGCACCTGACGCACGGCTACGGCGACTGGTACGGCGTCCACCTGCGCGGCGTCTATCAGGATGGCGGCCGCACCATCCTCGGCGAACTGGCGCAACTGCACCGCTTCGGCGAGAACACGCAGCTCGGCGCGCTGACCTACGTGCAGGATCTCGGGCCGGACTGGTTCGGCGGTATCGGCTTTTCGGGGACCACGTCGGGCACGATCCTGCCGAGTGCGCGCATCGACGCGTCGATCAACCGCAAGCTGTTGCCCGATCGTTCGCTGGTCGTATCGCTCGGCGCCGGCTACGCATGGAACCGCAGCGGACACCGCGATCAGCTCTATCACGCCGGGGTGATCTGGTACGCATTGCCGAAGTGGATTTTCGAGGCAGGTGCGAACTATACGGTCGATTCGCCCGGATCGGTGAAGGCGCCCGGCTACTACGGCGCCGTCACCTACGGCGAAGCCGGCAAGAGCGTGATCGTGCTGCGCGGCGGGGTCGGCCGCGAGGCGTATCAGGTCACCGGCTCGGGCACGCAGATCGCGGATTTCCGCAGCCACGAGATCACCGCGAAATGGCGCTACTGGCTCACGCGCAAGTGGGGAACGCAGCTCGAACTCGCCTATTACCACAACCCGTACTACTCGCGGATCGGCGGCGAGCTCAGCGTGTTCTATCGCTGGTAGGCGGGCGGACGCCGTGCACACGCATCCCGTCCGTCCTCCCGTCGATCGTTCTCTGCGCATCCACGCGCATCCGCAGCGCTGGCTGTGGTCGATCGCGCTGCTGACGCCCGCGCTGTACGCGTCGCTGTGGTTCGGATTGCCGCTGGCGTGGCGCTACTGGCGCGCGGTCATGGCGTGGGGCGCGCGCGAGATCGATCCGGCGCTTCGCGTGATCGTGATCGGTTATCCGCCCGACGCGCCCCGCGTGCCGCTGCTGTCGATCGACGTCGCGGCCCGCCTGCCGGGCGGCATGCTGCTGGCCGCCACCGCCGCGCTCTGTGCGATCGGTTTCGCCGCATCGTTCATCCGGCGCGCGAACTGGCTGCCTGTTGCATATCTGTTACGTATCGCGAGCTTCACCCAGTTGCTGATTTGCGCGTACTTCTGGCTCGCGCCGGGCACGTTCCCGTATGTCCCGCAACTGCATCTGCGCGACATGTTCGTGCTGCACGGCGCGGCGATCGCGCTGATCCCGCTGGTGATGGCCGCGCTGTACTACCCGCTCGATTTCTCGCTGCTGCAAAAGGCCGCCGCATCGCTGCTGGTGCTCGGCTACTTCGTGGTCGCGCTGCCGTTCGTGATGCTGCTGCATGCGACGATCATCCATCACGGCTCGCTGCTGTTTCTGCCGTTCTGCTATTTCCTGCTCGGCGGGCCGCTGCTGATCGGGCTGCTGGTCACGCTCTATACCTACTGCGCGAGCTGGCCCGGCGCACTGACGCGCGATCGCGATTCCGTCTGCTGATAGCGCCGTCAAACGCGCCGTATCAGCGATGAAACGAATCCGCCGCGTTTGCGACCGCGCCGCGCGACGTGCATCGCAGGAAGCCAGCAGGACCGGGCCTCCTGCGCCAATGGCACGTTGTTCGCTTCTTTCAATGCGTCGCATCGAGTCCTCTCGTCGGCGAAGGCAGCGCCGCGCACCGACGCATGTGCGCAACCGGCTGCCGTCGACACGCACCGCTCGATACCCGACGAACCGGACAGCCGCACACACCTACGGGGCTGGATTGGTCGACCTGGCGGCACGCGGATCACGCTGCCGCACGCCCCCATTCCTTGAGCGAGGAGCACACCATGTTGGCAAAGTCAGGCAAGTTCTTGCGGATCCTGTTCGCGCTGTTCGCGCTCGCGTTCGCATTCAGTCCGGGCGGCGCTCAGGCGGCCACCAACCAGCTTCTGCTGTTGGTGCCCGACACGCTGACGCTGCCCGATCCGCGCGTATCCGCATGGCTCGACAGTGCGCAGGAGGAAGGGCTGCAGATCAAGGTGATGACCGACAGCCAGTTCATGGCGGCCGGCGCGTCGCTGTCGCAGTATCCGGGCCTGATCCTGCCCGATCAGGTACATACGACCGCGGCCGACTCGCTGGTAACGGCGATCCAGAACTATGCGCTGAACGGCGGCAAGGTGATGCTCGTCTACGATTTCGGCGTGCTGAATGCGGCCGGCTTCTACGTCAGCCCGAAATCGCGCTTCAGCAGCATGGTGGGCGTGGACTACGTGCTGTATGACCAATACGGCGGCAACATGATCGGCCTCGGCAACGTGACCGGCATGAGCAGCTGGCTGCGCACGCTTCAGGTGCCCCCCGGCAAGTCGATGGCGTGGACCACGGCTTCGTCGAGCACCACGACCGCGAGTGCGCTCGCATCGACGAGCACGTCGGGTACGTCGGGTACGTCGGGTACGTCGGGTACGTCGGGTACGTCGACGAATTCGACGTCGGGCACCGCACAGTTTCTGGCCGCCAGCCCGTCGAACCCGGGCGGCCTCGCCAACTACAACCACGGCGCATGGTTCCAGTACGCGACGCCATCCACGGGCAGCGGCGTGCTGAACCAGACGGCTCCGAAGCTGACCGGCACCGTGACCGGCAAGCTGAAGAAGACCACGACGTACACCGCCAATTCGCTGCTGAGCACGTCGACCGGCAAGACGGCCAACACGCTCGCGTCGACGCTGGCCACCACCACCGACACGCTCGAAGGCATCTCCGGCTACGTGTACGGCTTCCTCACCTATCCGAGCTTCGTCACGCAGGGCACGTACACCGGCACGACGATCCTGACCTCGCCGACCTTCGGGCTGGTGTCCGGCTACAACACGTACGGCAACGGCGGCGTGCTGTTCGTCAACCTGCCGCTCGCTTACCTCGACGGCCAGACCGACGGCATGCTGATCCACGGCTACCTGCATTATTTCGGCACGCAGATGCTGAACCTGCCGTCGCTGTCGCCGCTGCCGAAGGCGATGGCCGGCCTCGTATTCAACTGGCACTTCTGCGCGGGCGACCAGCTCCAGCCTGCGCTCTACCTGAAGAGCCTCGGCGTGTGGAACAACGGGCCGTTCTCGCTCGTGGTCACGGCCGGCCCCGATGAAGCGGCGTTCGGCGACGGTGGCGGCCTCAATCTCGCCAACAACCCGCCCGCGCAGAATCTCCTCAAGTATTTCGTGAGCAAGGGCCATCGCGTCGGCAGCCACGGCGGCTGGATTCACGACTACTGGGGCGCGAATGCGAGCGAAACGAACGCGAGCACGTTCACGCAGTACCTGGTGATGAATCACCAGGCCGTTCAGGCCGTGACGGCCGTGCCGGATGTCGAGTACGCGGCGCCGGAAGGCAACACGCCGACCTGGTCGGTCAACTGGCTCGAAAGCAACGGCTTCAACGGCTACTACTTCACGGGGCACACCGGTTCGGCGCCGACCCGCGCATACCGCAACGGCGCGCTGCTGAACCCGGGCCTGTGGGCCTACCCGGTGATGCCGTTCGGCAAGTACGCGACGTTCGAGGAGTTCCAGCAGTACGCGGTGCCGACGGCCGACGTGAACAACTGGTATGCATCGCTGATGAACTTCGTCGTCGCGAACCGCACGAGCCGGCTGATCTATGCGCACCCGCTCGGCGCGTCGTCCTATACGTCGACGCTGTCCGCGATCTTCTCGCAAGCCAATACGCTGAAACTGACGGGTCAGTTCAAGTGGTACACGATGAGCGACATCACGACCTTCGATCGTGCACGCCTGAACGTCACGTGGTCGGCCACCGACACCGGCAGCGGCTGGGCGTTCGCCGCCAGCCACCCGACGAGCCTCGCGAACATGACGTGGCTGCTGCCGAAGAAGGGCTTCGCACTGCCGGTCATCACGCAAGGCTTCGGCAGCGTCGTCATCACCGACTCGACGTACTGGCTCGTGACCGCGAACAGCGGCACCAGTCTCAAGTTCACCAGCGCCAAGGTGCACTGAGCCGCGACATCGACATACCCGCCGGCGCGCGACGCGGCCAACGCCGCGCCCGGCGGGATTTGCGCAGGACCACCGCGCAGGAGCCCCCCATCATGAACCGGCCCGCGCTGTTCCCGGCCGCACGCGCACGCGTGACGGCCATCGCCCGGCTATGCCGCCTGTGGTGCGTCGCGTGCGGTGTCGCCGCGTGCGGCGTCGCGCTGCACGCGAGCGCCGCCGAACTCCAGCTCAACGGGCTCTACCAACGCCCGGACGGCGCGATCACCGTGCGCCTGAACGGCGCCGGCATCGATCCTTACTTCGCGTCGAAGGCGCTGCTCGCCGCCGCCGACGCCGGGCTCGACGCCCATCAGGCCGCGCTCGCGTGGATCGCGTGGCTGTTGCCGCGCCAGCGTCCGGACGGCGGCTTCGATCGCTACTGCATGAAGAGCGGCCAGTACAGCGCATGCGCCGAAGCCGATGCCGACGACGCGATGATGGCGACCTGGATCGAACTGCTCGCCCGCTTCGCGCCGCCCGACGGCCTGCCCGCCGCATGGGAGCTCAGCCTGAATCGCGCCAGTGCGCACCTGGACACGCTGCTCGCCAAGCCCACGGGCGTCTATCAGATCTCGTCGACGCTGCGCGTCGCGCTGCTGATGGACAACGTCGAGGTGCACAGCGCGTTCCAGGCGCTCGCGGCGTACTACGTCCGGCATGCCGATTCCACGCACGCCGGCCCGTGGAGCCAGCGCGCCGACCGGCTCGCGTCCGCGATCCTGAAGGTGTTCTGGCGCGGCACGCAGTCCGGCTTTCGCGCGAGCACGCAGCGCATCAGCGACACGACGTTCTACCCCGCGAAAGTCGCGCAGATTTTTCCGCTGCTATCCGGAATTCAGGTTCCCGAACAATCGAACGACACGATCTACGCGCAGTGGATGCAGAAGTACGGCAAGACCTGGCTGCAACTCGCCGGCTCCGATTATCCATGGGGCTTGATCGCACTGGTCGCACTCAAGATGAACGACAGGAACACGGTCGCGTGCTGGCATGCACGATCGGGCCCGTACCGGCACGGCGCACACTGGAACGTACTGGAGGAAGCACTTTACCTGGCATTCGAAAGCCGGATGGCCGACCCGGTCGCGCCCGCTCAATGCGGCTTCACGACGGCGGCGACAACGGAGACCGCGTCACGCTGATCCACGCGTGCGCACGGTCCGGGGGAATCTACAGGGAAGGAGACGTGTCATGTGTGGCATCGTCGGCGCGGTCGCGCAACGGGACATCGTCCCGATTCTGATCGAAGGTTTGCGCCGCCTTGAATATCGCGGCTACGATTCATGCGGGGTGGCGACCGTCGTCAACGGCCAGGCACGCCGCGAGCGCAGCGTGTCGCGCGTCGCCGACCTGGACGCCCACGTGCGCAGCGCCGGCCTGGCCGGCAGCACCGGCATCGCGCACACGCGCTGGGCGACGCACGGCGCGCCGGCCACCTGCAACGCGCATCCGATCTTCTCGCGCGACGAGATCGCGCTGGTACACAACGGCATCATCGAGAACCACGAAACGTTGCGCAGGCAACTGGCCGACGAACACTACGAGTTCGACGGACAGACCGACACCGAGGTGGTCGCGCACCTGATCCACAGCAAGTATCGCGGCGACCTGCTCGCCGCCGTGCGCGACGCGACCTCGCAACTGCACGGCGCGTATGCGATCGCGGTGTTCAGCAAGCACGAGCCGCAACGGCTGATCGGCGCGCGGGCCGGCTCGCCGCTCGTCGTCGGCGTGAAGGACGGCGAATGCTTTCTCGCGTCCGACGCGCTCGCGCTCGCCGGCATCACCGACCGCTTCATCTTCCTCGAGGAAGGCGACATCGTCGAGCTGACGCCGGGCGGCGTACGGGTGCTCGATCGCAACGGCGCGCCGATCGAACGCGCGATCCAGACCGTTTCGTCCACGCAGGGCGTGGTCGAGCTCGGGCCGTACCGGCACTTCATGCAGAAGGAGATCTTCGAGCAGCCGCAGGCCGTGGCCGCGACCATTCCCGATGCCGGGCTGTTCGACCCCGCCGTATTCGGCCCGGACGCCGCGCGCGCGTTCGAACAGATCGACAACGTGCTGATTCTCGCGTGCGGCACGAGCCACTACTCGGGCCTGACCGCACGCCGCTGGCTCGAGACGATCGCGCGCCTCCCCGCGCAGGTCGAGATCGCGAGCGAATACCGCTACAGCGACGCGCTCGCGACGCCGAACACGCTGGTGGTCAGCGTGTCGCAATCCGGCGAGACCGCCGACACGCTCGCCGCGCTGAAGTACGCGCAGGCGCTCGGCCACATCGACACGCTGGCGATCTGCAACGTGCCGACCAGCGCGATGATGCGCCAGACCAGCCTGCGCTTCCTGACTCGAGCGGGCCCGGAGATCGGCGTCGCGTCGACCAAGGCGTTCACGACGCAGCTCGTCGCGCTGTTCATCCTCGCCGTGACGCTCGGGCGGCTGCGCGGCTACGTCGACGACGCGCAACTCGCGCGCTATGCGCTGCAGTTGCGGCGCCTGCCTCGCGCACTAGAAGACGTGCTCGGGCTGGAGCCGCAGATCGCGCGCTGGGCAGCGGAATTCTCGCAGCATGAAAACGCGCTGTTTCTCGGGCGCGGGCTGCACTACCCGATCGCGCTCGAAGGCGCGTTGAAGCTGAAGGAGATCTCGTATATCCACGCGGAAGCGTATCCGGCCGGCGAGCTGAAACACGGGCCGCTCGCGCTCGTCACGCATACGATGCCCGTTGCGACGATCGCGCCGAACGATGCGCTGCTCGAAAAGCTCAAGTCGAACATGCAGGAAGTGCGCGCGCGCGGCGGGCAGCTCTACGTGTTCGCGGATGCCGATACGCGGATCGACAACGGCGAAGGCGTGTCGGTGCTTCGGATGCCGGATTACTACGGGCTGTTGTCGCCGATTCTGCACGTCGTGCCGTTGCAGTTGCTCGCGTATCACGCGGCGTGCTTGCGGGGCGCGGATATCGACAAGCCGAGGAATCTGGCGAAATCGGTGACGGTGGAGTGACGGGCGGTCGCTCGACACGCGCGGGCCGGTGAAGATCGTCAACCGATCGAGCCGGCCCGCCCTGCACGATTCGCCGTCGATTCGCGCCTTGTCGAATCCCGAATACTTCGTACAATACTTAAACCCTATGTCGTCCCGTCCACGGTGGGGAGGCTGGCCAGGACCGCCTTCGCCCCGAATCGGGTAACGCCCGCCCGGCGAACGACAACGGAAACCTACCGCGCAACGCAGGCCGAATCTCTCCGGGGGCCTCAACGTGTCGACGCATGCCAGGAAGCCGCTGATATCGCTCGTCGTGCCTTTTCACGACGAAGAAGAAACGATCGACGCATTCTTTGCCGAAACGCTGCCGGTTCTGGAGTCGGTCGGCTCGGTGCGCTTCGAGATCGTCTGCGTCAACGACGGCAGCCGCGATCGCACGCTGGACCGGCTGCTCTCGGTCGCCGCCGGCGACGCGCGCGTGCACGTCGTGGATCTCACCCGCCGCTTCGGCAAGGAGGCGGCGCTCACCGCCGGCATCGACGAGGCGGCCGGCGCGGCCGTGATCCTGATCGATGCCGACCTGCAGGACCCGCCCGCGCTGATTCCCGCGATGCTCGAACGCTGGCACGCGGGCGCCGAGGTCGTCGCTGCGAAGCGCACCGACCGGATGTGCGATCCGCTGATGCAACGCGTGGCGGCCTCGCTCTACTACCGCGTGCACAACCGGCTCTCCGAAGTCGAGATGCCCGAGAACGTCGGCGATTTCCGGCTGATGGACCGCGAAGTCGTCGACGCGCTGCGCGCGCTGCCCGAGCGGCGGCGCTTCATGAAGGGGCTCTTCGCGTGGGTCGGCTTTCGTACCGAAATCGTCGAATACACGCGTGCGCCGCGCAGCGGCGGCCGCTCGAAATTCTCCGGCTGGCGGCGCTGGAATTTCGCGCTCGAGGGCATCACGAGCTTCAGCACGGTGCCGCTGCGCGTGTGGACCTACGTCGGCCTCGCGTTCGCCGCGCTGTCGTTCGTCTACGGCGCGTACATCGTGATGCGCACGCTGCTGTACGGCAATCCGGTGCACGGCTACCCGTCGCTGATTTCCGTCGTGCTGTTCGTCGGCGGCATCCAGCTGATCGGCATCGGCGTGATCGGCGAATATCTCGGCCGCATCTATCACGAGTCCAAGCAACGCCCCGTCTATCTCGTGCGGCGGCGCTACCGCGCCGAGCGCGATGCGGCCGCGCGACCGGCATCGAAGCTGCTTCAGTTCCCGCTCAAGCGCGCGCACCCGGCGCGCCGCCGGGGCGCGACGCCGGCGGCCGCGGGCATCGCCGCTCGCAAGGCGTCGATCAAGTAAGCCCGGGCCACGTCAATTGGATATCCTCCGGCAATCGACGCGGCCGACGGCGCGGCCCGTCGTCGCGTGGCTCACGTCGCGACGCGTCGTCCTGTACAGCGCGCTGATGCTGGTGTCGTACGCGCTGTTCATGTCGATATGGATCGCGGTCGTTCGTCACGCGTCCGGCAGCGGCGTCATACCCCGCCCGGGGGCGGACTTCTCGGTGTTCTGGTCCGCGTCGTACGTGATGCTGCACGGCACGCCCTCGCACGCATACGATTTTTCCGCATTCTCGCGGCTGACGACCGGGCTGTTTCCGACCCTTCCCCGCGACGTCTTCGCACCGTGGCTGTACCCGCCCACCTATCTGCTGCTCGTGACGCCGCTGGCGCTGCTGCCGTTCGCGCTTGCTTATCCGCTGTTCGTCGCGTTCGGCGTGCTCATGCTCGGCCTCGCCGCGTGGCGCGTATCCGGGCTCCGTACGATACCCGGCGCATCGCACGCCGGCGCATTCGCGCTGGTTGCCGCGCCATGCGTGTTCGTCACCGCGACGCTCGGGCAGAACACGTTCCTGACCGCCTCGTGCGCGGCGCTGGCCGTTTACTGGGCCGATCGGCGGCCGATATATGCCGGCCTCTGCATCGCGCTGCTGTCGGTCAAGCCGCAGCTGGCGCTGCTGTTCCCGTTCGTGCTGGTCGCCGCGCGCGCATGGCGCACGATCATGTGGGCCGCGCTCGCGACCGGCGCGTTCGCCGCATCGAGCGTGCTCGTCTGCGGCGTCGAGTCGCCGCGCCTGTTCGTCGCCAGCGCCGGCATCGCCCGCTCGATCGTCCTCGAGCATGGCGTCGGGTTCTGGCTCGCGTCGCCCACGCCGTTCGCGGCGTTTCGTCTCGCGGACGTGCCGCTCGGCGCCGCGTACGCCGCGCATGCGTGCATCGCTGCGATCGCGATCTACGCCGCTTGCGTCGTATGGATGCAGTCGCGCGACACCCGCGTGCGCGCGGCCGTACTGACGGTCGCGACGCTCGTGGCGAACCCGTACGTGTGGCACTACGAACTCGCGTGGCTTGCCATCGCGATCGCGTGCATGCTGTCGATCGGCTGGCGCGACGGCTGGCTGCGCGGCGAACAGGCCGCGATCGCGCTGATGTGGGCGCTGCCGATCGTCGAATACCTGAACCCGTGGCTGCAACTGCCGCAGATCGGCCCGGCCGTGACGCTCTTCGCGCTGCTGGTGCTGCTGCGCCGCGCCCGCCACGACGCTCGCAACAGTCACAACGCAAGCCGCGGCGGCACGTACACGCCGTAGTACGGCCCGACGCCCGTCGCGACGCCGGTCATCTTCACACCGGCAACGAAGTGCCCCTGGATGTACTTGTATGCGCCGCCGAGCGACACGTCGATGTGGAACGCGGCAAATGCGACGATCGGCACGTAGGTGCTGCTCGACGTCTGCGTGACGACCGGCAGCACGACCGTCGCGCCGACCGGCACCGACGTGTAGAGCGTCGCCTTCACGCCGGTCGCGAGATAGATGCTGTCGCCGATATTGAGCGTCGTCGGGTTGCCGGTCACCATCAGGCCGCCCATCGTCGTCGTGTCGGTCGCGGTCGACTGGAACGACGTCCACTGACCGCCCATGCACAGCGAGCCATACGTCTGGCCGTTCGTGATCGAAAACTGGTACGGCAGACCCGTGAGCGGATTGATCAGCGGCTGGTTGGTCTGCGCGTTCCAGTACTGGTTGTACACGCACTGGTCGATCGCGATCGGAAAGAGCCCGCCCGCCGCGACGCCGCCCGGCGCGGCGAGCACCGCGATCGCGGTCGCGCCGCCGGATGCGCCGGGGATGCCGAGCAACCCGCCGAGCAGCAGCGGAATCGAGCCGCCGTTGATGCCCGGCGCGCGCGACACGGTCACCTGCACCGCCGGCACGTCGTACGGGCCGGGCGTGATCGTGGTCGGCTGCATCGACGCGGGCGTGCGCGTCACGTTCCAGTAGCCGGTCGTCACGGTGCCGCTCCCGAGCCGCGCGCCCGCCGCCGAATTCAGCGCGATCACGCCGTTCGCCGCCGGCGCGGCCTGCGACCAGTTCAGCGGCCCGCCCGTCGGCGACATCATCGCGTCGGCCGCCGCGAGCGCGGCCGCGTCCGCCGCATTCTGCAACTGGTTGCGCACCGTGGCGATCCACGCGATGTCGATCGCCAGCGCGCCGAACGACAGCAGCGGGATCAGGAACATCAGGAAGAACAGCGCGACGGAACCGCGTTCGCGCGCGGCGCCGATGCATCGCGTGCCGGCCGCGTCATTCATAGAGCATCACCGAGGTAGCCGAGATCGTCACGGGGCCGGTCAGCGCGCTGAACGCCGAACCGAGCACCAGCCCCGCATACGTGTAGGTCACCGTGACCGTCAGCGCGGTGCCCGCCGTCGTGCCGTTCGCCTGCGTCACGGTCACGGTCGGCGTCGTCGGCGTGCCGCCGGTGATCAGGCTGTTCTGCGTATAGCTCAGCGCGACGTTGGCGATCTGCGTCGGGGTCAGCATCGGCACGCGCAGCACGACGCCGGCCCGCGCGGCTTCGCGGCTCGCGTTCGTGATCACGGCCTTGTCGCACAGCAGCAGGCTCGTGTCGATGATGCCGATCAGCACCATCAGCAGGAACGGCAGCATCAATACGAATTCGAGGGATACGACGCCGCGCGCGTGGCGGGCGCCCGTCGCCCCGCGTGTCATTTTACGGCCCCCGCGGCGGGCGGCACGGCGCGCGGCTCGAGCGCGGCGCCCTTCGACGGCCGCGACGCGTCGCCGACCGGACGCGCCGCGAGCTGCGTACGCACCGCCTGGTACACGCGCAGATTGTCGGCCACCGCCGACGCGGGCAGGTCCGCGGACAGCAGCTTCTTCGCCGAATCGGTGTTGCCGAGCACGCCGTACGCGAACGCGAGGTTCTGGCGCGCCTGCCACGGCGCATCGGGCAGCCCGGCCACGTCGAGCAGCACGTTCACGCCTTCGCGCGGACGATTGCTCAGCACGAGCGACAGCCCGAGGTCGACCCGCAGCCCCTGCGCGTCCGGATGCGCGCTCAGCGCGTCCCGGTACACGGTCTGAGCGTCCTCGTGGCGGCCCTGAAGATCGAGCACCGTGCCGAGCCCCTGCGCCGCGAGCGGCAGGTTTGGCTGCGCGGCGAGCAAGTCGCGATAGCGGCGCGCGGCCTCGTCGAGTCGACGCTGTCGCAACGCGACGCGCGCGAGTCCGACCTGCGGCCCGAGTTCGGCCGGCGCAAGCTGCCGCGCCTGCTCGTACAGAATACGCGCGCGCTCCAGATCGCCGGCGCGATAGTTGACGTCGGCAAGCCCCAGTTGCGCGGCGAGCGAATCGGGATGCCGCGCCAGCACCTTCGCGTACAGCGTCGACGCGAGATCGACGTTGCCGCCGGCCAGCGCGCTGTCGGCGATGCGCAATTCGGCCTGCGGGTCGTCGCTCTTGTGCGACAGCGCCGGCCGCGTCTGGATACCCGGCGCGCAGCCGCCGGCGAGCAGCGGCAGCACGGCCGCGAAGACGAACGCACGGAGCGCGGGGCCTGTCATTTGAACACCTCGAGCAAACGGATGGCCGCCGGGCCTGCCGCGATCAGGCCGACCGTCGGCAGGATGAACAGCATCATCGGCAGCGTGATCTTCGGCGCGAGCTTCGCGGCCTGCTCCTCGAGCGCGACGATTTGCTCGGTGCGCTCGCTGCGCGACAGCGTTCGCAGCGCCTGCGTGATCGGCGTGCCGAACCGCTGCGATTGCGTGAGCGTCGTGGCCAGCGAGCGCGCCGACGCGAAGTCGACGCGGATCGCGAAATGCGTGAGCGCTTCGGACACGTTGCCGCTCAGCGTCAGCTCGTCCGCGCACACCGTCAGCTCGTCGGCGAGCGGCGGGCAGATGCGCCTGAGTTCGCGCGCGACGCGCCGCACGCCCGATACGAGGCTGTTGCCGGCCATCGTGCAGATCACGAGCAGGTCGAGCGCATCCGGAAAGCATGCGGCGATGATCCGCCGGCGCCGCCGGATCATCGCGCCGAGCACGTATTCCGGCACGATCACGCCGACCACGAACGCGGCGACCATCGCCACCGCGCGGATCACGAAGTATTCGCCGAAGCGCGGAATATACGGGCTGAACACCATCGCGACGCCGGCGAACAGCACGCCGCAACTGAGCTTGATGCCGATCATCGACGACACCGCGCGCCGTTCGCGAAAGCCCGCGCGCGCCAGTTGCAGCGCGAGCTTCGCGCGCTGCATCGGATCGAGCACGGGCAGCCGCTCGCCGAGCTGCGCGAGCCGCCGCGTCAGGTCCCGACGCACGTCGCCCGCCTGCAGGCGCCCCGCTCCCAGCGCGGGCGACCGCTGTCCGGCGGCCTGCTGCACGCGCACGGCGATGCGCCGGCGCGTGCCGCCGCCCGGCGTCGCGAGCGCCGCCGCGACGCACGCGAGCAGCAGCAACAGTTCGAGGCCGCGGGCGGCCAGCATCGACATCGTCATCGTGCAGTATCCAGTTTCGAGATCTTGCGAATCGTCACCAGTCCGATCGTCAGCAGCGTCGCGGCGATCGTCAGCATCACGCGTCCGGCATGCGTATCGAACAGCAGCATCACGTATGCGCGGTTCACGAGGAACAGCGCGCCGATCATCACGAACGGCACCGCCGAGATGATCTTCGTCGTGATCCGCCCCTCGGCGGTCAGCGCGCGCGTCTTCAGGCGGATGTCGCGGCGCGTGCGGATGATGCTCGACAACTCGTCGAGCGTCTCGCCGAGGCTGCCGCCGGTCTCGCGCTGCAGCAGCAGATAGACGGTGAAGAACGAGAAATCCGCGATCATCAGCCGGTCCGCCGCGTGCGTCAGCACGTCCTTCAGATCCGCGCCGACGCGCAGGCTGTCGCCCATCGTGCGGAAGGTCGAGCGCACCGGCTCGGCGGCGCTATCGCCGACCGTGCTGATCGCCTGCGTGACCGGAATGCCCGCGCGCACCGCCCGCACGATCAGGTCGATCGCGTCGGGGAACCCCTCCAGAAAGCGCAGCCGGAAGCGCTCGACCAGCGCGCGATAGCTCGCGCGCATCGCGATCAGCGGCAGTCCGACATAAATCGCCGGATGCACCACGCGCGGCAGCGCCACGAGCTTCACCACGACGATCCCCGCGACCGCGCCGGCGATCGTGCTCGCGATGACGATCCGCAGCCCGCGCTCGCCGCCGACCGCGCGCACGCGCGTCACGTAGCGCTGCACCCATGCCCGCACGCGGGTCTGCCGGCGCGGCAGGTTGAACAGCGCGACACCGGCCCCGGCTGCCGCACCGGCGGCCCGGCCCGTCAGCGATGGCGCAATGCGCTGCATCCGCGCGCGAATGCGCTGCTCCGGCGTCTGGCGCGCACGGTCCAGCAACGCCGACAGGCCGAGCCCCACCGCGAGGATCACGACGAAGGCGCCGAGCGCGAACAGGTCCGCCGTCCTCATTGCCGGAACGCCTCGGTAAGCGCGTCCTCGACGCCGTAGTACGCAGCGCGCGGCGCGAAGGCGGGCCGCAGCGACGACGCCTCGAACACGCCCTTCACCGCGTCGCGCGTCGTGTCGCCTTCCTGGCGGAACGCGAACAGGTCCTGCGTGATCACGACTTCGCCTTCCATCCCGACGATCTCGGTGATCCGCGTCACGCGGCGCACGCCGTCGCGCATCCGCTCGACCTGCACGAACAGATGCACGGCGCTCGCGATCTGGCGCCGGATCGACAGCAGCTGCAGGTTCGCGTTCGCCATCATGACCATGCTTTCGAGCCGGCTGATCGCGTCGCGCGGCGAGTTCGCATGGATCGTCGTCATCGAGCCGTCGTGGCCCGTGTTCATCGCCTGCAGCACGTCGAACGCCTCCGCGCCGCGGATTTCGCCGAGGATGATGCGGTCGGGCCGCATCCGCAGCGCGTTGCGCACGAGATCGCGCTGCGAGATGCCGCCGAGCCCTTCCGTGTTCTCCGGCCGCGTCTCGAGGCTCACCACGTGCGGCTGCAGCAGTTGCAGCTCGGCCGCGTCCTCGATCGTCACGATCCGCTCGTGCTCCTCGATGTGCTGCGACAGCGCGTTGAGCAGCGTCGTCTTGCCCGACCCGGTGCCGCCCGAGATCACGATGTTCAGCCGGCATGCGCACGCGATCTTCAGGACCTGCAGCATCCCGTGCGAGATGTTGCCCTGATGCGCCATCCGCGCGAGCGTGATGTCGCGCTTCGCGAACTTGCGGATCGAGATCGACGCGCCGCGCATCGCGATCGGCGGCAGCACCACGTTCACGCGGCTGCCGTCGGCAAGACGCGCATCGACCATCGGGCTGCTCTCGTCGACGCGACGCCCGACCGCCGCCGCGATCCGCTGCGCGACGCTCGTCACGTGCGCGTTGTCGCGAAACTTCAGCGGCGTGAGCTCGAGCCGCCCCGCGCGTTCGACGTACACCTGGTCGGGGCCGTTCACGAGGATGTCGGACACGGTGTCGTCGGCAAGCAGCGGCTCGATCGGCCCGACGCCGAACATGTCGTTCAGGATCGCGTCGACGATCAGCACCTGCTCGCCCGTGGTGATCTTCAGGCGCTCGCGCTCGACCGTGTGCGCGGCCACCTGTTCGATGCCGGCCCGCACTTCGTCGCGCGTCTTCATCAGCGCGGCCGACATGTTCATCGACGCGAACACCGCGTTGCGTATCGCGTCGAACTTGCCGGAGCGGATGAGCGCCTCCTGGGTATCGGCCGTCGCGGCCGCACGCGCCGACGTGGACATGGACGCAGGCACCGGGCTAACGGCCGGCCCCGGCGCGGGCGCGGTGTCGTGCGGCGCGGTGCGAGAACCCGCCGGCGCAGAGTCCGGTGTCGGCTGCTTGCGGGTACCGAACGTCACGATCCCTTCCTCCATTTGACGAAGCGCGCGTACCAGGGCTCGGCGACGGCCATCGATTCGCCGGTGATGCCGTTCGCGAGCAGCCGGATCTCGTCCAGGAAGCCGCGGCGCTTCGAACGTTCGATCGGCTCGCCCAGGTTCTCCGCGATCGCGAGCGACTGTGCCTCGTGCGGCAGCTCGCGCAGTTGCACACCGCCGAACGCATCCTCGAAATCCGACTGCGCGACGCGCCCCTTGACCGGCTCGAGCGGATTGTTCAGCACCATCGACAGCAGCCGCTCGCCCGGCATTTCCTTCACGAAGCGCGCAAGCCGCGCGGCCTCGTACGCGGCGTGCACCGACCGGTCGGCGACGATATAGACGAGATCGGACGCCGTCAGCGCATCCTCGAACAGCTTGCCGGCGCGGTAGCCGACGTCGAACAGCACGTAATGGAAACGGTCCTTCAGCATGTCGACGAGCTGCGCGATCGCATCGTCGCGCAGCAGCGCGTCTTCGCCGTATGCGAGTTCGGCCGACAGCACGTGCAGGCGGTCGCCCTTCGTGACGAACATGCGGTCGAACAACGCGTCGTCGGGGCGCCGTTCCATGTTCAGCAATTCGATCAGCCCGTTGTTGCTCGACAGCCCGAGCATCGAGTTCGCGGCGCCGCCATGCAGGTTCAGATCGACGTACGCGACGCGCCGCCGCTTCTCCCCCGCCAGGCAGCGCGCGAGGCTGACCGCGATCGTCGTCGCGCCGACGCCGCCGCGCGCGCCGACGAAGCTCACGATCTTGCCGGTACGCACCTGCACGACCGACTCCGTCGTGGTCAGCGCGCGCCGCATCAGCTCGACGGTCAGCGGCTTCACGATGTAGTCCTGCACGCCGATGCCGAGCAGGTTGCGGAACAGCCCGACGTCGTTCTGCGTGCCGATCGCGACGACCCGCACCGACGGATCGCACACGTCCGCGAGCCGCATCAGGTCCGACACCGGCAGCACCGAATCCGACACGTCGACGATCAACTGGCGCGGCGAACGCTCTTGCTGCTGCAGCAATCGGATCGCGTCGTCGCAGTCGCCCGGGTGCACGTGGGCGCGCGCGATCGACAGATCCTGCGCGACGCGGCGGATCACGTCCTCGCTACCCGCATCGGACACGACCGCGAGGAGATCCGCCGCTCCGGCGGAGGCGGCGCGCTTGGCGTTCTGGCGGTCGAGGACGTTCATGGGCGGCATCGCGATCGCATCGTCAGGGGGTCAATGACCGGACGAGCCGGTCGTCGTCAGCGTCTTGCCCGGCGGGGGCTGCTTCACGCGGTCCTCGACGTAGCGGCGCACCGCGTCGGCCGCCACTTGCGCATCGGCGCCGCCGTACGGCACGGGCGCGACGAGGTCTTCCGGCCGCGCGAGCATCGTCGCGAGATTCGTGTAGGTCGCGCAGCCGAACGGCACGCCGGGCCGCCCGAACCCTGCATCGACGAGATGCGACGGCTGCATCAGCTTCGCGCAGTCGGGCGGCACCGCGCGCACGCCGTCGAAGCCGATCGCGCGCGCATCGGGCAGGTTGATCGGCGGCGGCGCCGACAGGCACGCCGCGAGCGCCAGCGGCAACGGTGCGGTGAACAGGGTTCGAACTCGCATGCGCGCTCCTTGGCTCAGTACACGAAGCCCGCGGCGCCGACGAGACGCGGCGTGTCGCCCGACAACAGGTCCAGCCCGAGATTGCGCTGGATCGCGAACTCGAGGTCGCTGCTCGGCCGCGCGACGGTATCGAGCGCCTGCTCGAGCTGGCCCGGCCCGGTCGGCTGCACGATGTACGGCGTCACGATCACGACGACCTCGGTCTTGTGGTCCTGGAAGTTCTTCGATGAAAACAGCCGGCCGATGATCGGCAGCCGGCCGAGCCCCGGGACCTGCGACACGGTATCCGCGGTCTGGCTCTGCAGCAGGCCGCCGATCGCGAAGCTCTGCCCGCTCGACAGCTCGACCGTCGTCTCCACGCGCCGCACGGAGAGCCCCGGCACCGTGATGCTGCCAGTCGTCACGCTGTTGCTCGTATCGACCTCGCTCACTTCCGGGCGCACCTTCAGGCTGATCCGGTTGTCGGCGAGCACGGTCGGCGTGAAGTCCAGCGACACGCCGAACGGCTTGTACTCGACCGTGATCGCGCCGGTCGTGTTGCCGGCCTGCGCGACCGGAATCGGAATCTCGCCGCCCGCGAGGAAGCTCGCGGTCTGCCCGGACATCGCGGTAAGGTTCGGCTCCGCGAGCATCGTGATCAGCCCTTCCTGGTCGAGCGCATCGAGCACGACGTCGATCGACCAGCGCCCCGTATGGAAGCCGCCGAGCACCGAATATGCGCCGCTCGGCGACAGGTTGAACAGCTTGTTCGTCGGATCGAACAGCGTGCGTCCGTTGAACAGCCCGCCGACGAAGTTGCCTGCCGCGCCGAGCGAACTCCAGTTGATGCCGAGCTGCTGCGTGATGTTGCGGCTCACTTCCGTCACGCGCACGCGCAGGTTCACCTGGATCGGGCGCGACAGCGTGAGCCGGTTGACGATCTTTTCCTTGTCGCTCACATAAGGCGCGAGCGACTGCGTCACGGCGTCCGCGTCGGCCGCGCTCGGCACCTTGCCCGACACCATCAGCGAGCCGGGCGCGCCGGACACCGACAGCTTCAATTGCGGGAAGCGGCTGTCGAGCACCGTCTGCAGCGATGCGGTATCGACCTGCACGATCACGGTCCGGCGAAGGATCGGCCGATGATTCGCGCCGAGCGCGATCAGCGAGGTCGTACCGGCCTTCTTGCCGAACACGAACACGGTGCGCGGCGACGGCACCTGGATGTCCGCGATGCTCGGGTCCGCGACGAACATCGCGGTCGCGGGCTCCGGCAACGACAGCATCTCGCCCTTGCCGGTCGCGATCGACAGCGCCGCGCCGGCGTCCGCCGCCTGCGCGCGCTGCGCGAGCGCGGCCTCCGGCGCGACGACGCAGGCCACGCACCAGAAAGCGATCCAACGAACCGTGCGCACCATTCGTGTTCCCGTCAAATGCCGGCCGCCGGGCGGCCGGTTCCGAATCGACACCTCGTCATCGCGTCACTGCGCGACCGCCGCCCGCGGCACCTGCGCCGTCGCGTCGGCGGCGGCATTGCCCGCGGCGGGCGCAGCCGGCGCAACCGGCGTGCCCGGCCAGCCGGATGGCAGCGGCGGAAGGCCCGGCGTACCCACACCACCGCCTCCGCCACGCGAGCCGTCATCCACCGATGAACCGCGATAGATCACCACCGTATTGCCCTGCGGTGCCGGCCGCGCGCCCGTGTCGGCTTTCGCGGACGGCGAGCGCGCCGCGTCGCGGAACGCGCGCGATACGTCGCCGGCCCACACCGGCGGCGTATCGGGCTCCTGTTCGGCGCCGCCCGCCGCATCGCGGCGGTCGCTCGTCGCGAAGCTGCGCAGCGCGAGCGACAGCGAACCGAGGCGCGTCGCGACCAGCACGACCTGGGCCGTGCGCGGCGCGACCTCGAGCGTGACCGTGCGCGCGCGCACCGGTGCATCGGGCGCGCTCGCGGGCGCCTTCGCGCGCTGGAATTCCGAGCCGACGGCGAGCACGCGAGCACGGCGCACGACCGTCTCCGCTTCGAACGTGCCGGGTGTCGTCGCGGAACCCCCGATCTGCTGCGTGAGCACGACGTCGACGAAGTCGCCCGGCTGGATCAGCCCTGCGTTGCCCGACACGTCGTCGACCGGCACCGAGATCGCGCGCATGCCCGGTTGCAGCGCGGCCGCGAGAAAGTCCGGCGCGCCAGCCGGAATCACGTTGTCCGCGCGGATCGGCGTACCGGCGTCGACGCGGTTGCGCAGCAGCGCACCCTTGAGCTCCGCGCCCGGCTGGGACTCGACGAATGCGCCGGCCGGCACCTGCGCGCTCGGGATGCGCTTCCACGCGAGATCGTTGTCGCGCAGCAGCAGCCCTTCGGGCAGGTCGGCCGCCGCGACGCGCACGTTGACGTCGCTCGCCGCGCCGGGCGCCGCCGGCGTCGACGCGGCGACATAGAGCTGGCGCAGGACGAACGCACCGACGGCGGCAGCGATGATCAGCACGGCCATTCTCAGAGGTTTGGGCATGGCGGCGTGCGTCCCCGCTAGGTGAGCGAAACCGCGTGAGGAAACGGCGCCCAGACGGCCAGTGCGCCGCCGAGCGAAAGCGCGACGCCGTACGGCACACCGCGCGTGTCGATCGTGCGCGCCGGTGCGATGCGCCAGCGCTGCCATGCGACGGCCGCGAGCACGGCGAGGCCGCACGCCGCGCCGCTCGCGCCGACGATCGTCAGCACCGGCAGCGCGAGGCCCGGCCCGGCCCACAGGAAGACGGCCGCCGCCAGCTTCACGTCGCCGCCGCCGATCCAGCCGGCGTGACGCAGTCCGGCGAACAGCAGCAGCATCGCCGCCGCGGTCCCCACGTGAGCGGCGAGCTGCGCGAGCCCGTCGCGCGCGAGCGCGGCCGCGACGAAATACAGCATCGCGAACGCGAGCACCGCGCGGTTCGACAGGCGCCGCGTGCGCACGTCCTGCAGCACGAGCGACATCAGCACCAGCGTCGCCGCCGACTGTACGAGATGGAGCATCGGAGAGCCGTCCGTCGGTGCGCCCCGGCTGGATACGTCGTACCGCTGCGGATCCGTGTATTCGTCGGCGGCGCGCGGGTTCAGGGAAGTCAGATCAGCGCGGTGACCTTGTTGATCAGCGACGTGAACACGGCCGGCAGGCCACCGGTGTTGCTGCTCAGGATCACCCCGACCGCCGCCAGCGCGACGACCACGATGCCGGCGAGAACCGCGTATTCGAGCGAGCTGACGCCGCGTTCATCACGCAGCAGGGATTTGACGTAGTGCAGCATGACAACCTCCGTGTGACGGGGTCGTTGATCGACCGTTGAATGTAAAGACGCGGTGTTGCTTCGGTGGCGCGCACTGCGTTCGCCCATTCACGACTCATGCGGCAGCCCGGGCAACGGGCCGTTCGCATCCCCCGGAATCCATTCGATCGCTGCAACGCGCGGTTGCTGGTGTCGGCCATTGCCCGCGCCCGCTTGTTGCGTGCCCGCATCGGCACGATGCGGATCAGGCTAATTCGTCTAGGGTATAGACAATTTTTTTGGCGTTTTCAAATAATTTGGCGTCGAAATGTATTTATGAAAATGCCCGTGCACAAGTAAATCCGGAATCCGACGCCCGGGGTAATTACTGCGCCCCGGATGATGTCATCGCGAGCCCGATTAAGAATCCTTACTGCTTCGGATGGGCGATTTCCGGAACCGGGAACAATTTACGCATTTGTTCAATTTTTGACCGCCGCGCAATCCTCCTTATTACCTGGGTATCGATCCTTGGCGATCGATCCGGGCACCACGTGCTGCTCGATCAGCGTCGCACGGCGTGATCCACGATTGCACTGTCCAGGTCCATTCACGTGCCGTCACAACTGCGGACAATAACGCGCGGCGGCGGCTTCCGGTCAAGGGCGATTGCGCGGTTCCGTCACGTCGAGAGACCGCGGCGGAGTCCGGCGAATGCCGAGGCGCGCCACCCCGAGATCCCCGCCGCTCAGCGACGTGTGCTCGAACCGCTGAAACGACTCGGCAATGTGCTTGCGCAGCAGCGCGACGTCCCATGGCTTGATCAGCAGCTTCTGAACGGACCCGTTGCCGGACGCGTCGGCGATCGACGCGCCGTCGCCGTAGCTGGACAGCAGGATGCGCACGATGTCCGGGTACAGCGCCTTGACCCGCTGCAGCAGGTCGAGCCCGGACACGCTCGACATCCGGAAGTCCGACACGATCACGCCGACGCGATGCTGGGCCAGCAGGTCGAGCGCTTCGTCGGGATCGGTGGTGTCGAGAATCTCGTAGCCGTCGCGGCCGAGCGCCTGCCGGAGCATCTGCAGCACCGCGCGGTCGTCGTCCACCAGCAGCAGCGTGCGGTGCAGCAGTTCGCGCTGCCGGCAGTGCTCGGGCAGCTCCGAGCCGGCGGACAGCATGTCGGCGATCTCGTCGCCGGTGACCGGATGGCTGAAGTAGTAGCCCTGCATCGCATGGCAGCGATGCCGGTTCAGGAACGACAGCTGGGCTTCCGTCTCCACGCCCTCGGCCACCGTCTCCATGTGCAGCGACTCGGCCATCGCGATGATCGAGCGCGTCAACGACGCGCCTTCCGCGCTGGTGGTGACGTCGCTGAGGAACGAACGATCGATCTTGACGACGTCGATCGGCAAGTCCTTCAGGTAGGACAGGCTCGAATAGCCGGTGCCGAAATCGTCCAGCGACAGCACGACGCCGAGCGCCTTCAGTTCGCGCAGCGTATGTGCGATCGCATTGGAGTCCTCCATCAACACGCTTTCGGTCAGCTCCAGTTCGAGCGAGTCCGGCTCGAGACCGGTTTCCGCGAGCGCAGTTCGCACCAGGTGGGCCACGTCCTGCTGCCGGAACTGGCGCGCGGACAGGTTGACGGCAATCCGGATCGGCGGATGCCCTTCCCGGCGCCACGCGACGGCCTGGGCGCACGCGGTGCGCAACACCCATTCTCCGATCGGCAGAATCAGCCCGGTTTCTTCGGCGATCGGGATGAAGCGGTCGGGCGGAATCACGCCGATTCCCGGGCGTCGCCAGCGAATCAGCGCTTCGACGCCGCTGATCTGGCCGGTCTTGAGATCGACCTTCGGCTGGTAGTACAGCTCGAGCTCGCCGTTCGAGACGGCCTGGTGCAGCGCGTTTTCGAGGATGGCGTGCTCCTCGACGCGCGCGCCCAGTTCGCGCGTATAGAAGCTATAGCAGTTGCGTCCGTGTTCCTTCGCGCAATACAGCGCGGCATCGGCCGTCTTCAGCAGCGTCTCCGCGTCGGTGCCGTCGGTCGGGTAAAGGCTGACGCCGACGCTCGTCGTCACGTGCAGGTCGTGGCCGTCGAGCACGAACGGCGCGACGAAGGTGTCCAGGATCTTGCGGGCGATCGCGTCCGCGTCCGACGCCGTCGACAGGTTGACCAGCATCACGACGAACTCGTCGCCGCCAAGCCGCGCGACCGTGTCGCCGTCGCGCACCGAACTCTTGAGCCGCGCGGCGACGACCCGCAGCAGCCCGTCGCCCGCCGAGTGGCCGAAGCTGTCGTTGATGTGCTTGAAGCGGTCCAGGTCGAGCACCATCACCGCGATCAGTTGCCCGGTGCGCCGCGCCTGCGACATCGCCTGCTCCATCCGGTCGCCGAGCAGGTTGCGGTTCGGCAGGCCGGTCAGCGCGTCGTGATTGGCGAGGTATTCGATGCGGCCCTGCTGCATCTTGCGCTCGGTGATGTCCTGGACGATGCCGCGCAGGATGATCGCGTGATTCGGATCGCGGCCGGACTCCGCCTGATGCAGCACGTAGCGCTCGGTGCCGTCCGCGTGGATCAGCCGATGCTCGATCGAGAACGCGACGCCTTCGGTGCGCAGGCTCGCGTAGGACTGCACGAGCAGCGGCTGCTCGTCGGGCGGAACGGCCTGCACGAGCCGTTCGAACGTCGGCGGCGTATGGGCGGCGTCGAGGCCGAGAATCCGGTACAGCTCCGGCGACCAGTAGCCGTCCGTCCGCCCGGCCTGGTATTCCCAGTTGCCGAGGTGCGCGAGCGCCTGCGCATGCGTGAGGCTGACTTCGGTCGTCGCCAGCTTTTCGACCGCCGCGGCCGCGCGCAACAGATAACGGACCCGATAGCCGAGCAGTTTCCACCGCATCGGCTTGGACACGAAGTCGGTCGCGCCGGCGTCGAACGCGCTGGCGATCGACGCGTCGTCGTCGTTGCCCGTGAGCATGACGATCGGCACGCGGCGGCCCTCGGGCAACGCGCGCAGCGCCCGGCAACAGTCGAATCCGTCGCCGCCGGGCATTTCGACGTCGAGCAGCACGACGACCGGACGATGGCGCAGGAACGCATCGATACCCGCCTGCGGACCCGTCGCTTCCTCGACGCGAAAGCCTTCCGGTTCGAGCGTTTCCACGACCAGCAGGCGCGTCATCGCATCGTCGTCGATGATCAGAATCGTCGGTACATCAGCATGCTCGTCGTTCACGACCGTCCTCCTGTTGTACTGCCGCGCGATCGTCATGGCGATCGGCCGGCGTCCCTTCAACCGTCCACGCGCTCCGCGATCAACGCCGCATGCGCGTGCCCGAACTCCGCTTCCGTGCCGGCGACCAGTTCCACCGCCGCGTCCACGTCGGCGGCGCGCGCGAGCCGCTCGATCTCGCGGCAACGCGCCGACAGCAAGTGCGCGCCGACGTTCGCGCTGCTCGATTTCAGCGTATGAGCGGCCAGCTTCAGCGCATCGGCGTCGCCCGCTTCGACCGCCGCCTGCATGTCGCGGATCAGCCGCGGCGCATCCGCCGTGAATTGATCGATGATCCGCGTCAGGACATCCGGGCGGCCCGGCCGCTGCAGCGCGCGCAACGCATCGAGCGCCTTATGGTCGATCACGCTTGCTTCGTCATCCGGATCGATGGCGGCGCCCCCCGTCGCTTCCGGCTTCGCTTCGACGCCGCCGCCCGTCGTTGCCGCATCGGTTCCGGTAGCCGGCGCGCACGCCGCGCCGCCGACATGGCGCGCGAGCATCTGCAGCAACGCATCGCGGCGAAACGGCTTGCCGAGATAGTCGTCCATGCCGGCGGCCAGACAGCGCTCGCGGTCGCCGCTGAGCGCATTGGCCGTCAACGCGATGACCGGCATGCGCGGCGCGCCGGCTTCGGCTTCGCGACGGCGCAACTGCCGCGTCGCCTCGAAGCCGTCGAGCCGCGGCATCTGGCAGTCCATCAGCACGACGTCGAATACGTCGTCGGCCAGGCGATTCAGCGCCTGCTCGCCGTCGTCGGCCACCGCCACCTGATAGGCGGTGTCCTCCAGCATCGCGAGCGCGATCTGCTGATTCACGACGTTGTCCTCCACCAGCAGCACGCGCGCCGAAATCGCATCGAGCGGCCGGCCCGGGCCGGCGCCGGCGTCGTCAGATAGCGGTTCCGGCGAATTCAGCCGCGGCGGCATCACGTGCATCGCCGACGCGATGGCCGTATGGAGAGCGGCGCCACGAAGCGGCTTCGTCAGCCGGGCGGCGATGTCGAGTTCGTGCGCGACCAGGACGCTGTCCATCATCTCGAACGCGGTCAGCGTGATGATCCTGAGCGCACGCAACGACGGATCGCGGCGGATGTGCTGCACGAGCGAGATGCCATCCATGCCCGGCATCCGCACGTCGACGATCGCCAGATCGAACGGCGCGCCGTCGGCGACCGCCGCGCGCAACTGCGACAGTGCGTCGTCGCCGCCGATCGCCGTGGCGACGCACAGCTGCCATTCGATCGCGTGTTCGAGCAGCACGCTGCGATCGGTCTCGCTGTCGTCCACGATCAGCACCTTCAGGCCCGCGAGCGACGGTCGTGCATCGGCTGCTACGCCGACCTCGCCGGATGCCGGCTCGAACCGGGTCGTCACGGTAAATACCGAACCCTTGCCGGGCGTCGATTCGAGCGTGAGCTCGCCGCCCATCATCTCGGCCAGCTGGCGGGAAATCACCAGACCGAGCCCGGTTCCGCCGTATTTGCGCGCGATCGAGTTGTCGGCCTGCTGGAACGGCCGGAACAACTGCGCGGCCACCTCGGGCGCGATGCCGATGCCGCTGTCGGCGATCGTGAACACGATGCGGCCGTCGTCCGAATACGATGCGCCGAGCGCGACGTGCCCGTGCTCGGTGAACTTGATCGCGTTGCCCAGCAGGTTCGTGAGCACCTGGCGCAACCGCACCGGGTCGCCGCGCATCCACTCCGGAACGGTGTCGCCGCGCCGGAACTCGAGCGCAAGCGCCTTGCGCTGCGCGTTGGGCTCCAGCAGCGCGACGACATCGTCGAGCAATTGATGCAGATTGAAATCGATGCGCTCCAGCGTCAGCTTGCCCGCCTCGATCTTCGAGAAATCCAGAATGTCGTCGATGAGGACGAGCAGCGTCTGGCCCGATCGATACACGGTGTCGACGAACTTGCGCTGCTTCGACGTCAGCCGCGTGCGCTGCAGCAGTTCGGTCATGCCGAGCACGCCGTTCATCGGCGTGCGGATCTCGTGACTCATCCGCGCGAGAAACTCCGATTTCGCCGAATTCGCGGCTTCGGCCGTGGCGATCGCCGCCTGCAACGCGACGTCGCGGCGCTCGATTTCGTCGAGCATCATGTTGAAGCCGGCAATCAGCACGGCGACTTCGTCGCTGCCTTTGTGCGTCATGCGCAACGACAAGTCGCTGCCGCTGCGAATGCGGGCCATCGTGCGCGTCAGGTTCGACAGCGGCCGCGAGATCGACGTGCCGAGCCGATGGCTGATCACCAGCCCGCCGATCGCGAGCAGGAACGATACCCCCACGATCATCAGAATCGCGGTCGCCACGGCCCGGTAGACGTCCGATACGATGCCGCGCTGCTGAAGATCGACACGCACGGCTTCCTGCTCCGTGTAGGCCGCGAGGCGATTGGCCGTCGTGTCGACGTCCGCGACGATGCGCTGCATGGCCACGTCGTTGGACAGCATGTCGGACTTCACGGCGAGGATGCGGCGCGCGGATCCACCGAGCGCCGTGGTCAGCCCGACGACATCCTGCGCGCGCTTCGCGTTGCCCGGGCCGTCCGCGGCGAGCGCATCGCGCAGCGCGCCGGCGGATGCGGTCAGCGCGCCGATACTCTTGCGCAGTTCGTCGTCGGCGCGCTTCAGACGGTCGGCGCTGTCGCTTTGCGCGATCATGCGCAGGTCGAACGCCAATGCGTTGATGCCGCCGCTCACGACCGCCGACAGCGATGCAACCCGCGCGGCTCGCCGCCGGAATTCGATCGCGTCGTCGAGGCGCCGTCGCGCCTTGACGATCTGCAACGCGAACGGGTCCGCGATCTCCGCGAGCTTCGCGTCCAGCGCATCGAGCGACTGCAGCACCCTGTCCTCCTTCGCGCGGTAGCGGGGCGCGACGGAGGATTCGGCGAACAGGGCGCCGCGCAGCGCGACGAAGCCGTCCTGACCGTCGAGGATGTCGGCCGCCACGCGCCCCAGCGCGCTCGTCACCCCCTGTGCGGTGGCGGCATCGAGGTTCGGCGCCGCGATCGTGAGCGCATTGCGTGCGCCGTCGAGCGACGCCTGCATGCGCTCGCGCAGCGGCGCGAGCCGGTACCGGTTCGGCGCGACGTCGACGCGGCCGGCGATCGTCATGATGTCCTTGACGTTCGTGCGAACCTGATCCAGTGCATGAATCGTCCGGTTGTAGGCGGTGTTGGCCGCGAGCGCGCCGCTCACCGCCGCATCGGCATCGTCGTCCAGCCGCTCGATTTCCTTGCCGATCTCGGTCAGCAGCGTGGCGCCCCGTGCCTGCAGGCCTTCGATCAGCCGGCGCTCGGCGACGAGCTGCGCATCGTCGCGCAGGCGCTTGTCGATCCCTTCGTTCATCGAACGGAACATCGTCCGCAGGTCGGTGGACGGTTCGGCGATGCCGTGCCCGTCGATCGCGCGCACGGCGGCCGTGATGCCGGCAATCCGCTGCAATTGCGTTTCGATCTCCGACGACGACTGCTGTCGCTCCGACGCATCCTGCGCGTGCTGGAGCCGGCCGAACTCCACCGCAAGTTCCGCATAGGCGCGCTGGAGTTCGTTGCTGCGCATCTGCAGCGGCAGCGATTCCGTCGTCAGCGTGCGCACGCCGGACGCGATGCCGTGCACCGCGATCAGGCTGGTCACCGAAATCGCCACCGCCCCCAGCAGCATCAGGCTGGTGCTGGTGACGAGTTTCGCCTTGATGTCCATGCAGCCCTCCAGGATCGGGATGGCTCGGCGGCCATCCGTCCGCTCATTGCGCCGGCACGACGAGCGGCGTGACGCGGCCGTGCGCGATTTCGGTGAGGAACACGTCGTTCAGCGCCTGGTGATCGTCGGTGCTCAGATTGGCCACCAGACCGCCGAGATCGAGATGCCGGATCGACTCGAGCGCCTGCTTCAGCGTCGCCCGGGTGGGTGCCGGCCCCGCGCGTTCCAGCCCGATCAGCGCGACCTTCGCGTCGAGACAACCCTCGATGTGCACCACGCCGATGTGCTCGTCCGGAAAGCGCCGCGCGATCAGCCGTGCACAGTCCCGGATCACGGGGCGCTCGCTCTGCGGCAGCGGCACGACCTGCGAGATCACCGTGCCGTTCGCTTCGTCGCCGATCAGGCGCAACAGGTCGTCGGTGCCGACGAACGACACCGCCGCGAGACGGGCCGCGAAGCCTTCGCGGTGCGCCGCGCGAATGAATGCGGCGACCGGCGTATACGGGCCGACCATGACGACGACGTCGGGCCGCGCGTCGAGTACGGCAGCGAGCCCCGTGTCGACCGCCGTCGTGCCGCGGCGAAACGTGCCGGTGGCGACGACGTCGAGGCCATGGCGACGCAGGGCCAGTTGCGTGCCGGCCAGCACCGCGAGCCCGAAGCCGTCGTCCTGGTAGAACACCGCGAAGCGCTTTGCGCGGTCGTGCACGATCAAATGATCGACCAGCGCGCGCGTTTCGTCGTCATAGCTCGCCCGGATGTTGAAAACCTCCGGAATCACCGGCCTGCGCAGCGCCATCGCGCCGCTGAACGTACCGACGAGCGGGATGCCGGCATCCCGGATCATCGGCAGCACCGCGGTGGTTGTCGGCGTGCCGACATAGCCGAACAGCGCGAGGACGTTGCCCCGCTCGATCATTTCCAGCGTGTTGTCCACCGTCCGGTCGGGTTCGTAGCGGTCGTCGGCGACGACGAGGTCGATTTTCCGCCCGTGCACGCCGCCGTGAGCGTTCGCGTCGTCGAATACGGCTTGCGCACCGATCAACAGCCCGCGCCCGAGGCCGGCGGAATTGCCCGACTGCGCGTTGACCATGCCCAGGCGGATCGTGTCGTCGGTCACGCCGGGTTCCGCTGCAAAGCCCGCGCCCTGGCCGCTCAGTGCGGTGCAGCACGCGAACAGCACCAGCACGCGCCGGCCGCCGGGACACGCGAGCGCGTGCAGTACGTTCCAGAACCAGATGCCGGAACACATCCGTGCGACTGACACACCCTCGTCCATGTTGGGCCCCCGTTCGGCACCGGTTGTTCTGATTCGATGGTGCGCCCCGCCGCATGCCGCACCGCTGCCGTGGTACGAGTCAATTAGTCATATATATAGGTGGCATCCCCTGCGACTGCAAGCCGGAGGAGCGGATCGACGCCGTTTGTCGAGAATCGTTTCGCTGGGGCGACGGAATGCGGGTGGACGCGATCGGGCGGGATCGCCTTCCAGCATTTCGATACAGTCGTCAGTGCGGTGATTTGTTGCGGAAATCGATGCGCCAGGGCACGGCGCGGCGATCATCTCGCGCGTTGCGAGCATCGTGAACGTCGTGGCCTTGTCGTGTCCGGACCGCCCGAGCGGCAAGCGGATTTCGGGGGCGCCCGGTTCGATGTCGATGTCCTCGACAACTAGTGCGCTGTGCCGTATCCGTGACGATGGATGAATACGCGCCAGCGTTTCGGGTTGACTGCCGCGATTCGGTCCAGTTGGAATAAGCAAAGGAATGCAAAACAAATGGACGAGGCTGATGCTGTTCGTCCGTGCGGTGTCTATCGACCGATGGGATGATTTCCGGCACGACGGTAGCAATGGAGTTCATCTACCTTGGATATGACATCGGTTTCCGATGCAATCTCCCGCTCTCAAGCCGTGATCCTTCAACTCCTGCGTCAAGTTTCAGAGGCCGCGCGCTCCGCTTAATACTGATCATCGGCTTCCCCCGCACTCCGTCAGCCTACTCCTGGGATACAGACTCCTGGCCGTCATTCGCGCCCATCGGAATGGGCGCGAGCCGATCACACCAAGTCAGGCCTGCTTGATGTAGAAAGTGACCGTCGCATTGTCTCCTGAGCCTCCGTCGTAACCGACTTTGTAACCGGCAGCGCTCACGGTTATCGAGTATCCGTTTCCGCCGTAATACGGGTTGTCCCAGTAGATCCGCAAGTTTTCGATACCGCCACCGTCGGCAAATTGATATTGAAGCTTCCCCTCGGTTCCGGTCATGAAGCCGTCGGAATCGCTCTCCCATTCCCCCGTTTGTCCATTCGGGATCTTCTCCGGCGGGTACGTGACCCATTCGCCATGCAGCAGATTGATCGATGCCGAGTCCAGAAACAACGTGCTGCCCGAGTTGTTTTGCAGCTTCACAACAGTGCTTCGTGCGGACATTTCGTTCTCCACAATAAAGTGTGATTACGCATCGCAGCCGTTTTTGAATGCATACCCCGCAATGCATTTCAAACATAGAACGCGAACATCGGCACCGAAAGCTGATACTTATGACAGTCGAATTTTATGGAATAGTTTAAGAAATTATTCAAACAATTGTGACATCAAAAATCACAACGTAAAAACCACAAAAATAGAATCGAGCAGCATTTGATTCGCAAAATTAACCGCATTGCTTCCTTAAAAATCGCACGAAACACCACGGTTTCATGACAACGACACCGCGCCGCGTTGAGAGCATGGCACTTCAGGTATCAAACGGTTCGCTGCGGGAGACCAACCGTGAATGGGCACTGGCAAGCGCTTGTGGCTGGCCCAGCTCCACTTTCGTGACAATCCCGCCCTGTGGATACGAAATCTGCGGCCCTGTCTTGGTGGTGTCGTGCGACCGGCTCGACATTGCGGCGTACGGCGCCATCAAAATAAGCATTTGTCAGTGAAAACTTCCGGTCTCACATGGATTTGTTGTGTTCCGGACTGACTGCAAACATCTACACGCTGCCTACAAGAGGATACCGACAGACGACGATGGGAAATTTGAAAGCCATCAGCCAACGCGCTGATTTCATTGGCCCGCCCTACACGATTCGAACGTGTGACCTACGGCTTAGAAGGCCGTTGCTCTATCCAACTGAGCTAAGGGCGGTCGGGGAGAAAAGACACGGCCGGACACGGACCGGCATTCGGCATCGGGCTCTGAGTAACGAAGCAGCAGCAACCCCGCCCACTGCCCCACGACAACTCAAACCCCCGAAACAAAACGGGCCCGGCACGAAGCCGAGCCCGAAATTATACCCGATCATCGCACCAGATCACGCGATACCGGCGCCCGCCGCGTCAAACCGGCTGCGGATGCAGCATGAACCAGCCGAGGCAGACCACCCCGGCGATCACGCAATACACGCCGAACGACGCGAGCCGGCCGCGCCCTTCGAAATAGCGCATCAGGAACCGCACGCTGAGGTACGCGGCGATCGCCGTCAGCACGCCGCCGAGCAGCGCATCGGCGAGCTGGTCGCGCGCATGGAACAGCTTCGGCAGTTCGAGCACGCCCGCGGCAAAGATGATCGGCGTGCCGAGCAGGAACGAGAATTCCGCCGCCTTCTCCGCCGTCAGCCCGGCCGCGTTGCCGGCGATCATCGTCAGCCCGCTGCGCGAGAAGCCCGGAATCAGCGCGCCGATCTGCGCGAGCCCGACGAAGAACGCCTGCTTGAACGTCATCTTCTCGGGCGGCTGGTGCGCGCGGCTACGCTGGATGCGATCGCCGAGCCACAGCAACACGCCGTTGACGATCAGCGCGATCGCAACGATCCGCAGGTCGTGAAACACGCGTTCGATGCGCTTCTCGAGCAGCAGCCCGACGATGCCGGTCGGGATCGTGCCGATGATCAGCGCCCACATCAGGTGCCCGTCGTCGTTCTTGCGACCGCCGAGCTGCGCGAAGAAACCGCCGATCAGCGCGATCCACCGCGCGCGGAAGTACCACAGCAGCGCCAACGCGGTACCGAGGTGGAGCGCGACGAGGAATGGCAACAGCTGCGGCGCATGCTTGTCGATGTGCATGCCGAACAGCGCCGGCACGAGCAGCGTATGGCCGAGGCTGCTGACGGGGAAGAGTTCGGTGACGCCCTGCAGGACGCTCAGGAATACCAGAAACCAGAGGCTCACGCGTCGGTCCTTTCAGTGAAGATTAAGCGGGAAGGAAGGCGGACGACGCGATGCGCGTCCTGAAAAACGCGCCCCGATTATGCCGAGCCAGGATTACCGCGCCAAGGCATTTGGCAGGATATTGCGGCAATGCACACAAACGCTTGCAATTTGTAAGCACTCAGAAAGCAAAAAGCCCGCCATTTGCATGGCGGGCCTGTCGGTTTCGGCAGAAATTGCCGTCAGCGGCCGAGCTGATAGAAAAATAATACGGTGCTGCCGGTAAACATGCCGAACAGTGCGATTCCCATTGCCATTGCCAGATCCATGGCCCCTCCACGAAGTGTCATGACCCGGCAACATCACCGGTTTAGAGGCATTATCCCGACGGTTGACAGCGTTAAAAACTCGCAATTTCCCGAGAAGGGTTTTCCCGGACCGCCCGCGGCCCGATAATGGAATGCACGTTGCTCCCCTCACCCGCCCAACCCGATTCGCCATGCCGATCTTCCAGCAACACGACATTCACGAACTTCATGCCGGCCCGTCGCTCGTCCGGGTCGCCCCGCAATTCGGCGGCCGCCTGCTGTCCTGGCACGTCGATGGCGAGCCGGTGATCTTCTGGCCGGAAACCGCCGACTGGAGCAATCTCGCCCGCGTGCGCGGCGGCAATCCGCTGCTGTTCCCGTTCCTCGGCCGCCACCGCGTCGACGGTGAAATCGGCCGCTGGCGCGATGCCGCCGGCGTGGTCCGCGACCTGCCGATGCACGGTTTCGCGCGCGATCTGCCGTTCGATGCACACCCGTCGGCCGACGGCGCCGCGCTGTCGATGACGCTCGACGCGAACGACGCGCTGCGCGCGAGCTACCCGTTCGATTTCCGCTTCGAAACCACCTACCGGCTGGCCGACGCACATACGCTCGACGTCGCGCTGACGACGACCAATCGCGGCGACACGCCGCTGCCTTACTACGCCGGCCACCATTTCTACTTTGCGCTGCCACACGGCGAGCGGGCCGATACCCTCCTCGAATTGCCGCCCACCCACCGTTGCCACCAGCGTGCCGACGGCTCGGTCAGCCCGCTCGAACCGGGCGACGCCCGTTACCGTCTCGACGATGCGGACATCCTCGACCGCTTCCACTGCCTCGACGGCGAACCATCCACGCCGGTGCGCATCGTGATGCCGGGCCGCCGCCGCACGGTCGAGATCGCGCTGGACCTGCCGGGCTCGATCCCGTGGTACGCAGTCACGACGTGGACCGAAAAGCCGGATTCGGACTTCTATTGCGTCGAGCCGTGGCTCGGACTGCCCGACGCGATCCACAACGGCCGCGGGCTGCGCTTGCTCGCGCCGGGCGCGACGGAAACGGCGACGCTGCGGATCCGCGTGATCCCGTTCGCCGGCTGATTCGACACGCATCGGACCGGGGCCGCTACGGCCGCGCCCGCAGCCGAAACTGCGGCGTGCGGGTCGAACCCGTTAAAATCGGACGTTTTGTGTTGCCTGCCGCGTCACGCGCGGCAGGGTTTTGCGAGGTTCAATGTTCGGAACAACAACGAAGCGGCTCTTCGCAGCCGCCTGCGCCGCCCTGCTCGTCGCGTGCGGCTCCGCACCCGTCGGCCCCGGGTTCTATCGCGTCGAGCGTGGCGACACGCTGTACAAGATCGCGCGCGCGAACCGCACGTCGGTCCAGAGCATCGTGCGCTGGAACCAGATGACGAACCCCGATGCGATCGAAGTCGGGCAGGTGCTGCGCGTCGCGCCGCCGCCCGGCTCGGCCACCGCATCGACGCCGTCGACCACCGGCACCGGCAGCGCGGGCCGCGCGCGGCCGGCTCCGTCCGCGCCGGTCGAATCGGCGGTGAAGCCGGCCACGAGCATTGCGCTGATCTGGCCGGCAGCCGGCAACGTGGTGCGTACGTTCGATGGCTCGAAATCGAAGGGCATCGACATCGCGAACTCGCCGGGCACGCCGGTGGTGGCGGCCGCGCCGGGCGTCGTGGTCTACGCCGGTAACGGGCTGCGCGGCTACGGCAACCTGATCATCCTGAAGCACAACGCCGACTACCTGACGGCCTACGCGCACAACCGCGCGCTGCTGGTGAAGGAAGGCCAGTCGGTCACGCAAGGGCAATCGATCGCGGAGATGGGCAACAGCGACAGCGATCGCGTCGCGCTGCATTTCGAACTGCGCTATGGCGGCCGCTCGATCGATCCGTCACGCTACCTGCCGCCGCGTTGAGCGCACGACAGACGACACACGATGCCGGTGCGCATCGCGTGTCGTCACGGCGAAAACGGAAAAAATCGAGTCAGCGCTTGCGCAGACGTCCGGTGAAACGGCCGGACAACGGATCGACGTGGCGGGCAAACGCCACCAGCCCGCCGATTCCAATCAGGCTGAACCCCGCAGCTATCAGAAGCAAATCCATGATCACACCACTGTTTTGTCTTGATCTTATGCGTCATTGTGGAATCGTGCACTGAGCCCCGCCTATTGGACGAGTCCGAACATTCCCTATCAGCAAACACCATTGTGGATGCGTCCGAGTGAAATCCTGATGTAAGCCGTTCACCCAGCGCCACGTTCGACACCCAGGAGACCATGCGATGCTGCCCGCCGCCGACCGCTACGACCTGCTCCTCTCCCGCTTCCGCTGGGACATTCCGGCGCGCTACAACATCGGCGTGGACGTGTGCGACAAATGGGCCGACGGCAGCGGACGCATGGCGCTGATCC
Source organism: Burkholderia sp. AU44665 (assembly GCF_030504405.1). NCBI lineage: Bacteria > Pseudomonadati > Pseudomonadota > Betaproteobacteria > Burkholderiales > Burkholderiaceae > Burkholderia > Burkholderia sp. AU44665. The sequence goes on along the minus strand of NZ_JAUJRI010000006.1, from coordinate 63,151 downwards.
ACGAAACGGCGCAAGGCGACGTTTCCCGCATCACGTTCGACGAACTGAAGCATGCTTCTAATCGGCTCGCGAACAGCTTTGCGCGCGCGGGCCTGCGGCGCGGCGACCGGATCGGCATCTTTCTCGCGCAAGGCCCTGAAACGGCCGTCGCCCATCTCGCCGCGTACAAGTTCGGCGCGATCGCGGTACCGCTCTTCGCGCTGTTCGGCGTCGACGCGCTGGAGTACCGGCTCGCGAACAGCGAGGCGGCCGCGCTCGTCACCGACGCGGCCGGCTACGCGAAGATCGCGCCGCTGCGCGCGCAGCTGCCGGCGCTGCATACCGTCTACTGCATCGGCGACGACGCGCCCGACACGCCCGGCGTGCTCCGCTACGACGCGGCGCTCGCCGCCGAAGCGCCGGATTTCGTGCCGGCGGATACGGCCGCCGACGATCCGGCCGTGATCATCTACACGTCCGGCACGACCGGCAAACCGAAAGGCGCGCTGCACGCGCATCGCGTGCTGCTCGGCCACTTGCCGGGCGTCGAGATGTCGCAGCAGTGCTTCCCGCGCGACGCACGCCTGTTCTGGACGCCCGCCGACTGGGCATGGATCGGCGGGCTGCTCGACGTGCTGCTGCCGTCATGGCATCACGGCGTGCCGGTGCTCGCACGTCGCTTCGAGAAATTCGACGGCGAAGCCGCGTTCGCGCTGATGGCGCGGCACGGTGTCACCCATGCGTTCCTGCCGCCCACCGCGCTGAAGCTGATGCGTGCCGTCGCGGCGCCGCGCGAACGCTACGCGCTGTCGCTGAAATCGGTCGCAAGCGGCGGCGAATCGCTCGGCACCGAACTGACGGCGTGGGGCCGCGACGCGCTCGGCGTGACGATCAACGAGTTCTACGGGCAAACCGAGTGCAACATGGTGCTGTCGTCGTGCGCGGCGCTGTTCGATGCGCAGCCCGGCGCGATCGGCAAGGCGGTGCCCGGTCACACGGTCGCGATCGTCGATGCGGACGGCACGCCGCTGCCGCCGGGCGTCGAGGGCCGCATCGCGGTGCGCCGCCCCGACCCGGTGATGTTTCTCGAATACTGGCGCAACCCCGCCGCGACGCGCGACAAGTTCGCGGGCGACTACCTGCTCACCGGCGATACGGGCACCATCGACGCCGACGGGTTCGTGCGCTTCGTCGGCCGCGACGACGACGTGATCACGAGCGCCGGTTACCGGATCGGCCCGGGTCCGATCGAGGACTGCCTGCTCACGCATCCGGCGGTGCGGATGGCGGCCGTCGTCGGCGTGCCCGACGCGACGCGTACCGAGATCGTCAAGGCGTTCGTCGTGCTGAACCCCGGCCACGTCGGCGACGACGCCCTCGTGAGCGCGCTGCAGGCACATGTGCGCACGCGGCTCGCCGCGCACGAGTATCCGCGCGCGATCGCGTTCGTCGACAGCCTGCCGATGACCGCGACCGGCAAGATCGTGCGCCGCGCGCTGCGCGACGCATGAGCCGCCCGCCCGCGCTCGGCCCTCCCGACCGGATGGTTTATAGTGGCGCCACGCAGTCTTTCCAAGAAACCGATGTCCTCTGATCAACACCCCGCCGCGGGCGCGTCGCACAGCCCGCTCTACGCCAAACTCCTCGGCGAAACCGCCAAGATCGACTGGTGCGATCTCGAACGCTTCTTCGCGCAGGGCAAGCTGCTGTCGATCGCGCGCGACCTCGATCTCGTGAGCGTCGCCGAAGCAGTCGCCAACGACGATGCCGAACAGGTCACGCGCTGGCTGTCGTCCGGCCTCGTCGCGCGCATGCCGGCCGAAACGGCTGCCGACTACGCCGCGCGCAATCCGGAGCTGTGGGCCGTCGTCGTCTCGCCGTGGGTGTGCGTGCAGGAACGCGCCTGACGCGTCCGCCATGTCCGGATCCGCGGTACCGCACGGGGCCGGCAGCGCGTCGGCCGCCGTCACGCATCGGCGCGTCCTCGCGCTCGCGTTCCCGATCGTCGTCGCGAACCTGACCCAGCCGATCCTCGGCGCCGTCGACACGGCCGTCGCCGGCCACCTCGACGGCGCGCAGTATCTCGGCGGCGTCGCGCTCGGCGGGCTCTTCTTCAATTTCGTGTTCTGGGGCTTCGGCTTCCTGCGGATGGGGACGACCGGGCTCGTCGCGCAGGCGCATGGCGCCGGTGACGCCGCCGGGATCCGCCTGAACCTGCTGCGCGCGCTGATCGTCGCGTTCGCGCTCGGCGCCGCGGTGCTGGCGCTGCAGATGCCGCTGCTGTCGTTCGCGCTGTCCGCGCTCGGCGGTAGCGATGCCGTCCGCACGACAGCGCTCGCGTACAGCCACGCGCGGATCTGGAGCGCACCGTTCGCGCTCGCTAACTACGTGGTGCTCGGCTACCTGCTCGGCGTGCAGCGCGTGCGGCTCGCGCTCGTCGCGCAGGTGTTCATCAACGCGGTGAACATCGGCGCCGTGCTGCTCTACGTGTACGGCTTCGGCTGGGGTATCGCCGGCATCGGCGCCGCGACCGCCACCGCGGACGCATGCGGCTTCGCGCTCGGCGCGTGGATGCTGTGGCGGCTGCGGCCGAGCGGCCTTGCGCCGCTCGCGATGCGCGCGCTTGCCGACCGCGTCGCGCTCAAGCGGCTGATCGCGCTCAACCGCGACATCTTCCTGCGCACGCTGTGCCTGCTCGGCGCCTTCGGGTGGTTCGCGCATCTCGGCGCGAAACAGGGCGACGCGACGCTCGCCGCGAATGCGCTGCTGCTGAATTTCCAGACGTTCATGGCGTATGGCCTCGACGGCTTCGCGCATGCGGCCGAGGCGCTCGTCGGCGCGGCGGCCGGCGCGCGCGACCGCCGCGCATTCCGGCAAGCCGTACGCGTCACACTGTTCTGGTCGGCACTCGGCGCGCTGCTGTTCGCGCTCGTTTACTGGGCGGCGGGAGGCTGGATCGTTGCGCGCCTGACCGATCAGGCCGAGATCCGCGCCGTCGCGCTGCGCTACCTGCCGTGGGCCGCGATCTCGCCGATCGTGTCGGTCTGGGGCTTCCTGCTCGATGGCGTGTTCATCGGCGCCACGCAGACGCAATCGCTGATGCGCGCGATGGTCGTGTCCTTGTCGATCTTCATCGTGGCCACGCTCGCCGCCGTCGGCCCGTTCGGCAATCACGGCCTGTGGTTCGCGCTACTGTTGTTCATGGCGGCGCGCGGTGCGACGCTCGCGCGCCACCTGCCGGCGCTGGTGCGGCGCATTGGCGCCGACCCGCCGGTCGCGCCCGCGGCACGCGCGTAACGGCGGGCCCGGTCGAGCGTTACTGCACCGGCTTCGGTGACGGCGCGTCGAGCATCGACGGCGGCGTCATGTCGGTCGGCACGCCGTGATAGTCGGCCGGGTCTTCCGGCGGGTGGCCACGGCGCGCCTGGCGCGGATCGCTGCTGCACGCGGCAAGGAGGGATGCGGCCAGCACGGCCAGCAGGAAACGGTTCATCAGGGAGGGCTCCGGAAAACGGCGCGCCCATCGCGCGCCGGAACCGCGCCGAGTCTAGCGGAAATCCGGTTTCGGGGTTGCGCCACACATGTCCTACTATGTACGCATGGCGCTGTGCCGTCGAAAGGAGGCTGCCATGTCGTCTGAGGAAATTGCGGGCCTGATCGGCCTGATCATCGGTCTGATGGTGCTGGTCGCCTTGTCGTACTTCGAGTCGCGCGAATACAAGCGCAGCCACGGAGGCGAAGGGATGATCCACCACTGGATGACGGAACACCACCTGCTCGACTGGCGGCGCAAGCACTGAGCGCGCCGCTGCCGGCCGGTCCCGCCTCGGGTCGTCGCGAAGGTGCCGCTCTGCGGCACGGTGATCGCTGCGTGCCGCCGAAATTATCGGGGCCGGACATGCATGCATGGACCGGACACACGAACGCCGTCGCGCGGCTAATGTGCGACGGCGTTCGCTTGCGTGCGCCGCACCTGACGGGCGCGACGCGATTCGGACCGTTCAGCCCAGGAAGTGGCGGGCGTAGCGCGCGTTGATGTCCGACAGACGGAACAGCGTCAGGAAATCCGCGCAGTTGAAGTCGGGATCCCAGGCCGGGGCGCCGCAGATCTTCGCGCCGAGACGCAGATAACCCTTGATCAGCGGCGGCGGCGCGACGACGGTGCCCGTCTGCAGTTCGTCGACCGGCAACGCCGTGTGCGGGAACGCGCGATACTCGGGTGCCGTCAGCGCGCCTGCCGACAGCGACTGGTACAGGTTCGCCGCATAGTGGCCGCCATCGGCCATCGACACGCTCGCGCAGCCGAGCATCGTCTCGTAGCCGTTCTGCATCATGTACGCGCCCAGGCCGCCCCACAGCGCCATGATGACGGCGCCGCTCCGGTAGTCGCTGTGCACGCACGAGCGGCCGACCTCGACCATCTTGCCGCGCAGATGCGTGAGGCGCGACAGGTCGAATTCGCCTTCCGCGTACAGACGGCCGACACGCGCCGCCTGGTGCGGCGGCAGCACGCGGTACGTGCCGACGACTTTCAGCGTGTCGAGATCGCGGACCAGCAGGTGGTCGCAATACGCGTCGAACGGATCGACGTCGAGACCGGACGGGCCGCTGACCTGCGCGCCCATCTCTTCGGCGAACACGCTGTAGCGGAGACGCTGGGCTTCGCGCAATTCGTCTTCCGTACGCGCCCATGCGGCGCGCAGGCGATACTCCGATGTGACGGTTTCACTGGCACGCGGCAGATGGCGCCGCGACGTGTCCAGGGGCAGCGAGGCAAAAGGGAGCGTAGGCGTCGGCAGTTCTCGCATTAGGCTTTCCTGATCGTAAGGAATAGGACGACATGCCCGCCAATGTAGTAACCGGCCGTGACCGTTATGTGGCACGACCGTGTCCTTTCAATGACGTGTCGCCGAATTGACTTTAGCAGAAAGCTTGCAAAACCGTATGACCAATCCCTTCAAACCTGCTCAGTCGGGCTTTACACCAGTTCGGGCGTCAGTACCGCCCGCAGCACGGCCTGCGGGCTGCCGTCGCGCGTGCGGCTCGCCAGCCACACGATTCCGCCCTTCCTGACGCTCCAGCCGTCGCCGCCGCCGGCGACGAGCTGCGCGGCGACGCTGCCGAGCGTCGGCTGGTGGCCGACGATCACGACCGTCGGCGCGATGCCTTCCGGCCAGCCGGCCGCCGTGAGCACGTCGTCGACGCTGCCGCCCGGCGCGAGCGCGTCGACGGTCCGGTACTGGTCGGTCAGCGCCTCGACGGTCTGCACGGTGCGCGCCGCCGGGCTCGCGAGAATCACGGTATTCGTCTCGAGGCGGCCGCGCAGCCATTTGGCCATCGCCTGCGCGTCCTTGCGGCCGCGCACGGTCAACTGGCGCGCGAGATCGCTCGTCGCGTAGTCTTCGGCTTCGGCGTGGCGCCACAGGATCAGGTTCATCATGATGTTCTCCTTGCGTCGGCAGGCGGCCGCACGCGAATGCCTGCGGGGCGGCCGATCATCAAGGGAATTGTCGCAAATCGTGGCAGATTCGCCGCCGCGGCATTTACCCGCATATCGTGATTGACCGAATCGGTCGTTCAACGTTATTATCTCTGGCTCGTCGGAGCGTAGCGCAGCCTGGTAGCGCATCTGATTTGGGATCAGAGGGTCGAAGGTTCGAATCCTTTCGCTCCGACCAAGGGAATCAAGGGGTTAGCGTAAGCTAACCCCTTTTTCTTTGGTGGGTCGCCGTGGCTACTCGTTTGCGCCCATCTAGGAGCAATTTCCGACGTTCGTCACGGGTTGTCACGGAAACCGGGGCTCGCTACCAATAAACAAAAAACAGAGATGGATCTACCATCAGGACATCGACCCAGCGTCGAGTACGAAGAACTACATGACGCCGCTCAATATTCCGGTCGAAGCGCACCCCGTATCACTCACTGCCAGCACGAGCAATACAACCCGACCAGCGATCGTTCCGGGCATGTAGTTCTCCGTCGCTCAGACCTCGGTATACGATACCGACTGTGACGCCACCAGTTTCGGCGGAATCGGGCACGCGCACCGACAGAGATCGTCACTCAACGCCGACTGTCGACCATCCGGCCCGGTACTCCAATGGCGTGGTCCGTCGCACACGATCACGCCGACTGTCTTGCACACCGGGCACCACACGGGATCGTGTTCATACGCTTGTTCGCGGTCATGCAGAATGTCTTGTCCGTCCCCACCCTGCACGATGCCTCCGACCGTCGTCGTGTCGCCCTTCACGATGTCGTAGCGTCGCATGTCGCCTCCGTTCAGACTGCGCCCGGCCGCAGTCGCAGGCTGTTCAACAACGTGTCCCACGTTTGCAGGGCGCCGGCCTCATCGACCGGTGACGTGGCCTCCTCAGGCTTCAAATCGGGACTGCTCGCCCCAAGCAGCAACTGAATAGCGGTATGTGGTTTCGCCAGCGTGCTCGGATTGCCCGGCGCGAGCAGGTAGAAGCGATAGGACGTGATCTCGCCTTCCTTCAGCGCGAACAGCACTTCCTCAGCGTCCATCCCGGCCACTGTGCGCTTGCCCTGCCGCAGGATACGGTAGCTGCCGCTCGAAACCTGATCCATCTTGGCGCGCAGTTCGGGAAGGGTTTTGGTTAATGGCGATTTCTGGTCCGCGTTCACCGAATCCCGCATCTGGATGACGAGTAGTGCCGGTCGGCCGGGCATCAGCGCCAGTGACTGGCTGACCTCCTCGGTCGAAGTCGACGAGCCTGTGGCAATCCCTCCGTCGAAGCAGAACCCCGATTCGGTTGGGACCGACCAGTTATCGCGCGCCTTTATCCGACGATAGATTCCATTATAGATATTCTCGACATCACCAATTGCAGTTGACCCGACGCTGCCGGTTGTGTGAAACAAGGTATTGTTTTCGTAGATATATCCCTCCGTTTCAAAAGGTAGTCCGTTAGCCGAAACCGCATCCTGGAATACGAACACCCGGGAATCCTTTGTAGGAGAAAATGCCCTCTCTAGCCAGACATGATTTGTTTCTTCGTTTCGGCGCCCAGGATTAATGCGTTTTTTTGTACGCAACTCTTTTTCCCGGGCGGCAACTTTCCCCTGATACGTCGCAGGCGACACGTTGTACCGTGTCTCCAGTTTTTCTCCCTGAAACTCATATCGTTGATTGGTAATTTCGCTTGCCGCTGGGCGTTCAAAAACGAAGCGGCCGATGCACCACGGCCGTGGCTTGGACAACAAGGGATTCGTCATGATCGGTTCACCGGAAAACGTTATCGAGCAGGCGCATATGCCCGTTACTAAAAATAGAAATCGGCCAATTCGTGTCAGCATTTCGGCTCCGGGGCATCCTGCGCAATTTGCACCACGCTGTAGAGGAGCGCCCAGCGCGTCCACGGATGGTTATAGCTTTCCTGATGCACGTAGCCTCCTTGGTCAAACACCATTTGTACGCCGTGGGCCGCGCCCCCCTCCGCGCCGCGCGCGGGGGCTTCGGCGGACCAGACCGGCACCGTTCCGTCACCCGGGACGATGCCATTCTTCTCCGGATCGGGCGTTTCGCTGCCCGGCGGCAGCTTCGCCACCTTTTGCACCTCGAACTCGATCGTGACGTTGCGCGAATCCAGGTGCACGCGCAGCTTTCCAGTGTGAGAGTCGTCGTGTTTCTCCCCCAGGAACCGCGCAGCGCGCAGCTCTTCCTCCGTCACTCCCGCCGGCACATCTCCCTTCCAAATCACCGTACCCCATGCCAACAGATCGGTCAGATTCTCGCCTTTCTCGATCGCAGGCTTGCCGTGATTTCCGACCGATGCCGCTCCTCCCCTAGGTTTCAGCTCTCCATCCCCGTAGGCAACATACGTTTTGTCGTGATAGATATTAATTATCTTATTTTGATTTGCGACAACATTCTTAATTGTGTCCTTGAAGTTATCAACCACCGACTTCTTTTGAGGGCTTTTATCAAGTCGCTCTTTCATAATCCCGGCCGGATCGAGTAACGAAGCCGATTGCTCGGGCACCAAGCCGTACCACTTTGGGCTAGTGAAGATATCATCGTAAGTATTTCCTTCCTTCGGCAACTTCATCACCGGTTCGCCGTTGAGCCGTGCAAATATCCACCACGGTTCGCCGTTGTGGTAATCCGGCATCGGCAACAGCTCAAGCGGTCCCGGCGCATTCGCGGCCACCGCTACGAACTCGTCTGCATCGCTCCCGAGCAGGGCACCATTGATGAAACCGTTCAACCCGCCCTCGCTACCGCCGCCGGTGCGGAACCGCTTCGCCGCGATTGGTGCCCCGGTCGCCGGCAGCACATTGTGGAATACGCCGTGCATCAGATCCGCTCCACCGTGCATCGCAATCGCCATCCGTGCGACTAGCCCGCCCATCGAGTGCGTGAGGATGATCGCCTTGCCGCTATGGTTCTCCTCGATGATCTCCTTGATACCCATCAGACGCGTGATCTTGCCCGTCTTCTTGTCCTTGAAATCCAAGCCATCAATCACCTGTTTCGCCGATTTTTCATTCGATTGCAGCCAGTTGTAACCGATCGCGTACACTCGGTACTGGTATTTCATGAAGTGCTTGAACACTTCGGAATCTTTCGTGATCGCCTGCCCACGGCCTTGCGCGCCGGCATCGATCGCCCCATAGTCGGAAGGCGCGGTGTCGAGCAGCGGCTTGAGCGCCCATTTCTTGCCGTCAGGGTCGCCTTCAATCCAAGGCCCTTTATGCTTCCCCAAATGCATGGGCTCGTTCAGTTGCTCCTGCAGCCACGCCAACATTGGCTGATAGCTCGACCGATACACTGAGCCCCAACCCCGCCGAATAGCTTCCTTCTCGTCCACGTACTGGTCTGGTTCAGCATCCTCTTCGTGCTTGCCGGCGCTGACCGGTCCGAACGGGGTGACGGTTGCCTGGGTCGGGTCGAACAGCTTTTCCCGCGCGGACGCCCCCTTGAACCACATGCTGATCAGTGCCGGCAACGCGCCCGCCTTCCCAAATAGGCCGTCCGTCTCCGGTGCAAAGAATATCTCGTCGCCGGTTTCGGCGTTCACCAACGGCGAGCCCATCACGCCCGGCAGGAAGATCACGGGGATGATCGGCCGCACATCGCACAGCAGTTCTTTGGTGCGCGTGTCATCCGCAGGCGTCAACGTAAAATGCCCGACCGACGCCCCGTCCTTGTCCGTGCGACCGGCCTGCCGGACGACTTCGTTCTCGGCATCGTCGCTGAACGGCGATCCGCCGCCGGATTGATCTGTGTTTTCGCTCATCGTTATTCTTTAAATTCGCGCATCGATTATCGGATTCATGCCGAAGGACCGTTCGGCTTCGGCCGCAATGCGCGCACCGCCACCTTCTCGATATCCTCGCTCTTCTGCTCGGCCACGTGCCCCAGCTCGTTCGTCATCCCGGACAGGCGTGTGCCGTCACCGCGAATTAGCTCGTACGGGTGGTTTTTCAGCACTTCCCCCGTGATGCGATCGCGCAGCACATAGGGATCGTTAAACTTGGTCTGCGGCAGACTGTTCATATGCTGCGCGATCGAACTCGGCCCCTGACGGCTGAGCGACGCCGCTTTGATCGTGCGCGGGCCTTGCGTGCCGTCTTCAATGCCAGCCGCTACCCAACGGGTGTACGAGCCGCCTGCCTTGATTATGATTTCATCGGCGTCGAGCACGATGCGCTTGGCCTTCACAGTCACGTCTTTACCCGCATTGACGTTCACGTCATCCGTGTTGGCAGACAGCTTGATCGGACCTTTCGCCGTCACAAAGAACGCGCCGAGTTTGTGCGCGAAGAAGCTCACCTTTTCCGCGGCCGCCACGACGAACGATTTGCCCGTTGCAACGTACGTGTTCTCGTTACTGACGACATTGACCTCTTTCTCGGCCACGATATGCGTCGAGTTGTCTGCGACCAGTGCAATGTCCTTCGGCGTCGATACCAATATGTTCGGCTGCGAAAATCCGTTGGCAGTGCCCGTACCGCCACCCGCCGTCACACCTCCCGACGTATTGCCCGACACTGGATGCTGGATGTCCTTCGACAGCGCCTTGAGCGCATCCTGTCCGGTTTGTAGCGATTCCGCCTGAGCAGTTGTGCTTGCGCTGGACAGCGATTCGACCAGCATTCCCGCCTGCTGCAACTGCGACCGCGCCTCGTCCACGCTCATCTGCTCATCGTCGTGGGATTTCGAGTGCGCACTGATGGACAAGCCCTTGCTGGCACGAACCGCACCGAACTCGTCGGCGTGCAGGAGGAAACCAGAACCCCGGTACTGTCCGCGCGTGTTGCCGTCATGCTTGATCAGGTAGCCCTGCGTTAGCGCCGCATAGCTCTTGCCGGTATAGCTGACCAGTCGCGTGCCACCTTGATTGGTTGAATCGTCGTGGACGAACGAGTTGTATGCGCCTGTCTTGCCGAATCCCTCCGACTTGAACCCTGACAACAACGCGTTTGAATGCCATGGAGAGGGGGTCGCGCCCCCGTTGATACGCCCTAATACGAACGGCTTGTCGCAGTCGCCGTTCCAGTAACCGACGATGACCCATTCACGCGCCCTCGGCACGTGAACAGCCCCATAACCGTTTCCCGTATCGGATTGAAGCGACGACAGCAATGGTGAGGAATTGAAGGCGTCCGGTGGATTCTTGCGATCCCATGCAAAATGCACCCTGATCTGGTTTCGGTCGTTCGTCCACGCTTCCGCGCCATCAGGCGTCACGACAAGCGCGTGTTCGATCGACATGACAGGTTTCGGATGATCCAGCGGGCTCCGGTATTCAACAGCCGTGGGCTGCGCTTCGACTTCGAGTACAAAAAATCCGGCCGAGTCATCCGCCTCATGTCCAAGCGTCTTGAACCGCTCACGGTGAATCGCCTGCTGCTCGGCCAGCGTTGCGCGAAGACTTTGCGGAAACTCGGCCGTCTGCTGGCCGATCGGCACGTTGTTCTCGATGAAACAACGCGCCTCGACCACCAGAAACTCTCGCTTCTTCGCGTCACCGCCATCGTGGCGGGGATGTCCGTTCAACACAAACCGTGAACCGGCATCGAGCCACCGCACACCTCCGACGCCAAAATATCGGCTTGCTCGCGCATCCCATATCTCTACTCGCCGTCGCGCTCGCATCTCGCCAGTGTCTGAGCTGGAATAGCCGTAAGCTGTCGATTCGTAGACCGTCATCGGCGCATCAGGAACGCTATGCTCGGCTGTCTGGCGGCGCTCCTCCGTAACGTAGCTCGTCGCGGTAAGTCCACTCTCAACCTGGAAATCGGACGCGGGCCGCTTGTAATCAAACGCACGCGATATGTAGCGCGTGCTCTGCATCGTCTGTACCGCTGCCCAATGGGCGAAACCATCAGATTCGTTGCTGTCATTCACCCGAATAAATTCGACCGGCTTCGCGTCTGGAAGTGCCGATACGCGATCAACGATGACAAGCGTCGTCTTGGGCGCGTCTCCTTCGCTAACGTTTTCGTGGACCCAGTAGAAATACCAGCCCTCGGCTTCGGCCAAGCGGTTCACAAAGTGAAGATCGGATTCGCTCTGCCTGCACCAAGAACGCTTGGCAGGATCGGATGACAGTGCAAAACGGTACTGTCCACGCAACTGCGGATACCGATCGAGTACATCGGAGATGATCTCGCGAGCATCTTTCTCGAGCCAGCCCTCTTCGTTGTGAGTCTTTTCGAGGAAGACCAGTGCCGATGAAAACTCGATCTGGTATGTCGAAAGGCCGCCATTTCCGCCCAAATAAGCAACCCGATGCACGAAGCCGTGGACCGGACGATAGCCGGGAACCGCAAAAGGCGCCGTGACTTGCTGAATCCGCAGGGTAACGGGTTGGTGCATCAGCGACAGCAGCGCAGTGTCGTCGCGCGTCGACGCGACGTCGATCGTGTATGAATAGTCGCGCCCGATTCTGGCCGATCCGCGAGCCCGTAACGGCACAAGCGCATTCTTGCCGAGCGGCGTATCCAACATCAGCAGTCGCCCTTGTTGCAAAACGCCCTTGCTAATCGCCTCATAGAGGTCGCGCAACTGCAGGTCCCCGAGTGCGGACGGTCTGATATCCATTTTCTTATTTCTCTCAGGTTCGACCGTCTATACAGTGGCACCAAGACGACGGTCAGTCATTGCGACAGCGACAGGAAGTCGCTCGCGCGATTTTAATCTAAAGTCTGAGAAATATCGTTCGGCTTGATTGCATTTGACCCCGGTCATCTAGCGCGCAGAGACTCGCGCTCAGGTGCAATCGGCGATTGAACGGCGCCGGGTTTGTCGTGGCTCCTACTCTCGAGCGTCCGGGCCCTTGAATCGATCCCCATTTTCAGGGTTCGCAGCGGTACGTCCAAGCACGAACCACCCGCCGCATCGACGCACCCGCGCCTCCCCACCCAAGCCCGCGCACGAAACTTGCTGGAACACGCGATAATACGTGTGAACAACCCGCAACCGCGCATGAAAAACAACATTCTCGAAACCGCCCTGTGTGCGTCGCTACTCGTGCTTGCGACCACCGCCGGCACTGCGTCGGCGAAAGCGCTCGACGACGCGCTCGACTGCCATTCGACCGGGCACAAGTTCGTCGCGCCGCTGCTCGCCGCCGGCGACATCCAGTCGGAGCCGATGCACGTCGAATCGAATTCGGTCAATGCATTCCGCACGAACCACCCGCTGACGGCGTACGGCTTCGGCGTCTATGTCGTGCTCGGCTATCAGGCGAACGACCCGATCTTCCGTCCGGGCGACGGCACGCCGATCGGCGACTGGGCCTACGGCGTCGTTGTACGCGGCGCGAAGGGTTCGGTGGAGGAAGCCGTACGCAAGGCCGGCAGCGACGCAACCGTCAAGCAGGCGTTCCCGTTCCTGACCGCGATCGTCTGCTCGTCGGATTGAGCAAATCGGCAGCACGAACTCGTGGGCGCGCCTGACGGGCGCCGCCGCGGATCACCCACGACCACGGGACCTCGAGCGCCTTCCGGGGCCCGCTATCGCCCCCTCACGCGCCGGTATACACCACCCGATACGGAATACCGACCTTCTCCCACTCCGCCGCCTCCTGGCTGAGGCTATAGTCGGTCAACGGGTTCTGCTCGACCCATGCGTTCGGCAAACGCACCTCGTACCCGCCCTTCTTCATCTGCGAAACCGAGATGTCGGGCAGCCCCGCATCGGTCCGGCGCCGACACAGCAGCGCAGCGAGCCGCAGACAGAACAGCAGCGGCCACTCGACCTCGCGCGCCTGAGACAGCTTGCCGAGCTTGCCCGCATGGCCGAGCACGAGCGCCGCGAGCCGCGCCTGGTCGGTACGCGAAAAACCCGGCATGTCCGCATTGCTCGCGATATACGCCGAATGCTTGTGATACGCGCTGTGCGAGATCGACAGGCCGATTTCGTGCAACGCGGCCGCCCAGCCGAGGAACATCCGCCCTTCCTCGCGCGCTTCCTCGTCGCCCTCATCGAGCTCGTCGTAGAAGCGCACGGCGAGCGCACCGATCCGCTCGGCCTGCGCGCGATCGACGCCGTAGCGGCGCGTGAAACCCTCGACGGTCACCGCCCGCATGTCCTCGTGCTGCGTCCGGCCAAGCAGGTCGTACAGCACGCCGAGGCGCAGCGCGCCGTCGGTCGTATCGACGTAGTCGACACCCAGCTCCTCGAATACCGCCAGCATGATCGCGAGCCCGCCCGCGAGCACCGGCACGCGGTCTGGCTTCAGCGCGATCAGCTTCAGCCGGTTGACATTCTCCGCCTTGATCAGCGCACGCTTGAGCCGCTCGAGGCCGCCGCGCGAAATGCCGTGCGTGATACCCGGATCGTTGAAGCCGTTCGCCTCGACGAGCTCCGCGAGCGCGCGCGCGGTGCCGGACGAGCCGATCGCCTGGTCCCAGCCGGCCTTCTTGTACTCGCTCGAAATGATCTGGATCTCGCGCTTGGCCGCGAGTTCGGCCTGCCGCATCGTGTATTCGTCGACGTTGCCGGCCGGGAAGAACGTGCGGCTATGGCTCACGCAGCCGATATAGAGGCTTTCCATCACGATCGGCGTGTAGTGCGAGCCGATGATGAATTCGGTCGAGCCGCCGCCGATATCGACGACGAGCCGCTTGCCGGCGCTCGCCGGCACCGAGTGCGCGGCGCCCGCATAGATGAGGCGCGCCTCTTCGCGGCCCGCGATCACTTCGATCGGGAAACCGAGCGCCGCCTCGGCCTCGCCGAGAAATTCGGCGGCGTTCTTCGCGACGCGCAGCGTGTTGGTCGCCACCGCGCGCACATGGTCGGGATGGAAATCGCGCAGGCGCTCGCCGAACCGCTTGAGCGCCTCCCAGCCCCGCTCCTGCGACGCGCGGTCGAGCATCTTGTCGCTCGACAGCCCCGCGGCCAGCCGAACCGGCTCGCGCAGCGCATCGACGGGGTAGATCTGGCTGCCGGCCGGCGTTTCCTCGACGCGCCCGACGATCAGCCGGAAGCTGTTCGAGCCGAGATCCACGGCAGCCAGCAAGTGGGGAGTTGTAACCATCAGAAGGGGCTCCGTGCGCGTTCTTCCGCGGCAGCCGTTCCGGCAACCGAGGGCGATCAATCAAAGGCGACATTTTAAGCGTGGAACGCTTGCCGTTGCCACGCTTGACGGGCATGCACGCCGCTCGATTCCATATAGCCGAAACATTTATGCGACGAAAGGGTTACGGCGTAGAATTTCCGGATATAAAGGCATTATTGTCATCAGCACGTCATCGTACCGTGAGAGTTTCCGAGCGTCTGTTCGAATCATCGCCTGAATTACCCTCTACCCTGCCGATGTCCGTCCGTTACCCGCTTCTCAATCGTGAACTCGGCATCCTCGGTTTCAACGAGCGCGTGCTGGCCCAGGCGGCCGATCCGCATGTCCCGTTGCTCGAGCGCCTGCGTTTCATCTGCATCACCAGCAGCAATCTCGACGAATTCTTCGAAGTCCGGATGGCCGGCCTGCAGGAGCAGATTCGCGACAACCCCGGCGCGCTGACGCCCGACGGCATGTCGTTGCAGCACGCTTACGATCTCGTCGTCGAGCGCGCCCAGCGGCTCGTCCATCGACAGTACACGATGCTGCACGAAACCGTGCTGCCGGCGCTCGAACAGGAAGGCATCTACTTCCACGCGAGCGACACGTGGAACGACGAGCAGCTCGAATGGGCGCGGCGCTACTTCCTCGACGAACTGCTGCCCGTGCTGACGCCGATCGGCCTCGATCCGGCCCACCCGTTCCCGCGCGTGCTGAACAAGAGCCTGAACTTCGTCGTCGAGCTCGAAGGCCGCGACGCGTTCGGCCGCCAGGCCGTGATGGGCATCGTCCAGGCGCCGCGCGCGCTGCCGCGCGTCGTGCGCATGCCGCATGCGCTGTCGGGTTTCGAGCACGGCTTCGTGCTGCTGAGCTCGTTCATGCAGCGCTTCGTCGGCGAACTCTTCCCGCAACTCGTCGTGAAGAGCTGCAATCAGTTCCGCATCACGCGCAACAGCGAGCTGTTCGTCGACGAAGACGAAATCACGAACCTGCGTGTCGCGTTGCAGGGCGAATTGCCCGCGCGCCACCTCGGCAATGCGGTGCGCCTCGAAGTGTCGGCCGACACGCCGCCGCATATCGTGCGCCGCCTGCTCGACGAAAGCGAGCTCGGCGACAAGGACTGCTATCGCGTGGCGGGATCCGTGAATCTCGTGCGCCTGATGCAGATTCCCGACCTCGTCGATCGCCCCGACCTGAAGTTCACGCCGTTCACCGCGTCGACCCCCGCGGCAATCACCAACGTGCCGACGATGTTCGACGCGATCGACGCCGGCGACATCCTGCTGCACCACCCGTACGAGAGCTTCCAGCCCGTGCTCGAACTGCTGCAGCAGGCCGCGAGAGACCCGAGCGTCGTCGCGATCAAGCAGACGATCTACCGCACCGGCACCGACTCGCCGCTGATGGACGCGCTGATGGAAGCCGCGCGCAACGGCAAGGAAGTGACCGTCGTCGTCGAGCTGCTCGCGCGCTTCGACGAGGAAACCAACATCAACTGGGCATCGCAGCTCGAAGCCGTCGGCGCGCACGTCGTATACGGCGTGGTCGGTCACAAGTGCCACGCGAAGATGATGCTGATCGTGCGCCGCGTCGTCGAGGGCGGCAAGGCATCGCTGCGCCGCTACGTGCACCTCGGCACCGGCAACTACCATCCGCGCACCGCACGCCTGTACACCGACTTCGGGCTGATGACGGCCGACCAGAAGATCTGCGAGGACGTTCATCACGTATTCCAGCAACTGACCGGGATCGGCGGCGAACTGACGCTGCACGAACTGTGGCAGTCGCCGTTTACGCTGCATCCGCGCATCATCGATTCGATCCGCGCGGAGATCGACAATGCGCAGGCCGGCAAGCGCGCGCGGATCGTCGCGAAAATGAACGCGCTGCTGGAGCCGTCGGTGATCGCCGCGCTGTACGAAGCGTCGCAGGCCGGCGTCAAGGTCGACCTGATCGTGCGCGGCGTCTGCGCGCTGAAGCCCGGTGTGCCGGGGCTGTCGGAAAACATCACGGTGCGCTCGATCGTCGGCCGCTTCCTCGAGCACCACCGCATCTACTACTTCCACGCGGGCGGCGCCGAGGACGTCTATCTGTCGAGCGCCGACTGGATGGACCGCAACCTGTTCCGCCGCGTCGAAGTCGCGTTCCCGATCCGCGATCGCAGGCTGAAGCGTCGCGTGATCGCCGAAGGGCTGTCGGTGTGCCTCGGCGACAACCAGTCGGCCTGGCAGATGCACAGCGACGGCCACTATCGCCGCCGCCGCACCGGCAAGACGATCCGCAACGCGCAGCTCGGATTGCTCGCGAAGTTCTGTTCGTGAGCCGCCCGCGCGATGCGGGTCGCGCGTCGCGCCGGAATGAAAAAAGCAGCCCGCGGGCTGCTTTTTTCAACGGCGGGCCGCTACGCGATCATGCTTCGTAAGCGGCCGGCCGGATCGCGATGACGCGCGAGCCCGGGAACCGCGCGGTGAACGTACTGCCGCGCCCTTCCTCGCTCTGCACGTACAGATGCGCGTCGTGCCGCTGCAGCACGTGCTTGACGATCGCGAGCCCGAGGCCCGTGCCGCCCGTATCGCGCGAACGGCTGCGATCGACCCGGTAGAAGCGCTCGGTGAGCCGCGGCAGATCGGCGGCCGGAATCCCGAAGCCGCTGTCCGTGACGGAAAACACGCCCTGCGCGCCGTCGCGCCGCCACGACACGGCGATCTTGCCGCCGTCCGGCGTATAGCGGATCGCGTTCGTGACGAGATTCGCGAACGCGCTGAACAGCTCCGTCTGCGCACCGGTGACCCCGAGCGTCTCGTCGATCGAGAACGTGATGTCGTGATGCCCGTTCGACAGCGTCCGCGCGTCTTCCTTCAGATGGTCGAACACCGCCCGCATGTCGATCGCGCGATCGACCGGCGGCTTGCTCTCGCCTTCCAGCTTCGCGAGCACCAGCAGGTCGGTCACGATGTGCCGCATCCGCGACGCCTGCTGCTCCATCATGTCGAGATAGCGCGCGCGATCCTCCTCGTTCAGCGGCAGCTCGCGCATCGTCTCCAGAAAGCCCGACAGCACGGTAAGCGGCGTCTTCAGCTCGTGCGACACGTTCGCGACGAAGTCGCGCCGCATCGCGTCGGTGCGCTCGAGCTCGGTGATGTCCTGCGTGAGCAGCAGCTTGCGGTTCTCGCCGTACGGGAACACCTGCACGGCCAGCACGTTCTGCCGCGAGTCGCCCATGCCGCGCATCAGTAGCGTGTCCTCGTAGTGCTGCGCATTCAGGTAGCGGACGAAATCGGGATGACGCACGAGGTTCGTGATGTGCTGGCGCAGGTCGCGCTTCGCATCGAGGCCGAAATGGACTTCGGCGATCGCGTTGCACCACTCGATCTGGTCGTGGTCGTCGAGCATCGCGACGCCGTTCGGCGACGCCTGGATCGCCTGGATGAAGCGCGAGTGCTGCTGTTCGACCTGCCGAACCTGCGCATGCCATTGCTTCGCGAGCTTGTGCAGCCGGTAGTAGATCTCGCCCCAGATGCCCGGCGCGCTCGGCACTTCGCCGTAGACCGGCGCATCGAGCAGCCGCCACAGACGCTGCGTATGGAAGGTGCTGAAAAAGCCCTGCGCGACCAGCATCACGACCACGAACACGAGGCCCGCAGTCGGGCCGGCGAACACGCCGACCAATACGCCGATCAGCACGAGCAGCACGAGCGACACCAGAAAGCGCGCCCAGATGATGTTCATGATTCAGCGTCCGAAAGAATGAACGGCATGCCGCGGCACACGGCACGCCCGAGTACGTTACGCGTGCTTGGCGAGGCGGTAGCCGCTGCCGCGCACGGTTTCGATCATCGCATCGCAGCCGGCCGGTTTCAAGGCCGCGCGCAATCGCTTGATGTGGACGTCGACGGTGCGCTCCTCGACGAACACGTGGTCGCCCCACACCTGATCGAGCAATTGCGTGCGGCTGTGCACGCGCTCCGGATGCGTCATGAAGAAATGCAGCAGGCGGAACTCGGTCGGGCCGAGATCGAGCTTGATCTCGCTGCCGTCCCCGTGCGCGGCGACGCGATGCGTGGCCGGATCGAGCCGCAGCCCGTTGATCGACACGACGTCCTCGGTCAGCTGCGGCGCGCGGCGGCGCAGCACGGCCTTGATGCGCGCCATCAGCTCCTTCGGCGAGAACGGCTTCGTCACGTAGTCGTCCGCGCCGATTTCGAGGCCGAGCACCTTGTCCTGCTCGTCGCCGCGGGCGGTGAGCATGATGATCGGGATGTGCTTGGTCCGTTCGTTGTTGCGCAGGTCGCGCGCGAACGCGATACCGGACTTGCCCGGCAGCATCCAGTCGAGCAGCACGAGATCGGGCAGCACGTCGCTGATCAGGTTCTGCGCCTGTTCGGCGTTGTACGCGCGGATCGGGCAGTGACCGGCGTGCTGGAGATTCACCGAGATCAGTTCGGAAATCGCGGGCTCATCTTCAACGACGAGAATGTTGCTGGGCATCGGCACCTCTGTTCTTCCTGTACGGAGTCGATTAACTGTTGGCTTCGCGATCGAGCGTGTCGCGCGGCTGGTGCCGCACGTCGGTGCCCTTCACGATGTAGATGATGAATTCGGCGATGTTCTTCGCGTGGTCGCCGATCCGTTCGATCGCCTTCGCGATGAACAGGTATTCGAGGCCGACCGAGATCGTGCGCGGATCTTCCTGCATGTACGACACGAGCTTGCGCACGAATGCACGGAATTCCTGGTCGATCTCCTTGTCGTCCTTGACGATCTGCGCGGCGGCCACCGTATCGAGGCGCGCGAACGCGTCGAGCGCACGGCGCAGGATCGTCACGGCCATCTCGCCCGACACCTTGATCTCGGCGATGTTGACCGTGCGCGCGGCCGGCTCGTCGATCAGGCGGCGCACGCGCTTCGCGATCTTCTCCGCTTCGTCGCCGGCGCGCTCGAGGTTCGTAATCGTTTTCGAAATCGACATCAAAAGACGCAGGTCACGCGCGGCAGGCTGCCTCCGCGCGATGATGTTGCCGCATTCCTGGTCGATCTCCACTTCCATCGCGTTCAGCGTTTCCTCGGCCGCGATCACCTTCTCGGCCCGCTCGCGATCGAATTCGTTCAGCGCGTGCATCGCGCCGACGATCTGCGACTCCACGAGTCCGCCCATTTCCAGCACTTTCGACGACACGGCATTCAGGTCCGCGTCGAACTGGCTCGACAGATGTTTATCCGACATGACTGTTGTTCTCCGTCATCAGCCGAAGCGGCCGGTGATGTAGTCTTCCGTTTCCTTGCGCACCGGCTTGATGAAGATCTTTTCGGTTTCGCCGAACTCGATCAGCTCGCCCAGGTACATGTAGGCCGTGAAATCCGAGCAGCGCGCGGCCTGCTGCATGTTGTGCGTGACGATCACGACCGTGTAGTCGCTCTTCAGCTCCGCGATCAGCTCCTCGATGCGGCCCGTCGAGATCGGGTCGAGCGCCGAGCACGGTTCGTCGAGCAGCAGCACTTCCGGCCGGATCGCGATGCCGCGCGCGATGCACAAGCGCTGCTGCTGGCCGCCCGACAGCCCGTAGCCGCTCTGGCCGAGCTTGTCCTTCACTTCGTTCCACAGCGCGGCCTTCGTGAGCGCCCACTCGACGCGGTCGTCCATTTCCGAACGCGTGAGCTTTTCGAACATCTTCACGCCGAACGCGATGTTGTCGTAGATCGACATCGGGAACGGGGTCGGCTTCTGGAACACCATGCCGATCCGCGCGCGCAGCAACGAGATGTCGCGCTTCGTCGTCAGCAGGTTCTCGCCGTCCATCAGGATTTCGCCTTCGGCGCGCTGCTCCGGATAGAGCGCGAACATCTTGTTGAACGTGCGCAGGAGCGTCGACTTGCCGCAGCCCGACGGGCCGATGAACGCCGTCACCTTCCCTTCGGGAATGCGCAGGTTGATGTTCTTCAGCGCGTGGAACTTGTTGTAGAAGAAGTTGAGGTTGTTGACCTCGATCTTCGCGTTCAGCGGCGCGAGCGGACGGCCGTGCGCCGCGTCTTGCGTGCCGGCGGGCGCAGCAGTGCGCTCGACGGGATTCAGGTGGCTTTCTGCCATATTCATCGGATTGCTCCGCCGTTACTTTTTCGAGAAGATCGAGCGCGCCAGGACGTTCAGTCCGAGCACCCCGAGCGTAATCAGGAACACGCCCGCCCACGCGAGCGACTGCCATTCCGCGAACGGGCTCATCGCGAACTTGTAGATCGTGACCGGCAGGTTCGCCATCGGCTGGCTCATGTCCCACGAGAAAAACTGGTTCGACAGGGCCGTGAACAGAAGCGGCGCCGTTTCGCCGGCAATCCGCGCGACCGCGAGCAGCACGCCCGTCACGATCCCGCCGACCGACGCGCGCAGCGTGATCTTCAGCACCATGCGCCACTTCGGCGTGCCGAGCGCGACGGCCGCTTCGCGCAGCGCGTTCGGCACGAGCTTCAGCATGTTCTCGGTCGTGCGGATCACGATCGGAATCTGCAGCAGCGCGAGCGCGATCACGCCGGCCCAGCCCGAGAAGCGCCCCGACTTCGCGACGACGATCGCGTACACGAACAGGCCGATGACGATCGACGGCGCCGACAGCAGGATGTCGTTGATGAAGCGGATCGTGCTCGCCAGCAGGTTCTTCTGCCCGTATTCGGCGAGATAGACGCCCGCGAGGATGCCGATCGGCGTGCCGACCAGCGTGCCGAAGCCGCACAGCAGCAGGCTGCCGACGATCGCGTTCGCGAGACCGCCGCCTTCCGTGTTCGGCGCCGGCGTCGATTCGGTGAACAGTTGCAGCGACAGGCCGCCGACGCCGAGGTGCACCGTCGTGTAGAGAATCCACACGAGCCACAGCAGGCCGAATGCCATCGCGGCGAGCGATGCGGTGAGCGCGATCGCGTTGATGGCCTTGCGCTTGCGCTGCAGGCGGTTGCGCATCGCGTCGAGCACGGCGCCGTCCGGCCCCGGGAAATTCATGATGGGCTCGCTCATTTCTTGCCCTCTCCCTTCTCGAGACGAAGCAGCAGCAGTTTGGAGATGGACAGCACGATGAACGTGATCACGAACAGGATCAGCCCGAGTTCCATCAGCGCGGACGTATGCAGGCCCGGTTGCGCTTCCGCGAATTCGTTCGCGAGCGCCGACGTGATGCTGTTGCCCGGCGCGAACAGCGACACGCTGTCGAGCAGGTTCGTGTTGCCGATCACGAAGGTCACGGCCATCGTTTCGCCGAGCGCGCGGCCGAGGCCGAGCATCACGCCGCCGATCACGCCGGTCTTCGTATAGGGCAGCACGACCTTCCACATCACTTCCCAGGTCGTGCAGCCGATTCCGTATGCCGATTCCTTCAACAACACCGGCGTGACCTCGAACACGTCGCGCATCACCGACGCGATGTACGGGATGATCATGATCGCGAGAATCACGCCGGCCGCGAGGATGCCGATGCCGATCGGCGCGCCGGACGTCAGCGGGCCGAGCACCCACACGTCCTTGAGCAGGCGGCCGATCGGCTTCTGGAAGTATTCGGCGAAGATCGGCGCGAACACGAGCAGGCCCCACATGCCGTACACGATCGACGGAATCGCGGCGAGCAGCTCGATCGCGATGCCGAGCGGACGGCGCAGCCACACGGGCGCCAGCTCGGTGAGGAACAGCGCGATGCCGAAGCTGACGGGCACCGCGATGACGAGTGCGATCAGCGACGTCACGAGCGTGCCGTAGATCGGCACGAGTGCGCCGTAAATGTCCGAGTTGGGGTCCCACTCGGATTGCCACAGGAAGCCGAGGCCGAACTTCTGGATGGTCGGCATCGACGCAATGATCAGGGAAACGATGATCCCGCCGAGCAGCAGCAGGGTCACGATCGCGGCGAGCCGCGCAAGGCCGCCGAACAGGACATCCCCGAGACGGCTCGGCGCGCGCTGCTGCGCGGTGTCGGGCGATCGTGAGGACGTGTATGAAATATCAGACATGGGTGCCTGCTTTGGATCGCCGGGCGCCGTGACGCCCGGCCTTACCGCACACACTGCCCGACCGGCGCGGCCGGGCAGCGAACCGCTGGATCGCTTACTCGACGGCGACCGGCTTGCCCGACGCGTCCGTCACCTTCGTCTTCCATTGCTTGCGGATTTCCGTCTCGACCGTCGCCGGCAGCGAGATGTAGTCGAGGCTGTCGGCAGCCTTCTCGCCGTTCTTGAACGCCCAGCTGAAGAACTTCAGCGTTTCCGCGCCCTGCTCCGGCTTGTCCTGCTTCGCGTGCAGCAGCACGAACGTCGCGCCGACGACCGGCCAGGCTTCCTTGCCCGGCTGGTTCGTCAGGATCTGGTAGAACGACTTCGACCAGTTCGCGCCTGCCGCCGCGGCCTTGAACGTTTCCGTCTTCGGCTCGACCACCGTGCCCGTCGAATTCTTCAGGGCCGTGTAGACCATGTTGTTCTTCTTCGCGTACGCCCATTCGACGTAGCCGATCGCGCCCGGCAGGCGCTGCACGAAGGCCGCGACGCCGTCGTTGCCCTTGCCGCCCGTGCCCGTCGGCCAGTTGACCGTCGTGCCTTCGCCGATCTTCGACTTCCACTCGTCGTTGACCTTCGACAGGTAGTTCGTCCAGATGAAGCTCGTGCCCGAACCGTCGGCGCGGCGGACCACGGCGATGTCCGTATCCGGCAGCTTGACCTTCGGGTTCAGCGCGGCGATCGCCGGGTCGTTCCACTTCTTGATCTTGCCGAGGTAGATGTCGCCGAGCACCGGGCCCGACAGCGTCAGTTCGCCGGCCTTCACGCCCGGCACGTTGACGACCGGCACCACGCCGCCGACCACCGTCGGGAACTGGAACAGGCCTTCCTTCGCGAGTTCTTCATCCTTCAGCGGAGCGTCCGAACCGGCAAAATCGACCGTCTTCGCGACGATCTGCTTCAGGCCGCCCGACGAACCGATGCCCTGGTAGTTGACCTTCGAACCGCCGGACTGCTGGTAGTCGGCAGCCCATTTCGTATAGATCGGCATCGCGAACGTGCTACCTGCGCCCGTGATGTCGGCAGCGTGGGCGGCGACGGCGAAAAGCGCGCCAGCCAGGCCGGCAATCGCGGTTTGCATCAATTTCATGAGACCTCCAGTGTGTGAGCGGATGACTACGGCACCGCGAAGGTTAGGGGCTGCTCATGACGGTAATGTGACAATCGATGAAACTGGCGTGACAGTAACATGACTGGTTGAAAGGGAGTATCGGGTGGCGCGCCGGCGGCGCAGCAGCGGTGATGGCGGCAAGAATTGCCTGCCTCGGAGGGCGGGACGGACGCTGTTTTCACCGGTGTGCGGGCGCGTCGTGGCGTGGCGTCAGCCGGACGGGAAGCCGGGCGCGGCGGCAGGCCGGCTTCCGGGGTCGGATGCGTGATTTGAGCGGAAGACTGCGCGGGCGGAAGGTCACCTCTCTCAGTACGGCAAACCTTTGCGTCCGACAAAATCACGGCGCCCGAAGGCGCCGCACGCAAATTCGTCAGAGCCGGCGCGCGGGCGGTCGAACCGCCGCGCGCCGCTGACATGGATCAGGTCGTCGCCGCCCGCACCGCGTCGGCGATTGCCTCCGCATGGCGCGCCGCATCGGCCGCCTGCTGCGCTTCGACCATCACGCGCAGCACGGGCTCCGTGCCCGATGCGCGGATCAGCACGCGTCCGCTACCGGCAAGCGCGGCTTCGGCGGCATCGATCGCGGCCCGAATCGACGCGCTGCCCTTCCAGTCGGCGCCCGGCTTCATCCGCACGTTGATCAGCTTCTGCGGGAACAGCGTGACGCCGTCGAGCATCTGTGCGAGCGTGCGGCCGCTGCGCTTCAGCGCGGCCAGCACGAGCAGCGCCGACACGATGCCGTCGCCGGTCGAATGCCGGTCGAGCGACAGGATGTGGCCCGACCCTTCCGCGCCAAGCTGCCAGCCGTGCTCGCGCAACTGCTCGAGCACGTAGCGGTCGCCGACCGCCGCACGGACGAACTTCACGCCCTCGCGCTGCAGCGCGACTTCGACGGCGAGATTCGTCATCAGCGTGCCGACCGCGCCGTCGACCTTGCCGTCGGTCGCGATCCGATCCTTCACGAGCACGTAGAGCAGTTCGTCGCCGTTGTACAGCCGGCCGGTCGCGTCGACCACTTGCAGGCGGTCGGCATCGCCGTCGAGCGCGATGCCGAGATCGGCGTGGTTCGCCCGCACCGCGCGCACCAGCGCGTCCGGCGCGGTCGCGCCGACGCCGTCGTTGATGTTGAAGCCGTTCGGCGCTACGCCGATCGGAATGACGTCCGCGCCGAGTTCGTGGAACACGTGCGGCGCGATCTGGTACGCGGCGCCATGCGCGCAATCGATCACGAGCTTCAGCCCGCGCAGATCGAACGCGGCCGGGAACGTGCTCTTGCAGAATTCGATGTAGCGGCCGGCCGCGTCGTCGAGACGGCGCGCCTTGCCGAGACCGTCGGACGCCGCGCATTCGAGCGGCTTGTCGAGCCACGCTTCGATCGCGGCTTCAGTGTCGTCGGGCAGCTTGTTGCCGTCCGCCGAGAAAAACTTGATGCCGTTGTCGTGATACGGGTTGTGCGACGCGCTGATCACGACGCCGGCCGACAGACGCAGCGCGCGTGTCAGGTACGCGACGCCGGGCGTCGGCATCGGGCCGGCCAGCATCACGTCGACGCCGGCCGCCGAGAATCCGGCCTCGAGCGCGGCTTCGAGCATGTAGCCCGACACGCGCGTGTCCTTGCCGATCAGCACCGTCGGACGCGAGCCCGCCGCGACGTCGGCCGAGCCGGCCAGTACCTTGCCGGCCGCATAGCCGAGACGCAATACGAAATCCGGCGTGATGGGCGCTTCGCCCACCGTGCCGCGAATGCCGTCCGTGCCGAAATATCGACGTCCCATGGGGTCCTTCCTCCTTCGTTTTTCTGACTTGCTTATCGTTGCCGCGCGGCTGCGCGCACGGCATTCCAGACTTTGAGCGCATCGACCGTCGCCGCGACGTCGTGCACGCGCACGATCGCGGCACCGCGCTCGACCGCGCACAACGCGGCCGCGACGCTCGCCGCGACGCGCTCCACCGGCGGCTTGCCGCCGATCACCGCACCGAGCATCGACTTGCGCGACATGCCCGCGAGAATCGGATAGGCGCGCCCGTCGGGGCGCGCGGGCGCCGTGTCCGGCAACGCGGCCAGCAACGCATAGTTGTCGTCGACGACCGCCTTGCCGAACCCGAAGCCGGGATCGACGCAGATGCGCTCCGCCGCCACCCCCGCGTCGCGCAGCGCCTGGGCGCGCGCGGCGAGAAAATCGCGCACGTCGGTCACGACGTCGCCGTAGTCCGGTTCGCCGGCCTGCATCGTCTGCGGCTCGCCGAGCATGTGCATCGCGCACAGCCCGCTGTTGCCCTCGCGCACCGCGTCGATCGCGCCCGGCTGGCGGAACCCCCAGATGTCGTTGATCAGGTCCGCGCCGGCGGCCAGCGCCGCACGCATCACGGCCGGCTTGTAGGTATCGATCGACAGCGGCACGTTCAGCGGCCGCAGCGCCTCGACGAGCGGAATCACGCGCGCGAGTTCCTCGGCGAGCGGCACGGGTGGCGCGCCGGGGCGCGTCGATTCGCCGCCGATATCGAGCAGATCCGCGCCTTCGGCAATCATCCGCTCGGCCTGGCGCAGCGCATCGTCGCGCGCGAGGAAGCGGCCGCCATCGGAAAACGAATCGGGCGTGGCGTTGAGGATGCCCATCACGAGCGGGCGTTCGAACGTCAGTTCGAAGCGGCCGCACCGGAGCGGCGCGGGAATGAACGGGGACACAGCGGAATCGGACACGAGCAACGGACGTGGATGAATGCAAAACGGGCCGGTGTGAAGCCACACCAGCCCGTATACGGCGCTAAAGCGGAGATTATGCCGCCGGCGACGCCGGCGCCGGCGCGGTGCCCGGCTTGACCTCGGCGGCGGCGCTGCCGCCGCCCGACGAATCGCCGCCGACAGCCGGCGAACTCTTCGGCGAGCGCGGCGGACGACCTTCCATGATGTCGTTGATCTGATCGGCGTCGATCGTCTCCCACTCCATCAGTGCGGCCGTCATCGCTTCGACCTTGTCGCGGTTCTCTTCGAGCAGGCGGCGCGCGAGGTTGTACTGTTCGTCGAGCACGCGGCGGATTTCGGAATCGACCTTCTGCTGCGTCGCTTCCGAGATCGTGCGCGTGAAGCCGCGGCCGAACGGCGACGCATCGTTCTCGTCGTCGACGTAGACCATCGGCCCGAGCGCGTCGGTCATGCCGAAGCGGGCGACCATCGCGCGCGCCGTCTGCGTGGCCTTGTTGAAGTCGTCCGATGCGCCGGTGCTGACGAGGTTCATGAACAGCTCTTCGGCCACCCGGCCGCCGAACAGGATCGCGAGGCGGTCGAGCAGGTAATCCTTCGAATACGTCTCGTTGTCATGCTCCGGCAACTGCCACGTGACGCCCAGCGCGCGACCGCGCGGGATGATCGTGACCTTGTGCACCGGGTCGGCCTTCGGCAGCAGTTTCGCGATGACCGCGTGGCCCGACTCGTGATACGCGGTGGCGCGCTTCGCTTCCTCGCGGATCACGGCCGACTTGCGCTCCGGACCCATGAAGATCTTGTCCTTCGCGTCCTCGAAATCCTGCATCTCGACGATGCGCTTGCCGCGACGGGCGGCGAACAGCGCAGCCTCGTTCACGAGGTTCGCGAGATCGGCGCCCGAGAAGCCCGGCGTGCCGCGCGCGATGACCGCCGCGTCGACGTCGTTCGCGATCGGCACCTTGCGCAGGTGCACGCGCATGATCTGCTCGCGACCGCGAATGTCGGGCAGCCCGACATAGACTTGGCGGTCGAAACGGCCCGGACGCAGCAACGCCTTGTCGAGCACGTCGGAACGGTTGGTGGCGGCGATCACGATCACGCCCGAGTTCGCCTCGAAGCCGTCCATCTCGACGAGCATCTGGTTCAGCGTCTGTTCGCGCTCGTCGTTGCCGCCGCCCATGCCGGCGCCGCGATGACGGCCGACCGCGTCGATTTCGTCGATGAACACGATGCACGGCGCATGCTTCTTCGCCTGCTCGAACATGTCGCGCACACGAGCCGCGCCGACACCGACGAACATTTCGACGAAGTCCGAACCCGAGATGCTGAAGAACGGCACCTTCGCTTCACCCGCGATCGCGCGGGCGAGCAGCGTCTTGCCGGTACCCGGAGGGCCGACCAGCAGCACGCCGCGCGGAATGCGGCCGCCCAGTTTCTGGAATTTCTGCGGATCGCGCAGGAAGTCGACGAGCTCGGACACTTCTTCCTTCGCTTCGTCGCAGCCCGCGACGTCGGAGAAGTTCACCGCGTTGTTGTTCTCGTCGATCAGCCGCGCACGCGATTTCCCGAACGAGAACGCGCCGCCTTTGCCGCCTCCCTGCATCTGCCTCATCATGTAGAACCAGAACACGATGATCAGGATCGTCGGCCCGAGGTAGTACAGCGCGGACATCAGCGCGTTCGGCTCGTCGTCGGCCTTGCCGCTGACCTGCACGCCGTACTTCATCAGATCGCCAACCATCCAGATGTCGCCGGGCGACACGATCTGGTATTTCTGGCCATCAGCCGGAGTGACGGTGAGGTTGCGCCCCTGAACGATGACGTTCTTGACCTTGCCGTTCTTGGCGTCGTCCATGAACTGCGAATAGGACACGCCTTCCTGGACGCGGGGCTTGTCGAACTGCTTGAACACCGTAAACAGCACCAGTGCGATCACCAGCCACACCGCTGCCTTCGAAAACATATTGTTGTTCAAAGCACCACTCCTTCACTCGTAGACGAGCGCCTACATTTTCCTTGCGGCGCCCCTCGGTCATTCTAATCCAGTCCGACCACCCCTGCCATAAGCATTGACAACCGGCGCGATAGCGCTTCGCTTGTCCGGCAAGGGCCGGAGCCCGTTTGCGGCAGCGCCTGCGCGTCAGCGCGGATGCTTCAGCTGCCGACCCAAAATGAACGTTTCGGACGATTTGTCGCGAGATGCCTTGGGCTTGCGCGGCGCGACAACCTTAAACTGCTGTTTGAACTTCTCGACGATCTGGCTGTAGCCGCTGCCGTGAAAACACTTCACGAGCAGTGCACCGTCCGGCTTCAGATGGTTCTGCGCGAATTCGAGCGCCAGATCGCAGAGATGCTCGATACGCGCCGCGTCCGCCGACGCCACGCCTGAGAGGTTGGGGGCCATGTCGGAAATAACAAGGTCCACCGCACGGCCTTCGAGCACCTCCTCGAGCCGGTGGAGGACGTCGTCCTCGCGGAAGTCGCCCTGCAGGAAATGGACGTCGGCGATCGGCTCCATCGGCAGGATGTCGAGCGCAACGATCGTGCCGTCGATGCCGCCCTCGCGCTCCGCGTCGCGCTTCTTGCCCTGCGCGAGCTTGTTGCGGGCATACTGGCTCCAGCTGCCCGGCGTCGCGCCGAGGTCGACGATCACCTGGCCCGGACGGATCAGCTTGTCCTGTTCGTCGATTTCCTTCAGCTTGTACGCGGCGCGCGCGCGATAGCCCTCCCGCTGCGCCATTTTGACGTACGGGTCGTTGATGTGGTCGTGCAGCCAGTGCTGGTTGAAGCGGTTTTTTGCCATTCGAAAGAGAGATTGCTGCCCATTGCTTCGTGAAGCCGCGCTTTTAGCGGATAATACGCGTCTTCTTCGCGCGGCTGCGGCCCCTTTTCAGGCCCAAGCCGCGATTTTACGTGGTTTCGGCGCACGGCTGACGCGGTATCGCCCCGCGATCGCTTTTCAGTCAGCGCGCCCTTATTTAGATTTCGACATTTCCATGCCCGCCCTTTCGCTTTCTCCCGCCGAGCGCTCCGCGCTGCGCTCCCAGGCCCATGCGCTCAAGCCCGTCGTGCTGATCGGCGCCGAAGGGCTGACCGACGCCGTGCTGAAGGAAATCAAGGTGCACCTCGACGCGCACCAGTTGATCAAGATCCGCGTGTTCGGCGACGAGCGCGACGAACGCATCGCGATCTACGACGAGATCTGCGACCGTCTGAACGCGGCCCCGATTCAGCATATCGGCAAGCTGCTGGTGATCTGGAGGCCGGAAGCCGCTGCGGCCCCGGCCCGCGGCCGCCGTGCCGGCGCGCTGCCGAGCGCGGCGGAAGCCGCCGACGACAAGAAAGGCCGCGCGCCGCGCACCGTCAAGGTCGTCAAGGTGTCGCCGAACGCGAGCCCCGTGCGCCGCCCGCGGCCCGTGAAGGTCACGGTGCGCGGCAACGAGCGTGTGACGGCGGGCGGCACCGTGAAGCGCGCGAAAAAGCGGCAGGCCAGCACCAAGCGGCCGTTCCAGGACAAGTAAACCGCTTGCGCGGCACGGATGCCCGTGCCGCCCTGCCCCGTCGTTGCGCAACGCGCAACGACGGGCGCTCAGGCTTCGCGCGCCGGCAGGCGCCAGATCAGCATCAGCCCCAGCACGCTCTCGACGAGATAGAACACGCTCGAGACGCCGTGCAGCATCCCGAAGCGGCTCGCATACGGCGAATTCGCGATATCGGTGCCCGCGTCCATCGCGGCCACCCGCAGCGCGTTCATGAACGGCTGCAGCGCAAAATACCCGACCAGCACGCACACGACCATCGCGGCGACGATCCAGCGCACGCGGCGATACTCGTTGCCGCCCCGCCGCACCTGCTGGTTCGACAACGCGAGCAGCAGCACGCCGCACACGATGCCGACGATCGCCTCGATGCGGAACAGCTGGGCGGCGACCGAACCGGCCGTCATCCGCTCCAGCGTCTTGAACAGGACGGGCGCGACCGCATACCCGATCGTCAGCAGGCTGCCGACCCATACGGCCGACAGCAGACGGAACACGCGATGCGGCATCACGTCGCCCCGCTTCAGATGTAGCTGACCGAGATGATTTCGTACTCGCGCACGCCGCTTGGCGCCTGCACGGCCGCGACGTCGCCTTCGGACTTGCCGATCAGCGCGCGCGCGATCGGCGAGCTGACCGAGATCAGGCCGTGATCGATATCGGCTTCGTCGTCGCCGACGATCTGGTACTTGACCGTGTCGCCCGACTCGAGATCCTCGAGTTCGACCGTCGCGGCGAACACCACGCGGCCATCGGCGTCGAGCACCGTCGGATCGATGATTTGCGCGGCGGACAGCTTGGATTCGAGTTCCGCGATGCGGCCCTCGATAAAGCCCTGCTTTTCCTTCGCTGCGTCGTATTCGGCGTTTTCGGACAGATCGCCCTGTGCGCGGGCCTCCGCGATCGCGTTGATCACGGCCGGCCGCTCGACGGACTTGAGGCGCTGCAATTCATCGCGCAGTTGCTCCGCGCCACGCTTTGTCAACGGAATGGTGCTCATAAACGGCTCAATCGCTAAAAACGGCTATAAAAAAAATCACCGCGATTAAGCGCGCTTCCGATGCACTGGAAACACCGCCTAATCGCGGCACGTGTTGCTTCGACAGGTAACTGAACGCTTAGTTTAGGCGAGCGTGAAGACCTTGTAAATCATAGACTTCCAGATCCTTCAGGTAGCGCAGGCCCTCGACGGCCGCGCGCGCGCCCGACATCGTCGTGTAGTACGTGACCTTGTGCGCCTGCGCGCTCATGCGGATCGAACGCGAATCGGCGATCGCCTGGCGCGTCTCGTCGACCGTCGTGAACACGAGCGCGATCTCGCCGTTCTTGATCATGTCGACGATGTGCGGACGGCCGTCCTTCACCTTGTTCACGACCTTCACCGGCACGCCGGCCGCTTCGATCGCGGCAGCCGTGCCCTTGGTCGCGACGATCGGGTAGCCGAGGTCGTGCAGCATGCGCGCGACTTCGACGGCCTTGGGTTTATCCGCATCCATCACGGTCAGCAGCACCGTGCCCGACTCCGGCAGGCGCGAACCGGCCGCGAGCTGCGACTTGAACAGCGCTTCGCCGAACGTGCGGCCGACGCCCATCACTTCGCCGGTCGAACGCATTTCAGGCCCGAGGACCGGGTCGACGGTCGGGAACTTCACGAACGGGAACACCGCTTCCTTCACGCTGAAGTACGGCGGCTCGACCTCCTTCGTCACGCCCTGCTGCGCGAGCTTCTGGCCGACCATCGCGCGCGCCGCGATCTTCGCGAG
Organism: Burkholderia sp. AU44665; assembly: GCF_030504405.1. Lineage (NCBI taxonomy): Bacteria > Pseudomonadati > Pseudomonadota > Betaproteobacteria > Burkholderiales > Burkholderiaceae > Burkholderia > Burkholderia sp. AU44665. The sequence continues at coordinate 31,499 of NZ_JAUJRI010000006.1, read as the reverse complement.
CGGCAGGCTGGTCGCCTTCGACACGTATGGCACCGTGCGCGACGCGCGCGGGTTCACTTCCAGCACGTAGATGATGTCCTGCTTCGAGCCGTCCGCCTGCGGCACCTGCTGGATCGCGAACTGCACGTTCATCAGGCCGACCACGTTCAGCGCCTTCGCCATCGCGCCCGTCTGCCGCTTCAGCTCGGCCACGGTTTCCTTCGACAGCGAGTACGGCGGCAGCGAGCATGCCGAGTCGCCCGAGTGGACGCCCGCCTGCTCGATGTGCTCCATCACGCCGCCGATGAACACGGCTTCGCCGTCGCAGATGCAGTCGACGTCGCATTCGATCGCGTCGTTCAGGAAGCGATCGAGCAGCACCGGCGAATCGTTCGACACCTTCACGGCCTCGCGCATGTAGCGCTCGAGGTCGCGCGGCTCGTGGACGATTTCCATCGCGCGGCCGCCGAGCACGTACGACGGACGCACGACCAGCGGATAGCCGATTTCGTCGGCCAGCGCGAGCGCTTCGTCCTCGGCGCGCGCGGTGCGGTTCGGCGGCTGGCGCAGGCCGAGGTCCTGCAGCAGCTTCTGGAAGCGTTCGCGGTCTTCGGCCGCGTCGATCATGTCCGGCGACGTGCCGACGATCGGCACGCCGTGCGCCTCGAGGTCGAGCGCGAGCTTCAGCGGCGTCTGGCCGCCGTACTGGACGATCACGCCGACCGGCTTTTCCTTGTCGACGATCTCGAGCACGTCCTCGAGCGTCAGCGGCTCGAAGTACAGGCGGTCGGACGTGTCGTAGTCGGTCGACACCGTTTCCGGGTTGCAGTTGACCATGATCGTTTCATAGCCGTCCTCGCGCATCGCGAGCGCCGCGTGCACGCAGCAGTAGTCGAACTCGATGCCCTGGCCGATCCGGTTCGGGCCGCCGCCCAGCACCATGATCTTCTTGTTGGTGGTCGGCTGCGCCTCGCACTCTTCCTCGTAGGTCGAGTACATGTAGGCGGTTTTCGTCGCGAACTCGGCCGCGCACGTGTCGACGCGCTTGTAGACCGGGCGCACGTTCAGCTCGACGCGGCGGCGGCGGACGTCTTCCGGCGTCGCGCCGAGCAGCTTCGCGAGGCGGCGGTCGGAGAAGCCGCTCTGCTTCAGGTAGCGCAGCTCGTCGAACGTCAGCGACGCGAGCGTGCGGCCCACGAGCGCCTTTTCCTTCAGGATGATCTGCTCGATCTGCTCGAGGAACCACGGGTCGATCGCGGTTTCCGCGAAGATTTCCTCGGCCGTCATGCCGATGCGGAACGCATCGCCGACGTACCAGATGCGGTCCGGGCCCGGCTCGTGGATCTCGATCGCGATCTCGTCGCGGTTGGTCGACTTCTCGTCGAGACCGTCGACGCCGACCTCGAGGCCGCGCAGCGCCTTCTGGAACGATTCCTGGAACGTGCGGCCGATCGCCATCACTTCGCCGACCGACTTCATCTGCGTGGTCAGGCGCGAATCGGCTTCGCGGAACTTCTCGAACGCGAAGCGCGGGATCTTCGTGACGACGTAGTCGATCGTCGGCTCGAACGACGCCGGCGTCTGGCCGCCGGTGATTTCGTTCTTCAGCTCGTCGAGCGTGTAGCCGACCGCCAGCTTCGCGGCGACCTTCGCGATCGGGAAGCCGGTGGCCTTCGACGCGAGCGCCGACGAACGCGACACGCGCGGGTTCATTTCGATGACGACCATGCGGCCGTCCTTCGGGTTGATCGAGAACTGCACGTTCGAGCCGCCCGTATCGACGCCGATCTCGCGCAGCACCGCGAGCGATGCGTTACGCAGGATCTGGTATTCCTTGTCGGTGAGCGTCTGCGCGGGAGCCACCGTGATCGAGTCGCCGGTGTGCACGCCCATCGGGTCGAGGTTCTCGATCGAGCAGACGATGATGCAGTTGTCGGCGCGGTCGCGCACGACTTCCATCTCGTATTCCTTCCAGCCGAGCAGCGACTCTTCGATCAGCAGCTCGCGCGTGGGCGACAGGTCGAGACCGCGCTTGCAGATCTCCTCGAACTCTTCGCGGTTGTATGCGATGCCGCCGCCCGAGCCGCCGAGCGTGAACGACGGGCGGATCACGACCGGGTAGCCGCTGCCGCCCGTCTCCGCCATGATTTGCGCGTGCACCTGGATCGCTTCTTCCATCGAATGCGCGATGCCCGACTTCGCGGAGCCGAGACCGATCTTGGTCATCGCTTCCTTGAACTTCTGGCGGTCCTCCGCCTTGTCGATCGCTTCCGGCGACGCGCCGATCAGCTCGACGCCGAACTTCTCGAGCACGCCGTGGTGGTGCAGGTCGAGCGCGCAGTTCAGCGCGGTCTGGCCGCCCATCGTCGGCAGGATCGCGTCCGGGCGCTCCTTCTCGATGATGCGCGCGACGACTTCCCACGTGATCGGCTCGATGTAGGTCACGTCGGCCGTGTTCGGGTCGGTCATGATCGTCGCCGGGTTGCTGTTGACGAGAACGACCTTGTAGCCCTCCTCACGCAACGCCTTGCAAGCCTGCGCGCCCGAATAGTCGAACTCGCACGCCTGGCCGATGATGATCGGGCCGGCGCCGATGATGAGGATGCTCTTGATGTCTGTGCGTTTTGGCATGGCTTGTGAATTCAATAAGTAATCGTTGTCGTGGGTCGGCCGGCGGCGCTCAGCTCATGGTCGCGAGCGCCAGCTTCACCGAGAAACCGATGAACAGGCCGCCCACGCTGCTCGCCGCGCCTGCCGCGAGCTTGCGGCGGCGGCGGAAGTGCTCGGCGAGCCGCGCGCCCGCGAAGATCAGCGTGCTCAGGTACAGGAAGCTCGCGCATTGCGCGATCGCCCCGAGCACGACGAACGACAGCGCGGGATGCGGGAATGCCGGGTCGACGAACTGGATGAAGAACGAGATGAAGAACAGGATCGCTTTCGGATTCAGCAGGCTCACGATCAGCGCTTTCCGGAACGGTTTGTCGAAAGACCGCTCGCCGTCGACAGCCTGCCGGGCCTCGACCGGCGCATCGCCGCGTGCGCGCAGCTTGCTCCACGCGCTGCGCAGCATCCCGGCGCCGATGTACAGCAGGTACGCGGCGCCGCCGTACTTGACGACGGAGAACAGCAGCGGGTTCGCCTTCAGCAGCGACGCGACGCCCGCGGCGGACAGCACCATCAGCACGGTATCGCCGACGAACACGCCGCAGGCCGCGCGATAGCCGGCCTTCACGCCGCGCTGCGCGGCGAGCGACAGCACGTACATCGAGTTCGGCCCCGGCAGCAGGATGATGAAGATCACGCCGAACACGTAGGTCCAGATATCCGTGATGCCGAGTGCGTGGCCGAACATGATGTGAATCTCCCGTCCTTCGGTTGCGTCGATGACGTTAAGCGGTGCGCTGCTTCGCCGCGTCCATCAGCGCGGTGAAACGGTCGAACAGGTAGCCGATGTCGTGCGGGCCGGGCGACGCTTCCGGGTGACCCTGGAAGCAGAATGCCGGCTTGTCGGTCAGCTCGAAGCCCTGCAGCGTGCCGTCGAACAGCGACACGTGCGTCACGCGCGCGTTGGCCGGCAGCGAATCGGCGTCGACCGCGAAACCGTGGTTCTGCGACGTGATCACGACGCGGCCGTCGCCGAGATCCTTCACCGGATGGTTCGCGCCGTGGTGGCCCGTCTTCATCTTCAGCGTCTTCGCGCCGACCGCGAGGCCCATGATCTGGTGGCCGAGGCAGATGCCGAAGGTCGGCACGCCGCGCTCGATGAAGGCCTTCGTGGCCGCGATCGCGTAATCGCACGGCTCCGGATCGCCGGGGCCGTTCGACAGGAAGATGCCGTCCGGATTCAGCGCGAGCGCGTCTTCCGCACTGGCCTGGGCCGGCAGCACCGTCACGTGGCAGCCGCGCTCGGCGAGCATGCGCAGGATGTTGTACTTGACGCCGAAGTCGTACGCGACGACGCGGTACTTCGGCGCTTCCTGCATGCCGTAGCCGCCTTCGAGGCGCCATTCCGTCTGCTTCCACTCGAACGGCTTGGTGGTCGACACGACCTTCGCGAGATCCATGCCGGCGAGGCCCGGGAACGAGCGCGCCAGCTCGATCGCCTTCGCTTCGTCGTCGGAACCCGTCAGGATGCAGCCGTTCTGCGCGCCCTTGTCGCGCAGGATGCGGGTCAGCTTGCGGGTATCGATGCCGGCGATCGCGACGACGCCTTCGTCGCGCAGGTAGTCGCCGAGCGTGCGGTCCATGCGGAAGTTCGATGCGAGCGTCGGCAGATCGCGGATGATCAGGCCGGCGGCATGGACTTTCGTGGCTTCGACGTCTTCGGCGTTGACGCCGACGTTGCCGATATGCGGATAGGTGAGCGTGACGATCTGGCGCGAGTAGCTCGGATCAGTCAGGATTTCCTGATAGCCGGTGATCGCGGTATTGAACACGACTTCGCCGATCGTATGGCCTTCGGCCCCGATCGAATAACCACGAAAGACCGTGCCGTCGGCGAGTGCAAGCAAGGCGGGAGAAAAAGACGGCAACACGGGAGGCTCCTTGGGGAACACCCTGCTGCCGACCTGTTTACCCTGCCGCGCGAGCGCCGCGCTGCGTGGGCGCGCGCGGTCGCTTGCTGGACGCGGCCTGCGTTGTCGAGACGCGAACCCGGCGCGTGGCGCACGAGGCTTCGCGGCATCGCCCGGCTGGCGGCGTGCGGCGGATGAACGGGATGAATGAGGTAGGCGCTAGGGTGCGAGGTTGATCAGCACAAACTTTCAAATTATAGCCTGAAAATGGGCCTATCTTCAATTGATATGGCCGTCCGATCATGGGCGCGCCGCGCTCGGCGGCGCGGCGCGACGTGCTGCGGCCCCGTTTCCGCGGCCGCCCCACCCGTGAGCGTACCGCCGGATCAGTGCGCTTGGCCAGCGCCGCGCGCGGGCCACACGTACCAGACCGCGCTCGCGAGCTGCAGCGCGAGCAGCACGCCCCACGCGGTGAAGTGCGCGGCGGCCGGATAACGGCCGTCGACGGCCGGCCAGTGCGACAGCACGGCGCCGACGCCGATCTGGAACGCAAAGATCAGCAGGAAGATCACGAGCGTGAGCGTCGTGTTCGCGCGGCCGATCAGGTGAGCGGGAAAGTGGCCGGCCATCACCGCGTAGGTCAGGATGCCCACGCCGCCGAACATCCCGTAGGCGGCCCACAGCACGGCCGGCGGCAACGGCACGCGCGCGACGATCGCGAGCTGGGTCGCGACGAACAGCGCCATGCCGATGCCGCAGGTGGCGTAGACCGACACGCCGCGCCGCTCGAGCACGCGCGCCGCCGCACCGAAGCCGACGCAGCCGGCCATCATCGCGAAGCCGAGCACCGACACGAGGCGCGCGGCATGCGGCGCGTCGAATCCGCCGACATCGCGCAGATACGGCCCGACCCACAGCGACTGCATCGCGTAGAACACGCCCTGCGTGACGACGGAGAACGACGCAATCTTCCAGAACGCGCGGCTGCCGAGGATATGCCACGTGCCCTTGAACTGGCCGACGAGCCCGCCCTGGTGGCGCGCCTGCTGCGCGTCGGGCGCGCCGATGCCGATCGACGCCGCGACGGCCACCGTCAGCACCGCGAGGCCGAAACAGATCGCACGCCAGCTCGCCCAGCCGAGCAGCCAGGTCAGCGGCGAGCCGACCATCACGCCGCCGAGGCCGCCCACGGCCATCACGAGGCCGTTGACGAGCGGCAGCCGGCCGACCGGGAAATGCTGCGCGAGCGCCTTGAACGCCGCGCCGAGACACACCGATACGCCGACGCCGATCAGCAGGCGGCCGACCATCATCGCGCCGATGCCGTGCGCCGCGCCGAACACGGCCGCGCCGGCCGCCGCGAACAGCAGCATGCCGGCCGTGACGCGACGCGGGCCGTAGTGGTCGAGCATCACGCCGGCCGGGATCTGCGCGCCCGCGAAGCCGAGGAAATAGAGACTGGTGAGCAGGCCGAGATCGGCGGCCGACAGGCCGAGCTCGTGCGTGACGAACGGCGCGAAGCCCAGATTGACGCCGCGAAACACATACGACACGAAATACCCGACCGAAAACAGCGCGAGCACCCTCACCTGCACCGACGACATCGCTTCCCCTTGTCATATGAAGACGCGCGACGCAGCGCCGCCGCGCCGCGCACAAACGAACGAACGCACAAACGAAAACGCCGTCACCTCGGTGACGGCGTTTCGTCGAATTCGTCGGATGATAGCGCAATCGTGCGGGCCTCACCGGCCGTTACGTCGCGCGGCAGCCGCGCTCGCTTCGCTTACTTCTTCTTGCCCTTGTGCGCGGCGGCCTTGGCCGGCGCGGCTTTCGCGGGCGCGGCCTTCGCCGGCTTCGCCGACGACTTGGCGGCGCCGCCGCGCTTGCCGCCGTGCGACTTGCCGCCCACCGCCAGGCTCGCGCGCTCGATGCGCGCACCGCCCGTCGACGTCGCGATCCGCTCCGGACCGGGTTCCGCCGGCACCGCGCGGCCGACCGGCACGTGCAGCACGAGCGCCTGGCCCGGCATCGCGAGATCGCGGTGCGTACGGTTCCATGCCTTCAACTGGCCGACCGACACGCCGTAGCGGCCGGCGATCGCCGCCATCGACTGCTTGCGGCGCACGCGGATCAGCATCTTGCGCGTGTCGGGGACGTCCGGCTCCATCGCGAGCGCGCCGTTTTCGGCGACGTCGGCGCTGATGTCCTCGTCATCGTCATCGCCGCGCGGCACGACGATCGTCGAGCCCGGCTTCAGGCGCATGCCGGCCGGAATCTTGTTGACCGACATCAGCGTATCGGCGTCGACGCCGATCTTCTCGGCGATCGCGGCCGGGCGCGCGCGTTCGCTGACCGTGTAGGTGGTCCACGACGACAACTGGCCGCTGTAGGCTTTCAGGTTCTTCTCGAACGCGGACGCGTTGTCGAACGGCAGCAGGATCTGCGGCTCGGTCGCGCCGAGGATCACCGGCTTCGAGAACGACGGGTTCAGCGAGCGGAACTCGTCGAGCGGCAGGTTCGCGAGCTTCGCGGCCACCGCCACGTCGATGTCGCGCGACGTCGTGACCGTCACGAAATACGGGTGGTTCGGAATATCCGGCAGCGCGAGGCCGTACTGCTGCGGGCTCGCGATGATGTTCTTCACCGCCTGCAGCTTCGGCACGTAGTTGCGCGTCTCGTTCGGCATCCGCAGGTTCTGGTAGTCGGTCGGCAGCCCGGCCGCCTGGTTGCGCGCGATCGCGCGCTGCACGTTGCCTTCGCCCCAGTTGTATGCGGCCAGCGCCAGATACCAGTCGCCGAACATGTCGTGCAGGCGGGACAGGTAGTCGAGCGCGGCGCTCGTCGACGCGAGCACGTCGCGGCGCTCGTCCTGCCACATGTTGCGCTTCAGGTTGTACGTGCGGCCGGTGCCGGGCATGAACTGCCACATGCCGGCCGCCTTCGCGACCGACAGCGCCTGCGGGTTGTACGCGGACTCGATGAACGGCAGCAGCGCGAGCTCGGTCGGCATGTGACGCGCCTCGAGCTCCTCGACGATGTGATACAGGTACTTCTGCGAGCGCTCGGTCATGCGCTGCACGTAATCGGGACGCTGCGTATACCAGGTCGTCTGCATGTCGACGAGATCGCTCTGCAGGTCGGGCATCTGGAAGCCGCGGCGGATGCGCGCCCAGAGATCGGAGTCTGCAGTGGTCAGGTCGCCGACGGATTGCTTGTCGACGTCGACAGTTTCTTTGGCGGTGGCTGATTTACGGAGGTAGTTGGACGTCGCCTGCGAATCGGCGGCGTTGTTGGCGACAGGGGGCTGGCTCGCACACGCGGCGAGTAGCAGTACCACCATCGCACTCAATATAAGTCGCATGAAAATCTCGGCTTCCGACGGCTGGAAATTGCAGGCGATACTACGGAAGTGCGTGCTTCACGTCAATAAAAACACCGAAAACTCAGCGAAATCCTACATTTGGAGCAATTTTTACAGATACCGCTTGAGCTTTGGAGTCCTCCGGAAAACGTCATCGGAACCGGTTTTTCCATTCGCGCATCAGCGTGAATGCCGTCAGACGATCCGTCACCGTTTCGTGCAGCTCGGCCTCGAGCGTCGCGTGGATCGCCGCGCTGTCGGCCCGCATGAACGGGTTGACGGCACGCTCGTGCGCGATCGTGGTCGGCAGCGTCGGCACGCCGCGCGCGCGCAGCGCCTGCGCGTCGTCGCGCCACGCGGCCAGTGCCGCATTGCCGGGCTCGCACGCGAGCGCGAAGCGGATGTTCGACAGCGTGTATTCGTGTGCGCAATGCACGCGGGTGTCGCCGGGCAACGCCGCGAGCGCGTCGAGCGACGCGAGCATCTGCGCGGGCGTGCCTTCGAACAGGCGGCCGCAGCCGCACGAGAACAGCGTGTCGCCGCAGAACACGTGCGGCACCGCGTTGCCCTGCCCGGCCGCGCGTCGACTTGCCGCGCCTTCGCCGGCCGCTTGAAAATACGCGATGTGACCGCGCGTATGGCCCGGCACGTCGAGCACGTCGAACGCGACGGCCGGCGCGTCGAGCGTCACGCGATCGCCGCCTGCAAGGGGCCGCGTGACCACGCCGATCGCTTCGGCCGCGGGACCGTAAACGGGCAGCGGCGCATCGTCCGGTTGGCTATTGCGCAGCGCCTCGACACCGCCGACGTGGTCGGCATGGTGGTGCGTGAGTAAAATAGCGGTCAACCGCCAGCCTCGTTCGGCAAGAACCCGGCGTACGGGGGCGGCTTCACCCGGGTCGACGGCGATCGCATCGCGGCCGTCCGAGACGAGCCAGATATAGTTGTCTTCGAATGCCGGAACCGGCACGTATTCCAGCTCGTTCATGGGCGCGCAATCATCGTTATGTCTGACCGTCAAATTATAGACTGGCCTGCCTGGACCGACTCGCCGCCCGGCCGCTACGTGCTGGGCTGGGAACAGGCGCAGCTCGACCGGATCGTGTCCGACGTCTTCGGATTCCACGCGCTGCAGCTCGGCCTGCCGCAGCTCGACGCACTGCGCGAGAACCGCATGCCGTATCGCGGCCTGGTGCTCGACCCGGCGAGCGGCGCGAGCGCGCCGTACCAGTATCCGTGGGCGGGCGAAGCGCACACGGCGGGCCATGCGCCCGCCGATCGCAGCACGACGTGGTGCGACCTGCTCGACCTGCCGTTCGAATCGCAAAGCGTCGACCTGATCGTGATGCCGCACACGCTCGAATTCACGTCCGACCCGCACCGCCTGCTGCGCGAGGCCGAGCGCGTGCTGATGCCGGAAGGCCAGCTCGTGATCACCGGCTTCAATTCGCTCAGCCTGTGGGGCATGCGGCAGACGTTCGGGCGCATGGCGAACCGCCCGTTCGTGCCGGCCACGCGCGACCAGATCGCATTCATCCGGCTGAAGGACTGGATCAAGCTGCTCGGTTTCGACCTCGAACGCGGCCGCTTCGGCTGCTACCGGCCGCCGCTCGCCACCGACCAGTGGCTGGCCCGCTACGGCTTCATGGAGGCCGCCGGCGACCGCTGGTGGCCGATCTTCGGCGCCGTCTACATGGTGACGGCCGTCAAGCGCGTGCGCGGCATGCGCCTCGTCGGCCCGATCAAGATGAAGAAGCCCGTTCTCGCACCGGGCCTGACGCCGGCGGCCTCCCCGACCACCCATCAAGAACGTTCATGACAACCGACACCATCGACATCTATACCGACGGCGCCTGCAAGGGCAACCCCGGCCCCGGCGGCTGGGGCGCGCTGCTGCGCTACGGCGACAAGGAAAAGGAACTGTACGGCGGCGAGCCGAACACGACCAACAACCGCATGGAGCTGATGGGCGTGATCGCCGCGCTCGAAGCGCTGAAGCGGCCGTGCCACGTGATCGTCCATACCGACTCGCAGTACGTGCAGAAAGGCATCAGCGAGTGGATTCACGGGTGGAAGAAAAAAGGCTGGGTCACCGCGGCGAAGACGCCCGTGAAGAATGCCGACCTGTGGAAGCGGCTCGACGCGCTCGTCGCGCAGCACGAGATCGAGTGGCGCTGGGTCAAGGGCCACGCCGGCCATCCCGAAAACGAGCGTGCGGACGCGCTCGCGAACCGCGGCGTCGAATCGCTGGCCGCCTGACGGCCGGCCGCCTTCTCCTGTTTTTGTTGCTTTTCCCGACATGCGCCAGATCATTCTCGATACCGAAACCACCGGCCTGAACGCCCGCACGGGCGACCGCCTCATCGAAATCGGCTGCGTCGAGCTGCTGAACCGGCGGCTCACCGGCAACAACCTGCACTTCTACGTGAACCCCGAGCGCGACAGCGATCCGGGCGCATTGGCGGTGCACGGCCTCACGACCGAATTCCTGAGCGACAAGCCGAAATTCGCGGAAGTCGCCCACCAGATCCTCGACTTCGTGAAGGACGCCGAGCTGATCATCCACAACGCGCCGTTCGACCTCGGCTTTCTCGATGCCGAATTCGCGCGGCTCGGCCTGCCGCCGTTCTCCGAGCATTGCGGCGGCGTGATCGACACGCTGGTGCAGGCCAAGCAGATGTTCCCCGGCAAGCGCAACTCGCTCGACGCGCTGTGCGACCGCTTCGGCATCAGCAACGCGCACCGCACGCTGCACGGCGCATTGCTCGACTCGGAGCTGCTCGCCGAGGTATATCTCGCGATGACGCGCGGCCAGGACAGCCTCGTGATCGACATGCTCGACGACGCGGGCGCCGACGGCGGCGCCGCGAACGGCCAGCGCGTCTCGCTCGCCGCGCTCGACCTGGCCGTGGTGGCCGCGAGCGACGACGAGCTTGCCGCGCACCAGGCTCAGCTCGACGAGCTCGACAAGTCGGTCAAGGGCACCTGCGTGTGGCGCCAGTCCGCCGCCGCGGATACCGCCGAAGCGGCCTGACGCACACGGCCCGCGCCGCGGCCGCGCTCACGCGCGCGGCTGCAGCGCGATGACGGCCATCCCGCCGAGCGCGAGCACCGCGCCGGCCACGTCCCAGCGGGTCAGCGCGACGCCGTCGACCACCCGCAGCCAGATCAGCGCCACCGCGATGTACACGCCGCCGTACGCGGCATACGTGCGCCCCGCCGCGCTCGGGTGCAGCGTCAGCAGCCACGCGAACAGCGCGAGCGACAGCGCGGCCGGCACCAGCAGCCAGGCCGGGCGGCCGGCCTTCAGCACGAGCCACGGCAGGTAGCAGCCGACGATTTCGGCCAGCGCGGTAGCGGCGAACAGCGCCGCGATCCTCATCAGTTCGGTCATCCGGTTCCTCGCGAATTCAGCCCCGTCGCGACGGGCGGCACGGCCGCGCCGCGCGCCGCCGATCATACCCGAGCGGGCCGCGCCGGATGCCCCGCCAGGCGGGCGACCCACGGCAATTTGCACGATCGTCCGTCATCGTGCTATCATGTCTCCCGTTTCAACATTCAATCTCTGTCTTTTCGATTTTGAGAGAAGTCCGTCCGCACGACGCGGGCCGGTGCCTCGATCGAAATTGCATCCACAGGAAAGCCCGCCCGACAGGCCCGCTTTTCTCGTTTCGCTGCCCCTCCGGGGCGTTGCCGGAAGCCGGACTCCTCGTCCGCACCGGCATCCGCCGCTTGCATCACGCGGCCCATTCTTCATGAGCGCACTGTCGCGACGGCCCATCGGGCCCGCGTCGAAGCAGCCCCTTGGCCCTTTGCTGCCCGCTGCGCAGCAACCGCTCGATGGTCTGCCCCGACGCGCAGCATGCGACACCGCGCTCGCCGGCAAACCGTGTCGGACGGCCCGCCCGTTCCGGCGCTGTCAAAGGAGTGCATGACCTTGACCGCAACACACGTCAGCCCGACCGCTGTCTCTTCCCCCGCTTCGCCGTCCGGCGACGCCCCGCTCACCGCGGACGACATCACCGTCGTCGACCAGAGCCTGCTCAAGCGCGCCGTCAGTGCGATGGCGATCGGCAATGCGATGGAATGGTTCGACTTCGGCGTCTACAGCTATATCGCCGTCACGCTCGGCAAGGTGTTCTTCCCGTCCAGCAGCCCGTCCGCGCAGTTGCTCGCCACCTTCGGCACGTTCGCGGCCGCGTTCCTCGTGCGCCCGCTCGGCGGCATGGTGTTCGGCCCGCTCGGCGACCGCATCGGCCGCCAGCGCGTGCTCGCCGCCACGATGATCATGATGGCCGTCGGCACCTTCGCGATCGGCCTGATCCCGAGCTATGCGTCGATCGGCATCATGGCCCCGATCCTGCTGCTCGTCGCCCGCCTCGTGCAGGGCTTCTCGACCGGCGGCGAATACGGCGGCGCCGCCACCTTCATCGCCGAGTTCTCGACCGACAAGCGCCGCGGCTTCATGGGCAGCTTTCTCGAGTTCGGCACGCTGATCGGCTATGTGCTGGGCGCGGGCGTCGTCGCGCTGCTCACCGCGTCGCTGTCGCAGGAAGCGCTGCTGTCGTGGGGCTGGCGCGTGCCGTTCCTGATCGCCGGCCCGCTCGGCCTGATCGGTCTCTACATCCGGATGAAGCTGGAGGAAACGCCCGCGTTCAAGCGCCAGGCCGAAGCGCGCGAAGCCCAGGACAAGGCCGTGCCGAAGGCGCGCTTTCGCGAGACGCTGTTCGCCAACTGGCGCGCGCTGCTGCTGTGCGTCGGCCTCGTGCTGATCTTCAACGTAACCGACTACATGGTGCTGTCGTACCTGCCGAGCTTCATGTCGTCGACGCTGCACTTCGACGAATCGCACAGCCTCGTGCTGGTGCTGCTCGTGATGGTGCTGATGATGCCGATGACGCTGTACGCCGGCCGCCTGTCGGACAAGGTCGGCCGCAAGCCGGTGATGCTCGCCGGCTGCGTCGGCCTGCTGGTGCTGTCGATCCCGTCGCTGCTGCTGATCCATGCGGGCACCACCGCGTCGGTGTTCGGCGGCCTGCTGATACTCGGCGTGCTGCTGTCGTGCTTCACCGGCGTGATGCCGTCGGCGCTGCCCGCGCTGTTCCCGACCGAGATCCGTTACGGCGCGCTCGCGATCGGCTTCAACGTGTCGGTGTCGCTGTTCGGCGGCACGACGCCGCTGGTGACCGCGTGGCTCGTCGACGTGACGCACAACCTGATGATGCCCGCGTATTACATGATGGGCGCCGCGTTGATCGGCATCGTGTCGGTCGTCGCGCTCGCCGAATCCGCGCGCCAGCCGCTGAAGGGCTCGCCGCCGGCCGTCGCGACGCGCCGCGAAGCGCATCAACTCGCTCGCCAGTTGCGCGAGGAGGACGACGAATCGGAGGTTTACGGCGTCGCGACGCCCGCCCGCGCGTAAGCGTCGCCCAATGAAAAAGGCCCCGGCCGAAGCCGGGGCCCGATCGAAACCGATCCCGCCCGACCGGCTTGCGCCGGCCGGGCTTTTTTTCATTCGATCGACGCGAACGCGCTCATGCCCGCGCTTCGCAGTCACGGCAGAAGATCAGCGCGCGCGACCGCGACACGGCCGCCTGCGCACCGCGCGCCGCGACGATCAGCCCGACCTGGCCGAGATTGAAATCGCGCTCGACCATCAGTTGCGTCAGCGCGGCAAGCGGCAACACGACGGACGGGTGGTACAGGCTCGATTCGATCAGGGCTTTCATCATCGGCTCCATCTGGCAATGCGTGATTTGATGGAGTGGATTCTAGGGATCGGTCGACGCCGGATAAACAGCGCGAATGCGAAGTCACTTGTCAGCCGTCGAGAACAATCGGCAGCGGCTTGCCGGACAAGGCCGCGCGGCGGCCGACAGCGGTCTGCGAGCGCCCGGCGGGCCGCTTCGAAGCCGAGGGCCCGTTCACGCCAATAACGGGCTTGCGCCGGCCCTACGCGAGCGGCGTTTCGACGAAAGCCGGCAGCGCTTCGGCGCGCGCGGAATGCGCGGCGAGCGCCGGATAACGGGCCGGATCGATCCGCGCGAGCACCGGGTAGTCGGCCGCCATGAACTGCGTGAAGCGCCACGCCACCGCGACCGTCACGTCCGACTGCAACGGTCGTGCGCCGCCGAACCAGCCGTCCGTGGCGGCGGCCAGCGGCTCCAGCGCGCCGTACGCGCCTTCGAGCTGGCTCAGCACGCGTTCCATCCATGGCTCATGCTGCCTGTCCGACGGGCGCAGCGCCTGCTCGTAGACGAGCTGCACGGTTTTCTCGGCCGCGGCGAGCGCGAACCCGATCGGCACCAGCGCGCGCAGCCGGGCATCGACGGCGTCGGGCAACAGGCGCCGCTCCGGCGCGGCCAGGTGGTCGAGATAGTCGACGATCAGCGACGAGTCGAGCAGCGTCGCGCCGCCGTCGGTCACGAGCGTCGGCGCCTTGACGGCCGGGTTGAGCGTCCTGAACCGTTCGAGATGACGGAACACCGAGATCGACTCGTGTTCGAACGGCAGGTCGAGCAGCTTCGCCGAAATGGCGACACGGCGCACGAACGGGGAATCCAGCATGCCGATCAGCTTCATCGCAAACGCTCCGTTTCGAGGGAATGGGACCGACGACTGTAGCAGCGTCGCGCGGCGGCGCCTAGCGCGCCCGTTCGCGTGATGCAGATCAGCCGCCCGCACATCCGGCTCCCGCTGCCCGGCCACAGTGACCATAATGCAGATTCACGCTCCTTCCGCCCCAGGGTCCGCCATGTGGTATGCCGTCGTCGAGCAGCAGCGGGAATGGATGCGCGCATGGCGCGCGGCGACGCGGTACGCGTTCGACGCATGGCCCGCGGCGTCGCTGCCGCATGCCGCTTCGTCGTGCTACGACGACCTGTTCGAGCCGCTGCTCGGCCCGCAGGCCGCGCCACCGGGCTTCGACCTCGCGTGGCCCGCCGTCGGCGAGCAGGTCGTCGCGCACACGCCGTTTTGCGACCTGCGGCGCTTCGCGCACGACGACGCGCGCCGCACGGTGCTGCTGTGCGCGCCGCTCGTCGGGCACGCGGCCGTGATGATGCGGGAAACCGCGGAAACGCTGCTCGCGGACGGCGACGTCTGCGTGACCGACTGGCGCAATGCGCGCGACGTGCCGCTCGCGGCGGGCCGTTTCGGGCTCGACGAGTACGTCGCGATGCTCGACGACTTCGTCGGCATGCTCCAGCGCGACGCTCGGCCGCTGCACGTCGTCGCCGTGTGCCAGGCGACCGTGCCGGCGCTCGGCGCCCTCGCGCTGCGTGCCGCTCGCGGGCTCGCGCCGCCCGCGAGCGTCACGCTGATCGGCGGCCCGATCGATGCGCGCCGGAACCCGAGCGCGCTCGGCGCCGCGGCCACCGCCCATTCGCTCGACTGGTGCCGGCGCCACCTGATCGACGTCGTGCCGCCCGGCTTCGCCGGGCACGGTCGCCACGTGTTTCCGACCTATCTGCAACAGGGCGAGATCGCGCTGCTGTATCCGCAACGCTTCCTGACGCTGATCGAGACCTACGCGCTCGCCGCTTCCCGCTTCGACATGACCGGACTCGCCGACGCACGGCGGGCGCTGCGCGAATACACCGCGCTGCTCGACATGCCGGCCGACTATTTCCTCGACACGGTCGACGTCGTGTTCCAGCGCATGCTGCTCGCGACCGGCGCGTGGCGCGTGCGCGGCCGGCGCGTCGAACCGGCCGCGCTGCGCGACGCCGCGCTGCTGACCGTCGAAGGCGCCTGCGACGCGGTCACGGGCGCCGGCCAGACGCATGCGGCGCTCGACCTGTGCAGCGGCCTCCGCGCCGACGAGCGCCATCGCGTCGACATCGACGATTGCGATCACTACGGGCTGTTTACGGGGCCTCGCTGGCACGGCAGCGTCCATCCGGCGCTGCAGCGCGTGTTCGCGCTGGCGGAAGCCCGCCGACCGCGCCAGCGCACGCGCCGAATCCGTCGGACGTGACCCCGTGTCAGGGGCGCGCGGCGTCGAGCAGCGCGCGCACCTCGTCGTCGCTCGTCTGATCGAAGCGCACGTAGAACTGGCTGATCCCGAAGAACCGTAGCGGCTGCGACACCGCGACGAACGCGTCGGCCAGACCGTCGAACGCATGCGCGGCCCCCGCCGGCGCCACCGGCACCGCCGCGACGATGCGCGCCGGGTGGCGCTCGCGCAGCGCCTGCAGCGCGACACGCATCGATGCGCCGGTCGCGACACCGTCGTCGACGACGATCGCGATGCGCCCTTCCACCGCCAGCGGCGGCGCGGCGCCACGATACAGCGCTTCGCGGCGATGCAACTCGGCCGTCTCGCGCGCGACGACGTCGGCGAGTTGCGCGTCCGATACGTCCATCGCGCGGATCGTCGAGCGTTGCAGATGCGTCGCGCCGCCCGTCGCGATCGCGCCCATCGCGAGCTCGGGGTCGAACGGCACGCCGAGCTTGCGCACGACCAGCACGTCGAGCGGCGCGCGCAGCGCGCGCGCGACCGGATACGCGACGGGCACGCCGCCGCGCGGCAGCGCGAGCACGACGACATCGCCGCGCCCCGCGTATTCGCGCAACGCGTCGGCCAACTGGCGGCCGGCCTCGGCGCGATCGGCAAAACTGGGTTCGGTCACGAGCGGCTCCCTGCCCTTGCGCCGGATGCGCGCACTCCGCGCCGGCGCCTGTCAACGAGCATGGTTCATCGGTCGCACCGACGCAAGCGGGGTCATACCGGCGCGCGACGCGCCGGAGGAAGGTCAGAGGCCGGCGGCCTGCCGGTACAGCCGCCAGAACGACTGCGCGTAGGACTGCGCGAGCTCGGGCGCGCGCCGGAACACGTTCACCGTGTCGGCCCGCTCGGCCGCGCCGTCGGACAGCGTCGTCAGCGCGACGCTGTCGTCGACGATCACGAAGCGCGACGCGGGGCCGCCGTGCCGCGAATCGATCGCGACGTCGATGCCAGCGGATTTCAGATAGCCGGCGCCGCTGGTCTTGCCCGCGCGCGGCGGGCGCACCAGCACGACACGTACCTCGATCCCGCGCGCGCGGGCCGCGCGCAGCGCGCTCGCGACCGCCGGCGACACCTGCGTGTAGCCGGCCAGCAGCACGCGGCGCTGTGCCTGTTCGATCAGATCGACGGTCGCGTCGGCCGCCGCGTTGTCATACGAAAAGTACGTGCCGACCGATGCGGCGTCGGACGGAATCTGGCTGGCGTGGACACTCGTCGCGCAGCAGAACGCGGCGAGCAGGATGGCGGCTGGTCTCATGGCGGGCGCCATTGTAGCGACGCCAATTCGCGTGGCAAGAGGCGGCCGCGACGCTGCTGCGCCGGCGCAACACACCGTGCGAAAGCGGTGCCCGACGGCTGGGTTTCAAGCCGGGTTTCGACCGGGTTTCGACCCGTCGGTCAGCCGCCCGCGACGCGCGCGAGCCAGCTCGTCACGCCGTCGACGGAACGGAAATCCGCGAGGCTGCGCGCAGGCAGCGCGGGATATGCGCCGCCGGCCATCTCGGCCAGCGCGCGCCCCGGGCCGAGTTCGAGAAACGCGGTTGCGCCGGCCTCGACGCACGCCGCCAGACAGGCCGCCCACTCGACCGGCTCCGCGATCTGCCGCGCGAGCTTGTCGAGGCCCGTGTCGACGTCGAGCACCGACGCGCCGTCGATCCCCGAGAACAGCCGCGTGCCGGGCAGCGGCCGGCGCACGCGCGTCGCGGCCAGCGTCGCGCGGAATGCCGGCACGGCCGCCGCGAGCCGGCGCGTGTGCGACGCGATCCGCACGCAGACGGGCGCGACGCGCAGCGCACCGGCTCGCAGCGCGGCGTCGGCCACGGCATCGACATCGGCGTGCCGCCCCGCGACCACGAACGCATCGCCGGGGTTCGCGATCGCGATGGCCGCGTCGCGGCCCTCGCACAGCCGCGCCAGCTGCGTGCGCGTCAGGCCGCGCACGAACACCATTCGCTCGTCGCCGCCGCTCGCGGCATCCATCGCGCGTGCACGCGCATCGGCCAGATCGAGCGCGTCGTGCGGGTCGATCATCCCCGCGACACTCCACGAGCCGACCTCGCCGACGCTGTAGCCGGCGACGCAGCGCCGGCGCGGCCACACCGCGTCGAGCAGTGAAGCCGCCGCGAGCGCGTGGAGCGTGCAGAGAATCTGCGCGGCGCGGTTTTCCGTCAGCGCGTCGGGCCCGGCCTGCCGGACCCACGTGCGCGGATCGTCGCCGAGCAGCCGGCCCGCATGCGCGAACAAAGCGTCGGCCTGCGGCGCCGCCCCGGTCAGGTCGAACATGTCGGCGCGCTGTGCGCCTTGCCCCGAACACAGGATGGCCAGCGTCATCGCACGTGCCCTTCGGCTTCGAGCACATCGACGAACACGCTCATCGCGAGCAGGTCAGCTGCCCCGCCGGGGCTCAGCCGGCGCGCGACGAACGCCCGATGCGCGGCCGCCGCGCGCAGCCGCCAGTCGCGCGCCCGCACGCCGCCACGCGCGACGAACGCACGGGCGGTCGCGCGGGCGAAATCGAGGCCGTCCTGCCCGCCCCGGTGCAGCAGATTCGTGTCGTCGAGCGCGGCGATCAGCGCGAAGCATGCGGCGACCCGCGCGGCTTCCGGATCGTCCGGCAGGTCGCGCCGGGCGCGGCGCAGCGCGGGCAAGCCGACCGCGTACACGGTCGGGAAGCCGTCGGCCGCCTCGCGACGCGCACCGCCGACACCGTAGCGGCGGCTCGCGCGCTCGCCGTGGCTGTCCGGCAGACGCGGGCCGCCAAGGATCTCGGCGCCCCAGCGACGCGATACGAACGCGCCGAGCGTCGTCCCGTCCGGCGCCGCGCCCGGTATCGCGCGCCGGCCGGCGGCCGCGCACAGCAGCCCGAGCCCGAAGATCGCGCCGCGATGCGTATTGACGCCGCCGGTCGCGGCGAGCATCGCGTGCTCGGCTCGCAGGCCGATCTTGCGCAGCACGGCCATGTCGGCGTCGCGTGCGCCGGCGTCGGCGAGTTCCGCGAAGTACGGCCGCAGCACGGCGGCGCTGCGCGCGAACGTCGCGGCATCCATATCCGCGTGACTGCCGGTATCGACGTGACTGACGAGGCCCGGCTTCGGATAGGTGTCGATCTCGAGTACGAGGCTACGCTCGGCCAGCGCGGCGATGCGCTCGGCATCGGACGGCGCGGCGACGCGGCAGGCGGCTCGTGCGTTCACCGCGTGCCTCCGGTGAAGGCGTCGGCGCGCATCAGTTCGACGGCGATCGCCGTCTTCACCGCGACGTCGGGCATCCGCGCGTGCAGTTCGCGCCAATTGACGCCCGCGCCGTCGGCGCGCAGCAGTTCGCCGTCGAGGCGCATCGGCGCGCGCGCGTCGATCGCCGCGAGACCGTCGAGCAGCGGCGCGAGCGACGCGGCATCCGGCAGCGGAAACACGATGTCCAGATCGGACGATGCGCTCAGGTAAGGGTCACCCGTCAGCGCCTGCCATGCAAGGCTGCCGAACACGCGCCCCTGCACGCCGCAGCGCGCGCCGAGCGCATCGAGCTCGCGCAGCAGCGCATGCCAGGCCGCGGGCGCGGCGGCGAGCACGTCGGTCAACGTGGGAAGCGGGCCGACCGTCGCGAGCGCGTCGGCGGTCACGTTCAGCGCGATGCGCCGCTTGCCCGCCGACGGCGGCAGCGGCAGGCCGAGCGGCACGCGGCCGGCGTCGGCTTCATCCGGCGACGCGCGACGCACGATCAGCGGTCGGCCGTGTTCGGCCCAGGCGCGCACGAGCGGATCGCCCGCGAGCGCGGGGTCGCGGGCAAAGGCCGCGCGCCACCCGGCCGCCGTCAGCGTGACGAGCGTGTGGCGGCGCAGCGGCAGCTCAGCGTGCGGCACGCGCGAGTGCCTCGACGCGGGCGGCGACGTCGGTCGCGACCGGCCGGCCGCGCGCCGCGCGCCGATCGACGCGCTCGGCCGGCTTGCCGAGCCATTCGCCGACCTGCGCGTCGAGCGCGCGAGACGGATCGAGCACGGCGTCGACGGCGCCCATCTTCACGAGGTTGTCGAGCCCCGGCGCGAACACCGGCGTCGAACGCGCCATCTCCTTCAGCACGTCGATCGGCAGCTTGGTCACGCGCGACATCGACGGCAGGTCCATCACCTCCGGCTCGGCGCCCGGCACCGCGAGCAGCGTGCGCGTCGCGAGCGCGGTCGCGATGAATGCGCCAGCCGCCGTGTGGCCGTACAGCACGCCGACCGTCCGGTGTCCGGCGAGATCCGCGTGCATCAGGCACTTCGCGAGATGCGACAGCCCTTCGTTCAGGCCGAGCAGTTCGTCGCGCTTGCTCATCCGCTGGCTGTCGCTGTCGACGAGCACGAGGATCGGCGTGTCGCCGCCGCGCGCGACCGTGTCGAGCACGCGCGACGCCAGCGTCAGCGCCTCGTCGATGCCGAACGGCAAGCGATCGGTCACACCGATCACGTCGACGCGCGTACCGGCCAGTTCCGCGTGGCCCGTCAGCAGGCCGCCATGACGCGCGATCGAATGGCCGGCGGGAAACAGCGCGTTCAGTACTTCATCGAGCGTCATGCCGGGCCTCCTGTAACTGGTCGGCGAGCTTCGCGAATTCATCGTCGGGCATGCCGGGGATCGCTTCCGGCTTGTCGGCGCCGAGCGCACGCCACACGTCGAGCGCATCCTCGCAGCCGCCGAACCGTTCGATCCGCGCTTCGAGACGCGCCTGTTCCGCGCGCAGCATCGCCGCATCGAACGCCGGCGCGCGGCCGATCAGATCGAGCGCGGCCGCGCGGAACGCGTCCGGCGTATCGGCCACGTAGCGATCGGCGCCGCCGATCAACCGCCGGTGCTTGCCGCCCATCGTGCGCCAGATCAGCGCGCGATCCTTCGAATCGAATTCCTCGACGCCGCGGTTGGTCTCGATCACTTCGGGGCCCGACACGCTGATGCGCCCCTGTTCCGACACCGCGAGCGCCGAACAGCACGCGGCGAGCAACCCGCCGCCGCCATAGCAGCCCGCGCGCCCGCCGATCAGCCCGATCACCGGCACGCCGGCCGCACGCGCGTCGACGAGCGCGCGCATGATCTCGGCGATCGCGAGCTCGCCCGCGTTCGCTTCCTGCAGCCGCACGCCGCCCGTATCGAACAGGATCAGCACCGGCTTGCCGACGTCGCGTGCGGCGCGCAGCAGCCCGGTGAGCTTCGCGCCGTGCACTTCGCCGAAAGCGCCGCCCATGAAGCGGCCTTCCTGCGCGGCGACGAACACCGGCCGGCCGTCGAGCCGGCCATGGCCGACCACCATCCCGTCGTCGAACTGCCGCGGCAGGTCGAACAGCGGCAGGTGCGGGCTCGTCACGCGCTCGGCCGGCCCGAGGAATTCGCTGAAACTGCCCGCGTCGAGCAGCCCGTCGATGCGCTGTCGCGCCGATGCTTCGTACCAGCTCGCCGCGTTCGGGACGAACGCCGGCGCGTCGTGGATCGCGTCGCTCATCATGCGTCTCCCTCGATCGCGCGCACGGCCTGCGCGAGCCGCAGCGACACCATGTCGGGCCGCGCGCCGCCGTCGTTGATCGACAGCTTCAGGCCGCCCGGCGTGCGCCGTTCGACGAAATCCGACACGACGGCCTGCCAGACCGCGCCGAAGCCGACGGCCGCAGTGCGGATGTCGATCTCGCATTCGTTGCCCGGCAGCACGCGCTCGACGAGCACCTCGAGATTGCCGGACGCGACCACGCCGACGAGCGCCGCGGCCTGCTCGCCCTTCGCGCGTTCGCGCGCGGTGAAGCGGTAGTTCAACTGTTCCATGCCCTCTTCCTCACCAGTTGCGGAACCGGGCCGGCGGCGCATAGAGCCCGCCCGACCAGTGCACGAGATCCTTGATCGAACGCGCGGCGAGCCAGCGGCGGTCGGCGTCGAGCGGATCGATGCCGAGATCCTCCGGGCGGCGGATCACACCGCGTTCACGCAGCCGCTCGACCATCCTCTTGTCGCGGCCACGGCCGACGTCCGTGTAGCCGGCCACGCCGCGAATCGCATGCTCGCGTTCGTCCTTGTCGCGGCACATCAGCAGGTTCGCGATCCCTTCCTCGGTGACGATGTGCGTGACGTCGTCGCCGTAGACCATGATCGGCGCGAGGTCGAGCTGCAGCTTGTCGGCGAGCTTCAGCGCGTCGAGCTTCTCGACGAACATCGGCACGTTCTTGTCGCCGAACGTCTCGCCGATCTGCACGACCAGCTTGCGGCCGCGCCGCAGCGCCGCCGGCGTGTCCGGGTCGGCTTGCGCGCCGGCCTTCAGCCACGGCTCGCTCGGATGGCGCCGGCCGCGCGCATCGCTGCCCATGTTCGGCGCGCCGCCGAAGCCGGCGATCCGCTCGGCCGTGACCGTCGACGAATGGCCGGACAGGTCGATCTGCAGCGTCGAGCCGATGAACATGTCGCACGCATAGAGGCCGGCCGTCTGGCAGAACGCGCGGTTCGAGCGCAGCGACCCGTCGGGGCCCGTGAACCACACGTCGGAGCGCGCGCGGATGTAGTCGTCCATCCCGACCTCGGAGCCGAAGCAGTGGATCTGCTCGACCCAGCCCGATTCGATCGCGGGGATCAGCGTCGGATGCGGATTGAGCGCCCAGTGCGTGCAGACCTTGCCCTTCAGCCCGAGCTTCGCGCCGTAGGTGGGCAGCAGCAGCTCGATCGCGGCCGTGTTGAAGCCGATCCCGTGGTTCAGGCGCTTGATCCCGTACGGCTCGTAGAGGCCCTTGATCGCGAGCATCGCGGTCAGGATCTGCGTCTCGGTGATCGCGGCCGGATCGCGCGTGAACAGCGGCTCGACGTAGAACGGCCGGCCGGCCTCGACGACGAAATGCACGCGGTCGCCCGGGATGTCGACGCGCGGCACCTTGTCGACGATGCGGTCGACCTGGGCGATCACGATGCCGTCCTTGAACGCGGTCGCCTCGACGACGGTCGGCGTGTCCTCGGTGTTCGGGCCCGTGTACAGGTTGCCGTCGGCGTCGGCGCTCACGGCCGCGATCAGCGCGACCTGCGGCGTGAGATCGATGAAGTAGCGGGCGAACAGTTCGAGATAGGTATGCACCGCGCCGAGCGCGATCTTGCCGCCGAACAGCAGCTTCGCGATGCGCTGCGATTGCGGGCCCGAATACGCGAAGTCGAGCCGCTTCGCGATGCCGCGCTCGAACACGTCGAGATGCTCGGGCAGCACGACGCCCGACTGCACCATGTGCAGGTCGTGGATCTTCGCGCTGTCGACGTCGGCGAGCGCGACGGCGAGCAAGTCGGCCTGCTTCTGGTTGTCGCCTTCGAGGCATACGCGGTCGCCCGGCCGCAGCACCGCTTCGAGCAACGCGACGGTGTCGCGCGCGTCGACCCGCTTGCCCCGCGCGTAAGCCGCGCCGGCCGCGAGCCGGGCATCGCGCGCCTGCCGCGCGTGATTCCATCCGGTCATGAACAGTTCTCCGCTTCGAGGGTTCAGCGGCATTCTAAGCCTGGCGCCGCTGTCGATTGATGATGTTGCCGAATGCGACTCAGAGGACGCCGCGATGGATGCGGCGCGCGCACGGGCCACTCGCATGGCCCCTCGCCTGGCCTCACGCGCCGACCAGCGCGCGCGTCGTGAAGAACAGCACCGACGGCCCGAGCAGGCAGCCGACGCCGGTATGGAAGGTCGCGACCAGCGCACCGTACGGGACGAGCCGGCGATCGGTCGCGGCAAGGCCGGCGCTCACGCCGCTGACGGTGCCGGCCAGCCCGCCGAAGATCATCGCGGAGCGCGGCGTCTTCAGCCCCATGAAATTGGCCGCGACCGGCGTGCCGACCATCACGATGATCGCCTTCACGAGCCCCGTCGCGATGCTGAGCGCGATCACGTCGGAGCTCGCGCCGATCGCCGCGCCCGTGACGGGCCCGACGATATAGGTGACGGCGCCCGCGCCGATCGTCGTCATGCTGACCGCATCGGTATAGCCGAACGCACGCGCGACGCACGCGCCGACGATGAACGGCAGCACGGTGCCGAGCAGCAGCGACACGACGCCGACGAGCCCGGCCTTGCGCGCCTCGGTCGGCTGCACTTCGAACGCGGTCGCGACGATCGCGAAATCGCGCAGCATCGCGCCGCCCATCAGGCCGATGCCGGCGAACAGCTTGACGTCGGCCAGCCCTTTCTCGCCTCCGGTGAATGCGCCGCCGACGTAGGCGAGCACGAGGCCGATCACGATCGCGATCGCCGAGCCGTGCACGCGGCCGAACGTGAGCTTGCGCGACGCGATCGACGACAGCCACATGATCAGGCCGACCAGCGCGAACGACGCGACGAGCCCGTTGTGGGCGACGGTTTTTTCGAGCATCTGCAGCATGGCGGCCTCCGTTACCGTTCTTCGAATTGCGGCACGCCCGCGAAGGCCGTGTCGTCGCGGCCCGTGCGCGCGAGCACCGCGATGCAGCATGCGCAGATCGCGACCGCGCCGACGGCCGCCAGCAGCGCGACCGGCCCGCCCTTGAGCGCGGCGACGACGTTCTGGTTCGCGGCCATCGCGACGACGACCGGGATGTACATCGCGCCCCAGAAGCCGACGCCCGCCTCGGTCTCCTTCGGCAGCCAGCCGCGCCGGTGCAGCCACAGGCGCAGGCAGATCAGCAGCAGCATCGCGATACCGACGCCGCCGACGTTGGTCTTCACGCCGATCGCGCTGCCGAGCAGGTCGCCGAGGAACAGTCCGGCCAGGTGGCAGAACGCCAGCAGCGCGGTTCCATAGATGATCATGAGTCGTCTCCAGTCTCTTCGTGACGGGCGCCTGACGCGTGCGGGAGCCAGGCCCGCACGCCGATCCCGGGCGGACTGTGTGTCTCCTGCGGCGGGGCGCCGCGGCCCGGCGGCTCGTCGTGCGAGCGCGTTCTCGGGGTCGATGGGATGATGCGGTTTCGGGCCGGACGCCGGATGGCTTAGACTGATCGATGCAGCCGGCGGCGCGACACGGGCTACGCGTCCGGTGTCCCCCGTTTCGCGGAGGCCGCACGGGCGCGTGATCCGATACTAGCGCCGCAAAATCCGGCCATTTATGAAGTTGTCGAAACCGATTCAGTGGATTTAGCAATGCGTCCGTTACCGCCCGAATTGCTGCGCAGCTTCGTCGCCGTCGCCCAGTCCGGCAGCTTCACCGCCGCGTCCGAGCGCGTGAACCTGTCGCAATCGACCGTCAGCCAGCATATCCGCCGCCTCGAGGAGCTGCTCGACCGGCCGCTGTTCGAGCGCGACACGCGCAACGTGCACCTGTCGCAGCACGGCGACGCGCTGTTCCGCTACGCGGTGCGGATTCTCGAACTGATGGACGAGGCCGTCACGTCGGTATGCGGGCCGCCGCTGTCGGGCAAGGTGCGGCTCGCGATGTCGGAGGATTTTGCGTCGGCGCACCTGACGGCCGCGCTCGCGAGCTTCGTGCAGCGCAACCCGGACGTCGAGCTCGCGATCTCGACCGGGCTGTCGGGCGACCTGTTCGACGCGCTCGACGAGGGCCGGCACGATCTCGTGTTCGCGAAGCGCATCGCCGGCAGCCGGCGCGGCCGCGTGATCCGCAGCGAACCGCTGTACTGGTGCACCGGCCCCGATTCGCGGATCACCGGCCACGAGGCCGTGCTGCCGCTCGCGATGCATCCGGAGCCGAGCGTGTCGCGCCGGCGCGTGCTCGAATCGCTCGAAGCCGTCGGGCGGCCGTACCGCATCGCCGTCGTGAGCAGCAGCATCGCGGTGTTGCGGGCGGCCGCGAGCGCGGGGCTCGGCGTCAGCGCGTTCGCCGGCTACGTGATCCCGGCCGGGCTCGCGCGGCTCGACGCGGGGCTGCCGGAGCTCGGCGAACTCGAATACGTGATCGACCGCCCGGCGGCCGCGTCGCGCTCGACGCTCGCACTGGAAGCCACGCTGATCGCGGCGGCGGCCGAGTTGTAACGGCACCGCACGGGCGCGGTCGCGCCCGCACCTGACAGCGTTGCCCGGAACGCGTCATCGTCCGCGCAGCACGCGCTCGCGACAATGGGACCCAACGGAATGCACCGCACATCGCCGCGCGCATCCGCTACCCCGTCCCCTTGATCGGAGCCCGCCATGAACAACGCCCTGCGATTCGCCGTCGCGACCGCCGCAGCCGCCTTGCTGTCCCCCGCCTTTGCCCAGACCGACGCGTCGCCCGCCGCGCAACAGGGCCTGACGCGCGCGGAAGTCATCGAGCAGCTCAAGCAGGCCTATCTCGACGGCGAACTGCCGACCAACGACGGCAACTATCCGGCGAACGCCGCGACGCGCGCACGCAACCGCGAACTCGTGCAGGCCACGAGCCCCGCGTGGCTGGCCCACGTGCCGCCGGCCAGCCAGACGACGTCGCAGCAATAACCGCCGCCGCCGCGCGTGCACGACCGGACCAGGATCAAGGCAGGAAGCTGCGGCGCCGCGCGTCGATCAGCTCGACGAGCAGCCGGTCGCGCTCGGCCGCCAGCGCCTGCATCGAGCGCTCGCCCTGGATCGCGCGCAGTTCGTCGGTCAGCTTGCGATCGACCTCCGGATCGAACGACGGCGTGCCGAGGTCGTCCCACCAGCTCGCGATCGGCCCCGACAGGTGTTCGAGGAAGTGCGCGATCCCGCCCGCGCCGCCGCCGAGATGATAGGTCAGGCACTGCCCCATCAGCCCCCAGCGCAGGCCGGGGCCCCACGCGACGGCCTTGTCCGCGTCGGCGACGCTCACGACGCCTTCGCCGACGAGGTGATACACCTCGCGGAACAGCGCGGCCGCGAGCCGGTTCGCGACGTGGCCGGTCGTCTCCTTGTTCAGCACGATCGTCTGCTTGCCGAGCGCATCGTAGAACTGCTTCACGCGCGCGATCACGTCGGGGTCCGTCGCATCGCCGCCGACCAGCTCGACGAGCGGGATCAGGTGCGGCGGATTGAACGGATGCGCGATCAGGCAGCGCTCCGGATGCTTCGCGCACGCGGTCTGGATCTCGGACATCTTCAGGCCCGACGAACTCGACGCGATCGGCACGTGCGCGGGCAGCACGTCGTCCATCTGGCGATAGAGCGCGCGCTTCAGGTCGAGTCGCTCGGGGCCGTTCTCCTGCACGAAGTCGACGCCGTCGAGCGCGCGCACGAGATCGGCGTCGAACGACAGCCGCGCGGCAAGTTCGGCGGCCCGCTCGCCGAGGAAGGCGGCGAGCGCGTCGCGCAGCCGCTGGTCGGCCTGCGGCGCCGGGTCGGTCGCGACGACGTCGAAGCCCTGCGTCAGGTAGAAAGCGGCCCAGCTCGCGCCGATCACGCCGGCGCCGACGATCGCGATACGTCGAATGTCCATGGTTGTCCCGTGTGGTTGGTCTGCGGATATGCCGCGGCGATTGTCGCATCGAATCCTGTGCGCATGCGTCGACGCGGGGATTGCACATGCCCTCTTGAAATGCGCGGCGGCGGCCACTAATTAAGCGTCGTCGGGCAGTGCCGCATCCAACGCACCGCCCCCGTTATCGACCCCGTGGAGCCCCCGTCGCGCCCGCCGCAGGCGTCGCGCGGTCACGTCTCCCGCGTTCCCTGTTCAGGAGGACCAACATGAGCGGTATCCATCACGGCTACGATCTGTTCGACGAATTCGCCCGCGTGCAGCGGCAGATGGCGAGCCTGCTCGGCGAGCGCCCGTCCGGCATCCGTGCGGGGCGCGCCGGCGCGTTTCCCGCACTCAACGTCGGCGCCACCGACGATGCGATCGAGATCGTCGCGTTCGCACCCGGCATGGCCGCGAGCGACTTCGACGTGTCGATCGACAAGGATCTGCTGACGATCAGCGGCGAGCGCAAGCCGGCGCCGCGCGACGGCGACGACGTGCGCACGTATGCGCAGGAGCGCTTTCACGGCGCGTTCCGCCGCGTGGTCGAATTGCCGCGCGACGCGGACCCCGACCAGGTCAGCGCCCGCTACGAGAACGGCTGCCTGCTGATTCGCGTCGGCCGGCGCGAAGCATCGAAGCCGCGTGCGATCACGATTCAGTAATCTTCAGGATACCGACATGAACACGAACCCGACCCTGGCCGAACGCCACCCGAGCACCGTTTACGCTGCCGCCGCCGAAGCCGCGCGCCGGCCCGCGATCACGCCGTCCGTCGACATCGTCGAGGACGCGCGCGGCGTCACGCTGCGGGCCGACCTGCCCGGCGTGCCGCGCGACAACCTCGACGTGAAGGTGCACGACAATACGCTGACGATCGAAGCCGCGACGCAATTCGACGCGCCGGCCGACCTGCGCATGCGGCACGCGGAAGTACGCGCGACGCGCTATGCACGGTCGTTCGTGCTGAGCGCCGACCTCGACACGTCGCGAATCGACGCGAACCTGCGCGACGGCGTGCTGACGCTGACGATTCCGCGCCGCGAGGAAACGCGTCCGCGTCGCATCGACGTGACGGCCGGCCATGCGTAAGCATCGGCGCGTGTGCTGACGCGACGCGCATGAAAAATCCCCGCCCCGGCGCGATGCCGGGCGGGGATTTTTTACATCGGGCCGCGCGCGTTCGGGCACGCGAACGGCCGCTTCAATCGAAATCGAACAGGTCGAACACCGACTTCTTGCGGCGCCGGCCGTCGTGCCGATCACGCTCGTCGTGCGAGCGGCCGTCGCGCCCCCAGCCGTCGTTGCGACCGCGCGGCGCATGCGCATCGTGTTGCGCCGGCACGGCGTCGCGGCGAACCGGCGCGTCACCGGTTTCACGGGCGATCAGCTTGTCGAGTTCGCCGCGATCGAGCCACACGCCGCGGCAGGTCGGACAGTAGTCGATCTCGATCGACTGGCGCTCGGCCATCAGCAGGTCGGGCGTCTTGCAGACAGGACATTTCATCGCGTTTCTCCTTTCCGTGCGAATTTCATCCGGATTCCGTATGAGGCGCGCGAGCCGGCCGCCGCGGCGGCCGGCATCCCGCGTGCCGCGTCAGTCGCGCGCCGCGTCAGTCGCGCGCCGCATGCGCGGCCCGCTTCGCCTTCGCGCGCCGCGCGAGCATGTTCATGCCCTCGACGAACGCCGAGAAGGCCATCGCCGCATAGATGTAACCCTTCGGCACGTGCGAACCGAACCCTTCGGCGATCAGCGTCATGCCGATCACGACCAGGAACGACAGCGCGAGCATCACGATCGTCGGGTTGCGGTCGATGAAGCGTGCGAGCGGCTGCGCGGCGAACAGCATCACGGTCACCGCGACGATCACGGCGACGAACATGATCGGGACGTGCTCGGTCATGCCGATCGCGGTCACGATGCTGTCGATCGAGAACACGATGTCGAGCATCACGATCTGGCCGATCGCGGCCCACATCGTCAGGCCGGCCGCGCCGGCGGCCCCGCCCGCGCCGTCGCCGTCGTGCGACACGTGGTGATGGATCTCGGTGGTCGCCTTCCACACGAGGAACAGGCCGCCCGACAGCAGGATCATGTCGCGCCACGAGAACGCATGGTCGAACAGCGTGAACACGGGTTCGGTGAGGCTCGCGATCCACGCGACGCTGCCGAGCAGCGCGAGGCGCATCACCAGCGCGAGCGCGATGCCGAGGCGCTGCGTGCGTGCGCGCTGCGCTTCGGGCAGCTTGTTGCTGAGGATCGAGATGAAGATCAGGTTGTCGATGCCGAGCACGACTTCCATCACGACGAGCGTCAGGAGCGCGGCCCAGACGGCGGGGTCGGTGGCAAGCGTCAGCAGATAGTCCATGGGATGGGCGGATACGAAAGTGGAAAACCCGATGATATGCCGCTCCGTACTTCGGAAAAATCAGAGAGAATCTGACTTCAGGTTCGTTTTTTTCGATATATCGTGCTCCGATGCTGAATTTTCGCCATCTGTACTATTTCTGGGTCGTCGTGAAGGAAGGCGGTTTCGCGCGTGCGGCCGGCCGGCTGGACATGGCCGTGCAGACGATCAGCGCGCAGGTGCGCGAGCTGGAGAAATCGCTCGGGCACCAGTTGCTGCGCCCTGCCGGGCGCGGCGTCGCGATGACCGACGCCGGGCAGGCCGCCTTCGCGCGCGCGGAAGTCATCTTCGAGATGGGCCGGCTGATTCCCGACGACGTGCGCGCGGCGGCCAGCCGGCCAACCGTGCGGCTCGCGGTCGGCCTCGCGGACGGCATCTCCAAGCTCGCCGCGCACGCGATCCTGGCCCCGGTGCTCGACACGCCCACGCTGCGGCTGCTGTGCCACGAGGGCGAGCACGACGCGCTGCTCGCGGAACTCGCGCTGCATCATCTGGATCTCGTGCTGGCCGGCCAGGGCGCGCCGTCGGGGTCGAACCTGCGCGTGACGAGCGAGCGGCTCGTGGCCTCGCCGGTCGACTGGTACGGGCCCGCGGCGCTCGTCACGCCGGCCGCCCGGCAGCGCTTTCCGCAGTGCCTGACCGAGCTGCCCATGCTGCTGCCGACCGCGCATTCGGCATTGCGCGCCCGCCTCGACCTGTGGCTGGAAAACGAGCGGATCGTGCCCCGCGTGGCCGGGGAGTTCGAGGACAGCGCGCTGATGGCCGTGTTCGCGGCGCGCGGCCTCGGCGTGTTCCCGCTGAGCGAACTCGGCGCGAACGATGCGTCGCTGCTGCGCGGGCTCAGGCGGCTCGGGCAGGCGGGCGACGTGACCGAGGAGATCCACGCGATCCGCTCGCGGCGCGGCGAACATCATCCGCTGACGTCGCGATTGCTGGCCGCGGCGCGCGGCGCGCCGGCCGACTGAAGCGAGCCGCGACATCAAACGAAACTATAATGTCGCCCCGGCCATACGAGATGTGCGCGTGCGCCCATCCGGGCACCGCCCTTGCGCCACCTCTCGCCGAGCCTTCTGAAAGACGCCATGCACAACCGATTTCGCCTGTTTTCCGTTTCGTGCGCGCTCGCGGCCGCGACCGTGCTGGCGGCATGCTCGTCGCCGCCCAAGCCGATCTACCAGCAGGAACAGTTCGACGCGACCAGCAGCCCTTATGCGCATACGTTCCACTCGAAATCCGACGCGGCCTGCGAGGCCGCGCGGCGCGCGCTGCTGAGCCAGGGCTACGTGGTGTCGTCGTCGCGCAACGACGCGGTCGACGGCAGCAAGAATTTCCAGCCGAGCAACGACATGCACGTCGTGATCGAGTTTCACGTCGTGTGCGCGGACGCGACCGCGGACGGCTCGTCGAGCATCGCATACGTGAACGCGGTGCAGGACCGCTATACGCTGAAGAAGTCGAATACGTCGGCCAGCGTCGGCTTGAGCGTGTTCGGCTCGCTGTCGCTGCCGATCGGGTCGAGCGACGATGCGCTCGTGAAGACCGCGAGCGAGACGATTCCCGCCGGCGTGTTCTATGAACGCTTCTTCACGCTCGTCGACCATTTCCTGAAGATCGACCCGGCGCGGCGCGACCGCGCGACCGTGAAGGCCGCCGAGAAGGAGCCCGTCGCGCCGCTGCCCGAACCCGCGCCGACGCCGCAGGGTGAACCGATGAAGATGACGACGCCGGTCGTGCCGACGCCGCCCGCGGCGCCCGTGCCGCTTTCGGTGCCGGGTGTCACGCCGGGGTCGGGCGCGAATGCCGTGCCGGCCGCGGCTTCGGCCGTCGCGGCGCCCGCCGCGATGCGCGCTGCCGCGCCGGCGGCGTCCGGGCC